>DEXK01000006.1:6024-148947 GCA_002364085.1 Balneolaceae bacterium UBA3186 | reverse complement strand
CCGGTAGCCACTGACGTTCTTATTGCCGGAACGCCAAAAGTAGGCGATCAACTAATGGCAAGCTACACCTTTACTGACGCAGATGGCGACGCCGAATCAGGCAGTACCTTCCAGTGGTATGTTGCCGATGATGCAAATGGAACCAACGCGGCAGCCATCACTGACTCTACGGCTAACACTTTTACGCCAACTTCAGCTCAAGCGGGTAAGTTTGTAAAAGTGGAGGTGACTCCTAATGACGGCATTGAACTAGGAACTTCCGTTTCCAGCCCTTGGGTGGAAGTACCAAGCTTATTCTTGCTGGCTGATAACGGCATAACCATTACCTGTAAAGACGCCTCTCCGGGCGATACCGGTGTGGTTGGTGGTGTGACTTATACCACGGTAGATGAGACAACATTACGAAGTATTGCAAATGATGCCACGCGATGGGATGAATTACAGAATGTTTGTACCTCTGGGATTACCAATATGAGTGAGATGTTCTATGACCCTAATTTTGTAATAGATTTCTCGAATTTTAACACGAATATCAGTCACTGGGATATGTCCTCAGTAACTGACTTTAGTAATTTTCTAAATTATACATCATTTAGCCAGTCTAATTATTCAGCGTTAATTGAAGCATTGAATACACAAACGCTCCAATTGGGTACCGAAGAAAATCCAATAAAATTTGGTGCACTTGGATTGACTTATGCTGGTTCAGATTTAGATAAGAGAATCAATATTATTGATACTTATAACTGGGATTTTGAAGGGGATGCTATTAATACTGAAAATATTATATGGACACCCGTTCAAGTAAACCCGACACTAAAAGGTACAGAGTACTTTAAATTCAAATTGAGTATCGACGGACTTCAAATTACAGACGCACACAAAGGTGAGTTACTTTTAATTTGGCAGCCTAATGAATATTCAAATAATGAGCTCCCAAATGTTATTTATCAAGGTGAGGGGGTTTGGGGAGCCTTAGTCTCTGATTTTGTTGATGCAAATGATTTTCCGGTAGAAAAAGAATTTACTATAAGTACAGTTATTCCGAACGCTTTTGGTGGCACAGCTAATCATACTTCCTCGGAATTTAATATGACACTGGAAATTCAATATTCAGATAAGTTCAGTGTTCTTGTAAACGGAATTACGGTAGTATGTACTGATGCAGTTGAGGGAGAAAAAGGAATCATATCCTACAAAGGCGAAGACCGTGTGTTTACCAAACGATCAAAAAATCAAATTACTACAGACAATGCGGCTTCTACTTGTACTAGTGGAATAACCGATATGAGCTATTTATTTGATGGAAAATCAAACTTCGATCAAGATATTTCAAGCTGGGATGTGTCTCAGGTAGTTAACATGGAGAAGATGTTTAACAATGCTCATACATTCAATCAGGACATAAGTAAATGGGATGTGAGTTCTGTTACAAATATGTATGCCATGTTTTTTAATGCGCAGATATTCAACCAAGATTTAAGTAGTTGGAATGTTGGTGCTGTTACAAATATGGGAGCTATGTTTAATAGTGCAACCTTATTTAACCAAGACATCAGTAGTTGGGATGTATCTTCAGTGATATATATGGATGCTATGTTTGCATCTACTTCGGCATTCGATCAACCAATTGGTAGCTGGAATGTGTCTTCAGTTGAATACATGAATGTGATGTTTTCAGGTGCAACTGCCTTTAATCAGGATTTAAGTAATTGGGGTGAAAAAACTTCTAAGGTGTCAAACATGTCTTTGATGTTTAGCCACGCAAGTGCATTCAATCAGGATATAAGCAGTTGGAACGTATCTTCTGTTTTAAACATGGAAAATATGTTTCAAGAAGCTACTTCTTTTAATCAGGATCTAAGCCAGTGGGATGTTTCAAACGTTGTTAATATGATTGGAATGTTTAATGGGGCAGTATCTTTTGACCAGGATTTGGGTGATTGGGATATTTCGAAGGTGCAAAGTTTTGAAGATGCTGACGCTTTCTATAGTTTTTTGGGTAATTCCGGACTCACCACACCCAATTATGATTCTTTACTTATTGGCTGGGCAGCTTTACCAAGTGTGGAACGCAATATGAGATTAGGTGTTGGTAATGTGAAATACACTGCGGCGGCTTCAGCAGCCCGTGCAAAATTAACGAACGATCCGAATAATTGGATCATTAGCGATGCCGGTATATTTAATACAGCCCCAACAGTAAGTACCCCTATTGCCGATGTGGTAGTTGATGAAAATTCTGGGGAATACAAGATAATTGTAAGTCCAAATTTCAAAGACCTTGAAACCACCTCAGAATTATTGTCTTATTCTGTTACTGAAATAGACGATCAAACCCTTGTAATAGGATTATTTAAATCAGATACGTTGAGCTTATTCCCTCAACAAGATCAGTTTGGAGTTGCAAATATTACAGTAAGTGCAAGTGATAGAGAATTTTCGGTTGCAGATACATTTAAGGTTACCGTAAATGAAGTCCTTACAGTAAACCCTTCAAATGCATTTATCACTACATGGACTACAACTTCTACAGATGAAACAGTAACTATACCTACAAGCGGTGGAACAGAAATTTCTGATTTTGAGTTTATCGTCGATTGGGGTGATGGTTCGGTTGAGCGCATTACAGGAGATGATCCTGATCCTTCTCATACCTACGCAACAGCGGGCACGCATACCATACAAATAGAAGGGATTTTCCCTTACATGAATGCGGGTGCAGACGGAGATCTGAATCAATTATCTTCTATTGAGCAATGGGGTAATAATGCATGGGAAAATATGGTGAATACCTTCGCCTGGGGACGCAATATGGAGTACAAAGCTACAGATGCACCGGATCTTTCGAAGGTAACTTCAACAGCAGGAATGTTCTTTGCGGCAGAAAAGCTAAATGGAGATTTCAGCGGATGGAATACATCTACTGTAACCGACATGAGCTTTATGTTTGATGGGGCCACAATATTCAATGGAGATATTTCAACATGGGATGTCAGCAAGGTGACCAACATGCGAGAGATGTTCCAAAACGCAGATGCTTTTAATCAGGAATTGAGCAACTGGAATGTTTCATCCGTAACAAATATGAGAGGATTGTTTCAGGATACCGATTCTTTTAATGGAGATGTTTCCACTTGGAATACCGGGTCGGCAACAAATATGTTCGGAATGTTTGCTAATGCTACTGCCTTCAACCAGGATGTATCAGGTTGGGATGTAAGTAAAGTAACCGATTTTGGCGGTATGTTTCTGAATGCTGCATCCTTTGATCAGGACATCAGTACTTGGGATATTTCCAGTGCTATTCGTCTGGATAATAACCAGTATGGGTTTCTGCAAGGCTCAAATCTCTCTATGCAAAACTATGACCTTTTGTTAAATAAATGGTCTAAGCTGGAGAATATACCTACAGGGCTAAGCCTGAATGTGGGAGATGTCAAATACGGTGCAGGTGAACGATATAAGCTTGACTTGATGAATCTCCATAACTGGTCGTTCACGGATGGTGGTTTTTACAATACATTTTTAACACGATGGGATATCAAAGAATCAAATCCTACTATAAACATACCGGTAGCAGGATTGGAAGAACTCTCCGAATACGACTTCACGATTGATTGGGGCGATGGTATCTTGGAGCGCTATACCGGAGATAATCCAACAATCTCACATACCTATTCTGGTATAGATGCTACGATAATAGCAATATCCGGAACTTTTCCAGCTATGAATGCACAGAGTAATTCAACCTCTATGCCACAGTTGACGGAAGTAGCCCGTTGGGGGGATATTGTATGGGAGAGTATGGCCTATATGTTTACCAATGCGACCAATCTGGAGATTACAGCTCAGGATGTTCCAAATCTGGATAACGTGAGCAGTATTGAGGGTATGTTTGCCTCCTTCGGTACTTCCAAGTTTAACTCAGATATTTCGGGTTGGGATGTGTCGAATATTACCAATATGAAATTACTCTTTGCCGGAGCCGATGCTTTCAATCAGGACATATCAGTCTGGGATGTAGGTTCAGTAACAACAATGGAATCTATGTTTGCGCAGGCAACATCTTTCGATCAAAATCTGGGAGCCTGGGATATCCGAAACGTGGTAACCTTTGATGGAGAAAGCGGAGGATCCGGCTTTATGGATGGGACCGCTCTTTCGACCGTTAATTATGATTCTACTTTATTAGGGTGGGCAGATAAATTAAGTGTCAGCACAGAGCGGACCGTTTCTTTTGGAGAGGCACAGCGCTCTATTCTATCTAATCAAGCTTACGAAAAACTTGTGGAACTGGGCTGGACCTTTAATGACGGCGGAAAGGTAGCCACATTCACGACCCGCTGGCTAACAACATCAGCGGATGAAACCGTAACCATTCCAACCGGTGGGGGTGAAGAAATATCCGATTTTGATTTCGTAATCGATTGGGGCGACGGAACCATTGAAAAATTCAGTGGGCTGGATGATCCAGATCCTTCACATACCTATGCCAGTGCTGATACTCACACAGTATCCATTACCGGAATTTTCCCTCACATGGATCCTGTGGAAGAGGGCAAGTTAGATCAACTCGTCTCATTGGAAAACTGGGGCACAATAGAGTGGGAAAAAATGGATCGGATGTTTGCATGGGGAATCAATATGGAATACAATGCTACCGATGTCCCCGATCTAAGTAAAGTTACAGATGTGAGGGGGATGTTTTTTAATACTCCGAAATTCAATGGAGATCTAAGTGATTGGGATGTATCAAATGTTGAAAGAATGGAATCGATGTTCTTTAAGGCCGTCTCCTTCAATTCAGATATATCTTCCTGGAATGTGAGTAATGTAACCAACATGCAAAGTATGTTTAGTGAGGCAAGTTCTTTCAATGCAGATATATCTGATTGGGAAGTGAGTAAAGTGACCAATATGGCGAGAATGTTCCGAGAGGCTAGTTCTTTCAATCAGGATCTGTCTACTTGGGATGTGAGTCAGGTGACCGATATGGGAGGGGTGTTCCATAATGCATCCGAGTTTAATCAAAATCTGGGCGACTGGGACATTACATCCGTAGAAATATTATCAGACCCACCATTTGGTTTTCTTAGAGGTACCAATCTGTCTATTGCAAATTATGACTCACTGCTTATCAAGTGGTCGCAAAAAAATCTGCCATCTAATCTTACTATGGATGTAGACAGTACGTACTACTCACGCCAAGCTGTCAGCAGCCGCCAAAGAATTATTAACCAATTTGACTGGACCTTCAATGACAAAGGACTCGAGCCCATTGAATACACCTTTGATATAGCTAAAGAACGATTCTCGGCAGATACTAAATTACTTATTCAGGTATTAGGGAATGGGGAACCGGTATCTCAGGAAACAGGCGGAGTTCAGTGGACAGCTACTAATATGGATAATGATAACGCTTTATCCGGCTTCACCAAGCCTGTATTCAATGCTGAGAATGGCACCTGGGAATTGATGACCAGAAACATAAAGATCGCCAACCCGGAAGGTGTCAAATTTAAACTTTCAGCAACCTTTGAAATTCCAGCGGTAAGTTTCTCTGAAACCATTGGGGTTGATAGTGTTGAGATGTATAATAACTTCTTTTTAGCAGAAAATAACTATACGGTTAAAGCCAACGAACAAGCAGAAATCAATGAACAAGGTTTTGTTATTATAGATGGTGAACCGGTTACACATACCCTGCGCGATAGAGCAGGCTTAATTGCATTACTCGATGCGGATGGAAATAACCCTGAGCTCGTAACCAGTGTTACAACCGGAATCACGGATATGTCTGAGTTATTTATGACAATCGGTAGTTTTAATCAGCCTATTGGTCGATGGGACGTCTCGAATGTTACAAACATGTATTACATGTTTGCAGGTTGGAATCGTGGTAGGATGTGTGGTTTTTTAACTGAGCCTGGCGATCCTTGTATTAACAATTTTAATAGAATGAAATTCAATCAGGACATTAGTAAATGGGATGTCTCCTCGGTTACTAATATGGAAGGCATGTTTTCTAATTCATTGGCATTTAATAGTCCAATCAATGATTGGGATGTATCTAATGTCACAAACATGAAAAGTATGTTTGATGATAAAATACATTTTGTATTTGGATCAAATTGGACCGATCCTTTTTCGAATCCTCAAGGGCGGTCTCAATTCAATCAACCGTTAGACAAATGGGATGTTTCATCTGTTACGGATATGTCATTTATGTTTCAATATCATAGACACTTTAACCAACCAATCGGCATTTGGGATGTATCTTCTGTTGCTACAATGGAATCGATGTTTGAAGCTTCTGTTATGTTTAATCAGAACATATTCTTATGGTTATTCAGAGGCAATCTTGACCTTAGGAACACAAAAAAAATGTTCAATTTAGCGCAAAACTTTAATAATGGGCAACCTAAGAGCAGTACCCCAAAGAGCATCGCTTCAACTGATGGAGAGTGGGGAGCCAAAAATCTTACTGACGTATCTAGTATGTTTTTTGGTGCAGTTTCATTTAATCAGGATATAAGCAATTGGGATGTTAGTTCAGTACTATATTTTGATGATAGCCCAAATAGCAATGCAAAAATCGCGAATATTAATGGGCAGGCAACGGCAAGTAGTTCAACGGGTAGCCAACATTTAGAGGACAAAGCAGTAGACGCAACAAAACTGGATGATTCGATTGGAGACCATGACACACAAAGCGCTCGAAATCAATTAAAAAAGTCGGCTACATTCTCAAATAGTAGCCCAGATTCTATAGCCGGGTTTTTGTTGGGATCAGGGATGAACTCCGATAATGCCAGTAAAATGTTTGTGGAGTGGTCGAAGCTGGATCTTCAGGATGGCGTAAGCATTAATATTGGTACTATCGAGCTTAACGAAGAAGGTGCTGCCGCAATGAGAGTTATGCGACAGGCAAACAATATGGACATCACTTGGGGTGGCCAGGAAGGGGTGGATGATAGCCCTATGTTTTCCAATCTTCCGGATCCATTTGAGGTAAGAACTGAAGATACTCAAATTCTTAATCTTTGGGATTATGTCAGTGATACCAATACTTTGGATAATCAACTTGATTTCAGATTCGATATTATTTCTGATTCGGTTGAAACGATTAATTTCAATCCTTCTAATGGTATTTTCTCAGTCACGGCACGGCCAAGAGCAGACACCTTCTATGTGGCAATACAGGTTCGTAATCTTGATGGAATTGCCTCTTATGATACTTTGGAAGTGCAGACAGATCCAAGCTTTGCGACCTCAGCTGAACTAATGGCCGAACTTCCTGTTGAAGCAGAACTGAAACAAAACTATCCGAATCCATTTAACCCTTCTACGGTAATAACATATGCCGTACCACAAAATGGAACCGTGAGGCTGGAAGTATTTGATTTGATAGGTCGAAAGGTAGCAACGTTGGTTGATAACGAAAGGAAAGCTGCTGGATGGTATCAGATTACATTTGATGCCAGTAACCTCGCTTCAGGTATCTATTTCTACAGAATTGTAGCCGGTAAACACGTGGATTCAAAAAGAATGACACTTATTAAGTAGGTTATATTAAATAAAAATTCTAACCCCAATCATTGACTTGATTGGGGTTTTTTTGACTTTTTATTTCAATAGTTGCAGTATTTGAGAATAGCTGTTAATAGGTACTTCTACCTAGATAATTGAGCACTTCTTCCTATTGTTATTTCTGCGATATAATTCAATTTTAAATTGGTTTTTGAGGATACCTCATTGCCAGGTAAGAAAAAGTCAAAATTATCTTATGGATATAATTACTAGACAATGTTCCTATTGCAGTTCACAAGAAGGGGTTGAACGACCTATTGGTAATTATAAAGTGGAATTAAAAAAGCTGGAAGATCAAGGTAAAACCATGCTTGCATGTCAAACCTGTTATATAAACAGAAAAACAGAATTAAAGAAAGCATACGAAATGGATTCTGACATGAAGGAAAAACTTATTGATCGCCTTAAAAATATTTTTTCTCATTGAGTCTGTAACTACGTTTCGCTGACCAAGATCTATAGCGGATTTTTTTCAAATATAATTTTTTAGTTATATAGATCAACGTATTAAACAGAAAACAAACGAAGAAAACGGTTCAATATCCTGTCGTTTTAACTTTTTTGTAAAACTAGTTTTTTAGAATTGATTTGAGTCTGATTAAACTCAATCTTTAGCGCTCAAAATTAAAGCGATCAATTCATGAAAAAACTACTCCTTCTTTTATTAATACCGGTATTGGGATGTCAACCTAACAATAAACCAAGCCTGAATACTACTCAACTTATCGAAGATCTTCGATTTATTTCTTCGGATGCTACAGAAGGAAGAAGAACCGGAACCGAGGGAAATAGAATTGCTCGTGAATATATAATTACTCGTTTTCAGGAAGAAGGAGCTGAGCCGTTTCAGGATTCATATACCCATGAATTTACTTTCGAAAGTCGCCGAACTCAGGAAGAAATGACAGGAATAAATGTAATCGCCCAAGTTGAGGGAAAAATGGATTCCATAATAGTAGTTACAGCTCATTATGACCATTTAGGAAGAAACGATTCTTTGATATTTAACGGAGCTGATGATGATGCATCCGGAACTGCGGCTTTACTTGCACTAGCTGATTATTTTGTTAAAAATCAGCCCAACCATACGCTTATCTTCGCAGCTTTTGATGCGGAAGAAATGGGATTACAAGGCGCCAGAGCATTTGTTGAAGATTCGGTTTTATTGAGTAAGATAAAACTTAACATCAACATGGATATGATCAGCCAAAACGATAGTAGTGAGATCTATGCTGCCGGGACTTATCATTATCCTGAGACTAAATCAATTTTGGAATCTATTGATACAGCGGGATTGAAGCTATTGTTTGGTCACGATACTCCTGATCTTGGATATAACGACTGGACGTTCTCGTCCGATCACGGACCGTTTCATAGTAAAGGAGTTCCGTTTGTATATTTCGGAGTGGAAGACCATGAAAACTATCATAAGGCGACCGATGAGTTTGAAACTATTCCTCAGGAATTCTATAAATCTTCGGTTCAACTTATTTTGAATGCTATTTTGGCTTTTGATGAACAGTGATTTGAAGCCACAGAAAGAAAGTTCAAGGTGCATAAAAGATGGGTTTGTAATTTTAATGTAATACCCAATTATTTACGCTGTCATTTCCAACAACGGGAGAAATCTAAAACTTTATTTTGATATAGACTGCTAGATTTCTCACAGCCGATCGAAATGACAAATCTTTTTTATTGACCATCTATCAGCTTCATTCAAAAACTCAATAATCATTCCGAATGATAAAGGTGTAAATTTGGTAATCATCATGATTGCTAAAACTACGATCACTATTTTTGAAAAGTCTTCAACCTTACATCCGCTTAATAAAGGAAAACAGAAATTACAGATTGCTGTGGTTGAGTCAGGCAGTATCTAATTTCGGCGATTGGTTTGGACTCCTTGCCCTTTATGCGCTAATTGCCAAATATTCTGATTCAGAACTACTTCTCGGATTGATAATTGTAGTTAAAATGCTCAGTCTGGCTTTCTTTTCCCCATTTGCAGGCTATCTAGCAGATAGATTTAACCGCAGGAAATTAATGCTCTTTTGTGATTTTGCCAGAGCAGTTGCCTTATTGGGAATTTTACTGGTTAGATCTCCGGAAACCCTGTGGATTGCTTTCGTTCTTACTTCCATTCAGATGATGATCTCGGCACTTTTTGAACCCGCTAAAACATCATCCATACCAAATGTTACCACGCCGGAACAACTGGTAGACGCAAATGTGATCTCAACCGCAACCTGGAGCATTATATTTACTTCTGGAATGGCGATAGGTGGATTTGCAACAGAATGGTTGGGAACTGATCTCGTATTTATTCTGGATGCATTCAGTTACATCATTTCAGCTTGGTTTCTGTACAAAGCCGTTATTCCTCAAACCGAACAAACTGCTGAAGAAAAGCTCAGAACCAGAAATCCACTTGTCGGAATTAAAGAAGGTACTCATTATTTGATTTCAAACAAGGATATTCTCAGGCCAAGTATTGCTAAAGGAACTTCAACGATGTTTTTGGGTGGTCTTGTATATCTACTCATTATCGTCAGCGAAGATGTACTCAAGATGGGAAGTATCGGATTAGGATTGTTGTACGCGGCACGAGGGATCGGTACAGGAGTTGGGCCAATAATTGGAAGAAAATTATTCAAAGATCAAAAAGATTGGGTAATGGTGATGGGCTTCAGCATTTTAACTACGGGTTTGATGTATATGGTAGTAGGATGGAGCACAAGCATTTTGGTGATGATCTTGTTCGTATTTTTGGCTCATTCCGCATCCGGAGCCAATTGGGTGATGAGCACAATACTCCTTCAAAAAAGAACAACTGATACATTTAGAGGCAGGATATTCAGTACAGAATGGTTGCTGTTTACTATTGCGAATTCCTTTTCTGTGATGGTGGCTGCAGCTTGTTTAGAATTAGATCTGATTGGAGTAAAACCATTGATAATGATCTACGGTGGAGTAATGATTACTGCCGGGATTGTATGGACTTTATCTGTTACAAAGCAGGAAAAAGTGTATCAGAATATCTCTTCCCAGGAACTGGTTAATAAGTAAAGACACAAAATTTGCACTCAGTGAGAAATGGAAAGAAGAAGATGAAAGAGTGCCATCTGCAAGAGAAGTTACTATTCTGATGGAAGTGAATCCAAATCAAAAAGTAGGGACGTATCGCCATACGTCCCTATCTTTTGTATCAAATCAATCCTCATCTGCAGGTAAATTAAACTCCACATTCGTTCGGTAATCTCCAAGCAAATGCTCCGCAAAGTAATACCAAGTCATGCGATCGAAATATGGTTGCATAGGCCCAAAACCATGTCTTCGTCCAGGTAACATCATCATATCAAAACGCTTTCCTTCTTTGATGAGCGCATTTACTAATCTGGTTGTATTGGCCGGATGAACGTTATTATCCATATCGCCGTGAACAAGTAATAACTTTCCTTTCAGGTTCTTAGCCAGTTCGATATTGGTTTCCACAGGAGCATCAAACGTAATGACTTCTTCTTTGGTTTTGGTGCTGTCCTCATTCATTTTGGTAACGGTTTTCTTTTTCTCTTTTACACCGTTATGAACTTCACCCCACCAAATATTATAAATGTTGTTGTCATGGTTACCAGCTGAAGAAACCGCTACATCATAAAAGTCCGGATAAGTAAGCAAAAGAGCCGTACTCATAAATCCACCACCGGAATGACCGTAAGTTCCAACTTTACTCGCATCAATAAACGAATGTCTTCCTGCCAGCTGTTCGATTCCGTATTTGTTATCAGCTAATGGATAATCACGCATATCGCCGTAGCCATAGTTGTGATAATATTTAGAACGAATAGGACTTCCGCCACGATTACCCATTGCAACAACAATAAACCCAACCTGAGCTAATGTTGTGGTACGTGCTCTGGAACCTCCGATCGTAAAGTTAGCAGGAAAAGGTTCTGTTTGAGGTCCCGGATATACATAAGAAATAACCGGATAAGTTTTTGTAGAATCGAAATCGAATGGTTTCCACATCACTCCATAAATATCAGTTGCGCCATCTGCTGCCTTAACTTTGAATGATTCCGGAGCTTTCCATCCTTGTTCCACCATCTGAGAAATATCGGCTTCTTCAAGAGTTGTAATTACCTTACCGGAGCCGTCTCGTAGTACAGACTTGGTAGGCAGATCAACTCTGGAATAATTATCTACAAAGTAATTTCCCTCATCCGAAGCATTGATGGAATGGGTAGCATCTTCAGGAGTTAGATGAGAAAAACCGGAGCCGTCAAATTTTACACTATAGAGGTTTGAGTAGTAAGGATTTTGTCCTTCTTCACGCCCGTATCCTTCAAAGAAAATCCTGGAAGCCGTAGTATCAATTTTAATAACATTACCAACTACCCACGGTCCTGAAGTTATTTGATTTTTCAGATTTCCATTGCTGTCGTATCTGTAGAGTTGACCCCAGCCGGTACGCTCACTCCACCAGATATATTCTTCTCCTTCATTGATGATCGCCAAACGAGCAAATCGCGTATTGAAATAGGGTTTACTTTCTTCTGAAAACAGAATTTCAACTTCACCGGTTGATGTATTCGCTTTTAATACATCTATCTTACTCCAGGTTCTGTCTCTTCGAAGTATGTATAGGAAATCAGATCTGTCAGTTTCAAAAATACCACCTTGATTGAAATAAGCTCCACCCAAAGATTGATCTTCCCATTTGTCGGTATCTAAAGTTACGTGCTCGGTAGTAGCAGGATCAAAGACTTTGATCTCGTCCACAAAAATATCTTCTTCGCCCGGCATTGGGTACTTATAGGTTTCTAACTCAGGACGTTTTTTTAACGAATTGATCACCCATAGATCATCTACTTTACGTTTATCCTGTCGTTTAACCCAAAATTTCTTACTGTCTTCAAACCAGTTTACCCTCGCTCTGTGCTTTTCGGTTTTGGATGTGTCTCCGTCACTAAATTGATAACTGAACCAGCGCTCTCCGTCTTCAGTGATCTGAGTTGCAGTACTGTCGTGATCATCTTTACCCATAATGAACAGATTGTGATGCTTTGCAAAAACCACATAGGAACTATCGGGCGAAAACGATCTCCAGTTTTCGCGCTCATCTTTTTCCAGAGAATCTCCTCTTATTAATCGGTTCCCGTTAATATTATAAGTGAACTCGATACTGTCTACATGGAAAGTGAATAGCTCACGGTCAGTGTCATAATCAAAGCCTTTTAAGTCCAGATCTTTGGCATTAAAGGTTCTGCTGAAACTTTCAGATAATTGAGCTGCCATTTCTTCCTGATCGAAAAGAAGTCGTTTATTTCCTCTTTCGGAATTTACGAAATACCAGTTTTTACCTTCGGAATTTTCGTAAGTGTACCAAAAGTTATTGGTGTCTTCGATCCAGCGTGGAAATACCGAAGTACTTCCCACCATTTTTTGCATCTTCTGAGTGGTAAAACGTTCTGCCAGCTCAAAGTTAGCTTTTTGATTTTGTGCTGATGAAAAGTTGCTTAAAGAAAAGCTCATCAATAACACTAGAAGTGAAAGGGATGTTAGTTTGTTCATTATACTCCGTAATTATTGTACGGGCTTAATAAACGATTTCTTTTTGTAAAAGGGGTTTAAAAAGAATAATAAGTAACAACATCGTTCATTCATTGATTTCTATGTCAATGTATTCAGTGATAGCCTGGCAGAGTTATTTATGTTTAATTATCGTATTTGATAATTCATAAGTATAAACTCAGATTTAATATCTTGATTAAATTTTCCTCTTTCTTCTTGCTTTACTAATCCTACACCTAAGCTATAGAATAAATAATAGTCAAATCTTTCAGCTACATCATCACCAGCACTTAAATCAAAATTATAAACAAAACATTTAAATTTACCGGCAGGAGTAATTACTTCTCTGTCATCATCTATTAAGGTAATACTGAGGGTATCCGAGATATAAAACTCACGTCGAGCAAAAGAGAATGAAATACGAGGAGTCTCAAAAATTTCTCCTACTCTGATGGGCAATCTGTATTCGACTTCGTTCATAAAAAGAGTATCGGTATCAGAAATTCCACCCATCAGAAAAAGACCTTCTTCATCATTTCTTCGTAACCAATAATAAGAAGGTAAATCTGGAGGGAGGGGTATAAAATTCATCGCATAAGCTGTATATGTAGTGTCACCGATAGGAATTTGAATTTCCTCAGTTACTTCATAGAGCAAAGTATCTTTAATTACATCCAAATAAGTATTTTCATATTCCCAGTAGTTACCAACTGCTAATGGCATCAATTCTCCGGTTGGTTCTTTCTGCTCATTAGTGAATAAGTCGCAACTAGTGCAAAGGATGAGAAAACATAAAAATGTGGAGGGAATATTCTTCAAAAACTTAACCGCTAAGGTTTTATTTCTACTTACGTCTAATTATACTACAACTTGCGAAGCATTCCGATATTTTAAGGCTCTTAGCTTAATTAAACTTTTTCTTTTCCTGATCATAATCCTCATCGCTGATCAATCCCTGTTGCCAAAGTCCGGTCAGGTAATCCAGTTTTTCAAGCGTACCGGGATCATGAGTGGGTTTTTGCGGTTTTACCTTTTCTGAAGCTTTAAACCGTTCTTTTTGATAGGCGATAGCGGTATCAATTTTATTCAGAAGAGAAGCAGGTTGTTCAATTCCAACTAAAATAACTTCACTTACATTGGCTTTCAGTCTTATAGTGCCAATACCTAATAACTTTTGAAAACTTGTTTGTGAAAAAGAAGTCTCAAGAATATTTACCAGTTCTAATTCGGTTTTAGTTTCTTCTTCGATCTTAGTAATAGAAGTATCTGTAATCTGATACCGTATACTATTTCTTTTTTTATTGACGAACCAAATCACAGCTACACCAATGAAAAGAGGAATCAATAACACTCCGATCAAATAACCCCAAAAATAGTTTTTACGGGAAGGGGTGAGGATGATAGATTTTTCAGGATTACTCATTGAGTGCTTTTTGAAAGCTAAAATAACAAATGAAGGGAAGAACATCGAGAAGGACGTTCGAATATTGAATAATGAACAAGGAATTATGAATATCGATTGTCTTTTTTATGATAATTTTTGATTAATTCAGATCATAAGCTTGCATGGGCTTTAGCCCTGCGGTCGGGCACGGGACATCGAATGAGTATGGAAAAAGGAATGGTGAATATTGAGTCTTAAAAATTCATTTCAAGTGTTTGAATGTAAGCTAGAAGGGCGTTCACGCCCGGGAATGTGTTCGGATTTAAAATAACGTGCATCCAATCTAATGATATCTGGATCAATCACATCCCAAAAGAAGAACATGTAAGTATCGAATAAAGAAAAAAGCTAATAGCTATCAGCTAACTGCTATTAGCTTTTCTTTATTCGAAAACATTGGTAAAAATTCCTCAATAAAGTCAGCTTCTTCGTATATTTAAACTTCAAAAAAAATAATCAGAAAAGAGCACTCATCTTGAAGATCTGGAAATACATTGTAGCCGGAGGAATGACAGTTGTCGTTGCAAGCGGGATTTTAATCAATATTCCAAAGATTGCCATTTTGGAACAAACAGCCAGAAATATATTCTTCCACGTACCCATGTGGATGGCGATGTTTTCCATGTTTGCAATAAGTGTTTATTATAGCGTAAGGTATTTGAATTCACCTACTATCAGTTTTGATATAAAAGCGGAATCAGCAGCTAAAGTAGGAGTCCTATTCGGTATATGTGGTTTACTTACCGGTTCTCTTTGGGCTCGTTTTACATGGGGAACCTGGTGGACATTCGCAGAACCAAAAATGAATTTAGCTGCATTGGCAGTTATGATCTACTACGCATATTTCGTACTACGTTCTGCATTTGATGATGAGGAAAAGAGAGCTAAATTATCCGCGGTATACAATATTTTTGCGGTAACAACCATTCCTTTTTTACTCTATATCGTTCCCAGACAATTAGAAAGCCTGCATCCGGGAGCAGATGGAAATCCTGCTTTCAGTGAAATAACAGCTCCTGAATTACGGTATATTTTATATCCTGCATTCATAGGATTTATCGCACTTGCCTTTTGGATCTACGATGTAGTTCATAGATATAAAACGGTACAATATCACTCAGAAAATTCGTAATTTTAGCAAATGAACATTCGCATACAAGATGCACCTCAAGCTACCGTTGATACCCTGACTTCTACGTATGGAAATAAGTGGAGCGGAGCTGAAGAAATAGAGCAATCAAACGTATTCATTCAATTTATGTATTCAAACGATCTCATTTTTGTAGTACTTGGAGTTACTCTGATTATTTGGTTTGTACTGCTGTTCTTCCTCATTAAAGTGGATAGAAATGTGAGCAAGCTTGAATCAAAAATAAATACCACCGACGATCATGAAGCCTAAACTAGTAATCGGAATCATCGCTATAATCGGATTTACTTCTCTTTTGATGTATAATTTTGGGGAGAGCATCAGCACTTACACCAATTTTGAAAAAGCATCCGAAATGAAGACCGCTCATGTGGCCGGAGTTTTGGATGATTCAAAAGAGTATGGTTTTTCCATGGAAACGAAGATATTCTCCTTCTATATGAAAGATGATCAGGGAAACAGCAAAAGGGTGGTTTACTCAAAACCTAAGCCAAACAACTTTGAGCAAGCAGATCGATTAGTAGTAATTGGGGAAATGAGAGGCGAGACTTTTTATGCCAATGAAATGCTGATGAAATGCCCGTCAAAATACAACGACACTCCTGAATTCGAAAAAGCGTCACAGAGCTGATCATGATTGGAATTGTTGGTAAACTTTTAATAACTCTGGCATTTGCTTCAGGGTTGGGTTCACTTTTTTATTATTTCAAAAGCGCTTCTCAGGAAAATGAGCAAAAGCTAAAAATAGGTAATTGGCTTTTTGGTTTTCAAGGCTTATTTATGATCGCAGCATCGGCTTTGCTCGTTTATTTGCTGTTCACTCATCAATTCAAATACTATTACGTTTATAATTATACCAGCTTAGATCTTTCTGCTAAGTACATCTGGTCTGCTTTTTATGGTGGGCAAGAAGGCAGTTTTATGCTGTGGATATTTTTTTCCTGGTTATTTGGATTGGGTTTGATTCGCTGGACTCGAGCTCCATATCGCGCTCCGGTAATGTTTTTCCTGACACTAACTCAATTGTTCTTGATATCCATGATCGTTGGGTGGCAGTTTGGAGACCTTACGATCGGAGCTTCTCCGTTCAGGACATTTGCTGAACAATTTCCGAATATTCCGGTAGTTCAAAACAATCCGGATTTTTCTCCACCCGATGGGAGTGGGTTGAATGATCTTCTTAAAAGTCCCTGGATGATGATCCATCCACCTCTTTTATTTGTAGGGTTTGCTATGATGACCATTCCATACTGTTTTGCGATGGCGGCATTATGGAAAAGAAAATATAATGAATGGGTTGGTCCTGCTTTACCATGGACATTAAGCTCAAACGTAGCTTTGCTAACAGCGATATTCCTTGGTGGATATTGGGCATATGTTACACTTTCATTCGGAGGTTTCTGGGCTTGGGATCCCGTTGAAAATGCCTCATTAGTTCCATGGCTGATTGGAACGGCTGGAATTCATACAATGATCATTCAGCGAAAAAGCTCAGTTGCTCAGAAGTCATCCCTTATTTTTGCATTACTCGCTTATGTAGCTATTGTATATGAAACATTCTTAACAAGATCAGGGATATTAGCAGACTCTTCAGTTCACAGCTTCGTGGATCTTGGGTTATACAATCAGTTACTCATCTTTATGATTGTAATAACAGGACTTGGCTTAGGAATGTTTCTGTGGAGATATAAGGAACTTCCTTCTCAGGAAAAAGAATCTCAGATCTTGTCTCGTGAGTTCATGACATTTACAGGAGCAATCCTGTTGTTCATACTGGGGATGGTGATCATTTTAGGAACAAGCTCTCCTATTATAGGATTGTTATTCAATGAAAACCCAACACCGCCGGAGATAAGTTTCTACAACCAGTGGAGTATGCCAATTGCTATGTTGATGGCAGTATTTACAGTGTTGGGCCAATATCTATTCTGGAAAAAATATTCTTTTGAGACCTTAGCATCAGCACTAATTAACCCACTGTTAATTACTTCAGCACTAACAATTGCAGCTGTGTTTTTGGGCGAGGTTAGAGATCCATACTACATTTTATATATGTTTACTGCTTTCTTTGCAGTTGTTGGAAATACCTTCGTAATTGTTCAGCTGTGTGTAAAAAAACCAAAGTTGATCGGTGGCTCAGTAACTCATGTTGGTTTTGGGATTTTATTGATTGGAATTTTGGCTTCTTCAGTTTATAACAAGCCAATGCTGGACGAAAGAATCAGCAACTATAACGAACAAGTAAAGCAAGGCGTGATCAAAGATGAAATGGAATTCACGGTCACTGAACCTGTACTATTTTTGGAGTTGAAACTTGAAGAACCGAAAATTGTTAATGATGAATACATAGTAACTTATACAGGCTTCGATCTGTCAGATCAAAATCGCCCTGGTCAGCAAACCTACAAACTTCTTTTTGAGCCATTACCATTAGGAAGTGGAGATCCATTTTATATGTACCCTGAAGTGTATCCGATGCTGGCTACTTCTACACAAGATAATGTTCAGTGGTCGGTTGATCCCGATGTTCGTTCCGGATTAATAAGTGATATTTATTTATATGTAGCGGGTAGTTCTTTCATTAAGCAACGCAACGATATGATTGCCCGCCGTGCAAACGTTGATCCTGTAGATGGTATGGATAGTAACACTCCTGAAACACAAACCATACAGTTTGAAAAAGGAGAGATCATTACCGTAGGCGGTTTTGAAATGAATTTCATTAACTATGCAATGGAAGACACAACTAAGCTGCCTCCTAATACAAATATTGGCGTGCGGGCTCAGATTCAGTTAACACATTTGGCAAGTAGTCAGCAATACTTGATTGAGCCGTTGTTCGCATTGTACAACGACGAAGAAGGCAAAACTTTTGTATTTGCTCCACCGGTGGAATTACCGGGCCATGATCTTACATTTAGCTTCTCAAAAGTATATCCTGAAAGTGGTGAAATAGATCTTACTATTACGGGATTAGATGAAGAATATGAAAGCGAATGGATCTTAGTTGTAGCAGAACAAAAGCCTTTCATTTCCGTTGTTTGGCTGGGTACTTTTTTGCTGATGATTGGATTTAGCGTTTCTATTTTCCGACATTGGGGCAGAGAACGGAAGAAGTAGAACAGGTAATATCCAATTTCCAACAATCAATAATCAATGTTGAATACACAGAATAAATTCGGATTTAATAGATATTTAAAATGGCTATTGATTATTCCTTGTTGGTTAATGGTTATTGAAAAAAGTTTCGCTCAAGGAATTGAATTTGATCAACCGAATAAAGTTGTTGCTTTGGAAGAAATGCCTAATCCTAAAACGGCCTTACTTCTCTCTTTTGTTGTTCCAGGTCTCGGTCATCAATATGTAGATAACGAAAATTGGAGCAGAGGAAAAATTCATTTAGGTTCAGAAATTGCGTTAATGGCAGGTTATTTTGGATTAAATGCAAGAGCAAACCGGTTAGAAGGTAATCTGAGTATTTTAGCAAGATCTAAAGCCGGAGTTTCTTTAGCAAATAGAAACCGTGAGTTTGAGTTGGCTGTAGCAAATTTTGATAACCTTGCAGAGTACAATGATTTTCAACTTAGAACCCGCAGATGGCAAAATATTCTTCCCGATACTCCAGAAAATAGATGGAATTGGGAATCTGATAATGACAGATTCGAATTTCGTGATACCAGAGATCGTATAGCTAATTCTGAAAATCAACTTCCAACACTCTTAACGTTGATGGTAGCAAACCGTTTATTAAGTGGTATTAATGCTTTTACAAGAGCAAGGAATTTGTCAAACTCTATTCCTGTAGTAAGTGTTAATTATATAAATGAATTTGGAGAACGAGGGGTAACTGCTAATTTTCAATTCAACTTCTAAAGCAGTCAAAAACAAGAAGGTCCATATTCTGAACCTCTCCCAATAGTATACTTGTAATCGTTTAGATACAAATACCCCTTTTTATAATACATCGAGTATTGTTCTGTTGAACCGTTATAATAATTGAGAATTAATATCGGTTCTTGAGCTCCGTTTTCTTCTATTTTCCATTCTCCATTACCTTTTTTTGATGAGTTACTGTTTCCCAAAACTCCTAAACTGCCTGAACTCATACTGGTGCTTGAAGATCCAGAATAATTAAAGTAGCCATCTTTGCAAAGTTCAATAGCCTCAGAGGAACTGGAGTAACCACTAATTCCCCCACTGGAATATGAATTAGAAGAATAACTGGTTCTGTATTCAAGTCTTGTATTTTTTAGTTTTTCAATCCACTCAATGATTTCTGCACTCATTGAAATCTCGTCTAGCTTTATTCCATTATTAATATCAATTACATTGCTACGCAGAACTTCGGGATTCAAATTACCATTAATAGTCAAACCAATAACTGAAACTCCGTCCCCAAAGGGATTTAATCTTGCAAGTATGAAAGCCGAAGCATCACTATTCCCTAATGTACCTTTAAAGTGAGCGCCTATGGCATTATCATCTATACGTTCAATATCTCCACTTTTAGATAGCTTTAATCCAATTTCGGGTTCTTCATAAGGCACGTTTGCAATAGATTCTATTTCAGCGATATGATTGTATTCATGTTGAGTCAGAATAAAATAAGTATCGGGATACTTGTTAGTATAGAGTACTAACCCCTCTTCATTTTCTTCATATTCAAATCCAATAGGCACATTTACTGTTATTCCAAGAGTTGGATATTCTAACGTTTGTTGAGCTTTAATTGAGTTTGTAAAACATGAAAGAAGAAATCCACAAACGATTAATGTAAAAGTGGATCTAAATAATTTAAAGGAACACCACATAATTTTTAGGCTGATATTTGTTCATTTAATTAATAAAAGAGTTTTATTGAGAAATGAAATAGAGGTATAAAAATTCTAATGTTTTTAGTAGTGATAATACTCACGGATCTTAAATTTTAAGTACTAAAGAACTTAAAAATTCGTATATTGGTTATTGCTTTCATCAGGAGCGCAGACATTTTGAAGCTTAGAAAAGAAGGTTGCAACCATTCAGCTTAATTAATCACGTCTCGCCCTTTGTAGCTTTAGTACTAATTTTCACCAAATATATTTACCGTGGCAAAAAGTTCCGGAATCTCAACTCGTGAGTCAGAATCCTTAGATCGTTATCTTCACGAGATTGGAAAAGAGAAACTTATTACACCAGATGATGAAGTACGTCTGGCAAAAGAAATTCAAAAAGGAAGCCAGCGCGCACTCGAAGATTTAACAAAAGCCAACCTTCGTTTTGTGGTTTCAGTAGCAAAACAATATCAAAATCAGGGTTTATCTTTAGGAGATTTAATTAACGAAGGTAACCTTGGATTAATAAAAGCAGCAAAGCGTTTTGATGAAACTCGTGGATTTAAATTTATTTCATACGCTGTTTGGTGGATTCGTCAGTCTATCCTTCAGGCACTTGCTGAGCAATCAAGAATAGTTCGCCTTCCACTTAACCGTGTAGGAGCTCTAAACAAAATTGGTAAAGAGCTTTCTAAATTAGAACAAGAATATGAGCGTATTCCTTCAGCTCATGAACTTGCAGAAAGTCTTGAAATGACCGTGGGTGAAGTAGCTGATACACTTAAGATCTCAGGTCGTCACCTTTCTATGGATGCACCTTTTGCACAGGGTGAGGATAACAGACTCTTAGATGTTCTTGAAAACGAAGAGATTCCAAACCCGGATTTCGAATTGATGGGCGAATCTCTGAAAGTGGAGATCGAAAGAGCTCTTTCTAAATTGACTAAAAGAGAAGCTGAAGTGATCAGATTGTACTTTGGAATCGGTCGCGAGCATTCATTAACACTTGAAGAGATTGGAGAACGTTTCGATCTAACTCGTGAGCGTGTTCGTCAGATCAAAGAAAAAGCGCTCAGAAAGCTTCGTCATCATAACAGAAGTGCAGCTCTTAGAGCTTATTTAGGGTAAACAACTCTAAAAGAATTTGTAAGCCTCACCAATTAATTTTGAGTGGGGCTTTTTTATGCTTGATAAGCACCTGAAATTGATAAAACTCTATTTTCCGCAAATGTATTTGGAAGAATCTCAAGGTGGGTGTAAGAGCTATATAAATAGTCTTATTTGAATAACATTTTCAGATCATATCAATTGCAGAAACAAAGGCCGGCTTGTTTTTTAAGGCCGAGTAGTTTTCCTTGCTCATATTAATTTCTCTGGTCATTAAATGAGCTGAAACCTTACCATTTAGTTTATGAAGAAAGCCAAGATTGTTGTTCGATAATATTTCTTTTGCTGTGAATGATTCTTCATCCTGCCATACCATCCCCAAATTGTAATCAAGTAGCGCACAAGCGTGTTCCATTAAGTCTGAAATTTTATCAGAATTCCCTTCTTTATACCATAAAGAATCAAAGGCTAAAAACCTGAGTTCTTCAGGATTAAACAGCTTTTTGAATAATGGGATTCTTGGAAGGATTTTTAACATCAGAAAACCTTTTAATCCCGGTAGTTCAATTATTTTCCAATGAACAGGAATTGCTCTGATGCCGGCAATAGCTTCTTCATTCTTTTTTAATTCGAAACATGAACCATAATCATCCAATGAGTCCGAAAAGACAAAATTATGATCTCTGTAAAAATGATTAAGAGATTCTCTAAATGCAGAATGCCTTTCTTTTTTAACAACTGAAATTTCTTTTTTCTCTTTCGGGAAAAATCTACTAAATAGAAATGTATTTATTATTCGGATAGGATTAAATCCAAAGGACTTACACAAGTTGAAGGATAATAGGTTATCAGCTTCCACATAAGCATAATATATGCCGGTTTGGTTGACCGATTTAAAAGGCTTTTCAAGTTCTCTATTAAAAATTTCTTCAATACTGCTTCTTAACGCATTAGGTTTCTTATCAGGTTTTATATTCGTTTTTGAGTTACCTAGATTTTTAAAGGGGTTGTAAACAGAAAGATATCTGACATAGAGAGCCTTTACAAAAGTATCGTTAAGTGTAATATTTCTTTCAATAAACCCAGCGGTACCTAAAACTCTCTCTCTCTTTCTTATCTGGATAAAGCTTAGGTTGGATAATTTTTCAATGTTTTTTTCCGTCTCAGTATGTTTATATCTGAGCTTACCCGGAGTTCCAAGTACGGTGTTATTCAAAAGATCTTGAATACTCTTTGAGTATCCTTTTTCTGTTGTCACTTTTAAATCAGAGTAAGATTTTCTTTGTTGAGAACTCATTTAAATCAGAAAGAATTAAAAAACCGTTTACTATTCTGCAATGTTTTGCGTTACATTTAGAACATGAAAAATACAATTTCCCTTTTATTAATCTTAATGTTTTGCAGCTATTCAGCTATCGGGCAACTGTATCCTTTCAGAACGTACTCAATTGAAGATGGATTGAGTGAATCTGTAGTAAATGAAATAATTCAGGATAGTGAGGGATTTCTTTGGTTAGCTACCGGTTACGGTTTAAATAGATTCGATGGAATCACTATTCAGAACTACTTCGAAGATCAAGGACTGAACAGCAGTAAAGTTCACTCACTTTTTGAAAGCTCAGATGGAAAGATCTGGATTGGAACTGAGTTCGGCGTGAATTACTGGATTGAAGATAGTATTTATGTTGTGGAAGAATTAGAACCATTGAAGAATCAAAGAGTGATCAGTATTTATGAAGACTCTAGAGGAGATATATGGTTCGGTACCGATGGGGATGGAGCATGGGTTTTAGATGAGAATGGAGAGCTTTTTCAGTACTCTATCTCTCAGGGATTCAAAAACGATAGAATCAGAAGAATTAAAGAAGACAAGGAAGGTGTCTTATGGTTTGCTACCAGAGGTGGATTAACCAAGCTGGAAAACGGAAATATCAGAACTTTTACTACTAATGACGGCCTGCCTGAAAACAGAATCAGAGATATCTTATTCGATTCAAATAATGAACTTTGGATAGCTTCAAGAGAAGGATTGGTGCATTACAGTGATGGAAATTTTATCACGTATAATGATAGACAAGGGTTAAATAATATACGTGTTCAAACACTGGTTTTCGATAGTAATGAACGATTATGGTTAGGTACTGAAGGGGGCGTAAGTGTTTTTGAGGGAGGTGCTTTCAAAAACTTTACTTCAGAAAATGGTTTGTCAAACAACATTATCTATTCTTCTACTTTGGATAGAGAAGGTAATTTATGGTTTGGAACTTTTGGAGGAGGAGCCAACCTCTTTTTAGGTGATTATTTTGAAAACCACACAGAATTAGACGGGCTTGCTAACGATGTAGTTACCTCAATTACTGAAGGAGAAAACGGAGAAACTTGGCTAGCTACTTATGGTGGAGGTTTAAGTCTTTTAAAAAATGGTGAATTCACAACCGTAAGTTTAAAAGAAGGCCTGTTAGATGACAAAGTGTTTTCAGTTTATAAGGATTCTAAAGGAAGGATTTGGATAGGAATGCGAAACGGTCTTGCGTATCTGGAAAATGAAAAACTTACGGTGTTAGATGGAGAAGAATTTCCATACAGGAAAGTAAGACAAGTCTATGAAGACTCTAAAGGTTTGATTTGGATAAGCACTTATGAAGAAGGAATTATTCAATATAACGGGGAAAAGTTTAATCAGATTACTACAGATGAAGGATTGGCTGATAATACTATTTTAGGTACTGTTGAAGGCGATGACGGAAGTATGTGGATCGCAACTTACGGTGGAGTAAGCAGATATTATGAAGGAGAAGTAGAGAATTTTACTATACAGGAAGGACTCCCGAATAACGCGGTTATGATGGTTATAAAAGATAATGTTGGACGAATATGGGCATCTACTTTTGGAGGAATTGCTTGGTTTGACGGTCTGAAATTTCAAAGCATTACTACAGAGGATGGTCTTCCTAACCGTGTTTGTTATTTTATACATCAAAGTAAAGATGGAGCCTTTTGGATAGGTACAAATAATGGAGTTGTAAAATTTGATGCTGAATTATTTCTAAGTGACAATCCAAATGAAAAAGAACAATCCTTTCAATTGATCACGAAGGAACAGGGACTTGTTTCAGATGAGACCAACCTTGGAGCAGTTTATGAAGACAGTAACGGTCATCTTTGGTTTGGTACAGTTGAAGGAGTGAGTCACTTTTTTCCGGAGAATTATAAAGGGAACCCACTTTCTCCAAAAGTAAAAATTGATCAGGTGGTTGCGGCTGGCCGAGTACATGAGGGCAAAAAGCACTTTAACTTAAATTATGATCAGAATTATGTAGAAATTACTTATTCAGGAATAAACTTCA
Organism: Balneolaceae bacterium UBA3186; assembly: GCA_002364085.1. GTDB lineage: Bacteria > Bacteroidota > Rhodothermia > Balneolales > Balneolaceae > Balneola. Next base: position 123,921 of record DEXK01000006.1, on the reverse strand, counting down.
CTGCTCCAAATCAGGTTGTTTATGAATACAAAATGGAAGGAGTTGATCCAACCTGGCAACGTACAATGAACAGGGTTGTAAAGTATCCATCTTTACCGAATGGTGAGTATACTTTCTCCATTCATGCACGAAATACCAATGGAACTTGGAGCGATGAGAAAACAGAAATCACTTTTTTAATAAACGCACCATTTTGGATGCAATGGTGGTTTATTTTAGTCGTAATTTTGGCAGTAATTGGTATCATTGTACTGTTTTATAATTATTATAAAACAAGAAAACTTGTCGATATAGAAAGAATCAGAGTTAGAATAGCCAGTGATCTTCACGATGATGTTGGAGCAAGTTTAACAGAGGTAGCATTGCAATCAGACTTTCTTCAAGCCAGTAAAATTGATCCTGAATTCAAACAATCTTTGGAACAAATAGGAAAACAGTGTAGGAAAATTGTTACCAGTCTGGATGATATAGTTTGGTCAATCGATGCTAGGAATGATACTGTTGGCGATCTAACTGACAGAATGCAAGATTACATTCTAAATGTTTTGGAACCCAAAAATTTTCAGGTTAGGTATGATTTTGAAGATTTGAAAATGGAGAATAAACTTGAAGTACCTGTAAAAGAAAATCTGTATCTGATTTTTAAGGAAGCTGTAAATAATATTTCTAAGTATTCGAATGGTGATAAAGTAGATATCTCAATGACTACAGAAAATGGAGATTTTAAATTTCAGATTCACGATAACGGGACATCAGGTGCAGGAGCGAAGAAAACGGGCCATGGCTTGCGTAACATGGTTATGCGAGCTAAAAGAATAAATGCAGATATTGATGTTTCAACAAAAAATGGCTTTACTGTTTTGTTATCAGGAAAATTAAATACTAATTAAATTACAGATCATGGCAATCGTAGGAATTGTAGAAGACAATATTAAGATAAGAGACCTGATTCAGCGGTATTTGGATATGCAGGAAGACATGGATTGTCCGGTTGCTAAAGACAGTGTTGAAGAGATGCTTGAATATCTGGAAAAGCATCAAGCCCCCGATGTATTATTAATGGATATACAGCTCCCCGGTATGACAGGGATCAAAGGAATGGAGATCATTAAATCAAAATATCCTGATATAGATATAATTATGTTAACAGTATATCATGATTCTCATAAAATATTTGATTCTTTAAAAGCAGGAGCTTCCGGTTATTTATTAAAGCATACTTCACTACCCGAAATCAAAGAATCCATAGATAACTTATTGAAAGGTGGAGCTCCTATGTCTCCACAAATAGCCAGAAAAGTAATTACTCATTTTAACGATCAGGCTCCTCAAAAAAATCCTGATAGTATGCTAACCGACAGAGAGCAGGATATCGTAAACGGCCTGGTTGATGGATTGAGCTATAAATTAATTGCAGATCGTTTTAGTATCTCTATTGATACTGTGCGAGCACATATTCGAAATATTTACAAGAAACTACATGTAAATTCAAAAGCGGAAGTAATAGCTAAGTCGTTAAGAGGAGAAATTTAAAACCCGGCTAACATTATCATGTGATTTTTTATGTGAGTTGAATAGTGGATTTTCTTAATGAAACCTGAATATTCCAAAAAGGAAGACTTATGAAACGTTCAAATACTTTATCACTTTCATTACTCATTACAATCTCGATGTTCTTTACAGGATGCTACACTCAGTTTAGTAGTATAGATAGGTATTCTGATTCGAATAGAAATTCGAAATATTATTCATGGAATGATGAAGAGCTCTCTGAAGCTGGTTATTACTGGGACGATGAAGAGCAGACCGCAAAACCGTATAGTTATTCCTCTCAAACTTTGGAAGAGGAAAACGTTCTTGCAGAAGAATCCGGTCTTTACTACAAAGATTATGACGCTGAAAAATGGTATCAGGATAATAATTTCGAGGGCGTTTATTGGGATGGATATGATGAGGGTTTCGATGATGGATATGAAGAAGGATACTATGATGGGTATGACGATAGTAATTGGAAGCATGGAAGATATTATACAAATTTAGGATATGGTTGGCACCGTCCATACAGACATCATGTTGGTTACAACTGGTATTATGATTACTACCCAAGACATTCCTCGTTCTTCACTATCGGATATGGTTGGGATGGTTACTTTTTAGGATTTGGTTATGGCTATGGGCACTATTACGATCCTTTTTATTATGGTTGGGGCTATAGTCATCATTACGGAAGCTATTACGGCTATACTAACAATTATTACTACAATAACAGTAGAAGAAATAGCAGAAACTATTCTTATGGAGCCAGAAGCAGTGGCTTAACTCAAAAATACGATAACAGAAACTCGAGAACACGTTATACAAATAGAAATTCAGGTTCTTCGCTCACTAAAAGAAGCTCAGGAAATGTTAGCCGTACAAGAAGTTCAACAAGAGTAAGGAGTAACACCAATAGTACCAGATCCAGATCTGCTACTGTAACTAAAAGAGGAAGAACTAACAGTAACTCAAGAGTGGGTTCCAGTGGTTCTTCAACAAAAAGAGGGTCAAATAGTGTTAGAACTAACAACTCGGGCAAGAGATCTTCAGGTTCTGTTACAAGGAATTCCAGTTCTCGTAGAAGTGGTTCATCAAGCGTAAAAAGATCCAGTTCAAGTTCAAAAAGAAGTGGGAATGTTTCAAGATCCCGATCGTCTTCTCAGGTTAAATCTTCGAGTAGTAGATCAAGAAGTTCTTCTAGCGTAAAACGTTCTTCAGGTAGTTCGAATAAATCAAGGTCAACGTCATCTAGCAAGCGTTCAAATAGTAGTTCCAAAAAGAAAAGAGGGAACTAAGCAACGCAACTCTAATTATTTATAAACTTAAATTATGAAGAGAATAATACTCTTACTTAGTGGAATTATGCTGTCTTTTACTGTAACAGCACAAGATGGAGAGTCGCCAGTTAGTTATAAAAGTCTGGCTATTCAAATGAGTACTTTGAACTCAAATGGAGATGCCTCATCAGCAGCTACAACTTCTGTTTCAACATTTAACGGTTATGGTAGTTTTTTGGATAACCCAGCTTCCATGGCGTTATCGAAAATGAGTTTTTATTCAATCGGTTGGCTCAATCAAAGTAATAATCAAACTAACAATTATGTTGGAACACAAAATGAAACAGAGTTTTCGAATACTAACTTCGGAAATTTAGGGTTGGTCTACAAAGTCCCGACTGATAGAGGAAGTTTTGTAGTTGGTGGAGGGTATAATCTTATCGCAAATGATTCAGATGAGACGTTCTTAGATGCATTCAATGAAACGAATTCTATTACTGATCTATTTAAACAATCCGGAAGTGATTATAATGGAATTGCCTTCGAGGCTTTTGCTGTAGATTTTAGAAATGGTACTAGCAATGAGATAGAATCTATATTCAGAGTGGATGGTAGACCATCAGGATTTCAAGGAATAAATCAATTTGCAGAAATAACAAGAAAGCGAAATATAGGAGAGATCTCACTATTTGCTTCTACGGAATTCCAGAAGAATTTATTTGCAGGTATTTCTTTAGGAATATTATCAGGTTCAATACACTATGACCGTAGTTTTCAGGAAGTTGATGAATCTAATTTCTACAGTGACGACGTAGTTCCTGCAAGTGGCTCTGATCCTGCTACTGATATTTTTTCAATTACTTTGAATGATGAAATTGACACAGATTTCTATGGCTTTTCTGCAAGGGGAGGGGTGATCTTTAAACCAATTCCATTTTTAAATATAGGAGCCAGTATTGCAGCTCCATCTAAGATTTTTGTAACTGAAAATTTTTATTCAAACATCCGAACAGAGTTTGACGATAATACATTCACAGATGGTGATGAAACAACATTTTCAGGAGAATTTGAATATGCCATTACAAAACCTGCTGAATTTAAAGTGGGCGCTTCAGTAGAAAAAATTAGAAATTTAACTATATCTGCCTCACTTGAATACATAGATTACAGTTCAACAAAAGTAGACTTCACAATTAATACAGAAAGCTTAGAACCCAGTGATGTAGCAATTCTCAAAGAAGATGAACAAGCTACAAATCAGGTAATAAGTAACACATATAATGCTGTTATAAATTTTAAAGCTAACGTTGGCTACTCATTTAGCAATCATGTTAAAATAGTAGCAGGATATGCTTTATTTCCAGGAAAAGAGAATACGTATAGTTTTGATGAGGATGTTTATTCAGGTAGTATTTCTTTCCCAATTGCTGAGAATATTTCATTTGATTTATCAGGGCAATATTCTACCAGAAATGATCGTTCGATAGTATATGAATTTGAAAATACTGTTCAATCTATATCAAAGGAAAAAGAAAGATTGAACATTTTAGCAGGTGTAAAATTTAGATTTTAAGAATTTACCCAAATACCTCCGTAGTTAGTTAGAGCCTTAAGTTTGAACGACTTAAGGCTCTTTTATTACATCCAATTTTTTTTCTTAAAGTAAATAACCATTCCAATGGTTACTAAAATCATTACAAACCAAGCAATAGGATAGCTGTATTGCCAGGATAATTCAGGCATATGTTCAAAGTTCATTCCATAAATTCCAGCTATAAAAGTAAGCGGTATAAAAATAGTGGCGATAATAGTTAACACCTTCATCACCTCGTTCATCTTATTACTGATGTTGGTTTGATGCATATCGTGTAAACTCGATACCATTTCCCGGTTATTATCAAGGCTATCAGCAATTTGTATGGTATGATCTGAAACGTCTCGGAGAAACAATTTGGTTTCATCTTTAACTAAAGGGGATTCATCCCGGATGAGCGAGTTTATACTGTCTCTAAGTGGCCATATACTTTTTCTGAATTGGAGAAGCTGTCTGCGGATTCTATGTATGGATGATAAAGCATTGCTATCTTCTCCAGACCAAAGGTCTTCTTCTATATTTTCAATTTCTTCATTTAGATCTTCAAGTACTGCAAAATAATAATCAATGATATTATCCATTAAAGCGTAGGACATATAATCAGGCCCTCCTTTACGCATTCTGGTATTTTCAATGGCAAGACGTTCTTTAATAGGAAGAAAAATTTTCCGTTCTGATTCCTGAAAGGAAAAGATGAATTTTTCAGTAAAAACAATACTAACTTGTTCTTGTTGAAGAACATTGTCCTCAATGTAAAGCATTTTCAAAACCATAAAAATTTGCTCTCCATAGTCTTCAATTTTTGGACGTTGAGTAGTGTTTAAAATATCTTCCTGTATAAGAGGATGGAAATCAAATTCATCCCAGAGTTGTTTCAAAAACTCAATATCATGCAAACCTTTCACCTGTATCCATGTTGGATTTGCAGTATTAACATAAGGTTTGCATTGTTCTATGGAGTCTATTTTTGTTATATCAAGATGAGTATTACTGTAATCATGTATTTCAATGATTATATCTTCAAGTTTTTTCTCACCAATATGAGTTAATGTACCAGGTGCACTCCCGATCTCTTTTCTGAAAAACTTGTTCTTTATTCTAACAGGAGAAAGCTTCTTTTTTATACTCATAGGTATTCATTTAATTTTGCTGAAAGTAAGCAAAAAAAATCCCCACACATAAAAATGTGCAGGGATGGGTGATAAAAAATTTATCAATTACTCTATTTCGCCTTTTTCAGCAGCTTCTTTGAGTTTCTCATTTGCCCAGATACCGATTTCAACTCTTCGGTTTTGAGTTCTTCCAGCCGCTGTACTGTTATCAGCAATAGGATCAGATTCCCCATAACCGATTATAGTCATTCTTTCTGCATCTACACCTGTAAAAGCAGCATATTCAGCTACTGCTTTAGCACGATCTTCGGAAAGCTTTTGATTGTACTCCTCACTTCCTGTGTTATCTGTATACCCTGAAAACATGATGTTTGTATCTTCATACTTCTTAAGTATTTCAGATAATTCCGCAATATTTTCTTTAGAGGCATCTTTAAGTTGATATGAATTAACATCGAATAGAATTCCGGAATCAAATGTAATTTTTATTCCCTCGCCGATTCGTTCTACTTTTGCGCCTTCAAGATCTTCTTCAAGCTCTCTTGACTGTCTGTCCATATAATTACCAATAGCAGCACCGGAAGCTCCACCTACAGCAGCTCCAATAATAGCTCCATTTGTTGTGTTGCCAGCAGCTTTTCCAATCACAGCTCCGGCTAATGCACCAGCGGCTGCCCCAATCGCAGTTCCTTTAGCCGTTTTACTAATGCTGTCGCAACCCAGAAAAGGTAATGTTAATAATAAAGCAAAAATGCTTAGTCTAGATAAGGTCTTCATATTTTAAGTTTTGTTAGTGTTATCTAAACATGGAACTCATTATATAGCTATGAGTTCCATTTATTAACCCAAAGACTAAATACGGAGCTTAAGCAGCTTGATCTCTCAGTATTTCCAAAGGTGGACGCGTATGTACACCTCTTGTATTTAATAATCCGATTATAAGTACTAAAGCTATTAGAATTAGAGATTCTATTGCCAGAATTGTGAAGTTCGGTACAAAGTCGATATCAAAATAAAAATAACCAAGTAGTGCGCTTGCACCCACAGAGAGAGTAAGCCCGGTAAGAGCAGCCATAACTCCTAAGAATACATATTCAATAACCTGAATCTTAATAACTTGATTTTTCTTTGCTCCCAGTGTTCTCAATAATACTGCTTCTCTTATACGTTGGAATCTACTTGTAGCTGCCGAACCTGCAAGTACAATAAGTCCGGTAATAATACTGAAAAGACCTATAAACTGAATTACGAACGTAATTTTATCAATGAAATCACGGACTGTTTCAAGTACTTGCCCTATGTCAATTGCAGAAACATTAGGGTAAGCCTGTACAATTTTTTGTTGCAGGTCTAAGGAAGCCTCTCTACTTGGAGTGTTCAAAGTTGTAGCAAAAAATTGAGGAGCAGATTCTAATACTCCCGTAGGAAATACAACAAAGAAATTAGGTTGTGGAGTTTGCCAATTCACGGCACGGGTACTTGATATATAACTAGAAATCGGAATTCCTTGAACATCCCAAACAATGGTGTCACCAACTTGAGCATTAAGATCTTGCATCAGATCAGTTGATACAGAAATCGGAACAAGTGTTTCAAAATTTTCAACAATTCCAATAAACGTACCGGATTCAATATTTTCTGTAGAGATCAAAGAATCTCTGTACGTAGATCTGTATTCACGGTTTAAGGCCCATCTTCTTGGTTTACGACTTGAATCAGCCATAAATTCTGCAACTGTAGTATCATTTATTGATTGTAAGCGCATAGTTACAATGGGTACATTTTGCCGAAGTTCCATTCCATTGTCTAATATGATCTTATTTACCCCATCATTTTGATCGTATTGGATGTCATAAAGTGCAAGGTTTGGAAGATCTTCGCCATTATCGAAATTTATGGTGCCCAGAAGCATGTCTTGTGTTAAATACAAGGAGCTTATCAGTGTAACTCCAAGTCCAAATGTTAAAAGAAGGGTGGATGTTTGATTGTTTGGACGATATAAATTTGCTAAACCTTGTCGAAATTCATAGCCAAGTGCTTTTGGATTTAATTTCTTTGCACCTTTCATAATCAGAAAGGCAATACCGGCTAATAATGCAAGACAAAAAGTTAATCCCAAAGTAAAAAACAAAGCCGCTAAAAAATTACCAAGCATATACCAAGCATATCCTATTACTGAAACAGCTATTAAACCAAACAAAGAGAATCTGGTTATCCAGTTCAGAAGTTTTGAAAGATTAATATCAACAGAACGTAACGTAAAGAGCGGAGATATTTTTCTAACTGCCAATAATGGGAATAAAGCGAAAATAAGTGAAATTGAAACCCCTGTTACTATACCGATAAGAATTGAACTCCATGATATTGTCAATTCTATATCAACAGGAACAAAATCCTGCACCAAAACGGGAAGATAGAGTTGTATCAATGAACCTATAAGAGCTCCAAGTGCCGACCCTATAAACCCCATGAATACGGCTTGAATTAAGAAGATATTCATAGCTTGATTCGAGGAAGCTCCTACACATCTTAAAACTGCTACAGTGCTTATTTTTTGCCGTACATATACAAAGATCGAGCTAGCTACTCCGATTCCACCAAGAAGTAATGCAATAAAACCGATCAGGTTAAGAAAATTGGATAGATAAAGAATAGCCTCACCTACTTCTTCTTTTCTTTCAGCAACATCATCATATCCAAAACGAACGGAATCGTTCATAATATCCAGAGTTTGCTCTACAAGTATCGGATCTGTTCCATCAGGATATTTTATATAAGTAATATATTCTAATTGGCTTCCGCGTTGAAGAAGACCTGTTGCTTCGATATTCGTTTTGGGGATATAAATTCTGGGTCCGAAAAAAGAAGCTGCTACCGGTTGCCCGGGAATTTCCTGAAGTGCACCTGCAATTTCATAAGTAACCAATCCTATTTTAACAGAATCTCCGGGTTGAAGTCCAAACTGTAGTAAAATTGGTTCATCTACTAGTGCTCCAGAAGTATTTTGGAAAGTTTTTGCTGCTGATTGGGGTTCCGTTTTGAGCTCTCCGTAATAAGGAAAATCACCTTCTAAAGCAGTTATTTGTGAAAGTCTTGTCGTTCCTGATTTTGGGAAGAAAGCCATTGAAGTGAAGCTTAAAGCATCTGATCGTTCTCCACCTAATGAATCGAGATAAATTTCTAACTCTTCATGAAAGGGGTCGTTCTTTTCTACTTCAAGATCGGCGCCTAAAAGTTCTTTGGATTGCTCGTTAATGCTATCATTGAGGTTTTCTCTGAAAGAACTGATGGCCACTTGAGCTGCAACTCCAACAATGATTGCAGCCAGATAAAGAAATAATTTTTTTCTATTCGAGCGTGAGTCTCGCCACGCCATTTTAAAAACCCAGGACAATTTATTCACGCTGTTACTTCCTCTGATTTAAATACATCAGAATCCACTTCGCCATTTTTAAGCTTAATGACCCGGTCGCATTTTTCTGCCAGTTCAAGATCATGTGTAACTAAAACCAACGTGGTACCTTCTTTTCTATTTAGATCAAAGATCAGATTCTCAATATGTTCACCAGTTTCAGAATCCAGATTACCTGTTGGTTCATCAGCAAATAGAATTTTAGGATTATTAATAAAAGCACGGGCTACCGCAACTCTTTGTTGCTCACCGCCTGAGAGTTGAGTAGGATAATGATGAGAACGCTCTCCCAAGCCCACTTCATTGAGAAGTTCTAAAGCTCTTTCACGAACTTTATTAGAAGCTTCACCACGCAGCTCCAAAGGAACCATCACATTTTCAACAGCTGTGAGGGTAGGAACTAATTGAAATGTTTGAAAAACAAAGCCAACATGTTTATTTCTAACTTCTGCTCTTTGATCTTCAGTGAGGGGATTTAGATTTATATTATTCAATACAACTTCACCTGAAGTGGGCTGATCTAAGCCTGCTGACAAACCTAGCAAAGTAGTTTTTCCACTACCCGAAGGACCTACAATGGCACAGGAAATTCCTTCCTCCATTTCAAAGCTTATATTATTTACAACGGTGAGAATTTTGTCACCACTCTTAAATTGTCGGTTTAGTTTATTCAGTTTTAAAATATGATTCACGATGTTCTTTTATTATTAATGAACTCTTAACCTAAAATGTGTGTATTACCATTCCGTAATATGCCAAAATTAGTTACGTTGATTAGTTTAATTTTGTTATAAAAATTTAGTTTTGAAGATACAGTTTATGAAAAAAAGGCACTCATTTTTTATAATTTTCTCACTTATCATGAGTATGAATGTATATTCACAAGAGAAAAAGTCGATCTTGTTTTTTGGAGATAGCATTTCTGCAGGATACGGACTTGAACCTCAACAAGCTTTCCCGGCTATAATTCAACATAAAATAGATTCTCTTGGATTGAATTATGAGGTGATCAATGGAGGGTTAAGTGGAGAGACTTCGGCTGGAGGCTTAAGACGGATCAATTGGGTTTTACAAAGAGATATCGACATCATGATACTTGAATTAGGTGGAAACGATGGACTTCGTGGCATAGATCTTTCATCAACAAAAGGTAATCTTCAACAGATTATAGACCGAGCTAAGGCAAAAAACCCGGAGATGGAGATCATTATTGCAGGCATGCAGGTTCCTCCGAATCTGGGAACAGATTACACGAAGAAATTTCAGGAACTATATCCGGAACTGGCAGAAGAGAACAATATTCCTTTAATCCCATTAATTCTAGATGAAGTGGGAGGTAGGGATGAGTTTATGCAGCCTGATCAAATTCACCCCAATGCTGAAGGACATAAAGTTGTTGCAGAAACCATTTGGGAAATTCTTTATCCAATTTTGAAATAGCCAGTCTCTGAAACCTCAGAATGATACAATTTGGAGTTACTCTACAATCTCAAAATTAATCGAGATAGTTGAAGTTACCGAGACGGTTTGTGCAAAATCCATCATAGATGCGGATTCAGATTTAAATCGGCCCACATCTGCTTCCATAGCCATCGGTGGATAATTTACTTGATGCTCTGAATAGTTGATAGTTTGGATATTACCTAGTGTGACACCAGATTGTTGAGCAATAAAAGTAGCTTTTTCCTTGGCTTGCTGAATCGCAGATACAAGTGCTTTTTCCTTTCCTTCATCCATTTTTGTTGAAGAAAAGTTGCCGTTAAAGGAATCAAAGCCGTTTTTAATTAAAGTAACCTGAATTTTCTCGTAGATATCAAAATCAGAAAAACTAACTGATACTTCCTGAAAAGTATGAATCATATCCTCTTGCTGACGATTATTGTTGTAATTGGTTCGTTTGTTCATTCTGATTGGCTGAAAACGGATGTCATCTTCTTTGATATCAAATTCCTTTAGAAGAGAAGCCAGAATCGCTTCTCTTTTTTTATGAGTATCAAAAGCCGCTTCGGGCGTTTTTTCTTCCGCATTAATATTGATAGAGAAAATAATAAGATCAGCAGGTATCAATTCAGTAGCAGACATATTTATAGAAATAGTCCTCTCAGAATTTTGAACAAGAGCCTGAGCTGTAGTGGTGCGATTAATACTTACCGCTATGAAAAGAATGGCACTAAGTAAGGAAATATATTTTGAAAATTGTGTATTTGTTTTCTTCATATCATTATGATTTTCAGTTCTGTTTTTGCCAAAAGATAAGCAACTTTTGAGCTCTGGTAACTACATCTTCATGTTAGTTTGTGCTACTAGAAGAGTTATTTAACATCAATTTAACTTCCGGAAGTATAAGCTCAACCCATTCTTTGTATTGCTTGCCTGACGGGTGAAGTTGATCAGAAGCTATGTATGATGGATCTTCTTTAGCTTTTTCCGAAACAGGTGTAATATTTATAAACGGAATATCCATCTCTGATGAAATAGAATCAGCAATAGAATCATAAATCAATAGCTCTTGTCTGATAGTATCTTCTCCTTTCTCCATTCCAAAAGGGGTTACTCCATAATTAGGTATAGACACAACGAAAACTTTAGTAGTGTCTCCATTAGCAAATGTAATCGCCTGCAGCAGTAGCTCTTTAAATTCTTTTTTGTATTGATCGATTGGATATCCTCGGTATTGATTGTTTACTCCAATCAAAAGCGAAACTAGATCATAATTACTACTCGGTTCTTTTTCTTCAATTGCTTTTTGAAGCTCATTTGTGGTCCATCCTGTTTTGGCAATGATGAGAGGTTGTTTAACATCGTATCCTTCCATATTAAGTTTGTTGGTAAGAATTACAGGCCAGCGCTGATCTTCAGAAACAGCTTCTCCTATCGTATATGAGTCACCCAATGCCAGATATGAAATGCTGTTATTCTGAGCACATGATATAGTTAGTAACCAAAAAATAGAAATGAAAGAAAACAGAGTTTTTTTAAACATGAGATTTTTTTAATTATTTAGCCAGATAATAATCATTTAAAATGAACTAAATCATGAATAAGCGTAGTACCATTTTTTGATTTTTTATTTTATGAAAGCGCTTGCATTATCCGAGAAACAGACGTTTCTTTGCTAGAGTGTGTCATTAAAAAAAATCATCGATGACGCTTAAGGTTTAGAAAGACTACAACATTAATAAATCAGGATTAGAACTATGAGTAAATTGATACGATGTATGCTTGCATTAAGCATGGTTCTCGTATTTTCGTATGCTTCTATGGCTAATGAATTAATAACGCCAAAAAAAGCAGAAACAGAGGTATCAGGTCAGGTACTGGATGTTGACGGAGAACCACTTGCGGGAGTAAATATCCGAGTTAAGGATAAATTGATAGGAACAACTACAGATGGAAATGGAATGTTTTCTCTTTCCATTAAACAAGATCCTCCACTTGTATTGGTTTTCTCGATTGTAGGATTCCAAACAGAAGAAATGGATATCACTAATTCAAATACATCGGGATTAGAAGTTCGAATGCAAGAGCAGACATTTTTAGGAGAAGAGGTTGTAGTCTCTGCTTCAAGGGTTGAACAAAGTATTCTAAAGTCTCCTGTATCTATCGAGAAAATGGATATTATTGAAATTCAAACTTCAGCATCACCTAATTTTTACGATGGAATTGCAAACTTGAAAGGGGTCGATTTCAGTACTCAGAGTTTGACATTCAAATCTATTAACACTCGTGGTTTCGGTTCAAACGGTAATACAAGGTTTGTTCAGTTAATTGATGGAATTGATAATCAGGCTCCTGGTCTTAACTTTGCAGTTGGAAACATTGTAGGTATTTCTGAGCTGGATCTTGAAAGCGCAGAAATGATCCCCGGTGCTGCTTCAGCTCTCTATGGACCAAATGCATTGAACGGTATTTTGCTTATGAATAGTAAAAGCCCTTTTGAATACAAAGGTCTTTCTTTCAATACTAAGCTTGGAGTAAATCATATTGACAGCAACGTTGAAGATGGACCTCAGGTTTACCAGTCTTATGATCTGCGATATGCGGACTCTTTTAATGATAAATTCGCCTTCAAGTTTACTGCTTCCTATTTAAAAGCTCAGGATTTTGTAGCTCAGGATAGAAGAGATCAAAGCTTTGTAACAGGTGGAGTGGTAGAACGCGGGGCTACAGAAAGAAACGGAGCTCGTGTATTCAACGGAGTAAATATTTATGGCGATGATGTGTTTACTCTTGGAGCCATAGCTGATGGTTTGATAAGGGCAGGAAAAGATCCAAATGCTTCCCCGGAAGATATGGCAACAGGTGCTCAGGTTGAGGCATTAAGATCATTAGTGCCGGATGGAAGAGATGGTGCTTTTTCTGCTCCCGGTTTCGCAGAAAACTCTTTCGTTGATAATACAACAGAAAGCTTAAAGTTAGGAGCTGCACTTCATTATAGAATTACAGATAACTATGAAATTTTAGGTCAATATAATACTGGTTTCGGTAGCACTGTTTATACCGCAAATGACCGCTTTGTATTGGATGACTTCAATATTTGGACTGCAAAATTAGAACTTAGAAATCCCAATTTCTTTTTAAGGGCATATACAACTCAGGAAGACGCAGGAGATTCTTATGCAGCAAATACAGTTGCTACCAGAATTAATCAAGTTGCATATCTAACTCCTTATTTTCAAACATTTTTAGGTGCACGAACACAAGGCGCTACAGTTGAACAAGCTCATACTCAGGCACAAGCTGCTGCTCTGCAAAATCAGCAAGATTTTTTACCGGGAACCCAAAATTTTGCTGATATGGAAGCTAGTTTAAGATCAACTCCAATTTCAGCTGGTGGTGCTAAGTTCTTAGATAAATCAGATATGTATCATTTTGAGGGCTTGTACAATTTCTCAAATATGATTGACCCAACTACATTAGAATTAATTGGTGGTGTTAACTATCGTATATATGCACTGAATTCTGAAGGAACGTTATTTGCTTTAGATAATAATGGGGATGAGTATTCTATAAACGAATGGGGAGCTTATCTTCAGGGATCTAAAAATCTTATGGATGATAAACTTATCATATCTGCCTCTGCCAGATATGATAAGAATGAATATTTTGATGGTCAGCTTTCTCCGAGAGTTTCTGCACTTTATACATTAGCAGACAGACATAATTTTAGAGCTTCTTACCAAAATGGATTCAGAATGCCGACTACTCAGGATCAATTCATTAAACTTGATGTGGTATCCCGACTGTTAATTGGTAGTAATCAGGATCTGGTTGATCGCTATCGTTTTGAAACCAACGAAGTTTACAGCGCTCAAAACGTAGCTGCTGCTCAAGCTGAATTTAATTCGAGTGGTGATGAAGCTGCAGCCAGAGCTCTTTTGGGTTCTCCTGTAGAATTCGAAGATTTCAAAACTGAAAAAATCAGTACATATGAAGTTGGTTATAAAGGTTTTCTAACTGATCGATTATTGGTTGATGCTTATTATTACTACAGCCAGTACACTGATTTTATTGCTGAGATTCAATTTGTTCAAGGTGTTCCTAATGGGTTAACAGAAGATCCGGGTACATTCGATTCTACGAGTGATGAAGGAAAAGATGACATAATTCAGGGTGGAGTAGTAACTCAGGAATATGGATTTGATATCAATGCTGATGGAAAAGTAGAATCCCAGGGTTTTGGAGTAAGTTTAGACTATTCACTTGACGGTGGTTATAAGATTGGCGGAAACGTAGCATATAACGAACTGATAAGTGAAGATGACCTTAAAGCTCAAGGTTTCCGTTCCAGCTATAACACTCCAAAGTGGAGATATAATGTACGTGTTGAGAATAGAGACTTTATTGAGAATGTTGTGTTCAATGTAGTGTACAGATGGCAGGATGCTTATTTCTGGGATTCTTCTTTTGGAGATGGAGTTGTGCCGGCATACGGAACGCTTGATGCTCAGATCAGCTACAAGCTTTCTTCGTATAACACAATTTTGAAAATTGGTGGTAGCAATCTCATGAACGAGAGATACGAGACGTCTTTCGGTAACCCAACATTGGGAGCTATCTACTACTTCTCTTTAACATTCGATCAATTCTTGAACTAAGAAAAGGACAAAACAATGAACAAATTTTATAAATTATTTTTATTACTACTTGTTGCAGGAATTGTCACATATTCTTGCGATGGGATTGAAGACTCGTTAATCGATGATCAATTGGAAGAAAATCCTCTTCCAACTCCGGCTGAATATTCTTCCGGTAGTGCAGATTTCTCAAACTTTATAGCAATTGGTAATTCTTTAATGGCTGGTTATGCTGATGGTGCGTTGTATACCTCCGGTCAAAATAATTCTATTCCTGCTATGATGTCTGCTCAACTGGCAACAACAGTTGATGGTGGAATTGATTTTACTCAACCTAGTATTAATTCTGCAAATGGATTCAATACAAGTGTCACAAATCCGGCTAACGGAATAGTTTTCGGGCGCTTTAAACTTGATACTGATATACCAGGTCCATCGCCAACAATAAATGGAGATCCAATTGGTGCTTACACAGGTGCTAGCGTTAAAAACTTTGGAGTTCCGGGTATAGTTGTTGGTCAATTACTTACTCCTGCTACAGGAGGACCTAATGATCCGGGAAACCCGGCATTTAATCCATTTTATGCAAGATTCGCAGCAAATCCGGGTACATCTACGATCATTGGCGAAGCAGTAGCTGCACAACCAACTTTCTTTTCATTGTGGATTGGTACTAACGACGTTTTGGGCTACGCGGCAGGTGGAGCTTCGAATCCTGGAATTTTGACTTCACCAGGTGATTTCGACACTCAGTTCAATGGAGTAATAAACACGATGATGGGAAATACTTCGGCAAATGGAGTAGTTGCTAATATTCCATCAATTTTAGGGTTAGCCTACTTTAGAGCAGTACCGTATAATCCTATTCCATTGGATGCACAAACTGCTGCTGCTTTAAACCAAGGTTATACAGACTATAATAATGGAGTTCAACAAGCTGCAAATTTAAACGCAATTACACAGGCTGAAGCCGACAGGCGAAAGATCGTTTTCGCGGCAGGAGCAAATGCATTTGTAATGGAAGATGAGACATTAACTGATCTAAGCGGATTCGGATTGCCACCGCTAAGACAAGCTGAAGCAACAGATCTTACAGTGCTTTCTTTAGGTGCTATTCTTGGAGTTGATGCTTTTGGGGAAGGCGCTTATGGTTTACAAGATGCTGTGGAGGATAGATATGTTCTTATCCCAAGCGAGCAAATTGAAATTGAAACCAATCGTGCACAATTTAATGCAACAATAGCATCTGCTGTTGCAGCAAACTCGTCCAGACTAGTTTTGTATGATACGAACGCCGCAGATGGGGCGTTTTATGACCTGTTTGGATTAAGTGATGGAGTTCCGGGAATAACAATTGATGGTGTTGATCTTACCCCAGATTTTGCACCTTCTGGTGTGCTTTCTACAGATGGAGTTCATCCTAATCCCAGAGGAAATGCTTTGATTGCGAACGGAATGTTAGAAGTAATTGAAGATGGTTTTGGAGCTACACTTCCTAGAGTTAATGTTCTAAGCAAAGCTAGTGTTACACTTTGTGGTACCGGTGATTGTGCTAGTGAACAATAATTCGATTCTTTCTAAAAAACCCGACCTGCTCACAGGTCGGGTTTTTTTATGTCTTATAATCCCGAAAGAATGACAATTCCTGTGAATAAGTGTTTGGTGGCATTATATTTGCTATTAATTTTATAGAAATAAAAACTCCCATTAATTACATCAATGAGTAAAAAAGAACACGAAGAAATTTTAGAAGACTCTGAGAAGGAAGTACTTGAAGAAGATCAGGCAGAAAGCAGTAAAAATATATCTTCAGAAGATTCTAATGAAGAGGTTAAGGATGAGAAAGAACTGCGTATAGAAGAATTAGAAGCCGAAATAGCGGTTGTTAAAGACACCATGCTCAGAAAAGCTGCTGAGCTTGAAAATGTTAGAAAGAGAGTTCAAAAAGAACGTTATCAGCTAAGAGAACAAGTTAAAGCAGAAGCTATGCAAGACTTTCTGCCGTTAAATGATGACCTGCTCAGAACTTTGGACGCAAGTAAAGATTCCTCTGTAGATGAGAATTTTCTTGCTGGTGTAGAAATGGTTTCTCAAAAATTTGCTGAGATTTTAGCTAAACATGGTATTGAAAAGATAGATGATACCGGTGTTCCTTTTGACGTGAATCTTCACGACGCTTTATTACGTCAACCTGCAACAGATGAAAAGACTCCAAGTGATACTGTACTTCAGGTTCTTGAAAGAGGATACAGAATGGGAGAAAAAGTAATTAAGCATGCTAAAGTGATAGTGAGCCAGTAAATATGACAAACAGAGATTATTACGAAATACTTGAAGTTGACAAAGGAGCTTCTGAAGCGGAGCTGAAAAAAGCTTATCGTAAAAAGGCTATGAAATATCACCCGGACAGAAATAAAGGGGATGCCGAAGCAGAAAAGAAATTTAAAGAAGCATCGGAAGCTTACGAAGTACTCAGAGATCCACAAAAGAGAGCTCGTTACGACCAATACGGCCATGCCGGAGTGAACGGTAATCAAGGTGGTTTCGGCGGCGGAGGAGTTGATTTCGATGGAATGGGCTTCGAAGATATTTTCAGTCGCTTCGGTGATATTTTCGGAAGCGGATTTTTCGGAGAACAAAATTTTGGTGGACAATCCAGAGGAAGAGGTGGAAGACGTCAGCCGGGAACTCCGGGCTCTGACATGAAGATCAGAATGCCACTTGAGCTGAATGAAATCGCTTTTGGTACAGAAAAGAAGTTAAAGATCAAGAAGCAGCTGGTTTGTGATAAATGTACAGGTACCGGCGCGGAGACAGATTCAGATTTTGAAACTTGTGGAACTTGCAATGGAATGGGAGAAGTTCGTCAAGTAACAAGAACTATGCTTGGTCAAATGGTAAATGTACAACCATGTCCTACGTGTAGTGGTGATGGAAGAATCATTAAGAACAAGTGCTCTAAATGTGCAGGAGAAGGAAGAATCAAAGGAGAAGAAACCGTTAAGATCAATATTCCTTCAGGCGTTTCTAATGGAAATTATATTACACTTCGCAGTCAAGGAAATGCAGGAAGAAGAGGTGGACCTGCCGGAGATCTTATTGTTCTTATTGAAGAAAAAGAGCATGAGCATTTTGAAAGAGAAGGAAATAATATCTACTACAACTTAAATTTAAGTATACCTGATGCAGTGTTAGGAACTGAAGTTCAGGTGCCGACACTTAAAGGAAAAGCTAAACTCAAGATCGAAGAAGGAACTCAGCCTGGAAAACTTCTTCGCATGCGAGGCAAAGGAATAGTTGGATTGAATAATTCAGGAACAGGCGACCAATTGCTTAGAGTAAATGTTTATATGCCTAGTGATCTTACTGCAGCACAACGTAAGGCAATGGAAAGTTTTAGAGAATCAGAAAACTTCGATGCTGTAAATATGAAACAGCAGGAAAAGGGTTTCTTCTCGAAAATGAAAGATGTTTTTGGGTAGGCGATAATCCACAGAGATCACAGAGAATGTTAAACTCAGTGTTCTCTGTGGTTAGATCCTATTCAGCAAGTACAGCAGTTCCGCTTACGGAAACCATCAACATGCTTCCGTTAGCTCCAATTGTCTCGTAATCAATATCTATTCCGATAATTGCAGTTGCGCCTACTCTGGATGCTTTGTCTTCCATTTCACCGAATGCTAATCTTCTGGCTTCCTGCAGTTCACGTTCGTAAGCAGCTGAACGGCCTCCAACAATGTCTCTTATACCCGCAAAGAAATCTTTAAAGATATTAGCTCCCAATATAGCTTCACCGGTTACTACTCCCAGATATTTTTTGACTTCTCTTCCGTCTAAATTGTTAGTTGTTGACATGATCATGATTCTGCTCCATTGATTTAAGTTTTTATTACGGTTGAGTAATACTGAATCAAAGAAAAAATGTTACCAAAAATTCAGGCACAAAAAAACCCGACCTGTTTTCAGATCGGGTTAAAGTCGTTTTAAAGAGAAAAAGCTTGTTACTTTTTGTCTTCTCTTGGTCGCGCTTCGTTTACACGAACTGCACGTCCGTCGATTTCTGCTCCGTCTAATTGATCAATAGCTGCTTGTGCTTCTGAATCATTATCCATCTCAACAAACCCAAAGCCTTTTGAACGGCCGGAATATTTGTCAGTGATTACTTTGCAAGAGCTTACTTCTCCATAAGCTTCAAATACTTCCCGTAAATTGTCTTCAGAAACTCCGTAACTAAGGTTCCCTACATAAATGTTCATGTGTGTATATATCTTGTTAAAACTAAATTTCGGAATGATCAGAACAACCCTAAACCCAAGTAGTTCAATACCGTAGTCGAGATATCAGAACCAATCCATGCATAAAGTACGCTTAAATTATCGTATCGCCAATTATTTTTGTTGAAGTAGTTTAAGTGAGATTCTTAGTCTTCTCTCTACTCTCATCAGCAAGATTTGCATGGTAATCAGCCAGTTTATCTGCAATACCGGAATCATTCATACTTAACATTCTTAAAGCCAGTAAACCAGCATTTTGTGCTTTTCCAATAGCTACTGTAGCAACCGGGATTCCGTTCGGCATTTGAACGATGGAATACAGACTATCCAACCCACCTAAAGCAGAAGTTTGAATAGGAACTCCGATTACTGGTAAAGTGGTATGGCTTGCCAGCATTCCCGGAAGGTGTGCGGCTCCACCGGCCCCGGCTATAATTATTTGTAATCCACGGTCACGAGCTGTTTCCCCATAATCAGCCATATCATTTGGAGTACGGTGAGCGGAAACCACTTTTTTTTCGTAGCTGACACCAAATTGATCCAGAATATCTGTTGCTTGTTTCATGGTGGGCCAGTCGCTGTCGCTGCCCATTACTACGCCAATGATCGGATTGCTCATTATTAAAGGATTTTTTATTAATTGTATTGAATGTAATAAATAAATCAGGTCATCCTGAACTTGTTTCAGGATCTTTGTAAGGCCTATAATCTATTAATTAAATTTCAATTTTCGACGATACTTCTTTAGCTCTTTTGTAAACAGCTCCCAAATCATCCCCAAGCAAAGTGTAGTGAGCCATTTTTCTACCTACTTTACTCTGCACTTTCCCATAAACATGAAGATGTCCGTTTTCAGTTTCTAATCCCTTCTTTATGTTATCAGCTTCTGCCGGACGATTGTGTGTTCCCAATAAATTGATCATCGCAACTGATGGAGCATTCATTTTTGTTGAACCAAGTGGAAGTCCAAGTACAGCTCGTACATGATTTTCAAATTGAGATGAGATACATCCTTCAATAGAATAATGCCCTGAGTTGTGTGGTCTTGGAGCTGATTCATTTAGAAGAATATTACCGTCTTCTGTCAGAAAAAATTCGAATGCATAAATTCCTTTTCCGTCAATGGCTTCAACTGCTTTTACAGCAAGTTCCTGAGCTTTTTTCTGATGCTTATCTTCGATCGGAGCGGGAGAAAGAACTGCAACGCAAATATGATTTTCCTGCACTGTTTCACAACAAGGATAAACCACTGTTCCTGTTTCATTGCGTGCAACCTGAACGGCAATTTCTTTAGTAAACGGTACAAATGCTTCTGCTAAGATATCTCGGTTTTTGTTACCGCCAAGTTTTTCAAATGCTCCTATTGCAGATTCGAGATTCCGAACCGTTTCATTTCCATAGCCATCGTAACCACCTTTAGAAGACTTTAGTAAATAAGGCCAGCCATGTACACTTCCGAATTCTTTCAGATCTGATTCTGTTCTGACTAGTTCATAAGGAGTCACCGGAATCCCTGCAGTTTCAAAGGTTTGTTTTTCGATCAGCTTATTCTCGATCAATGAAAAACTTTTCGGGGATGGAAATATCGGTGTGCCACTTTTATCCTGAACTTCCTGAAGAATTTCGGAACTGATGAACTCATTTTCTAAAGTGATAACATCACAACCTTTAGCAAATTCAACCATATCATCAACAGAATCAAAAGAGCCTGAAGCAGAGAATGGAGTCATAAACTGAACGGGTTCGTTCTCAGTCCGATCAGAAAAAACGGCTACCTGAATTCCTAATTTAAAAGCTTCGAGAGCGCTCATTCGGGCAAGTTGTCCTGCACCTAAAAAACCGAGTTTTGTTGTTGCTTTTAATGAATTTATCAACTTTAATAGATTTTGGTTGTTTTAAACTTAAGATACAGAAAGTAGAATTTAGAATGTAGGGGGATATTATGAATAATAAACCAGCTCAAAGTTTTAAAGATCTAATTGTTTGGCAAAAGTCTCACCAATTTGTTTTGGATGTTTATAGAATGTCTGAAAATTTTCCAAAAACAGAGATTTATGGTTTAACTTCGCAACTAAGAAGAGCAGCAGTTTCAATTGCTGCAAATATCGCAGAAGGTTTTAGAAAAAGAACGGATAAAGATAAAGCCAGATTCTATAATATATCTCAGGGATCGCTGGAAGAGTGTCATTACTATTTGATTCTATGTCAGGATCTTAACTATGCTGAGACAGGAGTATTAATCTCAAATCTGATGGAAGTAAGTAAAATGCTCAGAGCTTATCGAAAAAAGATTCTTAACTCCTAACTTCTATATTCTTACCTTATAAATAAAAGTAGTCGACAGATAGTACATGGATATAGAAGAAAAATTAAAGCAGATAAAATCAAGATTTGAAGAAGTGAACGCAGCAATGAGCGATCCTTCGGTTTTTGATGATCCTGATAAATATACTGAGCTGACCAAAGAGAGAAGCGATCTCGAAGAATTAGTACAAGATTACGACAGTTGGAAAGATCTGCATGATCGACAGGAAGGAAACAAGGAACTCATCGAAATGGATGAGGATGCCGAGATAACTGAAATGGCTAAGGAAGAAAACAAAGAGATCAAGGAGCAATTAGCCAAGCTTGAAGATGACATCAAGATGAAATTGGTTCCTAAAGATCCTGAAGATTCCAAAAATGCGATAATTGAGGTAAGAGCCGGAACAGGTGGAGATGAGGCTGCTATTTTTGCGGGAGATCTGTTTGATATGTACAGACGCTATGCTGATTCTCAAAATTGGAAAATGAGTTTAATGAGTATCACTGAATCAGATAAAGGCGGCTACAAAGAAATCGTGTTTTCTCTGGAAGGAAATGAGGTTTTCGGGAAGATGAAATACGAATCCGGAGTTCACCGGGTACAAAGAGTTCCTGCAACTGAAAGTCAGGGCAGAGTGCATACATCAGCTGCAACGGTAGCGGTTCTTCCGGAGGTAGAAGAAGTAGACGTTGATATCAACACAGCAGATCTGAGAATTGATACTTTTCGGGCAAGTGGAGCTGGTGGTCAGCATGTAAACAAAACGGATTCCGCAATCAGAATTACGCATGAGCCGACAGGAATCGTGGTTGAATGTCAGGAAGAGCGTTCACAGCATCAGAATAAGGAAAAAGCAATGACCATGCTTCGTTCAAAGATGTATGATATTGAACTGGAAAAGAAAGAAAAGGCGAGAGCGGCTGAAAGAAAAAGTCAGGTCTCAACTGGTGATCGTTCCGCTAAGATCCGTACTTATAATTTCCCACAAGGACGATTTACCGATCACAGAATTAATCTTACGCTGTATAATTTAGACAACATCATGAAAGGCGATCTTCATGAAGCTATTGATGCACTCCGTGTTCAGGATAATCTGGATAAACTGAACGAGCTGGTAGAGGACTAGATCAAAGTTGCTAAATACTGTGTGGGATTGAGCACGGGTATTTCAGAATGTTTAAAATGTTTTTTATTTCTGGTTATAATTAAATCTAATCTGTTTTCTACAGCTGTGTAATATTGTATTGCATCTTCAATATCAGTAAAAGAAGATTGTATTGCTAAATGGATAGCCCGATCAGAAGTAGGAATTACTTCGAATAATGTTTTGAATTCAGTAATTAGCTTTTTTGCTTTTACCTTTCCTATGTTTTTGCTAGCTATGTAATAAATGTTAGCAAAACAAACGGCAGAAGTGTACAAAGATATATTTTTATAAATGGCTTGATCAAATATTTTAGAGGAATTCTTTGCATAAGGTTTTCGATCTAGAATTACATCCAGGAAAATATCAGAATCTATAAATGTTTTAGTCATTTATGTTTTTCCATTAAATAATCATAGCGTTCGTGACCTGTAATTTTATCTGGATCAAGAATTCCTCTCAACCTTTGAACGATAGGAGTATTTTCAGATTTGTAATTCACAGATTCTTCTTCAATTTTTAATTGCTCTCCTTCTTTTCTTTTAGCAGAAGTAATGACTTTCAGGTAGTTCTCAACGAGGCTAGAAATCGATGTTTCTTGATCCTTTGCATAAGCTTTCGCTTGCTCTATAACATCTTCTTGGAGGCTTAATGTAAGTTTTGTTTTCATACGTATGAATTTTATAATAAAATACGTATTAATTCATTTAAATAAAAAAAGCCCATCCTGAACAGAATGGGCTTTGATACACTTTAGACTAGAATTAAATAAACTCAGTCTCCTTTCGGAGCTGCAGCCAATAAAGCATCACTGGCTTCTGATTCAAACTTTTTAAAGTTATCTACGAACATCTTAGCTAGTTTTTTAGCTTTTACATCGTATTTGTCAGCATCTTTCCAGTTATTTCTTGGAATCAGTACTTCAGAAGGAACACCATCAACAGAAGTAGGTACTTCAACTCCAAAAATCGGATCTTTTTGGTATTCAACATTTTGCAGATTTCCGGCAATTGCCTCGCTTAACATTCTGCGAGTATGAGAAAGCTTCATTCTTGAACCTTCTCCATAAGCACCACCGGTCCAGCCTGTATTAACCAACCAAACCTGAGAGCCATGCTTTCTGATCTTTTCAGCAAGCAACTCAGCATATTCAGTAGGGTGTAATGGCATAAACGGAGAACCAAAGCAAGCTGAGAAAGTAGCCTGAGGTTCAGTAACTCCACGTTCCGTTCCGGCTACTTTTGCTGTATATCCACTAATAAAGTGATACATAGCTTGCTCAGGCGTTAACTTAGAAATAGGAGGGAGTACACCAAATGCATCAGCAGTTAAGAAAATTATATTTTCCGGATGTCCACCTGTTCCTGTTTCGCTTGCATTAGGAATGAAATCGATTGGATAAGAACAACGCGTATTCTGAGTAAGGCTTACATCATCAAAGTCTGGTTCGCGGTTATCATCAAGGATAACATTCTCTAAAATAGTACCGGGCATTTTTGTAGTGGCGTAGATCATCGGTTCGCCTTCTTCCGACAAGTTGATCGTTTTTGCATAACAACCGCCTTCAAAGTTGAACACACCTTTGTCATTCCAACCATGTTCGTCATCACCGATCAAAGTCTTTTCCGGATCAGCTGAAAGAGTAGTTTTTCCGGTTCCGGATAAACCGAAGAAAACAGCAGTTTTACCATTTTCATCATGGTTAGCAGAGCAATGCATCGCCATAATTCCTTTTTTAGGAAGCAAGTAATTCATCACTCCGAAAATTCCTTTTTTAACTTCCCCGGAGTATAAAGTTCCTCCGATAAGGATGATCTTCTTCTCAAAATTACAAATAATGAATGTGCTGGATTTTGTGCCATCTTCAGCAGGATCAGCTTCCAGAAACGGTGCTGCCATTACCGTAAATTCAGGCTCATGATTTGCTAATTCGTCATTAGATGGACGAATAAACATATTGTGTGCAAACAGACCATGATATGCTACTTCACTTACTACTCTAACTTGTAATTGAGTTTCTTTATCCGCTCCGCAGTACAAATCTTTTACAAAAAGTTCTTTATCTGAAAGATAGTTCTGAGCTTTTTTGAAAAGCTTGTCAAAAACTTCTTCTGATATGGGTTGATTAACATCGCCCCAATCTATGTCATCATGAACAGAAGGCTGATCTACAATAAATTTATCTTTTGGTGAACGCCCGGTGAATTTACCGGTATGCACAACAAGAGCATGATCTTTGGTAAGGAATGCTTCACCTCGGCTAATTGCTTTCTCATATAGCTCAGCAGGTTTTAAATTCCAATGGACATTTTTGTTACTCTCCAGTCCTAAATAATCTAATCCGATCTTGCTTTTAGGGTGCTTGTCGTAGTTAGGTGTCATTTTTCGTATGAAGTTTTAAGTGAAGCCTTAAAGTTAAGGATTTACTTATCTAATTTTAAGTAAAAAACCATTTAAACCTTAATTTCTTAGGCATTAAAGGAAGTTCGTGGAAGCGCTTTTTTAATTAAGGGAAGGAAGATTAATCGCCTAAATATTCATAGTAGTTTTACAGAATGGTTGAAAAATAAAATCCTAAAAAAGCTGATAATTTGTACCTTTAGTTATGGAAAATGAAAAACGACTTATAAAGCTGGGTTTGATTCAAACTTTTTGTGAAACCGACCCAAAGAATAATGTTGATCGTAACAAAGAATTGATCAGATCAGCAGCTGAAGCAGGTGCAAATATCATCTGCCTTCAAGAACTTTTTAATACCGTTTATTTTTGTAATCAGCATGATGAAGAGAACTTTAATTGGGCTGAACCGATAGATGGAAAACTGGTTCAGGAGCTTAGTGATTTATCTGAAGAGTTAGGTGTTGTGTTGATCGCTCCTTTTTTTGAAAAAAGAGCACAGGGAATTTATCATAACTCATTGGTAGTAATCGATACAGATGGAAGCGTTTTAGGGAATTATAGAAAGATGCATATTCCTGACGACCCAGGATTTCATGAAAAATATTATTTTACTCCGGGAGATAAAGAAACCGGATTTCAAGTTTTTGATACTGCTTTTGGTAAGATCGGAGCATTGATTTGTTGGGATCAATGGTATCCTGAGGCTGCACGAATAACAGCATTAAAAGGAGCGGAGATCATTTTTTATCCAACTGCGATAGGAATGCTGAAGAAAGAAACCCGAAAGCAGAAAAAAATATTTATGGATGCATGGATAACTATTCAGAGAAGCCATGCTATTGCAAACGGATGTTTTGTAGCGGTTACAAACAGAGTAGGAAAAGAAAAGGGAAACAAGTTCTGGGGCAACTCTTTTGTCGCAGGTCCATTTGGAGAAATTCTCAAACAAGGTGGAGAAAAAGAAGAGATCTTAATTGCTGAAATTGATCTTAATTCTATTGAAGGGCAGCGAAGAGAGTGGCCGTTCTTCAGAGACCGTAGAATTGATGTTTATGGCGGAATCATGAAAAGGTTGATTGACTGATTTTCAATATCGAATATTGAACAAGGAATTATGAATATCGAAAAGAATTCGAATGATCTTTTAATGCCCGCGGAATGGGAAAAACATTCTGCTACTCAGCTTCATTGGCCGTCAAATGTAGAAACCTGGCCTGACGAGAGACTTCAAAGAGTTGAAAAAGTATATCTGAAGATCATAAAAAGCCTTTCGGATTTCGAACAAATTCTACTTTTAGTTGAAAATAACGAAGTACTAAGCAGAGTTTTAAAGCTTTTTAAAGCTGAAGGGATCGATGATAAAAATGTTCTCATCAAAGTGTATCCTATAAATGATGTTTGGGCAAGAGATTGCGGACCGATCTTTGTGAAAGATGGAAACAGCTTTATGATCACGAACTGGGAATACAATGCTTGGGGAGAAAAATATCCGCCCTGGGATTCTGACAATACTATTCCTGAATTTATTTCTGAGCTTTTCGGAATAAAAAAAGTATCAACAAAAATGGTTTTAGAAGGCGGTTCTATTGATGTGAACGGAGTTGGGGATTTGTTGACTACAGAGTCGGTACTTTTGAATCCTAATAGAAATCCCGGAATGAGTAAAGATGAAATTGAGCATAATCTGAAGAATTATTTAGGAGTTGAAAATATCATATGGCTCAAATCTGGATTAGCCGGAGATGATACCGATGGCCATATAGATGATCTGACTCGATTTCTGAACGAAGAAACTGTTTTAACGATGGTTTGTGAAGATGAGAATGATATAAATTATAAAGCTCTTCAGGAAAACCTGGCGATCCTTCAATCTGCTACATTAAAAAATGGTGGCAAATTGAATATAGAAACACTACCTCTTCCTAAAACCAAAATCGAGGGGACCACAGTAGATGGCTCAGAATTTGTACCGGCAAGCTACGCTAATTTTTATGTAGCAAACGGATGTGTGCTAGTTCCTCTGTATGATGAACGGTATGACCAGCAAGCGCTGGATCTATTTAAAAAGTATTTTCCGGATAGAGAAATTATAGGAATTGATTGTGCTGATCTGGTTTGGGGGCAGGGGAGTATTCACTGTATAACACAGCAGCTTTACGGAACAGATGAATATTGAATATCCAACAATGAATGTTCAATATTGAATTACTTGATCAAAGTTAGTCGCCTCGTTTGAACAACTCCATTTGCTTCCAATCTGTACAGATACACTCCGCTGGCTAAGTTAGTGGCGTTAAATTCAATGGTATTAATTCCAGCTGGTCGGGTTTCATTTACCAATTCCCGGACTTTTCTTCCAAGTACGTCAAATACAGTTAGTTTGGTGAAAGTGGATTTATCCAGTTCGAATTCGATCGTAGTCGTTGGGTTAAATGGATTGGGATAGTTTTGCTTTAAAGAAACCGCATTCGGTATTTCAGGAGTATCTTCATTACTCACCGGAACTTGTTTGATGGATGTTGGTTGACCGTTTTCTACTTTGTACAGATCAGTTTTAGTAAGCACATACAAAATATTCGAATTTGGTTTTTTGTAGAGTCCGGTTACTTCTTCCTCAAATTCCAGAATTTCCTGCATAGTTTCTCCAAAATCTTCAGAGAAGAAAACTTTTGTAGTATCGGATAAGTAAAGATGGTCAGGGTTCGAGTAGTCTATAGATATTCTTTTGTTTTCAGAATTTTCCAATAACTCATCATCTTCCCAGACATAACCATCAAAAATTCCAAATCTTTTAACTCTAATGATGTCGGAAGTAATACCATTTCCAATATAATTTGCCCTATTCCTAAGGTAAAAAACCGATGAGGGAGGTATAATTAGTGGCTCAAATGAAACATCAAGCATGGAATATTTTTCAAAAAAATTATCAATAATTACCTCGGAAGTATCTCCTGAATCGTAAGAAAGTACTAAGCTAGAATCTTTAAACCCGATAAAGATTTCATCATCATAATCAACAATTCCAAGAACAGAGAAGTCAATTAAGAGTGAATCAGGATAATTATCGTAATACCCTTTTTCAATCCATAAACTATCTTGATCTAAGGGAAAGCGGTAAGTTTTTTTAAGAATTGCTTCATTGTCAGGCAATGACTTTATAACTACTTCGTCACTTGGAGAGGTAACAATTAAACTGTTTGTATTTTTTTGATAATTTAAACCAAGCGGATTGGCAATTCCGATTTGGAAAGTATTTTCGTCATAAGTTTCTAAAGTAGCACTGCCACTCAAACCATAAACAGATTCATACATAGCTACCGGTTTTGTGACCTTATTATCGACGAAAATAAAAGATTCGATATTATATGGGATTTCCTGACAAAAACCGGAAAGTTGAACGTAATCTCTTAGAATAACCGAATCTGAATTAAGTTCGGTGTCTAAGTGATAAATGTGATTTTTGTATGGATTTATCTTAGTCGTATAAGTTTGGTCGCCTTCCTGATAAGAACATGTGCTGTTTTTAGGTTCATATAATCGATAAAACAATTGTGTTGTCCCTGTGGAATCCTCAAAACCACGTAGATCATGGAAGAAGTTGGGGTTGGTTTCTTGAGCAATCAATGGAAAGCTGAAAAACATTAATGATATAGTGAAAAGAAGCAGTCTCATTTTATCAGTGTGAGTCTTTTAGTTTGAACAACTCCATTTGCTTCCAATCTGTACAGATACACTCCGCTGGCTAAGTTAGTGGCGTTGAATTCAATGGTGTTGGTTCCTGCCGGACGAATTTCATTCACCAATTCCCGGACTTTTCTTCCAAGTACGTCAAATACGGTCAGTTTAGTGAACGTTGTTTTATCCAGTTCAAACTCAATGGTAGTGGTTGGATTAAAGGGATTCGGGTAATTTTGTTTTAGAGAAACCGCATTCGGAATTTCAAGAGCTTCTTCGTTACTGACCGGAACTTGCTTTATGGAAGTAGGTTGACCATTTTCAACCTTGTAAAGGTCCGTTTTGGTGAGTACATACAAAATATTCGAGTTTGGCTTTTTGTAGAGTCCGGTAATTTGCGAATCGAATTCTAGGAGCATATCGAAGCTGGCACCATAATCAGAAGAGTGGTAAACGGAAGAGGAACCGGAAATGAAAAGCTTACCTGAGATTGAATTATCCAAAGTTAAATTATCAGGACTTGAAATTGAATCCGGTATTTGAAGCTCCAACCAGGATTGTGGTTCACCGAAGTTATTTGATCTTATAAGTTCATTATTAGTCAATGCAAAAATATGTACCGAATCAGGATCAAAAAGGAGTCTGTTTTCTGTTTTAGAAAAGTCAAAGTTAGCAAATCCGTCGTATTCTAAAGTCTGAAAACTTTGATTAAGATTCTCTGATTTCAAAAAAACTCCATCTTTAACGGAAAAGCTTACACTATCCTGAAAAGGACTGAAATCTATAATATGGAATGGGTCAGCATTTTCAGAGAAATAAGAATAGACATCTTTACTTTGAAAGAAAGATTCTTGAATTGCTTTACCGGAATCAAGTGGGACCGGAGTAGTTCCGGAATATGAAGAAACATATATAGTATCCAAAGAGGATTCGGAATAATTTATATTAGTTAATGAAAGAAACTGAAAACCTATTGATGATCCATTTTTTGTATCAGAAACTGCAATTCCTATATAATCTTCATCTGCAAAAGAGGATTGTAAAAAAACTTGTTTTGAAGATACAGGCATAAATCCTTGTAGTCTATCTATTGAAACAACACCGGTTGCATATATGTTGTAGGAAAGACGAGCCAACAAAGAGTCTTTTTGTTGTGAAGTATTATATCTGTACAGAAAGTCGGAGTAAAGCTTTCCATGAGTTTGGAAATCATCCATTTGAGTCATCTGGTAGAACAAGATAGAGTTTCCGTTCTCTTCTAACCCTTTTAAATCATGAAAATATCGATCCTGAGCAGAAATTGATGAGCCGCAAAGCAACATTAATAAAAAAGTAAGTAGATATTTCATAGCAACTCATTAATCTAAAAGAACATACTAAAACAGCGGAAGTAATGCATATTAAGTTTACTATCTAAGTATTTACTTTAATATCTTTACCCTTCATAAATCATGATTCTGAAACAGGACTAAATGAGCACAATTGCCCATGAACGGTTTGAGGCAGTAATTGGCCTTGAGGTACACGCACAATTATTAACCAAAAGTAAAGCTTTTGCACCGGTTGCAGCACAGTATGGAGAAGCTCCTAATACACAGGTTTCACCACTTTGTCTGGGGCACCCCGGAACGTTACCGGTTATTAATGAGAACTTAGTTCGCTATATCATTAAAATGGGACTGGCAACAGATTGTAGCGTTGCTCCGAAATCCATTTTTGCCCGGAAAAATTATTTCTACCCAGATCTTCCAAAGGGATATCAGATCTCTCAATTCGACACTCCTATTTGTTTCGATGGGTTCATAGATATTGAGCTGGATGAGTATGATAAAAGAATCGGGATTACCCGGATTCACATGGAAGAAGATGCAGGGAAATCAATACATGATCAGGATCCTTATAATACATTAGTGGATCTGAATCGTGCAGGCACTCCACTGATAGAAATTGTTTCAGAACCGGATCTAAGAACTCCACAGGAAGCATATGCTTATTTGACCAAGATCAAGCAAATCGTGCAGTATCTGGAGATCTGTGATGGAAATATGGAAGAAGGAAGCTTACGCTGTGATGCCAACGTTTCTGTTCGCCCAAGAGGCAGAGAAAAATTTGGTACCCGAACTGAGTTAAAAAATATGAACTCTTTCCGGAATGTTGAAAAAGCCATTGAGTTTGAAATTTACAGACAGATCGAACTGATCGAAGAAGGTGGTGAAGTAGTTCAGCAAACCAGATTATGGGATACTACTAAAAATCAGACCAGAGTTATGCGCTCAAAAGAAGAAGCTCATGACTATCGGTATTTCCCTGAACCGGATCTGCCACCCGTAATTGTTACTGAAGAATTGCTCGCTGATATAAAAGAAGAACTTCCGGAATTGGCTGATATACGACAAAAGCGATTCATGGAAGAATATGCCATGAGTGAAAACGATGCAGTTACTTTAACAGAGAGTAGGTACCTGGCAGATTATTTTGAGGAAGTTGTTTCTTTTACTAAAAATCCTAAATCAGCTTCAAATATTGTTCTTGGAGATGTGCTTCGTATCTTAAATGAACAAATTATTGAGATTGATGAGTTCTCGATTTCGCCGGAGCGTTTGGCTGAATTGGTAAAGCTTAAAGAAGAAGACAAGATCAACTCTTCAGCAATGCAGGAAATATTTAATGCAATGTTAGACAATAAAATGTCTGCAGAGGAATTAGCAAAAGAGATGAATTTGATACAAGTGTCAGATTCCGGATTCTTAGAGCCAATTGTCGATGAAATTATCAGGAATAATCCTGATGAGGTACAACGTTACAAAGACGGGAAAAAACAATTGATGGGCTTTTTTGTTGGGCAAGTTATGAAAGCTTCAAAAGGGAAAGCCAATCCCAAATTAGTAACTGAAATGGTTTCAAAAAAATTACAAAGCTGATTCATTCAGGTTGAGTCAAATTATTATGGACATTAGAAAATTATTTTATCTGGTATTTCTTACTGCTATTCTAACTAATTGTAGCAGTGAGCCTGAGATGGAAAAAGCGTTTTTAGATGGTAGATTTACAGTCGCTGACACTTTAGACAACACAGGTGATTTTTCCGGAATTCAATTGATCATTACTTATCAGGAAAATGTTGATGCTGAAATTGATACGCTTTTCAATAAGAAAACAAATAAAGACGGCGTCATTAAAGGTATCGTTAAGTTCCCGAGAAAAAACATCTATCCGGTTTTTATAAAAAGAAACGGAAATCAGGTTGGTGCAACGCAATTTATTCTTGCGGATAAAGATACTCTCAAGTTCTCAGGAGAATTACCTGGGCTGGATCAAAATTTCGAGCTCAATTCTCGTGAACAAAGAGCAATGGATACTTTTAATAGGATCAATCGGGGTTTTAGCAGAGTTACAGCTTATATAAATGCCGGAGCGATCGAAGACTCACTTTTGTACGATGAAGTTCTTAAATGGAGTGATCTTTTTTGGGAAGTTTCAGAGAAAAATTCTAACACTCTGGCATCAACTTTATCAGCTTCAGAGTCAATTCGGTTATTGAATATCATCGATAAAGAACTGATGATGAATAGAATAGACGAGTCTTTAAAAGACGAGGAAATGATATTTGCGGCCGTAAATTATGGTTTCCCATATTTATCTAAAGATAATGGCTTAGACAGCGGTATTTCATATTTGGATTCATTGGCAGAGTTGACAGAAAATGAAGACTATATTTTGGGGTTAGAGCAAAAGAAAATCGAGGTTATGTACGATAGCTCCAGAGTGGAGGAAGCTAAATCGGCGTTGGAGCAATTTGAAAAGAGATACAAGAATAAAGTAAATGCAATGGATTGGGCAAAGAATATTGGCTATGATCTGGCTTATCTTGCTCCCGGGTTTAGAATTCCAAGTTTCTCATTTGTAACTCAGGAAGGCGATTCTGTGAATTCTTCTACGTTGATAGGGAAACCTTACATTCTGGAAATCACACCCGTAGCAAGCCGCTTGTATCAAAATCAATACGACCGCACCATGGTAATACATCAGATTTACCAAAACTATGATCTGGAAATATTTACTATTCCTTTAGACAGAAGTGAGGTAACTGTTAATGCATTTTTCAATGAACGTGTAAAACACTGGGGAGTAGCCGCCTTTGGTACATTTGATATTCAGGAATTGATACAAAAGTTTAATGTAACAGATGTGCCAACTAGAATCTTAGTTGATCAAAATGGAAATATTGTAAGGAAGTACGTTACCACAGAATTCACTGACGTGATACAAGGAATGAATACAGTAGTTAATCAAAGTAAAAATCAAAACTAGATGAACAAGAGAAAATTTCTAATTGCCGGAAACTGGAAAATGAATGGAGGGCCTTTAGAAGCAGCTGAACTGCTTGAGGGTATCAAAAATTCAAAAAAAGAAATTTCAGAAGAGGTAGATGTTCTTGTTTGTCCTCCTTTTGTATCTCTGGGGATGGCTGTTAATTATTTGTACGATTCAGAAGTACAGGTTGGAGCTCAAAATTTTTATTACGAAGAAAATGGTGCCTTTACGGGAGAAATAAGTGCAACTATGCTTGCCGAAAGTGGCTGTAATTTTGTTCTTGTAGGGCATTCTGAACGACGTCAATACTTTGCTGAAACTGATGAAACGGTAAATAAAAAAGTAGTTAAGGCTTTATCTGAGAAACTGGCTCCGGTAATTTGCATAGGTGAAACACTCGAGCAAAGGAAAGAGAATATTCATTTTGATCTTGTATCCGACCAGATAACAGCGGCGTTAAAAGGAATTACATCAAATGATGCATTGGATACAGTAGTTGCATACGAGCCTGTCTGGGCAATTGGGACAGGTGAAACAGCAACTCCTGAACAAGCTCAGGAAATGCATAAATTTATACGTCAGGAACTTGAAAAGATCTATGATGAGGAAACGGCATCTGCGATCAGAATACTTTATGGCGGTAGTATGAAACCCGGGAATGCTAAGGAGTTGTTAAGCCAAGATGATGTAGATGGTGGTTTAATTGGTGGTGCAAGTTTAAGCGCAGAGAGCTTCACAGAAATTATTTCAATAGCTGAAGAGTTAAGCTGATATTATGAAATACAATGTTCTTTTGTTGGGCAGTGGCGGTAGAGAACATGCACTGGCTTGGGGAATAGCAAAGTCTTCAAAACTTGAACAGCTTTATATTGCTCCCGGAAATCCAGGAACAGAATCGCTGGGAAAAAATGTGCAACTTATTACTTCAGATTTTAATGAGATTTGGGAATTTATACAATCCCATGCTATTCATTTAACAGTGGTTGGGCCTGAACAACCTCTTGTTGACGGATTAGCTGACTTTTTGGAAGAAAAATGCCATGCAGTTTTTGGCCCCAGAAAACAGGCCGCTATGCTGGAAGGAAGTAAGGAATTTGCTAAAGATTTTATGAAAAGGCACGACATCCCAACCGCAGGATATGAAGTATTCAGCCAGGATGAATTTGACCGTGCTGCAGAATATATAATAGAAAAGGGTAGTTATCCGGTAGTTTTAAAAGCAGACGGTTTAGCCGGAGGAAAGGGAGTTCTGATCCCTGAAAATGAAGCAGATGCCATTTCAGCACTGGAAGAACTTCAGGAAGGATCGTTAAGTGATGCCGCGTCACGATTAGTGATCGAAGAGT
The DNA here is from genome assembly GCA_002364085.1 of Balneolaceae bacterium UBA3186. GTDB lineage: Bacteria > Bacteroidota > Rhodothermia > Balneolales > Balneolaceae > Balneola. Next base: position 89,455 of record DEXK01000006.1, on the reverse strand, counting down.
TTATGGAAGGTGAAGAAGCTTCGGTTTTTGCTATTTGTGATGGAGACAGCTACAAAGTGATCGGCAATGCTCAGGATCATAAGCGTATTGGAGAAGGTGATACCGGTTTGAATACAGGTGGAATGGGAGCTTATTCTCCTGCTCCGATCGTAACAAAAGAACTTCTTAAAAGAGTTGAGTCAGAAATTATTCAGCCAACAGTGGCAGGAATGAAATCCGAAGGAAATCCATATCAGGGAATTCTTTACGTAGGATTGATGATCACAAAAGATGGACCTAAAGTAGTTGAATATAATTGCCGGTTCGGAGATCCTGAATGTCAAGTGATCGTGCCCGCAATGAGATCAGATCTGCTGGACGTGATCATTTCATGTACGGAAGGAAGATTATCGGAAACAGATATTGAGTTGGACGATAGATACAGATGTACGGTGGTTATGGTTTCCGGTGGATATCCTCAAAGCTACGACAAAGGCAAAGAGATCAACGGAGTTGAGAAAGTTGACGCAGGTATATTATTCCATGCCGGAACCAAGATTGAAAAAGGAAAGCTTCTTACAAATGGCGGTCGGGTTTTAAATATTGTTGGGGAAGGAGAGTCGCTGCAGGAAGCCATCGACAATTCTTATGATCAGGTAAAAAAGATCAGCTTCGAAAAAGCATTTTTCAGAAATGATATTGGAGCTAAGGGATTAAAACGCCTTGCATGATCCGCTTGTGCCTCATAGCGACACTTAGTGTTTTAATTGCAAATTCAGCGTTCGCCCAACAAACTTCTGTTGACACTTTATATACCGGTTTAAAAAAAGCGACTTCTTTTACTTTTGGAAACGATGCCATTTACATCGTTGAAGCCGGAGCACATCGCGTTCTTAAGTTGGGAATGGATGGAAAACTAATCGAGAGATATGGCAAAAGAGGGAGTGGCAACTACCAGTTCGACAATCCGGTGGATATTGCAACTACAAACGGATTGAAGTTATTTGTATCCGATAAAGGAAATAACAGGATTCAGGTTTTTGATAAACGCTGGCAGTATTTGAGTTCTATTTCCGGTAACGATAGATTTCAAACAAGATCAGAAATAAGACCGGCTTTTCTCGGGGTAAACAAACTGGGTGACGTTTATTTCTATGATGAAAGATCAAGAACTTTAGGTAAGTATAATGAAGATGGAGCGATATTAGATCAAGTTTCTCTGCCCGCAGAAGTAAAACAAGTTTCCGGAATACAGCTAGTAGATGGGAGTATTTTAATACTGGATAAAAAGTCAGAATTAATTCATAGAATTTCAGAAAACGGATTTTATGAAAGTTTTTACGAAGCAAAAGGAACGCATTCATTTTTCTATAGAGATAATGAAGTGTATGTTGCCAAAAATAATGCTATTGAAAAGCTAGGACCATTAACTAAAAAGACAATTCTTTCTTTTGAAAAGAAATCTGAGATTAGTGATATATATGTAGTGGAGAATAAGATTTATATCTTGACTTCACATGCTTTAATCAGAATTCTTGAAGAATGAATCCCTATCAAATATTTGATGAGTCTGTTTCTTTTGAAGAAAAAGCACTCAACGTCTTTAAATACCAAACAGAAAACAATCGCATTTATCAAAGATTCTGTAAAGCATTGGGAATTGATAAAATAGCTAGTATTGAAGAAATCCCATTATTGCCCATCCAAGCGTTCAAAGAAAAAGAAGTCACCACTGCTACGAAACAGCTATCAGCTAATAGCTATCAGCTGTTTCGTAGCAGTGGCACTTCCGGAATGCAAAGAAGTAAACATATTGTTATTGATCCCGATCTGTATAAACAGTCGATTTTTGATGGAATGTGGGAATTCTACGATCTGCATGACTATGTGATTTGGGCGTATACTCCGGGCTATAATTCTAATCCTAATTCTTCTTTGGTTTGGATGCTGAACGCATTGATAGAAAGAGAAGATTCAGGTCTCAGTAAGTTTCTGGAACTGGATAAACCGTTACTGCAAAATGAGATAGATCAAATCAAAACATCAGAAAAAAAACTGATGTTGTTCGGCGCTGCATTCGGACTGTTGGACCTCGCTGAACGCAGTAACGTTGATCTTGCAAAGGATACCATTGTGATGGAAACAGGCGGGATGAAAACGTTCAGAAGAGAAATGACAAAACAAGATCTCCATGAACAGTTAGCGAAGGACTTCGGATTGCCGTTGGAACAGATTCATTCGGAATACGGCATGACAGAATTATTGAGCCAGGCATATAGTCGAGGTTCCGAATGGTTTGACTGTCCTTCCTGGATGCAGGTAAGCATTCGAAATCCTGAAAACCCGATGCAGGAAGTTGAACAAGGAGAAGAAGGCTTGATAGGAGTGATAGATCTGGCAAATTTCTATTCCTGTTCGTTTATTTTAACAGGGGATAAAGGCATTATGAATGCTGAAAATCAATTTCAGGTTTTAGGAAGATGGAACCCAAAGAATTTACGAGGCTGTAATTTTCTCATCGACCACGATTGAAGAAATGCCACAGAATCACAAAAACACAGAAGAGTGAATAATATAAGATGCTTAATTATGATCATGTCAAGTGAACGTCCCCTCTTGAGAGGGGATTGAGGGGTGTGTAAGTAAATGCAAATGAAGTCACACATATCAAAAGTCTCCCAAGCCACAAGAAAATGGCTCCAACCCTATAATCAGTCGCTAAAAAAAGCTATTGATAAAACGGTTGAAGAAGGTCTGTTCAGCTTTGAAGACATTAAATTTCAGATCAGAACATTAAAGCAGAAAGTGGATTCCGGTCAGATTGAAGAATGGGCTAAGCGGGCTGAACTATCAGAAATAAAAAATTCAGTCGGACAAAAAGTGCTTTGCTTGCATGCAGGGAATCTTCCCTTGGTTGGATTTCAAGATGCACTAGGTACAATTTTATCCGGCGCTGACTATTATGGAAAGCTGTCCAAAAAAGATCCGTATTTGTTATCAGGTTTTTTGAAGATGATGGATGAAGCTCATCTCGATAATCAAATTCAATACTCGACAGAATTAGCCGATTTCAAAGATCTGCAGGCTGATAAAGTTCTGTTTGCGGGATCGGAAGAATCTGTTGATCCGGTTAAAGAAAAGCTTTTTAAGTTAAATGCGGTTAATGACAACACAGAGTTTGTAATTCGTACAGCTAAATTCTCCATAGCCTATCTGGATAATGAAGAGCCTGATACTTTGAGAGATATGATCGAAGCGGTGTTCAGATATGGAGGCAAAGGATGTCGTTCTGTTGCTGTGATCGTTAGCCCGTTCACTCTTTCAAAAGTAAAATGTCACTTTACAGATTATGTGGAAGAATTCTGGTTGAATAATCCTCAGCTAAAAAAACCCAAAGAAAATCTGGTGTATCAGTTTGCCTTCAACAAAGCCATTGAACGGGATCAGGCATGGCTGGATGATTTTCTGGTTCAGGAAACCGATGACTTCCCCGATCAGGAATTTGTGCTAAACTGGGTTGTGGGAGATCATGACAAGGTTAAAGAGCTGAAGAGTCGATTTGGCAACTCAGTGCAAACGGTTTATCGAACCGGAGAAAGTATTGACGGCATTAAAACTGAATTTCTGAGTAATGCTCAAACACCCGATCTGTGGTGGGAGCCGGATGGGATTGGGGTGATAGACTCGCTACTCAGATAACTTTTATCTTTGCGTTATTCTTAGAGAATAAGATTTATCAAACCTGCACTTTTTACTGAACTCGCCTTTTCCTATAATCCGTTGATAATAAATTGATTTAGAATTCAAGAAACGGGTTTCCGTATATGCCATTATTCCAAAACGCGGTACTGAATAAATATCTTTCAGGGGTTGATGAGAAAAAAGTAGAGGAATCCTGGGAAATATTTACTGCACACTTCCATAATCGCGAGATACAAGAGAACATCCGAAACTCCAAAGAAGAGGAGTATCAGGAAGGATTTCTGAATGATCTGTTTGTAAAGGTCTTGGGATATACGAAAAATCCATCACCGAATTTCAACCTTGTTGTAGAGCAAAAAAACCTCACTGATTCTAAAAAAGCAGATGGAGCATTACTGGATGGCAATAAAGTCCGTGGGGTGATCGAGCTGAAGGGAACTGAAACCACAGATCTTGGCAAAGTAGAAACGCAAGCCTTTGGATATAAAAACAAACAGCCGTATGCCGTTTACGTTATTATTTCCAATTTTGAGAAGCTTCGGTTCTATATTGATAATGCGGTAGACTTCATCGAGTTTAATCTCTTTACGCTCACTAAAGATGAATTCAAGGTGCTATGGCTGTGCCTGGGTTATTCCAATTTTACGAAAGGTCTGCCAAAGAAGATCAAAGACGCTTCGCTTACTGAAGAAGAAAACGTCACCAAAAAGCTGTACAAGGATTATTCCGAATTTAAGCACGACGTGTTTGAAAGCATCAAAAAAAACAATCCGGAATACGATAAACTGTTGTTGTTCAAGAAAACACAGAAATTGCTGGATCGTTTTTTGTTCATCTTTTTTGCCGAAGATCAACTGCTTCTCCCACCTAATTCCATTCGTGAGATCATAAAACAGTGGATGGACTTGCGGGATAAGTATGATGAATACGTTCCTTTGTACGAGCGTTTTAAGAAGTATTTCGGATATATGAACCAAGGCTATAAAGGTAAGAACTATGAGATCTTTGCCTATAATGGTGGACTGTTTGCAGAAGATGAGATTCTGAACAATCTGACCATCGATGACGAATTACTCTACAAACACACCATGCAGCTCAGCAACTATGATTTTGGCTCAGATGTAGATGTAAACATCCTTGGGCATATTTTTGAGCACTCGCTGAACGAGATCGAAGAAATTACTGCTGAACTGGAAGGGCAGGAAGTAGACACTTCCAAAACCCGCCGCAAAAAAGACGGAGTATTTTATACGCCCAAGTACATTACCAAGTACATTGTGGAAAATACGGTGGGGAAGTTGTGTGAGGAGCAGAAAGCTGAATTGGGAATTGAAGACGAGGATTATCGCCCGAATCGTCAAAAGAAAACCAAGAAGGAATTACTTGCCAAACTGGATAAATACCGTGAATGGCTGTTGAAATTAACTATTTGTGATCCGGCTTGCGGGAGTGGGGCATTTTTGAATCAGGCATTGGAGTTTTTAATTGATGAACATACCTATGTAGATGAATTGCAGGCAAAATTACTGGATCAGCCCCTAGTGATTCCTGATATCGAAAATCAAATTTTGGAAAACAACTTATTTGGTGTGGATATAAACGAGGAATCGGTAGAAATTGCCAAACTTTCTCTGTGGTTGCGGACTGCACAAAAAGGTCGAAAGCTCACCTCGCTGAACAATCACATAAAATGCGGAAACTCACTGATCGACGACCCGGAAGTGGCGGGCGACAAAGCTTTTAAGTGGGAAAAAGAATTCCCGAATGTATTCCGACAAAAAGAAAAACAGGCGTTCCATGTTACATGGGTGACGCATAATGCCCGTACGTCTCAGCGAATGATAGAATACAAGGTGAAGAAGGGCGAAACTATCTGGCTGGATGAAGAACTGGAAATGGTAGTAGCTAATGAGCTAGCGGCGATTATTACAGAAGATGAACTGAATGTACTGAACTGGAATATTTGTGGCGATCATGTGCATATGCTGTTGGTTTGTGATCCTGATGAGCTGGCTAATACTGTGCGAAAGCTGAAGGGTAGGAGCGCTCAAAGAACCAAAGAATGCCTTAAAGTACCCAGAGAGGAAGTATTTCATTTATGGGCTCAGAAATTTAACCGAAAACCCATTGAAGATGAAGACGGACTGGCGAATGTATTCGAATACATTCAGCATAATCGAGAAAAGCACAACCTGCCTCTCAACAAGGAGTTGCAACTCCTTGTCTCGGAGGTGTGCTGTTCGTATGAGGAAGCCTTCCTACCCGAATATACCGGGGGCTTTGATGTGGTGATTGGAAATCCGCCTTATGTGAAATTGGAAACCATAAAAGAGACTTCAACTGCTTTAGAGAAACAAGGCTATGACACCTTTACAAAACGTGGAGACTTGTATGCAATTTTTGTTGAAAAGGGTTTTGATCTCTTAAAACCAAAAGGTATTTATTCCTACATCATGCCGAATAAATGGATGCAAGCCGGTTACGGAAAACCATTAAGAGAATTTTTCCTCACCAAAGAGCTGATTCAATTTATTGACTTTGGAGACTTGCAAATATTTGATGGCGCAACAACATATCCATGTATTTTTGTAGCTAGAAATGATATTCCAAAAGATGAGTTTGATGTAGCTGTTTTAGTAGCAATTGGGGAAACAGATTTTAACACCAATGTTCAAACAAATACAGAAACATTTACCACCAAAGATTTTAGCGGCGATACTTGGGTTATCTCATCAAAGTTCGAAAAAGAATTGTTAGCAAAAGTAGAATCAAATTCGCAAAAGTTGGAAGATTTCATTTCTGAAGATTCTTACAGAGGCATTTTGACAGGATTAACTAAAGCATTCATCATTACTGAGAAAAAAAGGAATGAATTGGTTGGCATTGATTCAAATGCAGCCGAAATAATTAAACCAATTTTAAGGGGAAGGGATATTAAAGAATGGATAGGATTAGATAGCAAGCATTATCTCATTTGTACTTTTCCTTCATTAAATATCGATATCAATGAATATCCATCAGTTAAACAATATTTAATAGATTTTGGAAAGAAAAGGCTTGAACAATCTGGAGAAAAGGGAAGCAGAAAAAAAACTAGTAATAAATGGTTTGAGACTCAAGATACGATAGATTATTGGGAAGAATTTCTTAAACCCAAAATCATGTATCAAAAATTTCAGGTTAGTCCCTGCTTTATTTATGATGAGCAAGGATTGTATTGCAATGATTCTATGTGGATTATTCCAACGGAGAATAAAAGCCTTCTTGGGATTCTAAATTCCAAAATGGGTTGGTGGCTTATTACTAAATACTGTACACAAATTAGAGGAGGTTGTCAGTTGATTTGGAAGTATTTTGGTCAAATTCCTATTCCGGAATTAAATGGAGAACTTGATGATCATGTAGTAAATATAATGGAGCTAAATAATGAGCTTCAAAAAATTACAGATTCATTTTCAGATCTCATCCAATCCAAATTCGAGATCGACAAACTCAGCCGTAAACTGGAAAACTGGCACGATCTCACTTTCAAAGAATTCCTTAAAGAGTTAGAAAAAGCACGAAAAAAGGCAAGAAGGGATTGCAATCCCTTGCCGATACAGGAACAAGCCGAATGGATGGAGTACTTTAACCAACAAAAAGCCAAAGCGGATGATCTCAAATCCCAAATCGCCCAAACCGATTCCGAAATAGATGCAATGGTGTACGATCTGTATGGGTTAACAGAAGAGGAAATCAGAGTTGTAGAAGAGAAATAAGCTGATTTCTCAGTAGCCAACCTACCAGCCAAGGGGTTGCAACCCCTTGGCTGGTAGGTTGGCAGTAAGTAAGTAGATATGTTATAAGGTGTAGTTGCAACCCCTTCTCCGGTAGGTAGAAAAGTCGGCTGGTCTAGATATTTACCGTGTAGTTGCAACTCCTTGTCAGAAAGGCATCTAGTCGGCAATATATTCTTATCTGTAAAGTGCCTACATCGAATCCCGATTATCTTATTCTATCAGAATAATTGTGTGCAAAATCCTTATTTTAAAAGCTTATCAAGAATTTGAAACCGAAAGCTATTCATGCATTCATACAACCCATCTGCCATAGAAACCAAATGGCAAAAGTACTGGCTAGAAAATAAGACCTTTAAAACACCAACCGATACTTCAAAACCTAAGTATTACGTTCTGGACATGTTTCCGTACCCAAGTGGTGCGGGTTTGCATGTTGGGCATCCTGAAGGCTATACCGCTACTGATATCATCGCCAGATACAAAAGAATGAATGGCTTTAACGTGCTTCATCCAATGGGTTGGGATGCATTCGGTTTGCCTGCAGAACAGTACGCAGTAAAGACAGGAACTCATCCAAAGATAACTACAGAGAAAAACGTAAATAAATTTCGGGAGCAGTTGCAGGCTATTGGTTTCAGCTATGACTGGGACAGAGAAATCAACACGACCGATCCTGATTATTTTAAATGGACTCAGTGGATCTTTCTGAAGTTATTTGAACGAGGATTGGCTTATGAAGATGAAGTAGCAGTGAATTGGTGTCCGGAGCTGGGAACCGTTTTAGCTAACGAAGAAGTAATTGACGGAAAGAGCGAAGTGGGCGGTTATCCGGTTGTAAGAAAGCCAATGAGACAATGGGTTCTTAAGATCACGGAATATGCAGAACGACTTTTAAATGATCTTGATGATCTGGATTGGCCGGAGTCTTTAAAAGACATGCAACGAAACTGGATCGGGAAATCGATTGGTGCTGAAATTGATTTTCAGATCAAAGATCATGACTCTAAACTTAGAGTATTTACAACCCGTCCGGATACAATTTTCGGTGCAACCTACATGGTTATCGCTCCTGAACACCGACTTGTAAATGAGATCACAACAGATGATCAAAAAGATGCAGTTGCAACATACAGAGCAGAAGTTGAGTTAAAGTCTGATCTTGAACGACAGGAATTAACCAAAGAAAAGACCGGAGTTTTTACAGGAGCGTATGCGATCAATCCTGCAAATGGTAAAGAAGTTCCCATCTGGATAGCCGATTATGTATTGGTGAGTTATGGAACCGGAGCCATTATGGCGGTTCCCGGACAAGACGAAAGAGACTGGGAATTCGCTGAGAAATACGATCTTGAAATAGTTAGAACGGTTCAGCCGGAAGAAGGCTTTGAAGGAAAGGCGTACACAGGAAACGGTCCTGCGATAAACAGTGACTTTCTGAATGGTTTAAAGATCAAAGAAGCCAAACAAAAGATCATCAGGTTTCTGGAAGAAAAAGGAGCTGGTAAAAAGGCAGTTAATTATAAGCTTCGTGATTGGTTGTTTTCAAGACAGCGATACTGGGGTGAGCCTTTTCCAATTATTCATGTGGATGGGGAAGCAAAAGCCATTTCTAAAGATGAATTACCATTGGAACTACCGGAAGTCGAAAAATATGAGCCGACCGGTAATGGCGAACCTCCTTTGGCAAATGCTACTGAATGGGTTAAAACTACAGATCCTGAAACAGGCAAAGAAGCTATCAGGGAAACCAACACCATGCCGCAATGGGCAGGTTCTTGCTGGTACTATTTGAGATATATTTCTCCTGATTTTGATGGCGGACCCGTTGATCCGGATTACGAGAAATACTGGATGCCTGTGGATCTTTATATTGGTGGTGCTGAGCATGCAGTACTTCATTTATTGTATGCCCGCTTCTGGCATAAAGTTCTATTTGATTGCGGGATCCTATCAACCAAAGAGCCGTTTCAAAAACTTGTGAATCAGGGAATGATTCTCGGTGAAATGGAATACACATCCAAAGACGGAAAGAAGCTTTCTGACGATGAAGTTGAGAAAAAAGGAGATGGATTCGTTGATAAATCTACGGGTGCAAAAGTAGAAGCTCGAGCTCATAAAATGAGTAAGAGTAGGGGGAATGTAATTAACCCGGACAATATCATTGCTCAATACGGCGCAGATTCTTTACGATTGTATGAGATGTTTATGGGACCTCTTGAGCAAGTTAAACCCTGGAGCACAAAAGGCGTGGAAGGGGTAAACCGGTTTTTAAACCGAGCATGGAGATTGTTGATCAATGAAGATTCGGGGGAATTGAGTTCCAAAATAAATGAAGATGAGCCAACCAAAGATCAGCTGAAAGCGTTACATGAAGCCATCAAAAAAGTAACCGAAGACATTGAATCATTAAGGTTTAATACGGCGATTTCTTCATTAATGATCTTCACAAACGAAGCAAACCAATGGAAGACAATTCCTAAGTCAATAGCGCAGGACTTTGTGATCTTATTATCACCATTTGCGCCCCATATTTGTGAGGAATTATGGAAAATGCTTGGGAATAATGATTCCATAGCATATGCTGAATGGCCGGAATTTGTAGAGGAATACCTGAAAGAAGATTCAATTCTGTATCCGATCCAGATCAACGGAAAAGTTAGAAGTGAAATAAATATTTCATCTCAAAAAGCCGGCGACAAAGAATATGTATTAGAGCAAGCAAAACAAGATGAAAAGATAAAAGAGTATTTGAAAGATTCGGATATAATAAAAGAAATCTTTGTGCCACAAAGGATTATAAATCTAGTTGTAAAGCCAAGTTAGCTTTATTTAGTTAAGTACTTTTAATTAAGAAGCTTCCTTTAATAGTGTTATACTTTATATGGTAATATATTTTACCGGTTACAGTAGCTGCTATATCTATGAAGTATTTAAGAGTGCTTTTTGTTGAAGACAATCCTCTTGATGTTGAATTATTAATTCGACATATAAAGAAAGGTGATTTTGAGATCGAATATGATATCGCTACCTCCCTCGAGGAGGTTAGTGATCTCACTGATGAATACAGATATGATATTTGTATTTGTGATTATAATCTTCCGGGTTTCTCCGGAATTGATGCAGTGAAACAAATCGATAAAATGGATAAAGATATACCTGTTATCCTTGTTTCCGGTACCATTCCTGACGAGCAAGCAATCGACGCCTTACTTTCCGGAGCTAAAGATTATGTATTAAAAGACAATTTAGGAAGACTCCTTCCGGCAATGAATAGAGAGCTGGATGCACTTGAACAACGGAGAGAAAAAAGAAAAAACGACAAGTTACTAAATGCAATTTTTGATGGACCGGTTGGGGTAAGAGTTTCTGATCAAGATCAAATTATTGTGAAAGTAAATAAAGCGTATTGTGAGATAGTAGGCTACACAGAAGAAGAACTGTTGGGACAAAGTCTTTCGTTAATTACTCCTGTCGAGAATAAACAGGAAGCGGAGGATGCATATAAATCGCTTATAGGTGGGGAAGATTCAACTCTGGCACAAGTTAAAGAAGTTAAGAGTGATGGGTCTTTTGTGGATATACTGGTTAATTATAGTGTTGAGAAAACATCTGATGAAGTTTTAGTGATTTCTACCATCCAAGATGTATCAGATCTGCTGATGAATAAATCTTTTCTTGAACAAACAAGTAAAAGTGCCGGAGTGGGGGGGTGGGAATATCATATTGAAACGGATGTTGTAAAAATGAGTCCCAAAATATTTGAAATCTTTGAAATGGATGATAGGACTGATAAAAACGCTGAACAGCTTATTTCTATTTACCATGAAGATGACCGTGATATTATTAGAGAAGCGTTAGTTGATTGTATTACAAATAAAGTACCTAAAAGTTTACCCCTTCGAATAAATGGATTAAAAGGAACAAAAAAATATGTAAGACTTACTTTTGATCCTTTTGTGGTAAATGATGTAACTGTGAAATTATATGGTTCCTTAAAGGATGTAACGGAAGAAAAAATACTTGAATCAGAAATTGAACAAAGAGAACAAAGATACAGGTTTTTATTCGACAACAATCCTAATCCATTGATAATAGTTGATGATTCAGGATCAGAAGCAATCACTGATGTTAACTTTGCGGCAACGGAATTGTATGGATATACCAAGGAAGAGTTTGTTAGTATGACTACTTATGATCTTAGGCCATCAGAAGATCATGAGATGTTTCAGAATATAGTTAGTAGCTTAGGCAAGAAAGAAAAAGAGGGTGTTAAATCAATAAGAACTAACCATTTAAAGAAGAGCGGTGAGTTGATCATTGTAGATGTTCATTGGAAAAGAATTAGCTTAGGAGGGGTAAGAAACAGGCTGATACTTTTAATCGATATTACAGAAAAAGCAATGTTTGAGCAGGAACTAATTAAAACAAACACATTGCTAAAAACACTTATTGATTCAGCTCCAATTGGTGTGGTTACAGTAAGTACGGAAGGGATAGTAGACAAGGTTTGGAACGCACAAGCTGAAAATATATTTGGGTGGACAAATGAAGAAGCCGATGGTAATTTTCTACCCTATGCTCTAAGGGAAAAGAAAGCGGAAGCACAAAACTATTTAAGGAAGGTTGCAGAAAGCGGGAAAACAGAATTAATAACTATCGAGAGAGAAACAAAAAAAGGAGATGAAATTGTTTTAAGGGAGTATTTAACACCAATACTAGGCAAAGATGGTGAGGTGGAAAAGATAATGCTCTTGATCGAGGATATCACAAGTACCATTAAAGTTGAAAGAGCTTTGGTAGATAGTGAGCAAAAATACAGAAACTTGGTAGAAGCGTCTCATGATCTTGTATGGAGGATTGACGTTGATAAGAATTTCAATTTTATCAATAATGCAAGTAGTACTATCCTTGGGTATGCTCCCGCTGAGTTAATAGGAAATTCGTTTATTAATTACGTTAACCCATCAAAAGCAGAAGAATTAACCAAGGTTCATGAAAAGGTACTTGAAGGTCAAGTGTTTGAAAGCTTCCCTATCGAAATGGTTACCGTGAAAGGAGAAGTAAGGCATCTTACAGGTACTGCGTATCCAATATTAGATGATAATGGAAAAATAGTGGGTTGTTCCGGAACTGCAACAGACATTACTTATTTAAAAAATTATCAATCTCAGTTAGAAGAATCCTTAGCAGAAAAAGAAATTCTTATTAAAGAAATTCATCATCGGGTAAAAAATAATCTTGCTGTTATTTCAGGGTTATTTGCATTACAAGCAATGTATGTAAAAAAAGAAGATGCTGAGACTCTAACAATTTTACAGGAAAGCCAATCCAGAATTAAATCTATTGCCGCAATTCATGAAAAACTTTACCAGAATCATGTTTTTAGTAGCATAGAGATCAAAAGTTATTTAACCGATGTTGTTTCTGAAATAGCAGAGACGTATGAGAGGGGAGATAGGCATATAGAAATTGAAGTTTTAGGTGATGAAGTTTCCTTAAATGTAAATCAAGCGGTTCCATTTGGTATTTTGGCAAACGAATTAATTGTAAATGCTTATAAATATGCTTTTGATGGAAAAGATGATGGAAAAATTGAGATCATTTTATCCACAGTAGGGGAAGAGTTGATTTTTTGCGTTACCGACAATGGCATTGGTTTAGCTGAAGATTTTGATATCAATGAGTTGAACTCACTCGGAATGACATTGATAAAAACCTTGTCTGAGCAATTGAATGCAACGTTTGATTGGGATACTAAAAAAGGAGAGGGAGTTAATTTTAAAGTAAGTTTTGTTCCTGATAAGCTTATCAAATCCACGTGGATAAAAAAAATGCCTGAAAACTAGATCGTTTCCAGGCATTATAAAATGAATTAGGAAGAACTTATCTGTTTTCTAGAGGAGTCCATTCGAGATTCTTTTCGCCTACATACAGCGCACGCGGACGAATTAGTCTGTTATTAGCAGCTTGTTCCATAACATGCCCTGTCCAACCGGAAACTCTACTCATGGTAAAGATACAAGTATAAAGATCCGGCTCAATACCAATAGAATAATAAACGGTGGCTGAGAAGAAATCTACATTTGGGTCAATGTTCTTTTCTTCTTTCATCGTGTTGAGCATATCCATACTCCAACGGTACAGTTCTTCATGACCTGTTTCTTCAGAAAGTGCTTTCGCCATTTTTTGAAGGTGGTATCCACGTGGATCAAACACTTTATATACACGATGGCCGAAGCCCATTATCTTTTCTTTATTCTCAAGTTTTTGCTTAGTGAATGCTACAGCATCGGCATCTTTCCCTTGCTCACTAAGTTCAAGTAAAGTATTCATTACGGCAGTATTTGCACCGCCATGTAAAGGGCCTTTTAACGCTCCAATTGCACCCGTAACAGATGAGTACATATCAGACATGGTAGCTGTAATTGTTCTAGCCGTAAAGGTAGATGCATTCATTCCATGTTCAGCATGAAGAATTAAACAAAGATCCATTGTCTTTTCAGCTTGCTCACCCGGCTTCTCTCCATTTAACATATACAAGAAATTGAATGCGGTGCTGCCTTCTTTCAATGGAGAGATAATATCTTTTCCTTTTCTGGATCTATCGAAAGCTGCAATAATAGATGGAATGCGTGCTGTAATTGAAATAGCCTGATCCATAAATAGGCTCTCATCATATTTACCAAAGGTTGAATCGCTATCAGCCAACATAGAAACAGCTGTTCTAAGCACAGCCATTGGCTCAGCGTCTTTGCTGGTAGATTTTATATAAGTTAGAACAGTTTCCGGTAATTCACGGTGATCGATAAGCTCTTTCTTTAAATGGTTTAGTTCAGAACTATTAGGTAATCGATCGTTCCAAAGTAGAAAGCATACTTCTTCAAATGTTGCATTTTCTGCAAGGGTGTCAATGTGATAACCTGAATAAATAAGATCACCTACTTTACCATCAATAAAACTTTTAGTAGTAGAAAATGCTACAATACCATCAAGCCCTTTGTTGATATGTGGGTATTCTTGTTCGTTAAAACCAGTATGTAAATCAGAAGACATTCGATCTCCAAAATTTAAGTGTTAAATAATTTCTTGTGTATCCTATTCACGGAACCAAAAGTTAAACTGTGTATTTTCTCATTTGCTTAACTAGGCCTGAAAATCTATCCTTTTTGGGAAGACTAATAAAATAAGATTATCTGAAGAAAATTGTAGAATTAATTTATTCTTTTAACATCTGTAAGCGGTTTTCTGTTCCGCAACATAGAGCTTATCTGTGCGTAGATTTTACCCAAAAAATTGAAATGAATAGTTAAAAAGAATGAATTACTCTTTTGATGTAACAGGACTTATTCATTTTCTGTCTGCTATTGTTGCAATGGCTACAGGAATGGTAGTTATTTTAATGAAGAAGGGGACTAAATTACATGTCAAAATTGGATATTCATATGTTCTAAGCATGGCGGTTTTAAATATCTCTGCCTTATTGATTTATGATCTTTTTGGAGGGTTTGGGCCGTTTCATTTTATGGCATTAATTAGTTTTACAACTGTAATCGCCGGTCTTATTCCTGCGTTGTTAAAAAAACCGGAAAAGAAGTGGTTGGAGATGCACTATGAATTTATGCTTTGGTCTGTGATCGGTCTGTATGCAGCATTTTGGTCAGAGACGTTTACCAGATTTTTTAGATTTTCAGGTTTTTGGACCTTAGTAGGCATCGCTACACTTGCTACGGTATTGATCGGTGCTATTCTACTGAAGATGAAGAAGGCAAAAATTCTTGCAAGATTTTCAAAGGAAAATTAAAAGTTTAATTAATCAGCTTAGCTTTTTCCCATAATTGATCCATTTCTTCGAGTGAGGCATCATTAAGACTTTTTCCAGTTTTCTTTAGTTCTGATTCTATGAATCTAAACCGAAATTCAAATTTTTTGTTGGTCTGTCTTAAACTATCTTCGGCAACTAAATTAAAATAGCGTGCTACATTTACCATTGAAAACAGCACATCACCAAACTCATCGGATGAGGCATTAATATCATTTTTTTCCAACGTTTCTTTAAACTCTCCTAATTCCTCGTCCAGCTTTTCCCATGCCAATTTCCATTCCGGCCAATCAAAGCCTACGTTAGCAGCTTTTTCTTGCATTCTCTGTGCTTTAATAAGGGCCGGAAGGTGAGCAGGTAGCCCATCCAAAGTAGATTTCTTCCCTTCCTTCAACTTTATATTCTCCCAATTTACAGCAACTTCTTCTTCTCCAGATACGGTTTGATTTTGAAACACATGAGGATGACGACGGATAAGTTTTTCCATTAACGAGTAAACAACTTCTCCAATATCAAATGTATTTGTTTCACTGGCAATATTACTATGGAATACAACGTGAAGCAAAAGATCTCCAAGCTCTTTTTTGAACTCATCGAAATCATTATTATCCAAGGCCTCTATAGCTTCGTAGGCTTCTTCGATCAAATTATCCTTGATTGAGTAGTGTGTTTGTTTTTTATCCCAGGGACATTCTTTTCTGAGAACAGATACTAACTCAATGAGGTCTTCAAATTTTCTGCTTGGCTGCATAAAGAATCAAGAATTAAGGATTCAAAATTAAAAATTAAGGTACTAATCTTTAATTTTGAATTTTTAATTAACTACGTTTTCTTTTTCTTTTTTTTAGCCGCCGGAAACAGAATGTTATTTAGTATTAAGCGATACCCCGGGCTGTTAGGATGCAGGTCTAAATCAGTTGGAGGATCGTTTACTCTATGTGTATAATCTTCTGGATCGTGTCCTGCATAGAACGTCCAAGTACCTTGGCCATAATTGCTGTGAATATACTTTACTTGATTTCTACCGGGAGATTCGGCTAGGATCACAACAGAAGATTTTACTTTCTCTTTTCTGAAGGCAGTTGTTTGTCCATAAAAGCCTTTTACTGAACTTACATGATTTTGAGTAAGCATTGTAGGAACTGGATCCCATTTTGCTGAAAACTCAAAAAGGGTAAAGAAATCAAGGGAACGATCAATTTCTCTGATTTGAACAGGGACGTCAATATCAGCATGTTCATACTGATAGGGGTCAATAATTACATTAAAATCTTCAAAGGCTAAGGTTTTGGAATAATCCAGGTTATCTTGAGCATTGGCATCAACTGCGTCTCCGTCAAATTGAGATGGTGCGATATCGATTCCCTCGGCTGCCAAAGCAATATCAAAAGTATCCGTTCCTGAACACATGGCAAATAAGAATCCTCCGTTTCCGACATATTCTTTTATCGTTCTTGCTACGGCTTTTTTTTGCTCGCTAACCTTTGAATAACCTAATTCTTTTGCCATAGCTTCCATCTGTCGTACTTGAGTTATATACCATGGAACCCTGTTATAACTAGCCCAAAATTTTCCAAACTGACCTGTGAAATCTTCGTGATGAAGATGCAACCAATCATACTCTTTTAATTTACCTTCCAGAACTTCTACGTCCCATATTTTATCGTATTCAACTTCAGCATACGTTAGGGCAAGTGTAACAGCGTCATCCCAGGGTAAAGCTTGATCAGGAGTGTAAACAGCGATTTTAGGTGCTTTTTCAAGATTTACAACAGAAGTATTTGAACCCGGTCGCTCAACTTCTTGTAGAATTGAAGCAGCTTTGGAGTCACTCACAGTCTCTAAACTAACATTTCTCAACCTGCTTTTTCTAACAATGTCGCTATCGATATTAACCAAAAAGCTTCCTCCACGATAATTAAGCAACCACTTTACCGGATATCCATCGGTAATATGGTTAAACACTACACCATAAGCTTTCAGGTGGTTTGTTTGACTGGCATCCATCGGAATTAGTACTTGTTGTTGAGCCTGAATACTTAGACTCAAAAGAAAGAAAGCAAGCAATAAAAGGATTTTTTTTAACATCTAAATATTCCTTTTTGAAAGTTCAGAAAGTTGTTTTCGAGCATAGGGAGCATAAAAACCTTGTGGAAATTCAAGGATTAATTCCTCAAAATATTGCTCTATTATTGAAATGGAAATTTCTTTATTGGAAGTTAGGTTGAAAAATCTTTCTTCAGGAGATTTTGGTTCTTTATTAACGGAGCTTTCAGATCGACTAGCTTTGTTATTGAAAGCCTCTAAGGCAAATGTAGCTCTTTGCCACAACAGTTGTTCTTTTTGAGGAGTATTACTATTTGTTGAAAGATATTTTTCGTTTAGATATAGAATAGTTTCAGCAGATATAGTTGGATTTTTTGATAAAAGTAGCAGTGAATTATCATATAAAGATTGAGCAGATTGATTCTCCATCAAGGAAATAAGGGTTTCTCCAGATTTTTGATAGCTACCACAAAGTGATTCAAAAATGGCATCAGCAAATGGTTTTAGAATTATATCTGATGTATCTGTAGCTAACCCTTCTTGAATCCAAAGCCTGAGCTCTAAAGCATCGTTTGCGTAGTAGGATGTATTTTGACGACCCAGGGTTTTTAGTTGTATAGTAGCGAATTCAAAATCTGATGAGAAAAAATCGGTAAGTGCTAGAAAATATCTCGTTTTTTCAGCAAGCTCTCCAATTCCTGCTAATTTGTTACTTTTAGTTAACGAAATTCTGGCTTGAGTGAATTCTTTATTTGCAATTTCTATCCTGCCTTGGATATAAAATTCTTCAGCTGTTTCATTTTCTTTGTTAAGAGCACGCAACTTAGTTAGTATTATTTTTGCTTCATTGATATCATGAAGATTGTCTAAAACAATTTCAGATTTCATTAACAATACTCTTGTTATGTTACGGTAATTAGGCGCATTATTGATAATTAAGTTTAATTGATCTAGTGCTTGATTATACAGACTGTCTTTTGAGATAGTAACATCCAGATTAAAGTCGTCCAATTGCTTAGCCCATTCGCTATAAACTTTCGCTAATTCTTCCTGGCTTTGCCATTTTACATTTCCCTGAGCTCGATCAATGTAGTACTGAAAGGCATTTACAGCTAATTCAAACTCTTTATTTCGTCTTAAGCTTCTTCCTAACTGAAAAAGGGAATAATTGAAAGTTGAAGTAGAATTTTCAAATGCTGTTGCTGATGCTAAGGCTCTTCGGTACAATTTATTTTCTTGTAAAAGCCATATTTGAAAACGGAATAAAGTGTTGTAAGCAGGATCTTGAATTGGTATTTCATTCAATTTATCATCTATTTCAAGGATAGTAATATCATTGAGTAGGGGATCATTAAACCGTAAAAGAGAACGTTGGATATTTGAAATTTGATCAGGTTGAGCGGTAAGCCAGGCAATCCATTCCTGTACGGCACCTTCATAATTACCTGCTTGTAGTAATGTAGTAGAGATGTCGTTAAAGAATAGCTGTGGGTTGTTAAAAACTTCACGGGCTTGCCTTAATACATCAACAGCCTTTTGAAATTCATTTAACTCCGACATTGCATTAGAAGTTGAAATATATATCTGAAGATTTCGGGGATTTTGGGTGAGATTGTTTTCCCAAGTTGAATATGCTTTTGCTGTATCGTTTTTAAAATGATAAAGTTGCCCTTCTAAAACTTTAGCTTGAGATGAAATTTGTGGCAAAGGTTTTAGTTTGGCGATGGCTTCCAAACCCTCATCGTACTTTTTAAGCTGAATAAAACACTCTATGTATCTTTCAAGGAAATAAAACTCATTAGGATTATTGGTAACAAGTTTTTCGAACATTGGAAGTGCAGCTTCATAATTTTGTTGCTGCATAAAACGATTAGCTATCTGAAATTCATTTCCCAACTGAGCATTAATACTTGTTGGAATCAAAACCAAGAATATTGAAGCTGCTAATATGGAAGCTAATTTCATCAATTTTGTAGTGATATTCGTTTAATGACTGTAGGAAAATGTGATTTCAGTTCGGAATATAGCCTGTTTAAAGGTAAACCTACCACGTTATAAAAATCTCCTTCAATTTTTTCTACGAAAGTGGCACCCCAATCATCCTGAATTCCATAACTACCCGCTTTATCCATAGGACTTCCGGTTTTTATATACGCGTCAATATCTTTTTGATCAAGGTTTGAGAAAAATACTTTAGTAGCTACCGAGAAATTCACCGATCTTATAATTTTTGATTGAGAATTGGTTTCCAGAACTGCAACCCCGGTATAAACGAAATGTTGCTCACCACTTAACTCATTTAACATTTCCGAAGCTTCGATTGCGTTCTCAGGTTTACCTAAAATTTTGTTTTTATTAACTACAATAGTGTCGGACCCTATTATTAAACTATTGGAATTACTGGTTGATACATCACGAGCTTTTTGTAAAGCCAAGCTCTCTACTAGAAGTACAGGATCTTTTTCATCCGTATCCTCATTTACCGAACTTGGAATTACATCAAATTTAAAACCAAGCTGTTGTAATAATTTTTTTCGTCGGGGGCTTTGTGAAGCCAGGATAATTCTCATTCTGTCAGATATAGCCTTTGCAGTTAAAAGATAATTAAATAACTTCTGGTTCCGTTTCAAACTCTGAAAACGTTAAGGTTTATAAAAGATAAATGGCAAAAAAGAATTCAAAGAATATTGACAAACAACCAATGTTCTTCTCATCATTTAATTATAAAATTATCGGAATTGCGATATTTCTCATTATAACAGGTTTTACTGCTATGTATATGGAAAATGAGATAGACGGTTTTATATCTCTGTTCATATCACCGATAATGGTTATGTCTGGTTATGTAATAGTTATATTTGCAATTCTTAAGCACAATAGAGGCGAGCAGGAAGAATCAAGCCAACCCTCTTAAAGTGACTCATCGTCACATAAATATCTTTTTTCTATTTTCACTGATCTTTGTGTTCTTCATTTTTGGAGAAGTTGATGATCATGTCAGGATTGGTATAGCTGTTTTGTTAGCGGCACTTTTCGGAGTTACTGCATTTCTTTTAAACTGGCTCACATATGATGGAGCACTTGCCGCTGCAATTTTTGGAGTTATTTCTTTTGGAATAGGAGATTGGCAAGTAGCCGCCATAGTTTTGTTCTTTTTTATATCAGCTTCATTGTTATCAAAAGACGTTATGGCAACCGAAGATGCACGTTCTATCAAATTCAGAAGAGATGGAAGGCAGGTTTGGGCAAACGGGTTCTGGTTATGTTTATGGATATTAATTTGGTTTATTTCTGAGAATCCAATTTTTTTAGCTGCATCTGTTACCAGTATTGTTGCTGCTACAGCTGATACTTGGGCTACGGAACTCGGAAACAGACCTAATACTAAAGCATATCTTATTACAACTTTAAAAGAAGTTTCAGCAGGAACTGATGGGGGAATAAGCTATAAAGGAAGTTTAAGTGCTTTAATGGGATCGGTAATATTAAGCACTTTGTGTTGGGTTATGTTTAGTGAGATTTCTCTTTTAGTTTGCATTATAATTGGAGCGACAGGTTTCTTAGGATGTTTTGTTGATTCCTTTTTGGGTGTTAAACTTCAGGGTAGCTCATTGAAAATCCCATTTCTTTCAAATAACGAAACAGGGACCATAACGGTAAGCAATAATATTGTAAATTGGCTTTCAACAGGAACAGCGTCCTTATTAGTACTTTTAACTACATTAATTATATAATATGAAGTGGTATAAAAAATTACACTGGCAGATCATTCTAGGTTTAATATTAGGTTTAATATGGGGGCTTGTTTCTGCTTTAGCAGGTTTCAATGAGTTTACTTTAGATTTTATTAAACCATTCGGAACAATATTTATTACCCTTCTTAAGCTTATAGCAGTACCATTGGTTTTAGCTTCGCTGGTTGCAGGTGTAACAAGTTTGAACGATACAGCATCTCTTTCAAGAATGGGCGGCAAAACGGTTATTATCTATCTTTGTACTACAGTTTTTGCAATCACAATAGGATTAGTATCAGTAAATGTTTGGGAACCGGGTAAAGCTCTTCCTGAAGAAACTAAAATAGAGCTTCAGGAAACCTATCGAGATAATGTAGGTGAAAAAGAAGAGGATGCGATGAAAGTAAAAGAACGCAGACCTTTAGATTTTATAGTTGGAATAGCTCCTGATAACTTTTTCAAATCAGCTAGTGAAAATTCCAATATGCTTCAGATCGTATTTGTAGCAATATTATTGGGAATTGGAATTATTAAAGTAGGAGGGGAAAAAGGACAGCTTCTTGTAAACGTATTCGATTCTTTTAATGATGTCATTATCAAAATTGTAGATTTGATAATGAAAACAGCACCATATGGTGTATTTGCACTCATGGCTGCATTAATTGTTGATCTTGCAGGAGATGATCTCGGAAAAGCAGGAGATCTGTTATACGCGTTAGGAGCATACTGCCTTGTAGTAGTATCAGCGCTTATTTTGCATGTATTATTGGTGTATACAGCAATGTTTAAAATCTTCACAAAAGTAAGTTTAGGTACTTTCTTTAAAGCAATAAGACCTGCAATGTTATTGGGGTTCAGCACAAGTTCAAGTTCAGCCACACTTCCTGTAACAATGGAAAGAGTAGAAAAGAATCTTGGAGTAGAAGAGGAAGTTTCTAGTTTTGTTTTGCCTATTGGTGCAACAATTAATATGGATGGTACGAGTTTATACCAAGCTGTTGCGGCAGTTTTTATTGCACAAGCGTTAGGGATGGATTTAACTATAATTCAACAATTAACCATTGTACTAACAGCAACATTAGCTTCAATTGGAGCTGCAGGAGTTCCAGGAGCTGGAATTGTAATGTTAGTTGTTGTATTGCAGTCAATAAATGTGCCTGTTGAAGGTATAGCACTTATATTGGGTGTAGACAGAATTCTTGATATGTGCAGAACAACAGTCAATATTACAGGTGATGCTGCCGTTGCACTAACAGTGGCTTCAACTGAAGGAAAACTCGGCACGCCGAACCTGGATGATTAAAATTTGAATTTCTTGAATTTTAATATGCCTTTTAATAAAGAAATAGTTTAATTATAGAATAGTATTAGCATTGTAAAATAGGGAATGCCTATGGCGGAACCGCTACAAAAAAAAGCACTCTTCAGAACACTACATATCGCCCTTTTCTTTTTTGTAATCTTTATTACAAAAAACTCCTATGCTCAAACATTGCTGCTACCAGGGGATGTTGTATTCGTTTCGGTTAATTCAAGTTCGAATGAGTTTGAACTTGTGTCTTTGATTGAACTGGAATCAGGAACAGAGTTCAGTATTAATAATGGAGTATGGAATAATAGTGAGCAAACTTTTACCGATGGCGATGAGATCAATGTTTTTGTTCAAAAAAAGATAGAAGCTGGAACCCCTATAAAGTTTAATGCGGAACCTAACGATCAGGTTTTGATAAACGGTTCAATAAATTTATCACAAGAAAGAGAGCAATTGTTTATCTATCAAAAGGATAAAGAACAATTTCGATTTTTATACGCTCTGGGATGGGGAGATAAAGATGGTAAAAAAGATCGCTCCTTCTTTGGTTCTGATTTGCCTGAAGTGCTGAATGAAAATAAAAATACAGTTCTCAAATTAGGGAGTAACAACAATTATCAATATTACATTAGAAACGGCGCCAGCGGTACTAAAAAAATGTTACTCACATTTATTTCAAATGCCGGATTCTGGAGAGGAAATGATGAAGCCGGATTCCCAGGATTCGGAACCTCTTTTAATTTATTAGCTCCTCCTGTAATTCTTTTTGATGAAAGTCTTACTGCAGTAAAAGAAAACAGGAAACAGACTTCACTGAATGTAGCTATTTATGAACACGATGGATCCAAACTCACTGTCGATGTCGCTTTTGATTCAGTTTCAAGCTCCCTAATGAGAGATGAAATTGATGGTTTTAGTTCGCAAACGATCAATTTTACAGGATTAATAGGAGATGCTGTGTATGAAATCGAAGTACCCTTAAAGGATGATAATGATTACGAGGGGCTCGAGTCTGGAATATTTAGTCTTCAAAATTTAAGCAGTGGGAGATTCGGTGATTTTATAACACATACTGTACTAGTAAGTGATGATGAAATTCCAGAAGTCAAATTAGAGCTTTCAGAAGATCATGGCGATGACATTCTTTTGATCCATAATTTGGAGAGCAAAGAAATTGACCTAAAGAACTGGGAACTTGAAAACAAGGATGCCCGTATTATCTTTCCCAGAAATACGATGCTTGGCGTTGGAGAAACATTGGTTGTGTTTAACTCGATAAAGAATGATTCGGAAATAGTATCAAATTCTTATGGAATATCGGATGAAGAAGACTTGAAAATATTTGCTTCAGGTTTAATTCAGCTTAAAAACGATGGAAATGAAAAAGTTGCTGAAATTGAGATTCTAAAGAAAGAAAAGAATGAGTCTCAAAATTTAATAAGCGACAACAGAGTAAATACATCTAATACCGGAAACGAATCATCCAATATAACTGAGCAACGAAGAAACAACGTGGAAACTACAAATCCCGGTTGGAAAGCTCTTTTTAAATCAGAAATAAGTATTGACGATTTTGCGTCAACCGAATTTTATTATTGGGATGTAAATGAATTACGTTTTAGAATTTATGAGAATGCAGGGTCCGAAGTAAATGATCATTTACTGATTGGGTATTTTGATAAAGATGCATCTGAAAAACTGCAGAAATTGAAATCAAAGAATACTGATTCTGCGAAGTCGCTTAATCTTTCAATTAAGTCATTAGATCTGGACGAAAATGGATTAATTCAATCTACAGAAGGTTTGAATTTAGTAAAAAATAATACATCCGTCGCTTTCTCAGCCCAGCAATTGATAAATGTTTTACAGGCTAAATTGGAGCAGGTTGAAAATATAAGCGTCTACAAAAGTTCTACAAATTTTGAAAAAATCACTAAAGTAGATGCTGAAGCTATGATCTTTTCAGGTGATCTTTTTTGGTTGAAGTTTAATTCCGAATTTAGTGAGCAAGATCTTTCTATAAACGTAGAGGAATTAAAAAATCCGGTTGTTGAACAAGAAAAAATTGAAAAGGGAGTTTTAGAATTAGAATTAAAAAGTAAATCTACTTCTTCAAATTTGGTGGTCACTTTTATCCCTGAGGAAGCATTTCCTGATAATTCTTTAAATTTCAAACTAAATAAAGAATTATATCTCTCAAATTTGACTGAAACGGTTCTTGCTACAAATGTATCTAATAATAGATACGATGCTTTTGAGATTAATGTTAATTCGGGAAATATAACTTCACTTCCAATTGAAATTGTATCGCCTGTAAGCGGTGAACTTGAATTAAAAGTGAATGAATGGGGAGATATTCCCGAAGGTTGGGTTATTATGATCGAAGACTTAAAAGAAGATAAGTCTTATGAAATTCATGAGAACTGGTCTTTAAAATTTAATTATTCCAATGTAAGTGCTACTAATGAAGATAAAGTAATGCTTCCTTCTATAGATGATCGCTTTACGTTAAAGGTAATCCCAAAAGAGTTGGTAGTTAAGGAAGAAGAAGAATTGCCTTCGAATGTAGAATTACATCAGAATTATCCGAATCCATTTAACCCAACAACTGTAATTTCTTTCTATATGCCTGAGGAAGGTCTTGTAAAGTTGTCAGTATTCAATATTGTTGGACAACCGGTAGCAGTGCTTCTCAATGAAACCAGAGCCCGAGGAGCGCATTCTTATGAATGGGATGCTTCGGATATGCCAAGCGGGATATATATTTATCAACTAGAAGTAGGTACTAAAATTATGACAAGAAAAATGACTCTTGTTAAATAACAATAACTATAAAATTTAAAATTAATTTATTTCCATCATAAAATGGTTACAAAGAATATTCAAGGCATCGATGTTCCCGAAATCGGACTTGGCACATTTAAACTAATCGGGAAAGAGTGTGAACAAATTGTAAAGTTAGCACTTAATCTTGGCTACCGACATATTGATACAGCCCAGGAATACAAAAACGAAAGAGAGATTGGTTCTGCTATCAAGCAAGCTCATATCCGAAGAGAAGAACTTTATATTACTACTAAAATATCCATGTTAAATATGGAGCCGGATGATGTAATAAAATCCACCGAAAGATCTCTTCAAGACTTGGATGTTCCGTATTTAGACTTACTTCTGATTCACTGGCCAAATCCTGACGTTGATATAGAAAAAACTATTGAAGCTATGCTTTCAATAAGAGATCAGGGTAAAGCGCTCAATATTGGGGTAAGTAATTTCCCTATGAAACACCTTAAGGAAGTTAATGATGAATTAGCAGCGCCTATTTTTTGTAATCAAGTGGAATACCATGCCAATCTGGGGCAGTTTGATCTACTGGATTATTCAGCTGATAATGATCTTATGGTTACTGCTTATAGTCCGTTAGGGCAGGGAAAAGTACTTGAAGAACCATTGATAAAAGACCTTGCTCGAAAGTATGGAAAATCACCTGCTCAAATCGCTTTAAGATGGTTAATTGAGCAAGAGCAAGTGGTGGTAATTCCAAAAGCATCATCAAGGGTTCATTTGGAAGAGAATCTGGATATTTATGATTTTGTTTTGGAAGATGATGATTTCTATGCAATCGATGAATTACCTAAAGATCAAAGAATTGTGACTCCGGATTTTGCACCCGATTGGGATGCTGTATAATATTTATATATCCGAGAACGAAGCCAGAGCTATTATTTCATCTCGTTGGTTTTTTAATTGATGAAAAGTTGAAGCCTGTTCTGTCGCTTTAATTTGAGAAGTTATAGTATCACCATAAACAGATTCTCTAAGAAATATGATGTCAACTTTGTTGGTTCTGTAAATTTGCCCCTCATTTAATGGTTCTTCCATCCACTCCAGATATCTGGCATTATTTACATGCTTATTCATATCCAGATCTGAGCGACGAACAGGAATTATTTTTTCAGAAGATGGTTCTTCAATTTTAGGGATCTTACTTGAGTTGATCGGAAGGACATGTTCTCTATCAGACAATCTTGTATTTAAAATATCCTGTGTCATTCTAGTTGGTCGCCTTGTTTTCATATTGATCATCATCCAATAGCTTAAACATACCGCAATTTCATCTCCATTTTCATTTAATATTCTGTAATTACGGTAAGCTCTTAAAGCATCGCCAGCTGCAGGCCAAGTTTCTATTGTTATTGATTCTCTCCATTTTGGATACTCATGGATTTTTATATCCATTCTATGCAGAACCCAGGTTAAGCCTTGTTTATGCAGATCGGTAATATCAAAATTTAAAAGAAGAGCATGATTCCCTGCTACTTCTTGAAAGAGACTACACACGGATGAAAGTGTAATTTTACCCGAAGTATCAACTTCACTTGCTCTCACTTCAAATTGTTCAGAATAAATTGCTGCGGTATCCATTTATCAGGTTATTTTTTTAAGACAACTTAAAAAATGTGAATACAAGTTCCCTCATAAAAAAAGAAGTCTTAACTTAAAGCATGCTAACAAAAAGAATTATCCCTTGTCTGGATATAAAAGAAGGCAGAACAGTTAAAGGAGTAAATTTTGAAGGGCTAAGAGATGCAGGAGATCCTGTTGAGCTGGCTAAGAAATATTCGGATGAGGGTGCTGATGAGTTGGTTTTCCTTGATATTACTGCAACTCTGGAAAAAAGAAAAACTCTGATTGCGTTGGTTCAAAGAATTTCATCTGAAATCAATATCCCATTCACTGTTGGTGGTGGAATTAAATCGGTAGCAGAAATAGAAGAATTATTGAAAGCGGGAGCAGATAAAGTTTCTTTGAACAGCAGCATTGTAAAAGATCCTGAATTGATCAACAGAGCATCAGAGGCATTTGGAGCTCAGGCAATTGTAGCGGCGGTAGACGCAAAAAAAACAGGTTCTGAATGGAGTGTTTTTATCAAAGGTGGAACTGAGAATACCGGAAAAGACGCGCTTGAATGGATGAGAGAAGTAGAGGAAAGAGGAGCAGGAGAAATATTACTTACCAGTATGGACCGAGATGGTACTAAAAATGGATTTGATCTGGAATTACTTTCAAAAGTAGATGCCTGCGTAAACATACCAGTTATTGCCAGTGGTGGAGCTGGTACAATTCAACATTGTATTGATGTAGTTAAGATTTCTAACGTGGATGCGGTACTCGCTGCAAGCATTTTTCACTTCAAAGAAATAGAGATTTCAGAACTAAAGAGAGCTATGAAAGCAGAAGGAATCCCTATGAGACTAAATTTTGCATAAATTTTAAATTTTATTTATTTAGGCTATTTTCATTATATCCGTTATTAAATTAACAAGTCTTATATTAACGGAAGCGCTTTTCTAAAAAACAGAGAGACTTAGGTCGATGTCAGGTAGTGATAAAAAATGCTTTTCAAGCATTTTAAACCTAATTTTTTAAGTGACGCATAAATTTGGGTGGTTTTGAAATATTTGAAATAGTCCTGAAAATTTACCTTTTTTGTGCTTCTTCCTTCTTAAAAACAATTAGCGCTAACGGGAAAATGTCTAATAAATTTAATTATTGCTCTGATGAACATTCTGCCTGTGGGGTTGGATTTATCACAAGTAGAAAAAAAAAGTATACTCATAGTCACTTGATAGAAGGGTTGCACGCCTTAAGGTGTGTTGAACATCGTGGTGCGTGTTCAGCTGATGGAATAACAGGAGACGGCGCGGGTATAATGACAGATATCCCGTTTGAAATGCTTGGATTTGAAAAAGATACTGTCGCAGTTGCTACATTGTTTTTAGCTACTGATGAAGACAAGCAAAGGTCAGCGCTAAATATATTTGAAAAGACCTTTAATTTTTTCGGTCTTGAGATCCTAGACTATAGAGATGTACCGGTAAATCATTCGATATTAGGTAAAGATGCGGCAGCAAATGTCCCTGTAATTAAACATGCGATCATTAAACGTCCTGAAAGAAGTAAAACTAATTTCTCTTTTGATAAACGATTGTACAATGCTAAACAATTAACCCGTTCAAAACTTTCTGAAGCTTTATTGATTCAAAGTCTTCATTTCGCATCATTATCAGCCCAAACTATTGTATATAAAGCTTTGACTAAAGCAGAGGCATTAGATGAATTTTATCCTGATTTAAAAAATAAAAAGTTTACTACTCGTTTTTGTTTGTTTCATAGACGGTTTAGTACAAACACTAAAACATCATGGGATAAAATTCAGCCTTTCAGATTGATCGGCCATAATGGGGAAATTAATACAATAGCAGGTAATCGTTCTTGGGCTAAATCTAGAGAAAAAATGATAGGAGCCGAGCGAAATGAAATTCTTACAAGGAAGAATATTAGCGACTCGGGAAGCTTAAATGAAATGGTTGAAGCTCTACGATATCGTAGTAGTATTCCAAACCTGGAAGATATACTGGCTATCATGATGCCTCCAGCTACAGAAGAAAATGAATTTTACACATTCTGGAGCAGAGCTATGGAACCTTGGGATGGTCCTGCCTTCATTACCTATGCAAATGGATATACCATAGGTGCTCGTTTAGATAGAAATGGTTTCCGCCCTTGTAGATGGGTACGTACTGAAGATCACTTTTACCTTTCCTCCGAAGCAGGAACTTTTCATATAGAGGAAAATAAGATAGAAGGAAAAGGGACACTTTTTGCAGGAAGAGGTGTTACTGTTGATCTAAGTTCTGGAGAAGTTTTATTCCGAGATCCAAGCCATTCCAAAGAAAATCATGATGCGACTTTTGATGCTCGCCTTAAACCGATACCGGAACTTGTTGGGGACATCGGAACGAGCTATAAAAAGAAACTGGCTGTTTTTAGTTATACCGATGAAGAACTCGCTAAAGTAATCTATCATATGGCTAAAACAGGAAAAGAACCTGTTGGCTCGATGGGAGATACTGCAAGATTAGCTGTTCTTTCAACCGAACCTAGGTCATTTTTTGATTTTTTCTATCAGAATTTTTCGCAAGTCACTAATCCACCTCTTGATTATATTCGTGAAAAAATAGTTACAGATCTTACAGTTCATTTGGGAAAAAAACCAAATATTTTTGAACCAAAAGAGCTTATTCCTGCTGCTCCGGCTTATGAATTAAAGAGTCCGTTTCTGAGTTTGGCTCAAATGGAGTTTCTAAGAAGCTTGATTACAAAAAGAAGTCCCTCAGATCGCGTTGTGCCATTTGAAATTGATACAACTTTCAAAAGAAGTCATGGAATAGTAGGGTTTAAATCACGCCTAAATGCAATTGGTAAAGAGGCAATTGAAGCTGTAAAAAATGGATATACCATTATAATTTTGAGCGACAGGAACTCAGATTATGATAGTCCAGGTATACCTTCTCTATTAGGATTAAGGCGAGTTGTAAATGCGCTTAATGATGAGGGACTAAAGTTAAATGCCTCGGTAGTAATAGATTCAGGAGAAGTAAAAAGCACGCATCATGCTTCGGCTTTAATAGGATTTGGTGCTCAAGCTGTATGTCCTTTTCTAGCTTTGGATATTGCAAGGAACGATGAACATCGATCTCTAAAAGATTTAGATGCAGATATAAAGGAAAGGAATCTACTTAAAGCATTTGATACTGGTTTACTAAAAATAATGGCAAAATCAGGTATCTCAGTAGTACGAAGCTATCAAAGTGCAAAAATGTATTCAGCTTTAGGGTTAGGACCTAAAGTTATTGAGGAATATTTTCCTCAAGTTCAAAGTCCTGTTGGAGGGATCGAAATTGATCAAATTGCGGAAAGGGTGCTAAATGGAACTCAAAGGCTTTCAAAAGAAGAATTTGAAAACTATAAACCCATCAAGAGTTTTCAATATAAAGAACACGCTCGCGATAAAATGGGGGAAAAGCATTCAATGACTAATTCAAGATCTAAAATCATTCACGACTTAGTTCGGGATAAGAACTTAGATCTTTCAGACATGTCTTTATTTGATGAGTACTTAAAGCTTGGTTTAAATGATGAACCGGTAGCATTGAGACATCTTTTTAAGCCTAAGTACGCAGAAAAGGGAATGTCTTTGAACAAAGTAAAACCAGTAGCTCACATATTACAAAAATTCGGATCAGGCGCTATGTCATTTGGAGCTATAAGTGCAGAATCGCAAAGAGATATTTTTCTGGCAATGAAAGAAATAGGAGGACGATGCAATAGTGGCGAAGGAGGTGAAAATCCTTATTACTACACAGATGGGATTTCTGCTTCAGTTAAACAGATAGCATCCGGTAGATTTGGAGTTACGGCAGAATATTTAGTTTCAGGAGAAGAGATACAGATAAAAGTATGCCAAGGAGCAAAGCCGGGTGAAGGTGGGCAACTAATGGGTTTAAAGGTAAATGAAGACATTGCCAAAGCACGTTATGCAAATCCCGGTTTCGACTTGATATCTCCTCCTCCATTGCATGATATTTATAGTATTGAAGATCTTAAGCAATTAATTCACGATCTGAAGCAATTATATCCTGCTGGCAAAGTGAGTGTTAAGTTGGTTTCAGGAGTTAATATTGGAACTATTGCAGTTGGAGTTGCAAAAGCCGGAGCAGACATCATACAAGTATCAGGAGGAGAAGGCGGGACCGGTGCAGCTTCTTTGAGTTCAATGAAACATGCAGGTTTACCATGGGAAATTGGTTTGCTTGAAGTTCACCAATCATTAATAGAAAATGATCTAAGAGATCATATAGTTTTAAGAACGGACGGCGGTCTCTCAAGTGGAAAAGATATTATACTTGCATCTATACTTGGAGCAGAAGAATTTGATTTTGGAAAGTTATTACTGATTGCCGAAGGTTGTGTAATGGCAAGAATCTGCGAAAAAAATACATGTCCGACCGGGATTGCTACGCATGATCCTAAATTTAAAGCCAAGTACAAAGGCAATAAAGATCATATTGTTGATACCCTCACATACTTAGCTGAAGATGTACGAAGAGAGCTGGCAAAAATAGGAAAAGAATCTCTTCAGGAAATAATGGGAAATACAAAACTTCTATCAATTAATGATGTTCATGAACCACTTATAAATAAATTGGGGCTAGATTTAAGTTTTTTCACTTCTGCATCAGTTTATAATAAAACTGAAAATAAAAAGTCGTTATCTGATGCCATAACGCCCTTGAACTCTAAAATTATTAATGATCTGAAAGATAAAATAGGTCAAAATAAACCAATAAACGCTGAGTATGATATTTATAATACAGATCGGTCGGTATTGGCAACTCTCTTCGGACTTTTAGCAGAAAAAGAAAGCAAAAGCAGGTTAGCATCTATCAAAAAAAGAAATAACGAAATTAAACGCTACGACCAAGAGATCGATCTAGTATTTAGAGGAAGTGCAGGGCAAAGTTTTGGCGTATTTCAAACAGAAAGAGTCAATGTTCGATTAATTGGTGAAGCAAACGACTCTGTTTGTAAGTCTATGAGTGGTGGAAAAATGGTAATTGTACCACCTGAAAATGCAAGGTATAAACCAGAAGAAAATGCCATTATAGGAAATTGTGCATTATATGGAGCCACAAACGGGAAATTCTATGTATATGGGCAAGCTGGTGATCGTTTTGCTGTTCGCAATAGCGGCGCATTAGCGGTTGTTGAAGGCACTGGTTTACATGCTTGTGAATATATGACAAATGGAACGGTTGTTATACTTGGTAATACTTCAGATAATATTGGTGCAGGGATGACAGGTGGGGAGTTGTACCTTTATGAGGATCCACTCTTAAAAGCTAATGGGGATTACATTGTTAAAACAGCAATGACACAAAGTGATACAAAAAAATTAAAAAGGATAGTTGAAGATTATTTCAATGAGACCCAGTCATCTAAAGCTAAATATATATTGAGTGATTGGGAAAACATAAGCAATCGATTTTGTAAATATGTACCACATTCCATGGTTGAAAAAGATCTTATGGTAGAGAATAAATAAGTTGGTTAGAGTTTTTTTTCAGGCTCTTCGGCTAATTTCTTTTTTAGAGTAGCAAGCTCATTTCTTCTACGAACGTAGCATTTGTGTTCCCACCATGAAAGGTAACTTACCCCTGAAAATAGTATTGCCAATGCTATTGTAAACCAAAAAGATTTATCACTCATGGCTAAACTCAATACTGAAAGAGAATAACCAACAGGCCAAAACCCATACAACATTCCCTTTGACAAACTAACCTGGTATTCAGAAATAGATAAGGCGTGTTCTAAATCACCGAGAATTGTGCGTTCAAAACTTTCTGTTTTATTCTTTCTAAGGAATCTGTTGATTATTGCATATACAGTTATTAATGAGAAGAGAACCACAGAAATATATGAGAAGACGTTACCTTCATCTTTTATAAAGTCGAAATAAACAAGAATACCAGCAGCAAGTAATCCTGTAAATATTAATACCCATTCTGTGATATTTGCAGTTCTTCCTGCTTTTCTACTTTTCGCTAAAATTTTTTGATGCAGAGCTTCTTCTCTTAACACATATATAGGTTTATTACTTTGAGAGTCCCAGATCTTTTGTAGCTCATTAAAGTCCATAATGCTCCTTTTTTTTCATTTGGTCTGAAAGGTGATTTTTAATTCGGTGAATTTTTACACCAATATTACTTTCAGAAATCCCAAGTATTTCTGCCATTTCTTTATAACTAAATCCATCTAGCATAAGTAGGGTAATGGATCGATCAATTTTATTCAGTTTTGAGATTTCATGGTAGAGCCATTCTAAACGTTCATCAATCGGTTCTTTATTTTGCTCAAGAATTTTCTCTAACCCATCTAATGTCTGTCTTCCATTACTGTGTCTTTTATTTTTACGAGTCCAGTTTAAAGCAACATTGAGTGCAATTCGATATAACCAGGTGCTTACCTTTGACTCTTTTCTGAAGTTCGGTATTGAAAGCCATATTTGTATAGAAACTTCCTGAAAAAGGTCATTCTGGTTTTCCGGATCAAATGCGTAAGCTCTAACAACTTTAAAAAGAAGGGGTTTATGTTGTCTAATCCAGCTGTCAAATATTTCTAGTTGTTCTTTTTTATGCATATGATCTACCTACTCTATTTGTACCTGAACAAAAGCTATTTCTTACAAATAATTCGAACTTTTTACTCGAGTTAATTATTTATAGCAGTAGGCGAAAATTCAACATTAAATTTTTAAGAATCTTTGCTCGGCGTTTCTAAAATGCTGACCTTTGAAGCAGAAATTTAAATATAGAAAAGAAAAACTAAATGAGCGTTTCTAAAAAGTTAACTAAGAAAGATTATAAGTTTTTGATTGAACTTGAAGAACTTTTATATGAAAGAAAGGTTGAGATGCCGAAAGGTTCTTACACTACATCCATGTATAAGAAGGGCTTGGATAAAATCGCTCAAAAAGTGGGGGAAGAAGCTGTAGAAACGGTTATTGCTTCAAAAAATGAAGGTGATAGCGAGACCATAGCGGAAGCAGCAGATCTATTATTTCACTTGATGTTATTGTTGGCAGAAAAAGAAATTCCAATGCATAAAGTTGTAAAATTGCTTCGCAAACGTCATAGCAGAGGCAATCACAAGCATATTGGGGAATAATTAAATAAAAAGCCCGATTCAGTTAAGAACCGGGCTTTCTCTCTCTATCACACATTATAGCTTTCAGCTACTCGCTTCTAGTGTAATATCTTCTTCAAGTTCTATGTCCTCACCATCTTCTAATTCAATATCTGTGATGGTAGAGTCATTGTAAGCTTCGTTAGTTGGTTTGATCTCAATTTTGTAGGTGCCATTACTGAGACCTATGATCCTGAAATCACCATTTTCATCAACTTGAGTACCTGAAGTATCTGTTCCTGCTATTGCATATACATAAGGATTTGCATCGGTTGGAAGAATTGTTCCTGAGATACTACCTGATGTAGTCAAGTTCGCAGTCTTTAATACAGGCTTCAGGTTATAGCCTCCGTTGCCTGTTACAACAATTGATCGAGAAGCGTCAAAGTCGATAACCAGATCATAAACCTGATCAGCTTCGATATCAGCTTGTACAAGTAATTTAAAACCTGAAGTTTGACCACTTGGTGTATTTAGTTGAATTGTATCTCCACTATTCAATACAACAGTATTCTCATCACCAAGAACAAGTCTAACCTGATTGTAACGTCCTTCTTTTAATTCAACTTCGCCTAAATCTAATGTAGCACCATTTTGATAGTCCAGGAGATTTACAGTAATAGTATCGTTAAAAACGACCTTCCATCCATGATCTTCAAGTTCATCATTGTCCATATCTTTTGTTTCATCGAGATCATCATCATCTTCATCATTTGCATTTACCAACACCTGATGAATTTCAATATTAACTTCAGCATAATCGGCAGGGGCATCAGTTAGAGAAACCCTCATGGTACCACTCCCGTCTCCGCTACTGCAAGCAGTAAGACCAAAGCCTACTAAAAGAGCAATTAATCCAAATATTTTGTTTCTGAAATTTATTACAGATCGTAACATGTTTGTTGTTTTGTTAATGTTCATTTACAACTTGAACATGCTACTAATGAATAAGTTCCAAGCATTAATGAGAAGACAAGAACATAGGCTGTCTTATAATTTGTAAATAATTAATTCTATATAATTTAAATAGTAGTACAGAAGTGTTTAGTTATACCTAAATCTGAAAAATATGAACAGGTTTATTTCTTTAATAGATCTCTGATCTCTGTCAATAAGATCTCTTCTTTTGAAGGCTCAACGGGTTTAGGATCCGGTTTTTTATCTTCTTTTTTCATGAAATTATTGTACATCTTAACAATGCTAAAAATGGTAATTGCTACAATAAAAAATGTGATTACTGTATTAATAAAGACTCCATAATTAATGGTAACAGCCTCTACTGTTCCATCAGCTAGTATCTTTTCCGAAACGGTGATTGTTAGTTCGCTGAAATCAACTCCTGCAATTAAATATCCTACAGGGGGCATTATAATATCATTTACAAATGATTTTACGATCGCTCCAAAGTAGGTAGCTAGAATTAAACCAACAGCTAATTCTATTACATTTCCTTTGGATACAAATTTTTTAAATTCCTGTATTAAATTTTTCATTTAGCCTGTCCCTATAATTTTCTAATAACTGTTATATACTAAACAACAGATATATCACTATGAAACATTCATTATTTTTAATAGCATTTCTTTTAATACTCAATTCATCTACAAAATTTGATACCTACTTAGCCGAAAGCTTGACTCAAGAATTTGATATCAATGACTATACATGGCTTGTTGGTTCGTGGGAAGGAGACGGTTTTGGGGGTACGTCTGAAGAGATATGGTCTGTTCCACATAATGGTACTATGATGGGAATGTACAGACATATTAAAAATGGCGAACTAATTTTTTATGAGTTTCTATTACTTGATGAATCGGGACTTAGATTAAAGCATTTTCATCCTGATCTAAAAGGCTGGGAAGAGAAAGACGAAACTACGTTTTTTAAAATGATCGACTATTCTTCAACGAAAATTGAAATGAAAGGGCTTATTTTTGAGAAGAAGTCGGAAAATCAGATGGAAATCAGACTTAAACTAAACCGTAATGGGAATATAGAAACGGAAGTTTTTACAATGAACAAAATTGATTTATGATTTACAGCTGTGGAATTGGTAGTTTTGTTAAAGTTAAAAAATTGAATAAATCTGATAAGTTAAAATGAATATCACAGTCAACTGGTTACAGAAAGACTTCCATATGGAAGCGGCAAATGAAGAAGGCGGAAAAATTAGAATTGACGGTAACACGCAAGTTGGTGGGCTGGAAGGAGGGATTAGCCCAATGCAACTTTTACTCGCAGGAATTGGAGGGTGCAGCGCTATTGATGTTATCTCAATATTAGAAAAACAAAAACAGGAACTAACAAATTTGACAGTTGAAGTAAATGCTGATAAAGTGAAACTTAAAGAAGGCTACTCAGAGTTTAAAAAAATTCATCTTCAATTTAAACTTTCCGGAGATCTGGACACTAAAAAGGTAGAACGCGCTCTGAATTTATCAATAACTAAGTATTGCTCAGTATCCAAGGCACTGGAAAAAGGTTCAGAAATCAGTTACGACTACACTATAGAAAAATAAACGTTTCCTCAAAAAGGCTCTATTTTGCCTCTGCGTATCTTATTTAGTACATTGAATATTATAAATTTCAATAAAACAATTACTTACTATATGGCTAAATGCGAGTTATACCAAGATGTTAAAGAACAATGGCGCTGGAGACGAGTAGCAAAAAATGGAGATATAGAAGCTCACTCAACTCAAGGTTTTGAGACAGAAGAAGAAGCCCGGAATAATGGTAAAGAGTGCAAAGAATGTACGAGTTACCTAAAAAAGTTTTATTAATAAAAATAAAAGGAAGTACGGATTAAATTCAATCGATGCCTGTACTTCCGAAACCACCTTCACCGCGTTCAGTTGAATCCAGTTCTTCAACTTCTTCAACGGAGAACTGAGTTACCGGAGCTATAACCATTTGGGCAATTCGGTCTCCATGATTTACTATAAAGTTCTCTTTACCATGATTGACTGCGATTACTTTAACTTCTCCTCTATAATCGGCATCAATTGTACCCGGAGCATTAAGCATTGTAATTCCATTCCGAATTGCTAAACCGCTTCTAGGTCTGATCTGAGCTTCGAAACCAACAGGAATAGACATTTGAAGCCCCGTAGGGATCAGCATTCTTTCACCTGGTTTTAGTGTCAAAGATTCATTTAAAGCAGCTCTGATATCCATACCTGCCGCAGATTTACTTTCATATTCCGGTAGTGGCAAATCTCTAGCATGAGCTAGCTTTTTAAAAAGAATAGAACTCATAATTCTTCACGTTTATATTCAATTAATCTTACAATGGCGTTCCCAAAAAGGACTTTTACCCGCGCTTCCAAAGGAACTCTTAAGTCGTCAGCCAGAAACCAAGCACGGAAATCACCCGAGAATCCGAAGGGGCCATCAATGTTTTCTGTAGTTCCTTCACTCAAATAGGTTTCTACATTTCCATCGAAAGGCGCATATTTCCGCATTTCAATTTTCGATGAATTAGTCATATTAATATAACCTAGTTTCTTGGTTACGTAAACAGGCAAACGGGAATTTATATCACTCCCAGCATAAAGTCGTGAAAAGAAAAATATTTCCTGACCTGATGTTGCAGGTTCTACAAGATCCAGAGTGTCACGGGTATCGTCTTCTTCTTTATATCGAACTACATTTTCAATTCGATCGAATTCATAAACTATCTCTTTGTACTTATCTTCATCAACATTGTCTTTCCAGTAATAGGAAGTGACAGGAATTCCATCTTTATTTATAAAGAACAAAGAATGAAAAAGGTCCAATTCTTTGCCAACCAGAGGAATTCGGGAATTAGAGCGGATTTCTGTAACTAAATGTTTCGACGTAATTCCGTTGTACAGAGTATCCGAAAGTAATTCTACTTCTACCCAGCCAAGTTTTAAGAAACCATATTTCACTTCATACAAAAATGTTTCTTTAACAGTGAAGAAATCATCCATAATGGGCTGATTTCCTGAACTTGCAGGATAGGAATGCTGAGAAAACAGATTAGTTGAAAGGTAGAAAAAACACAAAAAGGCTAGAACGATTTTTTTCATAAAATGAGATCGATCTATTCTTCGTTTGAGTCTTCAATTCCAATAAAATTTTGGAATGCTTCTTCGTCGTAACCAACAAGCACAGCCTCATCTAAAACAAGAACAGGGCGCTTTATCATAGACTGGTTTTCAGCTAACGTTTTAATGATTTCTTCTTTTGAAAGATCCTTTTCTTTTAACTCCAGCTTTCTATAAGTGGTACCGCGTTTATTTACTAACACATCAAGACCAACTTTAAATTCAAGCTCATTGATTTCATCAATAGTTAGAGGTTCCTTTTTCAAATCAATGAATTCAAATTCGATCTCGTTTTCAGTTAACCATTTTTTGGTTTTTTTGATGGTATCACAATTATTTATACCAATTACATGCAACATAGCATTTCAACAATTAAGTTTTGTATTTTCAGTTAAAGATAAGGTTTGCTAATTCAATAACGAACACCAATCCAGTTTACACACAAGCATTAAATGAAATTCATTCCAAAAATATTAGTGATATTTGGTTTCCTGTTATTGGGTTGCACAAGTAACGACGCTCAAAGAGAATTCGAAATAGACGCATATCAAGACCCAGCAGGTATAACAAGTACATCTGCTCAAGGTGAAGTGACAAGTGAAGATCCTGATGATTGGAGAGCATCACCTTTTTTTCAGGGGTTAATTGAGGTGAAACCTGCATATCCTAATCCAATTGAATTAGGCGGAGTTATAGAGTTCGAGTATTTTGTTTTAAGTACGCAACCGGTTAATGGACTTCAAGTTGTAACGAGAGGTGTTAATGGACAATTATCAAATTACATTTATACCAGTTCGAGTAATCCGTTACCTAATGGAATTGATAATTTTAGGATAGATTCTAAATCACTAAGTCCGGATGGTTCAGATGCACTGGCAAGAGGCTTACACCGTGTATTCTTTTTTGATCTAAATCAGCGGTTGATTTCTTATGGAGATATTAGAGTTGAGTAGCAATAGTTAACTTAGTCAATGTAACGCAACATTTTTTGTATTAAGTAGTAGAGATATCATTATTCAAATTTTTAAAAAAAGTTAGGATTATGAAATCTCGAATTACTACACTCAGTTTAGCGCTGGTTTTGGTAGCAGTATTCGCTATCAACACAACCGTAAAAATACATCATGATGAAGATGCAATTAAAGAAGTTCTTGAAACAGGGTATGTTCATGGGGCTTTTAATGAGTTGAACCCGGAAGCGATGACCAAAACTTTCCATGAAGACTTTGCAATATTCTCGCCGGGAAAAGAAGGAAAGATAAATCGATATCCAATAGCGAACTGGGTGGAAGGAACAAAGAAGAGAAAGTCTGATCCGAATTTTGATGCGGCCAACAACAAGTGGGAACATAAATTCAAGAGAGTAGATGTGGCCGGTAATGCAGCTCATGTAGAATTAGAGCTTCATCGAAACGGAAAGCATGTTTATACTGATTACTTGTCTCTTTTAAAGTTTGAAAATGACTGGAAGGTGGTAGCTAAGGTGTATCATCAGCATGAAACTCCATAACTACTAGTTACCGAAATAGTTTTTCAAATAATGATCTAAAGTGTCAGGAAAGTTAGGTCCTCGTAAATTTTTGGCAACTATAATTCCATCCGGATCAATAAGGTAAGAAGTCGGGTATCCGGTTATTCCATATTGATTCGGAATTTCATTGGAAAGTATTTGATTCCACTGCACATTAAATTCCTTGAGTGTTTTTGAAAGTCCTTCTTCAGTATCGCTTCCAGCTACACCTAAAAAATCAATTTTTGATTTATCTATAGCATTATAAGTTTCAACATGCATGGGAAGTTCATCAATACAGGGGGCGCACCAACTTCCCCAAAAATCCAGAAATACAAACTTTCCTATATAGTCATTTAAACTAATTTCTTGTCTCGATGTAAATTCATTTCCGGTGATTGGTTTTGCGGGAAAACCTATCTGAGTTGAAAACAGCACAGTATCTTCCGGCAATTCCTTGAGTCGTAATACCATTTTATTTGCATCTACGCCCAGATTCTGAAAGGTTCTGTCATTGAGTCTTAAGTATTCGTTTAATTCAATTGGTTGCTGTGGATGTAATGAGTCTCTTTTGCCGATTAAGAGAGAAGTAGCTGAACGAAATTCAGTACTTTGAAAACCGTTACTGATTTGAATCGTTGAATCCTGAAACTGAGCGGTATAATAAACGGGATGGTAGTTCATTAAACCAAATTTGTTGAAACGTATTTCTAATTTTGTCTTTAGATCTGTAACGGAATCATTT
Organism: Balneolaceae bacterium UBA3186; assembly: GCA_002364085.1. Lineage (GTDB taxonomy): Bacteria > Bacteroidota > Rhodothermia > Balneolales > Balneolaceae > Balneola. The sequence goes on along the minus strand of DEXK01000006.1, from coordinate 49,167 downwards.
CTTAGACTTTGATAATTGAGGGTATGCACTTTGGAGTCAGAACTATTCTTTAAGCCTGTTTCATTAACTGATGAAAAGGTCTTTTCATCTTCGAAGCTCAGATCATTGTCGGTATCAATTCTGTAACTTAAATTACCTGATTCGTCTTTGGTAATTACTATATGTGTAAAAGACTTGATTGCTTGCTCCGTTAAGTCATCCATTTCAGGATCAAAATTCCAGCTGCTTTTTAAGTCCTCAAAACGTGCTGAGTCAATGTTTCCGGCTTTATAGTTTTGATAGGCAAATTGATGAGCATCGAACCAAATTTGTTTAATCACAGGTTCTTTCCATGAATCCGGAATTCCTTCAACATCAACTCGCGTTTCAGACCAAAAACTATTTGGCGAAGGTTTTGTAGATATAATACCAAAACGTTTATAGAAATCGCCCACTCCATCATGAGAAGTAATCGGCAATTCGTGTATAATTACTTTGTCTTCAGGGGTCTTTTGGACACATGAAATAAGTAATAATAATGGTAGCAGTTTCAAAACTTTAAGCGTGTCTTTAAAATATAAAACAAAATCTAAAGTCAAAAAAAATAGCAATTAACGTTTTAAGCATTTGACCAATAGATCCACAACCTGGTCGATCTCATCTTTTGTGATCACAAGAGGAGGTACAATTCGTATCACATTTCCTCCGGCTGCATTTGAAAGCACTTGATGTTCAAACATTTTTTCTACTACCGGTCTGGCAGGTTGATTGAGTTCTACACCGATCATCAATCCAAGTCCGCGGACATCAACTACAGAATCCAAATGAGCAGTTTTCTTTCTGATGAGATTCATCATGTATTCACCTTTTTCAGCAGCCTGTTCACAGATATTATCCATTTCAATGGTTTTAAGACAGGCATTACCGACTGCACAAGCAAAAGGATTTCCTCCGAAAGTAGTTCCATGATTCCCAAAAGAAAGTGCAGAAGCTATTTCTTCCTTCGCAATTACCGCTCCGATAGGAATTCCACCGGCCAGAGCCTTAGCAGAAGCAACTACATCCGGTTTGATATCAAAATGTTGGTAACAGAAGAATTTTCCAGTTCGACCTACGCCGGTCTGAACTTCGTCGATAATGAGCAGGATGTTCTTGTCATCACAAAGTTGTCGGACTTTCTTCAGAAAATCTCCGTCAATTACATGGACGCCACTATTACCCTGAATCAATTCAAAAGCAATAGCAATGGTTTGATCATCAACTGCTTTTTCAAGAGCTTCAAAATCGTTGTAAGGTGATTGAATGAATCCCGGAGGTAACGGCTCAAAATCTTCCTGATAAACCGGTTTACTCATGGTGATGGTGGTTACGGACCGACCGTGAAAGCCATCACTTAGAGAAATTATATTTCCTGACTTTCCATTTTTCTTACCCCATTTACGAGCCAGTTTGATACAAGCTTCCATCGCTTCCATTCCGCTGTTACAAAGGAATACACGATCCAATCCGGATAAATACGCCAATCGTTCTATAAACTCACTTTGTGGCTCGGTATAATAGAAATTAGAAACATGAAGCAATTTCTCAGCTTGATCTTTGATAGCCGAAACAATAGCCGGGTGGCAATGACCGAGATTGTTTACCGCAATTCCACCCAGAATATCCAGATATACATTTCCTTCAGTATCCCACACTTTGGTTCCTGATCCACTATCGATTGTAATTGGGTATCTGTTATAAACCTGAAAGTGATGTTTTTTTTCTAACTCCTGGGCGTTCATTTATTCTATTTAGTTTGAAGGAAGGTTGTTTTGAAGATATAGACTTTAACCTGTTTTATAGAAAGTTACAAAGTCACAGAGTAACAAAGAAGTGAATTTACTTTGTTACTCTGTCATTGAAAACACTTTGCCACTTTCCATTCTTCAACTTCTTAATTAGTGCTATTCCCGTTATCCATATCCGAATGAATCAGCCAATTTCCATTGATCTTTTTCAGAGTGAGTGTGTATTTGCCCATGTCTTTAACTCTGGAACCATAAGTATATCCACCAATGATATAAGCTAAATTTCCCTGAACAGAATAATCATAAGTTCTCAATACAAGGTCTCCACCACCGGCATTTTCATAAGAAGTCTGGATATTTTCCCGTCCTTTAACGAGGTCATGACCCGGACGTAGAATAAATCCATCTTCCGTAAAAAGAGAAGCCAATGCTTTCGCATCGCTGTTTTTCCAATGTGTCTCGTAATTGGTGAGAACCTTTTTTAGTTCGTTGGGGAGTTCAATTTCCTGAATGGTTTGAGCTTGAACCGATGTGACAGAAATAATGATTAAAGTTAAACACAAAGTTAGCATTCGATGATACTTCATATGATCATATTTGGTTTAAATCCTGAATCTAATGAATATCGCTTAGTCCAACAATGATTTAAACGACTGAGAATCTGTTTAAGTAATTAAAAATCTACCAATCAATAGGTCTGTAATCTTTTAAGAATTTACCACACCAATGCTTGCCGGTGTTAATTCCATCAAACAACGGATCCAGAACTCTTGCTGCTCCATCTACGATATCAAGTGGCGGCTGAAAGTCATGGACTTCTTCTTTTCGTTTTGCTAATTCTGCAGGATCTTCATCCGTTACCCAGCCGGTATCAACTGCATTCATATAAATTCCGTATTTAGCAAAATCAGAAGCTGAAGTATGCGTCATCATATTTAGTGCCGCTTTTGCCATGTTGGTATGGGGATGGCGGTCTTCTTTATGCCAGCGATGGAATTTCCCTTCCATTGCAGAAACATTAATGATATGTTTTTGACCGGTATCTTCTTTTTTCATCAATCCGGCTAATCGATTACACAAAACGAATGGAGCGACAGAATTAACCAGCTGAACTTCTAACATTTCGTTAGTATGAATTTCACCCAGCTTTAATCTCCAGCTGTTGGTTTTACGAAGATCCACTTGCTGTAAATCTGCATCCAGCTTTCCCTGAGGAAAAACTTCTTCAGCTGTTAAAGAATTGTCTATGCTGTACGGAATTTGTGAAAGTTTTGCAGATGCCCGAAGCCCAATTCCCAATTGTTTTCCATGCCAGGTTACAGGTAGGTTTTTATTCTGTCCGTCTTCAAAACCGGAGCTCAATGATCGTAATTCATTTAAACAAGCCTCATGATCAGATAGCAATTCCTGAGCAAAAGGAGGAAGTTCGGAAATCGAGCGTTCTTCGTTTGGCATTAAGTGCTGATAGAAGCCTGCCGGACGTCGAACCGTTTGAGCGGCATTATTGATAAGCACATCCAAACGATCATATTCCTGCTCAATAAAATTACAGAAGATCTCCACACTTGGAATATGACGAAGATCCAGACCATGAATTTTTAGGCGATGTCCCCATTTCTGAAAATCATCTTCTTTGGCGAAACGAAGAGCTGAGTCCACAGGAAAACGAGTCGTTGCAATAACAGTCGCTCCGGCGCGCAACATCATCAAGGTGATATGATAGCCGATCTTAAGTCTTGAGCCCGTTACAAGAGCAACCTGATTTGTTAGATCAGCAGATTGGAACCTTTTGGCATAATTGAAATCACCACAACCTTTACACATCGTATCATAAAAATGATGCAGGTTGTGAAAAATTTCTTTACAAACGTAGCAATTTCTTGGTGATTCTAACGGGATTTCTTTCTCAGTTTCCTTTCCTGTTAAGCCAATCATTTTGGGAGCTTCAAAAACAACGGCTTCACGGGCACTTCGAATTCCCGTTGAGTTTCGAGCGTGTCGATCTTTCTCTTTTAGTTTTCGCTTATTGGCTCGTTTAGCATCTTTCTTTCGCTTTCTGAATTCCTCTCTGCTTGGTCGGGATAACTTTCCCGCAGCCATGATAAGCTCAAGTCTCTTGTCCTTTTCAATCTCAAAGATCTGATTCGGATCATTAGTGAGTGTTTCCAGCACAGAAATACACAGATCAATCTCTTTCTGACTTAATTTCTTTTCTTTTTCGATGTGGTCCTTGATGAAAAATATTAGGTTAAAAACCAAGTTACGGAATAGTTAAGAGAGTGGAACAACTGATTTTCTGAAATTGAGTTTTGAATCAGGGAGAGGGCGGACAGCCTAAATAAAAAAAATTGGAAAATCTTTGTAAGGAATACCCTCAATTTCTGTCTTACCTCGAAAAATAAAGACTATGAAAGTAGACAGATCTATTAATTTCGGTTACAACAAAGGATTGAGAAAATTTGCGAACAAAAACAGAAACAGCGCTACCAAAGCCGAAGCTTGTTTATGGAAGTATGCGCTTTCCAAAAAGAAAACAGGTTACACTTTTAAAAGACAAAGGCCGGTGTTGAATTACATAGCTGATTTTATGTGTCAGGAATTATCACTTATTATCGAAGTGGATGGAAGCTCACATGATGATTTGATTGTCAGGATGAATGATTTAAATCGACAAATGAGATTGGAGAATGCAGGATTCACAGTTATCCGGTTTAGTAATGAGGATGTTCTTAAGAATATGGATGAGGTGAGAAGGGTTATTTCACAGGTTATTACTAAGCTTGGTCGTGGCTCGTCCTCCCTCTGATTTCATGCAAGCATGAAATCTGTATCCCTCCGACGGGAAACAGGGACGCCCTCGCAGTGATTACAAACGAAACCAAACTTTGAAGCTCTGTCACTAAAAACTCTTTGTCACTTCTTAAACCAACTCCAACCCAATTCTTTCTCTTTCAAGATCCAGTTTTATGATTTCTACATTGATGATATCACCGACTCCAACTACGTCATGAGGATCTTCCACTTTTTTGGTTTTACTCATGCTTGAGATATGAAGCAATCCATCCTGTTTTACTCCGATATCCACAAAAGCACCGAAATCAACTACATTACGTACGGTTCCCTGTAATTTCTGGCCTTCTTTGAGGTCTTCCATCTTTACAACATCGGTTCGCAAGATCGGTTTTTGAAGGGATTCTCTTGGATCACGGCCGGGTTTCTGGAGGTTTTCGATAATAAGTTCTAAGGTAGGCTCGCCAATTCGCAGTTGTTCAGCAACTTGTTTGGTGTTCAAATTCCCAAACTTTGAAGCGATTTTATCTTTTTGTGAAGACAGATTTTCGAGATCTATACCAAACAGATTACATAGCTTTTCAGCGGCTTCATAACTTTCCGGGTGAATAGCGGTGTTGTCTAATGGGTTTTTAGATTCCGGAATACGCATAAATCCGGCGGCTTGCTGGAAACGAAATTCTCCCACTCCTTCAATTTCTTTTATTTCGTTTCTGGATGTAAAGATTCCAGATGTTTCTCGCTGTTTAACTATTGCTTCAGCAACTCGCTTTCCCAAACCGGAAATATGAGTTAGCAGTGGAGCACTAGCTGTATTCAGATTAACGCCTACTTCATTCACACAGCTTTCAACTACATCGTCAAGTTTCCCTGAAAGTTGATTCTGGTTTACATCATGCTGATATAAACCTACACCAATAGATTTCGGGTCGATCTTCACCAATTCTGCCAAAGGATCCTGAACTCTTCGAGCGATGGAAATATTACCACGCTGAGCAGCATCCAGATCAGGAAATTCGTCTCTGGCTATTTTGGATGCAGAGTACACCGAAGCTCCGGCTTCATTCACGATCAAATAGCTGACATCAGCGCCACTTTTCTGGATGTAATCGGCTACAAATTGTTCAGCCTCACGACTCCCGGTTCCATTACCGATCGCAATCAGTTCCACATTGTGTTTTTCGATCAACTTTCCCAGAACCACCTCAGATTCAACGATCTTGTTTTGTGGCGGAGTAGGGTAGATAGTGGTTCCATCCAGATATTTACCGGTTCCGTCAACTACTGCCAACTTGCACCCGGATCTGTAAGCAGGATCTAATCCAAGAACGATCTTCTTTTCCAGTGGAGGTTGCATTAACAGGTTTCCAAGATTGGTTGCAAATGTTTCAATGGCATGTTCGTCAGCTTTATCTGTAAGTGCGTTTCTTAATTCCCGCTCTAAAGAAGGGGAGAGTAATCTTTTAAAAGCATCTTCAACAGCATCCTGAATGCGTTCCGTAAAAATACTCATGTCGTTGGTGATCACGATATCATCCATGGTTTCCAGGGTACGTTCTTCCCAAACTTCTGTGCTCACAAACAATACATTTTCTCTTTCCCCACGATTGATAGCCAGAATTTGATACGGTTTTAAGCGGTCTACTTTGGCTGCGAATTCATAATAGTCCTCAAAATTGGTTCGCTCTTTTACAGTCGGGTTTTTCTTTGTCTTGATAGTAGCGTGCTTCAAAAAAATGTCACGTAGTTTTTCTCTCACTTCCAGATGTTCATTGATCCATTCCGCTACAATATCATTTGCTCCCTGCCACACATCTTCCAGAGTCTCTACTTCTTTTTCTTTGTTGATGTACTCTTTGGCATAATCATCAGGGCTTCCGGATTCGATTTCCTGTTCCCAAATAAGTTGAGCCAATGGCTCTAATCCTTTTTCTTTGGCTTTGTCGCCTCGAGTTTTACGCTTTTGTTTGTAAGGCAAGTACAGATCTTCCAGCACAGTAAGGTCGGTACAGCCTTTTATTTGCGCTTCCAGTTCAGGTGTGAGTTTTTCCTGTTCTTTAATGGATTTAAGAATGGTTTCTTTTCTTGAAGCCAGTGTTTTTTGAAATTCCAATGCATCACGCACATCTCTGAGCTGTTCTTCATCCAAGCCTCCGGTGGCTTCTTTACGATAGCGAGCAAGGAAAGGAATGGTAGCGCCCTCGTCGATAAAACCGGCTACCGTGCTAATTTGTTTAGCTGAGATATTTAGCTGTGATGAAATAGTATTAACTATAAGTGAATTGGGCATTTTTTAATCAATTTTTGAGATTCCAAGAACGATTCAAAAATAGGAAGTCGCTGAACTTATTGATAGTTGAATTTTCTAAAGATTAATTATAAGTGAAGATCTACTTCATCGAATCTTCACAATTGTTAAGTACCTTATGACAAGCACTTAGATAGATTGATCAATCTTCAAAGAAACAATTTCCTTTCACGGAAATCTTAACCTAAAGGAGTTACTATGAAGATTCTGTTCATCATATTGTTTGGAGTTTTAACAAGCTTATCTATTAAATCTCAGAGTGTCTACACCCTAGATTATGAACTCAGTAAAATTCTTGTAAAGGGTACATCCTCCTTACATGACTGGGAATCTAATGTGGAGAAAATGGAAGGTGACTTACTCACCAAAATTGACACACAAAACAAGTTTATTGGCATAGAAGACCTGACCTTAGTTGTAGATGTTGAATCTATAAAAAGTGGTAAGGGCATTATGGACAGTAAAACCTATTCAGCATTGGAAGCTAAAAAACACCCGAAAATCTTTTTCAGGTTTTCAGAACTAGCTGAACTAACACAAGATTCAGTTTACATAAACGGGTTTTTGACCATTGCAGGAAAAGAGTTGGAAGTGGATATAGCAGGCTCTTATCAAATTTTTGAAGATCTCAGCATCAAGATCATTGGACTTAAGAAGCTTTTGATGACTGACTACGACATAAAACCACCAAAAGCGATGCTTGGAACTTTAAAAACCGGAGATGAAGTCGAGATAGTTTTCGATGTCATCTTTAAAACAAACCAATAAAATAAACCAATACTATCATGAAAGCTCTAACCAAAACTCTATCATTTGTAGTACTAATGTCTATTTTCGCAATGGGAAGCGCATTTGGGCAAGCAAATAAACATCTTCTTAATTTTAGAGGTGTAGATAAGTCCGGCATCAATGTTTTTGAAGCTCCTAAAACACCAAATAAAACATTTGATGGTTTATTTGTATGGGTAGGAGGAGACTTTGCTCTTCAGTTTCAAGGATTATCACAAACTAATTCCGGTGATTCTTTAGCTGATATTAAGAATAATTTCAACTTACCATCCGCAAACTTAAATCTGGATGTGCAGCTCGAAAAAGGATTGAGAATGCATTTGAGAACCTACTTATCATCTCGTCACCATACTGAGGCATATGTAAAAGGAGGGTATATGCAGATAGATAATCTTGATTTCATCCAAGAAGGACTGCTTTCTGAATTAATGGAGAGTGTTAGAATAAAAGTAGGAATGGATCAAATCAATTATGGTGATGCTCAGTTCAGAAGAAGTGACAATGCTTCAGCACTCTACAATCCGTTTGTAGGGAACTATATAATGGATTCATTCACTACCGAACCATTTATTGAATTTACAGTTCTGAATTCAGGATTTATTGGAGTAATTGGTGCTACAAATGGTCGACTTAATCAAAGTGTAACCTCATCAGATGAAGGGTATGTAGTTTTTGGTAAACTAGGTGTGGATATTCAACCTCAGAGAGATCTTAGACTTAGATTAACCGGATCATTTTACAGCAGTAGTGATAAAGGCACCAGAGATTATATCTATGGTGGCGATCGCGCCGGAAGCCGGTATTATGCTGTAGCTGAAGGAAGCGATTTCTCAGGCAGATTTAATCCCAGATATGCTTATCAAACTGCGTATCAAATTAATCCATTCATAAAATTCCAAGGTCTTGAATTCTTTGGTATTATTGAACAAGTGAATAATGGCGCTGATGCGGGCGGGGGATTTACTCAACTGGGAGGAGAGTTGATCTATCGCCTTGGTGCAGATGAAAACCTCTACTTTGGTGGAAGATACAATACTGTTTCTGGAGAGCAAACCGATGCTACTCAATCAATTGACATATCCAGAATTAATATCGGTGGAGGCTGGTTCTTAACTGATAATGTATTAGCCAAATTTGAATATGTAAAACAAACATATGATGGAGCCGGTTATAATGGTTCGCTCTATCAAGGAGCAGAATTTAGCGGAGTAATGTTAGAAGCTGTAATTAGTTTCTAACATATCCTGATAGAGATAAAAAGCGAGTTCTGACTGAGCTCGCTTTTTTTATAAATGCCGGAGAAATATGTCAAAAGAAATAACGAGTTCATTTTCTACTTTTATTAAGCCAAACAATGCTTTAGGAGGTTCTATGTTGAAGTCTCTTATTGTTAATTTTTGACGTCCATTTATTCTAAATACACCTTCTGAAGGTGAATCTGATTCGAAATTTAATGTATAGTTTTTGGTAACTCCTGCTAAAGAAATAGAAATCTTGATCTCGCTTAAAAGAGAACCAGTGTTTGTAAATCCAATTGGTGTGATATCAATGGTTGGAAAGTCAGAATTCTTAAGTGTATTTCTGAAATCCCTGTTAATGCCCCGCCTCCCACAATCAAAATCTTCAATAACCAGCTTTAAGGTATCTCCTTCAATAACATATCTATTATCTTGAAAAAGCAATGTATGTCTGAAAGTAGACGGATTGAAAACACCTCTGTAAATACACTCAAACTCATTGATGTTTGAAGAGCCTGAGATTTGGAGTGAAGAGCTGTCAAGAATTACAGTATTTAATACTGTAGGGCTTTGTGCTAAAAGTGGGAAATGTGATGAAATTGCTAATAATGTGACTAAAATATATTGCAATAAGATTGCCTTCATTAAACGATCATATTGGTTATATTTTATTCTTTGCATCACAGGGCCAAAATACTAACTCCTCAAACTGAACATCAACTTAAATGGATATAAATTTTTTAAGAGAAGCGGCAATAGAAATAGCAACTCTTGGTGGTGAACATACACTCAAATATTTTAAGAAGGACTTTGATGTAATTAGTAAAGAAGATGATTCTCCGGTTACCATTGCTGACCGAGAAACGGAACAACTGATGAGAGCCGAGATCCAAAAAAGATTTCCCGATCACGGAATCATAGGTGAAGAATTTGGTAAAACAAATGAAGAAAGTAATATCCAATGGGTCTTAGATCCAATCGACGGAACCAAATCATTCATTCACGGAATTCCATTTTATACGACGCTTGTTGGTGTGATGATCGACAACGAACCGGTTGTAGGAGTGATCAATTGCCCGGCATTAAATGAACTTTGTGCTGCAGGAATAGGTGAAGGCGTGATTATTAATGGTGAACCTTGCAAAATGAGAGAAACACGATCTCTGGAAGAATCTACAGTGTTAGTGACTGAGATCAATCGTTTTAACAGAATGGGAATGCAGGCACAATTTCAGGAACTTTTAGATAAAACCAAGATACATCGTACTTGGGGCGATGCTTACGGACACATGATGGTGGCAACAGGACGAGCAGAAATTATGATCGACCCAATTTTAAGTATCTGGGATGCAGCGGCCTTACTTCCGGTTATGAAAGAAGCCGGTGGAGTGTTCAGTGATTTTGATGGCAAGGAAACCATTCATACCGGAAACGGATTTTCTACCAACAAGCATTTATATCCGTTAGTAAAAGAAATTTTTGAAGGATGTAGTTAGTAATGACCCTCACCTTTGTTTCCTCTCCCGGGAGAGGAAGACTCGTTGTTCAGGTGAGATATAGTTTTTAATACGAAGAATTATTTATTGAATTGAGTTTAAGTCAGAAAATGAAAAAAAGTTTATCAAGCATATTTAGCATAGTTATTCTCGTCTTCACCGCGACGCAAGATTGTTCAGTAAAAGATTGGGATTATGAGCAAAATCCGAAACTGACTTATGATTTAAATCATCTGGATCTGGATATGACCATTGATCCGGTGAACGAAACGGTAAAAGGAGTAGCAACTTACAGCATCAGTGCTAAAATTCCGGCACAAACAGAAGTGATATTGCATGCCGCTGCTCTGGAAATAGACGCTGTTACTTTTGATGGTAATGAGAAGGAATTTTTAGTCTCAGGTGATTCTCTGATCATCGATCTGGCTGATACCTTAAGCATGACAAATGAATCGGAATTGGCAATTACCTGGCAAGGAAGATCGATCTACGGAACACATAAAGATCGTTTCGGGACGATGTGGTCAAGTTTGAATCCTAAATCACAAAGGCATTGGTTGCCGGTGTATGATCATCCGAGAGTAGCATTTTCTGTGGATGCTGATATTACCATTCCTGCAAATCTGGATGTGGTTTTTAACGGAAATTTGGTTTCTGATCAAGTAACATCAACAGAAACCAAAACAGTAAGTTGGAAAGTGGATACTGCGATTCCGGCTACAGGTCTTAATTTTGCAGTTGGGAAGTTTGAATCTTCTGAAGCACAATCCGGGATCAATAAAGTGAGAGTTTTTGGTGAAACAGGAGTAGTTACCGGTGATGAAATTCAGGAAATATTATCTGAAGCGATTCGAAGTAAACGAGTTCTGGAAAACGAGCTGTCGTTTGAATACCCCTGGGAAGCTTTAAACGTGGTAATACTGGAAGATAATTTTTGGGATGAGAAAGCTGATGCAGCCGGAGTGATCTATCTGGCTAAAAACAGAGGAGCTTTAACAACTCAACTTCAACGCGGATTAGTAGCACAGTGGTTTGGGCAATATCAGCGCACCGAGAATGTGACGTATCAATATGAGGTTTTTGAGCTCATCCGAAAGTCGGCTTTTAATATTTCCGGTTTCGAATCTAAAGAAATTGGGAATAGTGATAGTTTGTTTAGCTTGTCAAAATGGAACGAACTAAGCAGATGCTGTGAAATTGAAGATCCTTTTCTCAAGAATAATATAGAGCAGTCACTTGCCGGATTGATCAGGAAAGAGTCAGGTGTTGTTTCAGGGTCGTTCTATAAAGACCATTGGTATGAACAAACGGGTATTCCATTTCACCTGATCGATTTTGAAGCTGATAAAGAACCAGAAACACCTGACAACCAAAAGCTGGTTTATGGATTAGATTTAGAATATGATGAGATCAACTCAACGATTATAGCTTACTTTACAAGTGTATCCGGAAGTGGAGAAGATCTTCAAAGTTTAAACGTGACCGTTTTTACCTTTAATGACAGCACCACTTCAGAAGTTACCTTCACAGGGGGCAGAGATTCTGCAAAAATTGATGTGCCTGCAACGGTTGAGAATGTCAGGTTTAGCTCGGGAAGTACAGATATTGCGGAAATAGGATTCGGAAGATTTCCGGTTATGTTTTTGTTGGCACAATTGAGAAGTAGCAATGTTGAAGACAGAAGACTAGCAGCTAGTTTATTAAGCTATCATACAGATAATCCCGATTTGCAATTAGCTTTGAAAGACGCGCTTAATGCAGAAACGGATGTTCAAACTAAAGCAAACTTGTTGAGCACCTTAGGTGCGTTCACAGCCGGTGCTACGGGAACAGAGATCCAGTTTATGCAGGAAGTAAATAGTGATCATGAAGAAATTCAGATAGCAGCTTTAAAAGCACTAGCTAACTATAAAGAAGATGAAAATGTGCCCGGAGTGATTCAACAAAAAATGGAGCGTACATCATCCGATGAAGTATTTAAAGTGGCGAAAACAAGCTTTTTAGAAGTTGCGGATCTTCCGAGAAAGATATCAGCAACAAGAAGATTGATCCAAATTGATACAACAGGTGCCCGTTCATTGTCTTTGCTTAAGGAGATTATTTCTACAGATACAACAACTCAATCACAGCAAATTGCTGAAGAATTGATCTCGTTTGAGTTTCCGTACTCTACGAGAATCGGAGCATTGGATTTATTACTTGAACATGTTGAAGATGGCGATTATTGGGGAAGTAAGATCGTAGAGCTTTCAAGTGATTTCGATCCAAGAATAAGATCGAAAGTACTAGAAGGCTTGAAATTTTTGTCTGAAACGGATGCTGAAAATATTGCGGAAGCAGTATTACTTTCGGAATTTGATCTCAGAGTGCTAAATGGTGAGAGTGATTGAACTGAGGTTAAATTAATTACTCGTTAAATAAGGATTATAATATTTAGAATAAGATCCGAGCTTAATTTTATCGGATGCTTCAAGAACTAGCTCATGTTTTCCTGTATTCAAATTGTACAAATAAATTCCATGAATTCGTTTGTCATCAATAAACCTGTTTACATCTAATAAAAGTCTGTTTTTTTTGTCAATAAACTCGATAATATTAAAACTATCTAAGTCTGGTATATTTAAAACATATTTTCTTTCTACTTCAATAGTATTTTTATTTATCAAATGTATTTCACTTTCAGTATTACCAAAAACCAATTCTTCGGAATAGCCTGTATTAATTAGCATATACTTATCAAAAACTTTGGCTTGATTTTCACCTTTTAAGCCTGAAACGTAAAGACCTGTAGCATTTGTTTTAACTCTTCTAAAGAAAATTCTCTCACTATCTGAAGCCCAATAAACTCCAAACTCGTCATCCTGATTGAATTCAACAGCAGAAATAGTTTTCTTTTTTACATCGTAGATGTAATTGTCATAAATTCCCAAAACAGGTAATGAAACATGGTTATATGCTATATATCTGCCATTTGGGCTCCATATAGGAAACCTTCCTTCAGCATGTACAAAAGTGGTATCCGTTAAGTTGAAAGGATTTAATGTTGCTTTCGCCTCCAATTTCTTTGTTTTACCTTCAGCTATATTAAATAAATAGAGCTTGCCTTCTGAGGCGCCATAACCGGAAGTTTGTATCACTAAATTGTTACCGTCAGGATTGATATCAAAAATAAGATTATACGCTCCATTAAACGATGTCAGCTCTTGGTGATTTTCATGTTCAAGGGAGTATCTGAATATCTGATCCCCCGGATTTTTTTCTCCTTGGGATACATAGTAAAGATATTCACCTTGGGTAGGTATTGAAGAATCGGTTAATCCTAAAAACTCACATGAAAGAAGAGCAGTTGCAAACAGAAGAAGTATCAGCGAATTATTTTTAGTCATAGGAATTTACTCTATAGTGAGTATGTCTAGTATAATCAAAAGTATTTAGCGAACGAAAAACTGAAAGTTATATTATGTACTGTCCAATATCTGACCTTATTGAATAACCTTTCCCATATAAACTTGTCCTCGAAGTTGGTTTCTAAAATGTATCACATCGGGTAGAAATCCCCATTGTTCGAAGCCGAGCTTTTTTAGAAGTTTTATGCTACCATCATTTCCTTCAATGATGATAGCCAGAAAAACTCTTTTTTTAATTTTCTCAGCTTGATCCAAGCAATGCTGCACTAATTCGGTTCCTATACCTTTTCCATGAAAATTGAAATCCACATAGAAGCTTATTTCAACGGTTTCATTTAAAGCTGATCGTCCTTTTCGATAAGGAGATACAGAGACCCAGCCGATTACTTTGTTGTTTTTCTCATACACGAACAGTGGATAATCATCTTCGGAATACTTTTGAAACCATTCCAATCTCTCTTGACTACTAAAAGGTTCAGTATGTGCAGTATGAAAACCATCGGTAATTGCTTGAGAATAGATGGTATCTATATGCTCCAGGTCCTGTTTTGTCGCAATTCTGATCATAGCTTAAAATGGTAATTTTTTCTAAATCAATATAACAGACTCTTTTTAATTTGAGCTCTCCTAAATACAAAAAAAGCCCCGATATTTTCACATCGAGGCTTTTAATTAAACTAAAAGTGGTTTAGGATTGTCTGATCCACTTTGCAAAATCACCGAAAGAGGCTTTTTTACCATACATTAAAATACCTACTCTATAGATCTTTGCACTAACCCACATCACCCCAAAGAAACTGAGGAATAAAGTAAGTAAGCTTAAACCTATCTCCCAAAAGGGGACATCAGTGGTAGCTATTCTGGTAATCATATTAATTGGAGAAGTGAGAGGGAATATCGAGGCCACTACTGCCAATGTTGAATCAGGATCAACCATGATTCTTGTATTCAATATATAAGCTCCCATCAATGGCACCATCAAAATCGGCATAAATTGCTGAGTGTCTTGTTCAGAATCCACAGCAGAACCTACCGCAGCAAACAAAGCTGCATACATGAAAAAGCCAAGAACAAAGAACAGGAAGAAGTACACAAAGATCATTGGATCAATAGAAAGAACTTCCAGTGAAGCCGGATCAAAACCTGCTTCAGCAGCAGCTTGTTCTATTTCCTGAGTATCGGCCATTTGTGAAATTTGGTCTTGCATCAGAAGTCCTGCCACAGGAACTGCCGCCATAGATATTCCAATATACATTATAGCCCAAACTGTAAATTGTGTGAATCCAAGTAAACAAACTCCTGCAACTTTACCAATCAATAGCTCAATTGGTTTAAGTGAGGAAGTAATTACTTCAACAATCCTATTCGTTTTTTCTTCAATCACACTGCGCATTAGAACGGCGCCATATCCAAATAGCCCGATAAAGATCAACAAACCGAGTACAAATCCAACTCCGGACATAAACCCGGCTTTATCATCTTCCGCTTCACCTTCAGCGGTTAATTTTCTGGAATCCAATCCCGGTCTTCTCGCAAAGAGTTCTTTAACCTCCTCCGAAACATTAGCTCGGGAAAGTCGCTCTTCCTGAATCACTTCTCTTATGTCGCTTCGTACACTACTTGAGAAGGCCAAACCACCGCTTCCGCTGTAGATCAATTCTGCATTATCATTGGTTTCAATATGTTGCTCTTCTAGTAGGAGATATGCATCTAAATCTTCTCTGAGAACCATTGCCTTAACTGTATCCAGAGGTAGATCAGAAACATTCGAATATCGAACGCTATCTAAAGCAATCAGATTTTCCACCAAGACCCCGGTATTGTCATAAACACCAACACTTTTTTCAGTTTCAGATTCACTGGTCATTATCCAAATCATGAATGCTCCAAAACCTATAAGCACCAGTGGAGTTAGGATAGTAGAAAGAATAAAAGATTTAGACTTTGCTCGTGTTAGATACTCGCGTTTCAACACTAGTAGTATTTTTGAAAAATCCATTATTGCGCCTCCTCTAGTTGCTGAGCTTTTAAGTTATCTTCACCAACTGTTGAGATGAATATTTCATTAAGGGAGGGCTCTATACGCTCAAATTTATGAATTTCAGCATGCTCCATAGCCAGTTTCAAAATATCTTGCATGTTTTGTCCATTAAGTACTCTTATTTCAGCATAATTTGTAGAGCGATTGTTCAAACGTACTCCTTCCAATTTATCTAAGAAAGAGCCATCGCCATCAAATTCAAGATTGATTGTATTTTTACCGAACGACGCTTTTACTTCCCGAAGTTTTCCTTGAAGAACAGCTTTTCCTTTATTGAACAGACAGATATCGTCACACATTTGCTCCACTTGTTCCATTCTGTGTGTTGAGAACAAAATAGTTTTACCGTTATTCTTCAGTTCTATGATAATATCTTTAAGCATGTCGCTGTTAATCGGATCCAATCCGCTAAATGGTTCATCAAAAATATAGATATCAGGATCATGAGCGATCGTAGCAATGAACTGAATTTTTTGTGACATCCCTTTAGACAATTCACCCACTTCTTTCTTAGTCCAGTCGGAAGCATCAAAGCGGTCCAGCCAATAATGAATGGCTTCTTTGGCGGCTTTTGGCTTCATGCCTTTAAGCTGAGTTAGATAAAGCAATTGCTCTTCTACTTTCATTTTTTTGTATAGTCCACGCTCTTCAGGCATGTAACCTATCATCTTTTGAGTTCGAGGACTGGCTATTTGACCATTGATAGTAATAGAACCTTCATCAGGACCTAGTATGTTATTTATCATCCGGATGGTTGTGGTTTTTCCTGCTCCGTTTGGTCCAAGTAATCCAAAAATGCGCCCCTTTTCTACATCGAAACTTACACCATCAACCGCTTTATTTTTTGCAAACGATTTTCTGATGTTTTCAACTTGAATTATCGTCATTATCCCTTAGTTTAAATTTTTACCTTAAGTAAATCTTGTTGTGAGAATAGTTTTTTACCTTACGCCCAAAGATTCTTTTTTTGTTAGTCGTAAGCAAGTACGGATTTATTACAACTCAGTTTCAATAAAATGAACATTATTCATATTAGTGCAGAATGTTATCCTATCGCAAAAGTAGGAGGATTGGCAGATGTTGTGGGGTCGCTTCCGAAATATTTAAATTTGGAAAAGCAGAATGCTGAAGTGATCATGCCTAAGTACGGGAATCTCTGGACATCTGAGAAGGAGTTTGAGACGGTTTATTCAGGTACTATTAACTTCTCCGGTGAAAAAACCGATTTTTCTATTGAACTACTCACAGAAAATGAATTAGGCTTTCCGATCTATATGATCAACATTCCGGGAAGATTTGATAGGCCGGGAATCTATATTGATCCTTGGAGTAGCCAACCATATTGGGACGAAAAAGAACGATTTGTAAGTTTTCAAACAGCTGCTCTTGAATGGATCTTAAACAGATCTGAAAAACCCGATATCATTCATTGTCATGACCATCATACCGGATTAATTCCGTTTATGACCTCTCAATGCAACCGGTACAGAGAACTAAATCAGATTCCAACGATCATCACGGTTCATAATGCTGAATATCAAGGACGGTTCGATAAAGAAAGTTATAAACTACTACCTGCTTTCAGTTTTGATAATGTAGGATTATTGGAATGGGATGGAGCTATGAATTCATTAGCTGCAGGTCTGAAAACGGCATGGCAAATTACAACTGTTTCCAAGAACTATATGGAAGAATTGAAAGAGGAGAGCAATGGCTTGGAATCTTTATTCGAAAATGAGTCAGCTAAATCAACTGGAATAATTAATGGTATTGATACTGAGGTTTGGGATCCTGCTAAAGATGAATTGATAGCTCAGAATTTTTCGTTCAGAAACAGAAAATCAGGAAAAGCAGAAAACAAGAAAGTTTTATGTGAAGAGTTTGATATTAATCCTGATCTGCCAACAGTAGCCTTTATAGGAAGGTTGGTTAGGGAAAAAGGAGCAGATCTGCTTCCGGATCTGATCGCTCGTTTTATGGAAAAAAAGAGGGAAGTTAATTTTGTTCTATTAGGAACAGGGGATCCTCAGTTGCACGCTATTTTTGAAAAAATGTCAAGCGATCATGTTGGATTTTTTGATGCCACTCTGGAATACAATGAAAAATTAGCACATCAGATCTATGCAGGATCAGACTTTATATTAATGCCTTCAAGAGTTGAGCCATGTGGTTTGAACCAAATGTTTGCAATGCGTTATGGTACCATTCCAATTGTAAGAGCAACAGGCGGCTTAAAAGATTCAGTAAAAGACATTTCTGAAAAAGATGGATATGGAATTTGCTTTAATGAGTTTAATTTGGAAAAAGCTGAATATGCAATTAATAGAGCTATTGATTTATTCGAAAATCAAAGCTTATTTAACCAAGTAAGATCAAAAGTCATGAAACTAGATTTTTCATGGAACAGATCTGCTAAAGAATACATTGATGTTTATACAAAACTAATGAATAGGGTAGGTTGATGAAAAGTTCAGTGATGGCAGTAATTCTAGGTGGAGGTCGCGGTACGCGTTTATTTCCTTTAACAGATCAAAGATCAAAACCGGCCGTTCCAATTGGTGGTAAATATCGCTTAGTTGATATTCCTATTTCAAATTGTTTGAATTCAGATATCCGAAGGATTTACGTTCTTACTCAATTCAATTCAGCCTCGTTAAACCGCCATATAAAAAACACCTATAATTTTGATGTATTCAGTAGCGGTTTTGTAGATATTCTTGCAGCAGAACAAACAGCCACAAATCCTGATTGGTTTCAAGGTACAGCAGACGCAGTAAGACAATCACTGCATCACATGATGAATCATGAACATGAACATGTGCTCATTTTATCAGGTGATCAACTCTATCAAATGGATTATAGAAATTTGTTGGAGAGGCATAAAGAAAATAAATCTGATCTTACCATAGCTACTATACCTGTAAATGCTGAAGACGCAACAGGGTTTGGAATTATGAAAACCAATAAAGACGGACTTATAGACAGCTTTATTGAGAAACCTGAGCCTGATGTTTTAGAAAACTGGAAGTCTGAGGTTCCTGATCAATACAAGGAAAAAGGAAAAGAGTATCTGGCATCAATGGGGATTTATATCTTTAATAAAGATACACTGAAGCGTTTATTCGAAGAGAATCCCAATGCAACTGATTTTGGAAAGGAGATCATCCCTAAAGCTCTTAAAGAAGGGCTTAGAGTAAGTAGTTTTGAGTTCGGTGGATATTGGACAGATATTGGTACAATTAAATCCTTTTTCGATGCAAATTTATCGTTAGCAGATACTGTTCCTGAATTCAACTTATATGATAATGAAAACTACATTTATACTCGTGCAAGGCTTCTCCCGGCTTCCAAGTTAATGGGAACGACTCTTGAACACGCGCTTATGGCAGAAGGATGTATAATTGAAGCAAGTAGAATTGTGCGTTCGGTGATCGGTATCCGTTCCAGAATTGGAAAAGGAACTACTGTTGAGAATTCTATAATTATGGGTAATGATTTTTTTCAGGATAAAACAACTATTGAAGCTGCCACACCGGAACGTCCTGTCTCAGGAATAGGTCAACGTTGTTACATTAGTAATTGCATTGTAGATAAAAATGCATGTATTGGAAATGATGTAAGAATTGTGGGAGGAGACCATCTTGAAGAAGCTGATTATGAGAATTATAGCGTAAAAGATGGAATTGTGATAATCAGAAAAGGGGAATTTATTCCTGACCGGACGGTTATCTGAATATTGAATAAGGAACAAGGAATATTGAATATCGAATTTGATCTCATGATTAAAGTTTTATCAATCATTATATTTATAAATGCCAGTTCAAGATTAGTTATTGGAAATTCATTATTCAATATTCATAGACGTGTCTCGCTATAAACTAACGATAGAATATAATGGTGCCGGTTTTTCCGGATGGCAAATTCAGCCGGATGCCCGAACGGTGGAAGGAGAGCTGGAAAAAGCATTTTCAAAGATATTGCAACGGGACATAGACTTGATCGGACAGGGGAGAACCGATTCCGGCGTTCATGCCAGAGGTCAGGTTGCACATGTGGATATAGAAAATGTAGCTGATGTTCAAAAACTGATTTTCGGAGTGAACGGATTAGCGGGGAAAGAAATCTACATCAAAACTATAGAGGAAGTTCAGGATGATTTTCATGCTCGATTTGATGCAACTTCCAGAGAATACGCATACACCATTCTTAAAGAACCCTCTCCATTACAGGAGCATTTGGGCTGGTCACAGACCGGAGTTTTAGATGGTTCAAAATTATATGAATGCGCAGCTTTGCTCAATGGAGAGTTTGATTTCTCAGGATTCTCGAAATTCAACGAAGAAAACTTTACGACTCTCTGTACAATTCAGAAATCGATATTTGAAGAGTTTGAAGATAAATGGGTATATCGAATCAGTGCCAACCGTTTTCTACGTAACATGGTAAGGCGTATTACAGGTACTATAGTAGAGGTTGCTAAAGGAAAATTAACGGTTTCAGAGTTTTCTGAACTATTGGAAAATCCCGATGCGGATGTGAAATCATTCACGGCACCTGCAAAAGCTTTAGTGCTGGAAAAAGTTTTTTACTAAAATCCGAAATTAGTATTGAAAGTCACACCATAATCTGTTTATATTTGTCGCCCCTTCAAGGGACACATTCCTCGGTAGCTCAGGGGCAGAGCAAGCGACTGTTAATCGCTGGGTCGTAGGTTCAAATCCTACCCGGGGAGCAAAATTAAAGCCTTCGATCAATGATCGAAGGCTTTTTTTTTAGTACTGAGAATAGTTGTGAAACTTTCCTTCTGGGTTAAATAATGAATTTGAACCTTGGCAATTACTCCATTCTACCCAAGATCATATCTAAAAACTTTGTTCTGATTTCCGGACTAGCATCACGATAGGAATCAAATGTCACATGTTGATCTGTTTTTGTAGTATCAATGGTAATGCCCCACAACGGTGAAGTGGTAGTTGGAAGCATAGAATACCGGGCATCACCAAGTACATTTGGGTGATTGGGATGTTCAACTAATAAACCGTCAGACAACACGGAAAACCGTTCTATATCTTTATACATCACAGTACCATTAAATGATTTATATGTTGAGTTCCAATCAACTAAGACTGTGCATTCACCTTCATAAACAACGGATGTTGAGAAAAGTCTCGTCCGAATTCCCGAGCTACATATTTCTCCATCCTCCACATAGCGAACGCTCCATAGAATTTGGTTTCCAATAGTGGGTTTAATTATAAGTTCAGAATTGGAATCATTTTCTGCAAGTAGTACGTTAGTAGCAATATGTTTAACTCTGGATTTTTGAATCCCTGCAAAGCAAAGATACAAGAACAGCCATCCTGCAAGACCGTAACTATATACCTTCTTCTTTTTGTATAAAGCGATGGATGCTGTGATCAGCAGACCGATACTAAGCAGAGGATCAAATACCGAGACGATATTTAAAGCGAAGCGCTCATCCAAAAACGGCCAAAATAAATACACCCCATAACTGGTGATATAGTCCATCAAGCCGGCTGTTGAATATCCGAGCAGGCTAAAAAGGTACGTGTGCTTAAAGCTGATTCTCTTTTTAACAAATAACCAGAGAATCAAAGTGATAATTAGTGCTCCAAACGGAATAAAAATAAAAGAGTGGGTAAAATGGCGATGTAGCTCAAGTGTAAGCAGGGGATTTGATTCCGAACCTAAGAATACATCCAGATCAGGAGCTAATGCGGCAATAAAGCCAATAAAAGAAGCTGTTCTAAAGGTATCTTTATCGGAAAACAATTGAGCACTGGTCGCTCCCACTAATCCATGCGTTACCGGATCCATACATACTATTTTTGATTCACCAAAAGATAGTGATTACACTATTTCGAATTTGAAGTATTCGTGATGCAACTCCAATTACCGCAAGTAGAGAATAGATAGTAAAGTCGAAGAGAGATGGTTACGCAACCTGGGCTGCGTAACCAGAATTTTGATCTCCTCATATACAGCTGTCTGTATATCTATGGCGTAATAATAAGTTTGCCACGAGTGTGTAGAGTCTGCACATCTTTTAATGCTTGTTCAGCTTTTTCTAAATCGTACGTTTTAGAAACGTGGACTTTGATCTTTCCGTCATCGGTTAATTCCTGAATATGTTGTAGTTGTGTAGAGTTGGGTTCCACAAACACATATTGGAAATTAATATCATCGCTGATGTCCGGATTGCTGTTGGTAATGGAGACTAGATGTCCGTTGTCTTTCAGTACTTCGGTTTCCATAACCTGATCAAGAGCGTCTCCACGAGAGCAATGGAAGATCACATCAACGCCGTCGGGTTCAATAGTAGCTACCATTTCTCCAACATGGTTGTCTTTATAATCAACAGTAGCATCCGCTCCAAGTTCTTTCATGTACTTATGATTCTTCTCACTAGCTACTCCAATTACTTTGATGCCATGAGCCTTAGCTAGTTGTATAGCCAATGTGCCAACACCACCTGAAGCACCCAGAATCAGTAATGTTTGTCCTTCTTTCATTTTTGCTGCATCAAAAAGAGCTTGGTATGCAGTTAATCCAACCAAAGGAATTCCTCCGGCTTCTTCCATGGAGACTTTTTGAGGTCGCTTAGATAAATAACTTTCCGGAATAGAGATATACTCTGCGAAAGTTCCGTGTTGGATAACAGGTCGGCGTGCATAAGCATACACTTCATCGCCTTCATTAAATCTTCTGGCTGAATGTCCTCTTTTTTCTACGACGCCGGCTACGTCCCATCCCGGAATTGCGGGAAATTCAGAAGGAATAGCATCTTTCAGCATTCCCTGAGTAGCAAAAGCGTCAACAGGATTGACACCTGCTGCTTTTATACGAACCAAGACTTCTCCTTCACCCGGTTCAGGTTTATCCAGTTCTCCTATTTGTATGTTATCTAGTTCTCCGAACTTGTTGTAATACGCTGCTTTCATTAAGTGTTTCCTTAGTATTGAAATTGTTTGTGTTTCAATAATTAAACAGGTGAGGATTATCAGCCGTTCTAAAACAGTTATCAATAAAAGCTATGAGCAGCATTCCCGGAATTGATTACAGGTTTGATCTTAAGAAATGTGTTGTATAGAAATTACGCTAATATTCACACATTATAGTCGGGTTTGCTTTACTTTATGAATGCGCGTGAACTATTAATAGAGTTTTTAAATTTTCGAATATTAGTTTTTAAGGTCTACTCGTAAATGGATCAAAGCGAGTGCCCACTACATTAATGCTCCTTCAAATATTCTTGTGGGCTTAAACCAAACTCTTTTTTAAAAGCCCGGGAGAAATAAGAGACCTCGCGGAATCCAACTACGTAAGAAGCTTCTGTAATATTGAGTTGTTCTTCTCTTATCAATTTAAGAGCTTCGTCAAAGCGCATTTTTGCTATGGTTTTATTAATGCTAAGCTCGCTTACTTTCTTCCAGTTTCTATATAATGTAGCTGAGCTTGTTGCCAAAGATTCTGCAATTAGATCAACACTTAAATCAGGATTTCCTAAATGTCGATGAATAATCTCTTTTACCTCTATTATTAATGGTGGCTGTTGCGCTTCTACTAAAATATTGGACGTTTCTTTAAGTAAGCGTTCTCTTCGTAATAATACCTTAATCTGGGTGAGTAAAATATTATTTTCAATGGGTTTGGAAAGATAAATATCTGCTCCGAGATTCAGGCCCTTTTCTACATCATCGGCACTGTCTTTAGCAGAGAGGAAAATAAATGGGATAGTTTTGAAATTTTCTTCTGCTCTGATAGCTTTCATCATCTCATAGCCATCCATTTCGGGCATCATTATGTCTGAGACAATAAGCTCGGGGTTAAAACTAGCCAATTTTTCTAATCCCTCTTTTCCATTTTCGGCGGTTTCAACAGTATAGGCGGACGCTATAACATGCGAAAAATATTCACGGAAATCGGGATTGTCTTCTACCAAAAGCACCTTTGGCAATGTGTTGTTAATGTATTCTGATTTGGGTATCACTACATCCGAAAGCTTTTCAGTAGTTTCCTCTTTACTCAACTCCAAATCTTCTTGTGACGAATCTATAAGAGTGTCACTTTCAGTTACATGATCATCGCCGGGGGTGAATTTCAATCTAAATTCCGTTCCTTCACCACCAGTAGAATCCACTGAGATTTCTCCGCCCATACGCTCCAGCAATCCTTTTACCAACGCCAAACCAATACCTGTGCCTCCAGCTTTTGAAACAGTTGAATTTCCTTGAAAATAGGGATCAAAAATCCGATCTATTTCATTTTCAGGTATCCCGGCACCCGAGTCCTTTACAGTAAGTAGAACATAACTCTCATTTTCGGCGATGCTCACAGAAATTATTCCATTTTGGGAAGTAAATTTAATGGCATTGCTTACCAAGTTTACCAGGATATGCTCAAGAGCTGTGATATCGAGTATTAAAGTTGGATTCGACAGATCAGTATCAAATGTAAACTTTATATCTTTTCGCTTAAACTCCTGCTCGAATTGGCTTAAAATCTTTATCGAAGCAGACACCAGCTCAACTTTTTGGTATCTAAATGAAAGCTCATCAGAATTAAGTTTAGAAACATCCAGTAATTTGTTAACCAATTCTTTCAGTTTCCTTGCGTTCCTGCGCATCATTTCCAGTGAGTCTCTATTTGTGGATGTGACGTGCTTAGATTCGTCAAGCATTTCATCTAAAGGATTCAAGATCAAAGAAAGTGGTGTTCTGAGTTCATGCGTAAAATTTGTAAAGAACTGGGATCTGGCCTCAGACAAATGCTCAACTTCGTTTAATGCCGATTTAAGTTCAATCGTCCTTTTGCTCACGAGTTCATTCAGTTTTTTCTCTCGATTTTTTGAACGTGCAAGAAGGAATTGAAACCCACCAATAAAGCCCCCAACCAAACCAATAAAAGAAAGTAAAAAGAACCATTCTGTCTCGTAAAAATAAGGAGGAACCGAAATAAACAGGGTGCTTTTTCTAAAGCCAAGCCCATCGTTGAAACCACCCCTTATCTGTAAATGATGTTCTCCTGAAGGCAGGTTGGTAAATACAGCCGTACGTTCTTCCCCAACTTGTTGCCATTCATCATATAATCCATCAATGTAGTATTCTAAATTTAATTCATTTGATGAAGACAAATATGGTAATGTAAACTTAACCTGAACAGACCGATTTCCCTTTGGTAGAGTAACTTGCTGTTGGGAAAGCAAATTGATGGTGCTATCAGAGAAGTGAATTTCTTCAAAAATCGGATCATTGATTTTTTCGAATTTTGAGTCCAGATGCCATTCCGGTCTGGTATAAACTATTCCGGCTTGATTTGGGAATAGAAGCTTGCCGTCATTGGTAATCAGCCCGGCATTGATCGAACCACCATTTCCCTCAATATTCATTAACCCATGTTCTTCTGTAAAAACGGAAACCCAAAGATAGGCTGAATTACCATCCACATAATTATTCAAATTCTTCTCTTGAATTCTCATAATTCCTTTGTTCGAGTTGATCCAAATGTAGCCGAGGTCATCTATTATGAAACGATGTAGTGAATTATCGACTAACCCGTCATTTACTGTTATTGAATGAACTTGTGAAAGATCTCTATTAACATTGTATATCACACGGTTAAGTCCTTTGTCTTCAGTAACCACCCAAAGAGTATCTTCACTTGTAAAGTGAAAATCACGAATCAAATTACTATTTAGCTCATCATCGGTAGTGATAAATTGAAGTTTTTCATCATCTCCGAACATGGCCAAACCCTGTCCTAATGTAGCAACAACTATTTCTCCATTGTCTCGCTCTTTTATTGATACCACAGATTCAATTGATTCACCATTTACATCTTTAAACGGGCTAAATGAGTTTCCTTCTCTTTTAAATAACCCATTCCTTGTTCCTACCCAAAAACGGTTTTTTGAATCTTGGAAAATGGCATCTATTCGAATGTTAAATGTGTTGTTATCTATCTTTATCCATCGCTTATTTTCAAATTTCCAAAGGTCAGTGTTACCGGCCCACACTTCTCCTTCTTCATTCTCAAAAACTGATCTGAAAAATATTTCTGTCAGACCGCTGTTGCTTTGTGTCCAAAATTGATAAGAATTATCCCGAATTTGATGCAATCCCTGATTAAAGCTGGTGGTCCAAATACCATCAACACCTTCCCACATACTGTATATATTACTTAGCCCTTCAACTTTATCATTTCCAATGGTGATCATCTTTTCTCTTTTAATTTGATATAAGCCATCACCATTTGTTGCAACCCATATTGAGCCTTCCCGGTCT
Source organism: Balneolaceae bacterium UBA3186 (assembly GCA_002364085.1). Taxonomy (GTDB): domain Bacteria; phylum Bacteroidota; class Rhodothermia; order Balneolales; family Balneolaceae; genus Balneola. The sequence goes on along the minus strand of DEXK01000006.1, from coordinate 23,028 downwards.
ATCATTAAAAAACTAATATTAGCCCGTGCTTGTAAAACTTCTTTCGAATCAATAAATATTGAATTTCCTAGTTTTGTAATTAGTCCTTTATCGAACACCTTCCATGCTTTGTCTTCGAAATAGTTTTGCTCTTTACTACCGATCTTATAATCACTGATTTCTCCTGAGACTTCATCTAATTGCAAGTATCCAATTCGAGTGCTAATTAGAAGTTCTTTTTCTGTATCAAGTAGATCCCAAAACTGGAAATCAGATCCCTTATATCTATATAGTTTTTGAGGTTCAATGTTACTTATTCTCAATAACCCGCTTTCATTAGTTAAGCCCCAAATAACACCTTCCTGTGTTTTTGTTAAATTAAAAATAGAATTTGGTGCTACAAGCAACTCATCAGAAGTAAGCATCTTACTAAACACTCCTTCTTTCCATACATACAAGCCGTCATCATATAATACATAAAGCTCATTTCCTTCAAAAAGAGAGCTGTTTAGGATCTTTTTTTGGACGGGGAGTTCGTCCAGTACATCAAATTCGACGCCTTGTTTTTGGATAAAAAATTGATCTTCTGAAGCAACCAACATTTTTCCATTATCTAATGGCTCAATTTTAAATGCCTTTTTGCCTAGTAAATTGATTTGTTTAATAACGCCATCCTTATATCCATAAAGTCGGTTCTCGGTATCCGTAAACCAAAGGTATCCATTTTCACCTTCTCCGATCCATTCGATCCGGTTACTTTTAATTTCCGGGGTGTTAAAAGTATTGAAGGTGATAAACCTAACACCATCAAAGCGAACCAGCCCATCATAAGTTGCCAGATATAAAAAACCATCAGTATGATGAGAGATATATTTTATAGAATTGATGGGGAGCCCATCTTGTACCTTAAATTGCCGGATAGAATAGCTTTCTTCAATATCATCCCAGCTAAAAGAGCTTTGTGTACCTTGAAATGCAAAAGCAGGCAATTGCAAGAATAATACAACTCCTAAAATCAGATATATCACCTTTTTTATCCTCATGTTGAGAGGATAATACAAATATTTGATAGAATTATGTAACAAAATCCAACAAAGAAATTCAAATATTAGTCTACCAATCAGACATAGAATTGAGCGGGTATATTAAAACGGATCCAAATAAAAAAAGGTAATCAGTTTAAATAAAAACAAATCAGTCTGTGTTTGAAGATCATTCATTGAAAAATGAATATTCGAAACTCTAAATAAATCACACAAATATGTATTGGATTAAAATTACAGAAAAAAACTTTGTGGGCGGGTACAAGTCCTTTTTATATATGATCGTGGCATCGGTACTACTAGTATCTTGTCAAAATTCATCAACGTCAGCATTAGAAGAAGAACAATTGGTTCAAGAGCAAGTCAGCCAACAGGAACTGGAAGCGGCCCTTGAAGAGATGTACGAAATGATGGATCCAACCGGGAAACTCCCTAGACCGGGAGAAGAAATTGATCTCTCTAAATTCAAAGTGGAAAAAGATCTGGGGATGATGGCTAAAATATCAACAACTGGGTACCAGGTAGATTCTATTGGTTCATTAGGCGGGCAGTATGCATATGGAGTTGCCCAAGAGATAAATAATTCCGGGGAAATAACAGGTCATTCCTTTAATGGCAGTAATTATCATGCCTTTTACTACGATGGGAATTCAATGACCGATATTGGTACATTATATAATAACGTTTCCTACAATACTTCCTATGGTATCGATATAAATAATCACGGACAGATAGTGGGTCATAGTTATGGAAGTGGATATTATAGCCATGCTTTTTTCTGGGATCCACAAAATGGCATGGTAGATCTAGGTGTATTACCGGACAAAATTTCCAGTTTTGCCAGAGGTATAAATGACAATGGGCAGGTAGTTGGTTTCAGCTCGGGAAGTAGTTATGCAAGAGGATTTATCTGGGATGAAGAAAATGGTATGCAGGAAATAGGGAAACCACAAGGTGCCAGATATTTTGTTCCTGAAGCGATCAACAATCATGGTGTGGTTGTAGGGCGTGCCTATTTTGATAATATTGGAAGCAAACTTGTTATTTGGAGTGAAGCAGATGGTTTTACAGATCTTGGATCATTAAACCAGACACCATCATCAACAACTTATAATATCTATCCAAGAGATATTAATGATTCCGGTCAAATCATAGGTGATGCATACGGTCTGAGCGGTCATTCGAATGGAGGGTTTTTCTGGGACCCGGCTACCGGATTTTATAGCCTGGATACGGACAACGATAATAATACCTGGTATTACGCGATGGGCCTGAATAACAATGGTCAGGTAGCGGGATATTATTATAATGTTGATGAAAATTACAATTACACTTATTCCGCATATATTTGGGATGCCAGTGGTGAGTTCATTGATCTGGGACAGTACAACGAAAATACTAACGACTCATACTATTATGCCATTAGCATTGCATATGATATAAATGACAATGGCGCAGTGGTGGGTTATAGTTATAATGCTGAAGGGTATAATATTGCGGTAGTTTGGAATAGAGGCGCATCAAATGAAGCTCCCGTAGCAGATGCAGGAGCTGACCAAACCTTGGATGCCACCGGACAAACTACTTCGGTAACATTAGACGGTTCCGGTTCTTCGGACGCAGATGGTGACGCGTTAAGTTACTCATGGATACTTGATGGTTCCGTGGTATCTACAGATGCATCGTTCAGTACAAACTTAGCAGATGGTAGTTATACCTTCACCTTAACCGTTTCTGATGGGGAAGAATCTGATTCAGATGAGGTAAGCGTTACTGTTGTAAATACCATTCCTGTGGCAGATGCCGGGGCAGATTTTACAATTAATGCAACCGGATCTAGAACTACGCTTTCATTAGATGGTTCGGGTTCTTCTGACGCAGATGGTGATGAATTAAGCTATTTATGGACAATGGATGGTAGAGAATTTGCGACAGGAGTTTCTCCAACTGTAAGTTTAGCTGTTGGTAGCTACACCGTTTCATTAACAGTAAAAGATGTGAATGGGGCCGTAAGTGCATCAGACGATGTTCAGTTTGAAGTGCTAAATGTTGCTCCAGAGGCTGTAATAACAGCCGGGAATTCCATTTTAGGAAACTCAACATTATTTGATGGTTCCGGTTCATCAGACATTAACGATGATATTGTAAGCTACAGTTGGGATTTTGGAGATGGAACAGGGGCAAACGGGGCAACGGTAAGCCATGACTTTACTAATAGTGGCACCGTTACGGTTACTCTTACCGTAACAGATACTTTTGGTGCTTCGAGCAGCGAATCAGTATCAGTATCAATAGAAGGTCGCCCGTTTAAAGATTTCAATAATGATGGTTTGTTTAATTTCGGTGATGAAATAATACCATTATATGAATTTGAAGACGGTAAATACGATGCAAAGAAAGTAGCCATAGTATTTCCGGTTAACACTCCAGACATCTCTGCAAAAAACCTTAACATTAAAGCAGAGGGTATAACGGTGGCCAGTCGCCTTGTAGCCATTAAGGATATGAAACTTGACGCCAAAAAAGGATCGATCATTGCTTCTAATAGTGTGCTTGAAGCAGGAAAGAATCTTTCTTTAAAAGCCAAAAATTCTATAGATATTACTGAAGCAAGCATAGTAGCTAAGGATATCAAAATCTCAGCCAAGACAGACCTAACTGCTATCGATGCAACTGTTACTGCACAAAATGAGATTGAACTAGAAGGCAAAGGATCAATGAACTTGAGTCATTCTGTATTCACCGCTGATGAAATCGAAATTGAGTCAGGAAACTCATTAAACATTACTGGAACCATATTCAACGCTAAAGAAGTTGAGTACGAGAATGATAGTGATGACGATGACGACGATGACGACGAAGACGAAGATGACGACGAGGACGAAGATGATGACGATGAGGATGATGACGACTAACTAAAGACGTAGCGATAACATAGAATGAAAGATAAAGGCGTTCATTAATTTGGACGCCTTTTTTTTATGGCTGAGGATTATGATAATCCCGAAATATTTTGGCTAATAATTGAGCGACTATTCGCACATCGCAACTCAGTTTGCCGTACTTTATGCAGATGAATTTTCATCAGATATAAGATTGAATTGACGTCCTATTCAGATCGCCCCCGAAGAGATCAGATTTTATTAATAGCAGGAATTATACTTATCGGTTTCAATCTGAGGCCGGCATTATCAGGAGTAGGACCGTTGATTGCTATGATACGTGAGGCAACAGGTTTGTCTAATTCGATGTTGGGTTTACTGACCACACTTCCATTGGTAGCATTCGGGATCTTATCTACATTAACGCCACTTTTTACAAGACGATTTGGAATCGAAAAGACATTATCAGGAGCGTTGCTTTTGTTGACGGTGGGTATCGTCCTCAGAGCTTTTGGATATATTCCACTATTGTTTCTGGGAACCATACTTCTGGGAATAGCCATCGCTTTTGGGAACGTGCTTTTACCCGCACTTGTAAAACGGGATTTTAATAAAAGATCCGGATTTATGACGAGCTTGTATTCCGGAATGATGGGAGTAGGAGCCGCTCTTGCAGCCGGACTTAGTGTGCCAATAGCCGAATCTTTTCCCGGTTCCTGGAAAACTTCGCTGGGAGTTTGGGGAGTATTTTCGTTTCTGGCATTTCTGGTTTGGATCAGTCAAAATAAATTCAGCGTTCCTACCAATTCAAAAAGAAGTTTTAAAAAGGCCATGAAGGATCTGGGATCAAATTCATTAGCGTGGAATGTGGCTCTGTTTCTGGGATTGCAGTCGATAGCATTTTATGTAATTCTTGCATGGCTGCCTGATATCTTGATCTCGAAAGGTTTCAGCAGTTCTGAAGCGGGTTGGTATTTATCGCTATCACAAGTTACCGGTGTGCTTGGTTCTGTGCTTGTTCCTGTAATTGCTGCAAAAAAGGATGATCAAAGAAAATATATATCCGCTTTAATTCTTGTGGAAGCCATTAGTTTGATAGGTTTGTGGTTAGGGACTAATGCTACTGTATTTTTATGGGTTTCAGGAATCGGATTTTCATTAGGTGGAAGTTTTGGACTTGCATTGCTATTTATTGTATTAAGATCTTCGGATTCAGAAACGGCAACAGAGCTTTCCGGAATGTCACAGTCTATTGGATACTTGTTAGCAGCAACGGGCCCAATTTTGATCGGGGCTGTTTTTGATATAACCGGAAATTGGGATACAGCACTTTATATCTTATTTATGATCTTATTTTTTAAGTTATATACCGGTTTAAGAGCAGGAAAAGCTCAGGCAATCTAATTAACCTGCTTGTTTACAATCATTTTGATTAAAAAACTTAAACAAGCAGAGCCTTCAGTCTCGGAGAAATGGCTAACATTTATAATCAAATTTACGACCAATCTTTGTTCAAGCCTCCATCACCCCGCTTTCAGCGAAATGATGGAATGAAGCAAAAATCCACGAACCATTCATTCATATTTCTAACTGTCGGTGAAACCATAGTTGGTAAATAAGCACAAAAGTCATCTATCATTGATCGAGGCCTTTTTAAAGATCTCTTTGAAAGCACTAATACTAATTCGTATTTACTTTTCATACATTGAGCCGATAATACTTAGAAAGGTAATTTTAAAATCGGGTGTTATTTTTTTGAATAAAGGTACAAAAACAATCTTTTCTCCTATACTATCAGGATTTCTGGTCGGAATCTTTGTGTTTTGTATTGGCTTGATGATCGCATCATTGCGTTATCAGGTTTTGATACAGCATCAGGAGAGAGAGTCTAAGGAAGTTCTTGAGCTTGTAGAGCAGAATATTGAAAGAACTATTCAGGAGTCTTATAGTGCAGCTTTAACACTGGCACTTACAGTAAATGATGAGGGTGAAGTTAAGAATTTCAATAAAATTGCTGAGACTCTTTATAAAAACAGTAATGTTGTTGATGTTTTAGAGCTGGTTCCTGATGGAATTATAAAATATGTGTATCCATTAGAAGGGAATGAATCCGTTATTGGATATGACATTCTGAGCGATCCGAAGGTTAATGCAGAGGTGTTAAAAGCTGCTGAACTCGGAAATATATATTTTGCGGGCCCTATCAGTCTTAAGCAAGGTGGTCAGGCAGTAATTGGAAGATTACCTATTACCATCGATGAAGAAATTTGGGGATATTCTGCGATTTTGATATATCTGGAAACACTTATTGAGGAGTCAGGGATTCACCAGTTTTCTAAGGACAGATATTATTTTCAACTTTCTAAGGTAAACCCTAATACGGGAGAAGAGGAATTTTTTCTACCAGTTAATAAGGAAGTAGAACTCAATTCTTATTCATCTATAAATTTTCCGGAAGGGGATTGGAGGTTATATACAAAGAGAATTGATGTTGATTTTGCTGAAACTAGTTTTCTTGTAATAGCATTAAGTTCGCTTTTGGGAGGACTTTTATGTGGCTTTATAACAACTAAGTTTCTAAGAAGACCCAAAGAACTCGAAGAGTTATTAAAACAGAACACAGAAAAACTACTATTAAGTAAAGAGAAGTTCAGAAAGAATTCAGAACTATTGCAATCTATCCTTGAAAGCCCTCAGGATATGATAATTTTTTCTTTGGATACCAATTACAACTATTTGGCCTTTACAACGTCCCACAAAAAAATGATGAAAAAGCTGTGGGGGCAGGATATTGAGTTGGGCAAGAATATGATAGAATATGTTCCAGATCAGGAAATAAAAAAACAACTCAAGACTGATTTTGATAGAGCTTTACGGGGTGAACATTTTGATTACATTCAAAAGTATGGGAACAAAAATTTTCCGGATCAATACTGGGAAAACAGATTTGTTCCCATAATGTCGAAAGATAATTCAGTAGTTGGGTTAACACTATATGTAACAAATATAACAGACAGAGTTGAGGCTGAAAAGGAAATTACTTTGGAAAAGCAGATATCCGACTCTATTATTAATAGTTTGCCCGGTGTGTTCTACTTATATAATAAGGAGGGTAAGTTTTACAGATGGAATAAGAACTTTGAGGAGGTTGTAGGTTATACTGCACAAGAAATGGAAGAAGCTCATCCATTGAATTTTTTTGATGAAAATGAAAAAGAGTTGTTGGCTGAAAAGATCGGAAATGTATTTATAAGTGGTGAAGACAATGTTGAGGCCAACTTTGTTAGTAAAGACGGTACCAAAACTCCTTATTACTTTACCGGTGCTGCAATAAATTATAAGGGGGAAGAATGTTTGCTGGGAGTTGGTCTTGATATCAGCAATCAGAAGAACATTGAGAAAGAGATCAATTTGGAAAAGCAACTTTCTGATTCATTAATAAACAGCTTACCCGGTGTTTTTTACCTTTTCACTAAAGAGGGTAAATATTTGCGATGGAATAAGAACTTTGAAACTGTAACCGGTTTTACGTCTGAAGAGATGGAAACAGCACATCCCATTAACTTCTTTGATGTTGATGAAAAAGAACTTCTAGCAGAGAAAATAGGCAATGTGTTTGTTGAAGGCACTGACAGTGTAGAAGCAAATTTTATGATGAAGGATGGTTCAAAGATCCCCTATTTCTTTACCGGTGTAGCTGTAAATTACAATGGAGAAGAATGTTTGCTGGGTGTAGGAATAGATATAAGCGAACGAAAAAAAGCAGAGCAAAAGCACTCAGAAGTACTTCAGCAGCTACAGAGTCATTTATATAACTCCCCATTGGGTGTAGTGGAGTATAATAGTGATCTGAATATTACAACTTGGTCAAAAAGGTGTGAGTTAATATTTGGATGGACCGAACAAGAGGTGCTTGGAAAAAATGCATTTGATCTCATTTATGAACAGGATAAATCCAAAACGGAGATTATTGCTGATGAATTGACGAAAGGAAGTGTTGATTCCAATATTTCACACAATAGAAATTACACGAAGTCAGGTAAAATTATCGACTGTGTATGGTATAACACCGTTGTAAAGAATTCATCAGGAGAAATAACAACAGTTATGTCTTTGGTGGAAGATATTACTGAGAAGAAGAAATCAGAAGAGATCATTGAAAACTCACTCAAAGAGAAAACCACACTGCTTTCAGAGATCCATCACAGAGTTAAGAATAACCTGGCCATTGTATCAGGTCTTCTTCAGTTGCAAAAGAACGAAGTTAAAGACGAGAAAGTAACTGCGGCGTTTGAACAAAGCATCAACAGGATTATTTCTATTGCCATGGTGCATGAATTGATGTATAAATCTCCGGAACTTTCTTCTGTAAATATTCACACCTATTTGGATATGTTGATCCCGGCTATTGCTGCTGCAATGAATGATCATAACAGAAACATAGAGTTTAAAATTGAAATTGATGAGTATAAACTTAATATCAATCAAGCTATTCCTATCGGACTTCTTTTAAATGAATTAATTACGAATTCGTTTAAATATGCTTTTCAAGATCAAAATGACGGTTATATAAAAATCGAGTTATCAAGTAGTGAACAGTCAGTTACGATTTTATACGAAGATAATGGCTCAGGATTTGGGGAGGAAAGTAACTTCGATAAACCAAAGAATTTAGGACTCAATCTTATTCATACTCAACTTCAACAACTTGATGCTACTTATAAAGTTGATACAGAAAATAAATTTAAACTAGAATTTACTTTTGAAAGCGAAACTTATGAAACTATTGAAAGATAGTTAAGTAGTGATTGATTACATATTAGCACAACAGTATGTACATTATTTGAATTAATTTTAGGAATTAAAATTTACTACTATGAAAAACAGGCTTACTAAAACGATCTGCGGACTTTCCTTACTTACTTTGATGATCAGTTCAAATGTTAGTGCACAAAATGCAGATAAGGAATTAATTCTTTCACAGATCGAAACTCTGTTTGATGGAATGAGAGCAGGTGATAGTGCAGCCGTTTCAAAAGTATTTACGAGAAATGCTACCATGCAGTCCATTTTTAAAAACAGAGAGGGTGAAACGGTGATAAGTTCCGGGTCTTTACAGAATTTCAAAAATGCTGTAGGAACACCACACGAACAGGTTTGGGACGAAAGAGTTGCAAACATTCAAATCAATGTTGATGGCGAAATGGCTGTTGCCTGGGTGCCATATTCATTTTATTTAGGGAAAGATTTTTCGCATTGCGGAGTAAACTCATTTCAATTTGCTAAAACAGCTGAAGGCTGGAAAGCGATCTCTATTGTTGACACCAGAAGAAGAACCAACTGTGCCGAAGACCTTTAATTTAAGCCCATGAAAAGAATAGTAAGTTTGCTGTTTATCGCCTTATTGTCGTTTCCTGTAATGTCACAAAATGCATACGAGACTGACGTCCAATCAATAGATTCAATAATAGAATCACTTTACGCTTCCATTTCAGGAGAAAAAGGAGAAGAAAGAGATTGGGATAGATTTCGAAATTTATTTATCCTTGAAGCAAAATTGATGCCAACAGGAGTAAACAGTAAAGGTGTTGCAGGTTACTCAGCGTGGGGAGTTGAAGATTACATTCCAAGAGTAGAAAAAAGCTTTTTGGAAAATGGATTTATAGAAACGGAGATATCTAAGGAAGTGGAAAGATTCAGGAATGTAGCTCATGTGTTCAGTACTTACGAATCAAGGCGAACCAAAGAAGGCGCCATCATTGCCAGGGGAATAAACAGTATTCAATTATTCTATGACAATAACAGATGGTGGGTTGTATCTGTTTTTTGGGCATCTGAAAACCCTGATCATCCAATTCCGGAAAAATATGATATCAAGAATTAGTTTTATAAGTGGCTGGTACCTTCAAACTTAGATCATTCTACGATTTTAAACCTGCTCTTAGTTTCTGTTCTTGAGAAAGCATCAAAGTGCCACCATTCAGTTCTAACAGGAATAAATCCGGCCTTAGTCATTACACTTCTTAAGATAATTCTATTCTTTACCTGCAGCTCGGTTAGTAGCTTATTCTCGATCAATTCTTGTTCCTTATCAATATGAGCTACCTCATTAAAATCATCATAATCGGTTCCCATATCCAAAGGGTTTCCTAAGCTATCGGCTAGAGTTAAATCAACAGCAGCGCCATAATTATGAATGGAGCCTGTTTCAGGATTTGCAACATATTGAGCTCTTTCTGGCAACGGAATTTCTACTTGATCCCATAACACCTGTTGTATTCTTCTGGGCCTTGCTGCGTCCCATATAAGCAGTTGAAGTTCCGGATGAAGTTCATTTAAGTATTCAGCTGCTTTATAGAGTTTCGAAAGTGCTTCAGGTTGCAAGTAAGCTTCTTCAAGATCACCATAAACATCTTTGCTTATAAAATTATCTGTAGTAGAATATCTCAGGTTTACTTTTATAGATGCGCTGTCAGAATTAACTACCATTAATCCTTGATCAGTATAAACTTTATACCAGGATGTCTTTTCTTTTGAAGTTGAACAGCTGATCAGAAATATAAAAGCTGAACAAATAATTAAGGACCTTCTGCAATTTTTTTTCATTTCAAAGTATTATAAGAGTCATAAATCATCCTGGAAATATCTGCAGATGCCTCTAAAACGGCGTCACGATCAGGGGCATTTTTTGATAAAAAGACAAGAATGTATCCTTCATCATTACCTGTGAATACAATTCCTGAATCATGATGTACATTAGTGATCCAACCGGTTTTATGTGCAACAGGGGTTCCTTTCGGTAGTTTTGCTGAAATCATATCGTTATAAACCTGATCTTTAAGAATTTTCAGCATTTCAACGTTAGCTTTTTTGCTGATAAGAGTACCTGTACTTAAATGATCAAAGATAACGAGTAAGTCTCTGGCGGTTGTAGAATTACTAAGCCCTTGTCTGTAGGCTTTAAGGTCTTCAACCCCTCGTAATACATTAATGCTGTCGGCGCCAAGATCTCGCATTGTATTCGTAATATTTTCAGCACCTAAGTAATCGATAAGTATATTAGTAGCGAGGTTGCTGCTCCTTGTAATCATTTCATAAGCTAATGCGTAGAACGTAGTATTCTTATTAAGATTTAGATACAAATCTTTTTCACTGTCTTCGCTTACCCCCATCGTGAACAAAGATCCATCTACTATACTCTTGAATTCATTTTTAATAAGTATGGAATCTTCAAGATTCAGATCTGTATTTTCTGCTCTTTTGTACAATTCTATTAACACAGGGGTTTTCATAGTACTTGCTGCATGAAACCGTTCATCAGCATTGATGAGAATGTGCTTTTCAGCATCATTAATATCTTTATAAGCTATTGCGAAATCTCCTTCTATTCCAACTAATCTGTTTAAGATCTTGACTTGTAAATCCTCTTTATGAAATGATCTTTTGCTTTCTGTGCATCCTATGAACAGAAATAGAATGAGAGAAATGATAGTGTAATTTAATTTCATAGCCCGATGTTCTTAGTTTAGAAACTTAAGTGTTTTTAAGTAACCTATCGATAAGCTTTGCTTTGTTGGGATCTGAATACATACCGAAACCAATAACAAGAGTTCCTTTTACTCCTTCATTAGATTCAATGCAATAAACAGTTGATTCGCTACCAGGGTCAGTTCCGCTATCATGAGAATAAGAATCAACAATTTTGAGGTTATCCACATCAAACTCTGTTTCTAATTCTTCACAGGTAATTACATTTTCAGAAATTGTATATGTATGTGTAAACCCTTTTTCTTTCATGGATTCTACAGCATCTGCTAAATCTTGATACATAAGATGTAAACTTGAGTTATAGGTAAAAAAAAAGCCTTCCAAATCTGAAAGGCTTATAAAAAAACAGTAAAAACTTACTCAGCGTTTTTCTTAGATTGGATTTCTAAGCGAATGTCCTGAGCTAATTTTTTAAGGTCTTGCAAACCTTTACGAGCTCGTGTTCCCGCAGCCTTGTTGCCTTTCTCATAGAACTTTTCCATTTCCATTTTTGTGTCATCAACCAAGCTTTGTAGTTCTGATACTCTACTCATTATGTAACTCCGTTTGTTTGTTAAAATTATTTTCCATTTTTGGAACTTGTTGAAGCTATATAATAAGGGGTACTCAGTCAAATTAAAAAGTGCTTTTTTTGCTAATTAATGCGTTTTTTTTTGCCCTTCAAGTGATTTTCATGGCTTTTTTTGGATTTGGCCAACCCGAAAATGAAATTCCGGTAGTTAATACAGCCGGAAAAGTAATTTTAAGCTGCTCCTCGGATAAGTTTTTTTCTTTAAACTCGTCTTCTAATTCATTCCATTTTACCTCATTTCCAAAAGAAGTCTCAGTAAAAATATCCGTGTTGTGGTCTTGTGAAAATATGACCAACTCGTGATCATCTAATTCATTTACAAGAAATTGTGCTAGCTCAACAGGAGGGATATACATGCGTTCGTTTTCATAGCCAATAAGACTGGAGATCAATAATGTTGGAGATTCAGGAAGCGCATTAAATACTTTTTTGTTAAGCTTTAAACCCGATTCCGTTTTTTGCACTAATTCTTTCTGATATCCATGCAATCCGATAGTTGAAACTCCGTGATCAGCGAAAAGTGCTACTAAACGATGGTTTAAATCCATTACTGCTCGCTTCCTTGCATCTTCTCTCATCATACCGGTTTGCATCAGCCGATTCGTGTATTCACTATCTCCATGTATCAAAATCCCCTTTCTGGACTTGTGAGAAGCTAATGATTGTGACAGCGATTTTAAGAATACAGGATGATCCAGATGTTCAAAATCTATAAGCGCTACGTAACTAGACAAAATTATTTGGTTAATGAGGTTGAAGAAAAACTAAGAGGAAGGAGATCGCTGGTGTAATGAACAGACAAAGTACCATCAGCATGGAAAAAATTGATCTCATTGTCAGGCAAATGTTCATGGATTACCTGTCTGCATGCGCCACATGGGCTACTGAATTCTCCTTTTAATGTATGCAGGTACATCGATTTAAAATCGCCAATCCCATAACAGATTGCTTTAGCAATAGTCAGCCTTTCGGCACATAGCCCGTTGGTCCAATCACTCACTTCTATATTTACACCAGAAATATAACCTCCGGCTGTTAGCAGTAATGTGGATACAGGGAAATTTGAATGAATGGTAATTGCGTCACTCAAAAGGCCAATCAATTCAGGTTTTACTTCGGATGGTTCGATATAAACAAAAGGGTCACTAAATAGAATATCGTCAATACCGGATTGTATTTTTATTTCCAGATCAAATTCCTTTGTCCAAAAGTCCAGTTGTTCAAGATAGGAATCGTGTTTCATGATCACTGACTTTGGTATATCTCCATCAGCCAAACAAACACAGCAAGCAGCTTGAATTGCTGGAATGGTAAGTGGAAACGAAACATTCTCGATTCTAACGCCGGGATAGTACGCACCTGAACTTCCTTGAACAATACAAGCTTTAGGTTCTCGTGAATAAGGTGTGTAAGATCTTTCTTCTAATATTTTCCAATTCATAAACAATGATAACAGAGTTTTTCAGGTAATCAAATCAATTATTTGTCGGAATTAGTTTCATTGATCTGATATCAGATTTTTTAAATAGAGTACTATCTTGATATAAAATTCTGTACTGACCGTTTAACCACATTTCAGCTTGGTCTCCAAAATGCTCCGAAAAAGGACTTTCAGATTGTCCCGTAGGGGTAATAGTTTGAATCTGACTTAGATCCGAAAAATCTACAATTCTACGAATAGAAGGTCCTAAAACCATATCGTAAGGTTTCAGCCAACTGTACTGAGCATTATCTACACTCATTCCATGTCCGTCCAATTTATAAGGACCTTTACTAAGTAAGTTATTAACGATCAGTTTCAAAGCTGAGGAAGCATTCGGATCATCGGCTGCCTGAGAAAAAAGTGGTGGTCTTAATGTTAAAGTATGAAGTTGCTCCCATCTCCAGTCTTCTGATTGTGAGCCCAAAGAATCACTCAAAAACAGAATGGCATCCTGCATGCTTTTCAAGACAATATCAGATTTAGTCTCAATCTCAGGAGTGTTAATATTATCAAAAAATGAGAATGCATTAGTATCAACAGTTGCTGGTGTTTGGCGGATTAACTCAGACATTGTTCGAACAGGCACATTCTCATGGTGTAGAAAGTTTTGATACACCTCTGTACCCAGATCATCGAGAAGTGTGTTTTTTGTAAGGTTAACAAAGAATACATCAAAAATAGAAGCAGCGGTAGCATTATTGGTGTATTTAAAATCCCAATTTTCCAGATATGATATTGCATTATCAAAATTGTAGGCATTCTGGCTTTTAATGATATCCAGAATGATTGGAGTTAATTGCGCAGCATGCGTTGAATAATTATCATTTTGAAGAGCTTCGAATTGTGTGGGATTTAATTTTTCATTCGACTCAAGTATCTCAATAATGCGTTCAATTCTGGAAGGAGGTTCCCAAAAAGTGGCTAAATAATGATCATAGGACTCGGTAGTGATTTTGTTATTTGCATTTGCGATCCATCCATTTTCGGGATTAATAACAAATGGCATTTCGCTATGAGGAATGTAACCGAGCCAATCTTCTTCAGGATTCCAGCCTTTTCTTAAAGAAATTTTATCTCCGGTTCTAATTGGAAGTCTCGCCGTTGAAAACATAGCGATATTTCCTTCTTTATCGCCATACATGAAGTTTTGGCCGGGAACACCAAAGTGAATAAGAGCTTCTTTAAATTCCTGAAAGGTAGAAGCCCAGTTTATTTGGTATAATGTTCTGAATTCATTGCTCAGGTTATGCCCGGTCCAGCGCATAGCAATCAATTTGTTATCTGTAATTCCTTTTTCAGGATATATATCTGATATGATCGGACCATGTTTTGTATATCGTATCTCTAGTGGCACATCATCAGCGTCTTTTACTTTTATAACTTCCCGGATTTTATCGAAGTATAGAAATGAAACGGAACCGTCATCTAAAGAATCTGCTACATATCGACCGCGGTCATTCGGATCCACCTGTTCTAGAAAGAAGTCAGTATCATCGGCCATGATATTTGTAAGCGACCAAGCCATTTCATCATTTTGCCCAATAATGATTCCCGGAACTCCTGCAAGAGTTGCTCCGGATACATTTTTTCCACTTAGATTAAGATGAACTTCATACCATTTTCCGGGCATCCCTAACCCAAGATGAGGATCTCCGCCAAGTAAAGGATAACCCGTATTTGTCTTTGATCCGTCTATAACCCAGGCATTACTTCCAACATGAGTGCCTTCCATTTCCAGTAATTCCCTTTTTTTAATTTCCTGCTGAAGCATAGGCATTAAAGAAGAGGTAAACTTTCCGGACTGCTCGTTATTCAAAGTTGTAGGAGAATCAGCCGGGTAACTAAGACGAAGTTGTTCGAATTGGTGAGCTGGTAATTTTGTTTTTAGATACCCATACATTACTTCAGTCCACCAGCTCATATTAAGTTCCCAAGCCATTAATCTTGTTACTGCAATAGAACGAGTTGGTGTCCATTTAATAGGCTGAATCCCTGTCAAAGCAAATTCAACCGGCAATTTGTTTAGATTATTTTCAATGTATTGATTAACACCATCTGAATACGCCTGAAGAATTTCTCTCTCTGATTCGCTTAATTCAGTTTGCTCAATTTGTTTCGAGATCTTCCAAATACCAAGGGTTCTTTGATACTTATCTAATTCAATGAGATCTGTGCCGAAGAATTCAGCAAATCTTCCTTCTGCAGCAATTTGTGAAAGCGTCATTTGCCATAAACGATCCTGAGCGTGAACATACCCGATCGATTTATATAGATCGTTCTCAGATGTAGCATAAATATGAGGAACACCAAACTCATCCCAATGAATATCTACATCGTTTTGAAGTCCAGTAAGCTCAACTGTTGCTTCATAATCAGGAAGAGGTTTGTAAAAAGTCCAGTAAAAAGCTAATCCTGCAAAACCTAAGATCAGAATAAGAAAGAAGATGACAAGTTTCAGAAACGTGTTCATGGAAAATCTGTTAAATGATTGAACAAGAAACTACTGAATTTATCGGAAGAAGAATAGAGAAGGGTGAAGTAGTCAGAATATAGAAGTTGCAGAGTACAGAAGTTCTGAACTCCTGTATTCTGAGTACTGTTATCACCCGCGTCCTAGTCCTATTATTAGAACTCAGATCAAACGGATATAGCAGATACTCGCTGATTTTTTTTTAAAGATCTCGTACATAAGCTAGCAAGGGCTTCAGCCCTGCGGGAATCAGGATGGGGAATTCTAATCACTAAAAGATTCTTTATAGCCGGTCGGACTAAAGTCCTCTCTTGTGAACTTGATTCTGAATGTTAGTGGTGACGAAGATATAGTCAAGTACACCAGCCAGGGATTTATCCCGTAGCGATTAGCATATCAATTCTGAATAATGTTGCCATTTAGAGTCGTTCGGACTAAAGTCCTCTCTGGTAAACTTGATTCTGAATGTTGGTGGTGGCTCAGATTTACTCAGGTGTACCAGCAAGGATTTCAATCCGCAACGAAACAAAGGTTAATTTGTGGAATGACGTTTTTCCTGATTGAAAATATATTGGCGTACTTTGTTAATATTGCTCTCGCTTACAGAGTAAACTGCATATCCATTTTGCCAAGAAAATTTTGGTTCCCAATTGTATTTCTTATTCAGATAATAAGACGATGATCCTTTAATCCATTTCACAACTTCGGAGATGGATTGTTTGGTTTTCAGCTTTAACAATACATGTAAATGATCATCCACACCATTTACAATATCAATAAGGATTTCATTTTTGAATGCTTCTTCTTTTAGCCATGAACAGACGTCATTTCGAACATTCCATGACAAATAGGGAATCCTATTTTTAGTGCTGAATATAATATGAACCCAAAGAGAATTTTTTGAGAATGCCATAACTTTTTATCAGGTAAGACATATTGGAAGCGTATTCCTTACAAAAATATTTTTTTTCACTTAAAACCGGACTAAAGTCCTCACTGGTAAATTTGATTCTGAATGTTGGAGGTGG
>DEXK01000006.1:0-5867 GCA_002364085.1 Balneolaceae bacterium UBA3186 | reverse complement strand
AGGGATTTATCCCGAGGCGATTACGATATCAATTTTGAGTATTGTTGTGACTTAGGACCGATCGGACTAAAGTCCTCTCTGGTGAACTTGATTCTGAATGTTGGTGGTGACTAAGATTTACTCAGGTGCACCAGCAAGGATTTCAATCCGCGGCGCTTTGACTAACGATTGAGAATACTTTTATGGTTTGGGGTTGTTCGGACTAAAGTCCTCTCTTGTAAACTTGATTCTGAATGTTGGTGGTAACGCAGCTTTGGTAAGGTACACTAGTAAGGATTTTAATCCACAACGATTAACGGCGGAGAAAACATAGACCGCAGAACCTGAAGGATCTGCTGGTTATAATCACATATAAAAGTTTAAGCTAGAAGGGCGTTCACGCCCGTCTATTTAAAACCTGTGCTGAGTTAGCTTAAGAATCATCATATTTACCCCTTCAAAAAGTTTGAAAAGCGCTTCCAAAACTTTGTACCTTTAACAGAAATCAGAAACAGAACAAAAACTTCAGAAATGGATATTAAGAAAGTAGCAGTAATAGGTGGCGGTACCATGGGTAATGGAATTGCTCATGTTTTTGCAATGAACAGAATACCTGTAAACCTAATTGAGACCAAGCAGGAATTTGCCGACAAAGCCATGGCAACCATCGACAAAAATCTGGAGCGCATGGTCAGCAAAGAAAAGATCACTGCTGAAGAAAAGGTAACAACGCTTGATAGTATTGATGCCACACTTAGTATTGCAGAAGGAGTAAAAGATGTTGATCTGATCGTTGAAGCTGTGCCTGAAAATTTTGACATCAAGAAAAGCGTGTGGGAAGCCGTTGAAGCCAATGCTCAGGATCATGCTATTTTTGCAAGCAATACTTCTTCCATCTCAATTACAAAATTAGCAGCACTCACAAACAGACCGGAAAAATTTATCGGTATGCATTTCTTTAATCCCGTTCCGGTAATGAAGCTGGTTGAGATCGTTCGTGGTTTAGAAACAGATGATGAAACTTATAATGTAGTTGAAAAGACTTCCAAGTTATTAGCCAAAGTTCCTGTTCCGGTAAACGACTTCCCCGGATTTGTAAGCAACCGCGTATTGATGCCTATGATCAACGAAGCAATTTTTTGTGTTCATGAGGGAGTAGCTACGCCAGAGAATGTAGACGAAGTGATGAAGCTGGGAATGGCGCATCCAATGGGACCATTACGTTTGGCGGATTTCATTGGGCTTGATGTTTGTCTGGATATTCTGAATGTGTTGTATGAAGGATTCAAAGATCCGAAATACAGGCCGGCACCACTTCTCGTAAAAATGGTAGATGCCGGTAAACTTGGTAACAAAACCGGTGAAGGGTTTTATAGTTACAAGTAAGCCTATGTAATCTCTCTTAAGTTAATAATTATTAAAGGTAGAGTTTTAAAAAATCGGCACTTGTAAAACAGTGTCGATTTTTTTATTTAAGAAAATGCTAACATTCTGTTAATACAGTAGGTTTGATGTATTGACCATGTTTTAGTAACCTTTATAAACTGAAATTTTTATTCATAGGGGGATTTATGAAACAATTTTTTATAACTACAGCAATCTATTTACTGTTTTCAGGAATGGCTTTTGGGCAGTCGACAATTTTGTTAGAAGACTTTGAGGATGGAACGATCAAATACACAACTTCTATTACTGAATTTACAGACAATGGTTCTGATTACTTTATAAGAACTGATGGTTCAAATATTACAGGTGAATCTTTTAACAGTATTTTAGGATCTTTTTATTTTGGAGCACAAGACATAGATGGAGAAGGAGCTTCACTACCTGTAAATTTTACAATTAATGATATTGATATATCAGGATATACCAACTTAATATTAAAGGTTTATTTAGCTGAAGATGCGACAGGAGCGTCGGAGCATTGGGACGCAGCTGATTATTTTCATATAAATTATGATATAGATGAAGGCGCCACCAATAACTTATTATGGGTTGAAAATCTTGGTGATACTACGAACGGCCCTCCTGGCTTAGATACAAACTTTGATGGAAGTGGAGATGGAACAGAAATCACTGATACTTTTGTACAATTTTCTGCAAATATATCTGGTACAGGATCTTTACTTGATCTTACATTCGAGTTTAATCTAAATTCTGGTGACGAGGATATTGCGATAGATAATATTGAGGTTCTAGGTACAGCTACTGGTCTTCCTTCTAAAATAATTTCAGGAGATGCTGGCTGGAGATTGCTTTCAATTCCGAAAGCCAGTGCAACGGTAAGTGATATTTCTGATGACACTGCAGTTCAGGGAGTTGCAGGTGGTTCCGATACAGGAGCTTCTTCTAATGTATTTACCTATGATAATACAGGTTCTTATGAAACGCCTACCAATGTAAGCACTGCTATTTCTAATGGATATGGTTTAGCAGTCTATTTTTATAACAATACTACAAATGGCAGTTCTGCATTACCCTTAACCTTAGATGTGTCAGGTTCAGAACCTTCCTCAGACGTAGGAGTTACCTTAAATAAAAGTAATACAGCAGGAACTTCTTCCGGTTCGGGAGCTGCTGATAGTTACTATACGTTAGTAGGTAATCCTTTTGCTTCTAATTATAATTTGAATAGCATAACAGTTGCCGGTGGCGCAATTCAAGACAATGTTCAGTTTTGGAATGACGGTAGTAGCTCGTATTCAGCTCAGAACAGAACAACTCCATATATTGTGTCTCCCTGGCAGGCATTCTGGGTAGAAGTGTTAAATGCAAATGCAGCAACTTCTATTACTTTTCCTACAAGTGGGAAATCTACATCCTCTGTTACAGGAACATTTTTCTCAAAAGAAAATCCAAATAACGCTGATATAACATTCACCTTATCATCGGAAACTACTTTTGATGAAGCGATCAAGTTAAGCTTTAGGGATTATGCAGAGTTAGGTATGGATAGGGCGGATGCTTCTAAATTGGTACCACTTGTTACAGAATACGCAACCATGGCTTTTGTAGGAGAGTACCAAAATGAAGAAAAACTTAAGTCTGTAGAATCTATTCCTACAAATTTGGAAGAAGCAATTACAATTCCATTACGTCCGACTTTAGTTGGAGTAAGTGGAGAATTCACTTTTTCGTGGGACGGTATAGAAAAGTTGACCAATAAAATGTCCTTAACGTTTCATGATTACAAAACCGGAGCAGATCTTGATATGAGCGAGTTCGACTCTTACGTGTTTACAGCTCAGGCTAATAAGGCTTCTAAAAGTAATTCAGTACTTCTCCCTGTAGTTGCAGAAACAGAATCTAATGACACGGAAAATCGTTTTGGAATCACGATCACTCCAAATACATCGGTAGGCATTGATGATGAGCTGACAAAAGTAGCTGCGTTCAAACTGGATCAGAACTATCCGAATCCGTTTAACCCAACTACGAACATCAACTATACAGTAGGCGAAGCAGGTTCTGTGAACATCACTGTATATAATGTAATGGGACAGAAAGTAGCCGAGTTGTTAAATACAACGAAGTCGGCAGGAAGTTATCAGCTAAGC
Organism: Balneolaceae bacterium UBA3186; assembly: GCA_002364085.1. GTDB lineage: Bacteria > Bacteroidota > Rhodothermia > Balneolales > Balneolaceae > Balneola. The sequence goes on along the minus strand of DEXK01000006.1, from coordinate 2,331 downwards.
TGGGATGCTACCGGTCAAGCAAGTGGAATTTACTACTACCGCTTAACGGCGCCGGGTGTAGTACTAACCAGACAAATGACATTAATTAAATAACAGCTATTAGCTATGAGCGCTTAGCCGTTAGCTTTTAGTGCCCGATGGGAAACTAAAAGCTAATAGCTAACAGCTGATAGCCCGAAATTATACTAATATGAAAAATTTTCTTCTAATACTACTTACACTCACTATCGCTTTAATACTAATGTCACTTGCAATGGCGCAACCGGGCTTACCAAGTGCTCCTACTCAAGCTCCCATTGATGGTGGATTAGGCTTACTTGCAGCAGCAGGTGGAGCATACGCTTACAAAAAGCTCAAAAGCAAAAGCAAGCAGGACAATAATCTTGATATTTGATAAGAGGTTCTTGAAAAGCTCAACGATAGTTGATCAATTTTAAGCTAGAATTTAATCGACTTTAGAAAATCTAATGGATTAAAAATTTATAACTGATAATGTGTATTTAAACCCGACTTACGAAAAGTAAGTCGGGTTTTTTATTGAAGTAAGCTTTTTTTGCAGTTTCATATTTCTTAGGTAAGTCGCAATAAATCAGTTAATTAAATTAATTATTAAAAAGCGTTTAAATATAAAATTTTAAAAACCCTGTAAAAGGGTCGATAATAATTTTGAATTAATAAACTTCCGTTTAATTAATGAAATTTAATGAGATGCGAATAAATTTAATTTGTAGGAGTTAACGGCGTTAAGTAATTTGGTTAACACTGTTAATTAGTGTTAGCACAAGTTTTAATAAAATTAAAGAGGTAATCAATTGATAAACAAGCTACTTACAGTGTTCTTTTGCTTTTTACTTACGGGTTTGGCGTACGGGCAAACAAGAACAATTTCAGGAACGGCAGGCTGGAGAATGATATCCATTCCAAAAGCTAGCGCTACCGTATCAGATATTTCAGATGATACGGCGATTCAAGGTGTGACAGGCGGAGCAAATACAGGATCAACCGCTAATATCTATTATAATTCCGGTTCAAGTGGATCAGGAGGCTGGACGGTACCTACAAATATGAGTACTGCCTGGGGTGATGGTCTTGGTATAATAGTTTATTTCTATAATAACACAACAGGAGGCAGTAGTGAACTTCCTTTAGATTTAGATGTTAGTGGTTCTGAACCGGCATCTGATGTTAAAGTTACTATCTCAAGCGATTTCACATTAATTGGAAATCCTTTTCAGTCAAATATAAATGTTGATGATATTACTGGGAATGTTACGGGTGCAGGTATTTTATTTGGTGGTATAAATGCTTCAGTTAAAGTATGGAGTAATGCTTCAAGCTCTTATGTCAGTTACAATCTAGGAAGTAATCTAGTACTGTCTCAATGGCAAGGTCTTTTCATTCAGAAAGCAACGGGACTTTTAACAGACCTGACAGAAGTTACTATTCCTACTTCTTCAAAAACAGCTAGTGCAGCGGATATCTCACATTATAGTAAATCTAGAGCATTTGACACCAGAAGTATTGACCTGCATCTAACAGGTGAAGGCTTTAATGATCTATCCACAAAGTTTTATTTTACTCCTTATTCTTCTGAGCAGGAAGATCAATTTGACGGTTCTAAATTAAGTTCGTTAAGTGGTTCACCAACAATAGCTTTTGTTCAGGATTTTGGAGAGGGTAAAGTTTTATTAAGTCAGGATGCACGCTCTTACGATATTGAAAGTGTTCAATCTTATGATTTAGAAGTTAATGACGCAGGAATAAGTGGAGCATACACACTCAATTGGGAAACTATGAAGAACATTCCTTCTGATTGGGCGATTACACTTGTTGATCGGGTCGAGGATGTATATGTAGATATGCAATCCGAAAACAGCTACACTTTTAATGTTGAAGCGAAGCAAAAGAAACCAAATGTAACTGCTCTTCAAGTTGGAGCCACTAAGCAAAAAGTTTCTGATAATTCTGATTCACGATTCGGCATTATCATTGCTCCAAATACATCGGTAGGCATTGATGATGAGTTCACAAAAGTAGATGCGTTCAAACTGGATCAGAACTATCCGAATCCATTTAACCCAACTACGAACATCAACTATACAGTAGGCGAAGCAGGTTCTGTAAACATCACTGTATATAATGTAATGGGACAGAAAGTAGCCGAGTTGTTAAATACAACGAAGTCTGCAGGAAGTTATCAGCTAAGCTGGGATGCTACCGGGCAAGCAAGTGGAATTTACTACTACCGCTTAACGGCGCCGGGTGTAGTACTAACCAGACAAATGACATTAATTAAATAACAGCTATTAGCGCTTAGCCGTTAGCTTTTAG
>DEXK01000004.1 GCA_002364085.1 Balneolaceae bacterium UBA3186 | reverse complement strand
GGCTATTTCTTCCGCTCTTTTCCCTTTTTCCCCGTGAGGCAATGAACGAAGCTCGCCTCTGTATTCATTCTTTAATGCTTCGTTTAACATTATAGCCCCTCGTCGTATTTAAACATCACTTCAGAATGCATATCGGCAATATCAACGCCTGCATTTTGGATAGTCTCAATCAGCAGCTTTAAACGTGGGCCGAGTTGCTTAGGAACTAGCGAGGTCTCGATCCGATTTATTAACCTCTGCGCTTCTGCAAACGCCTCGGTAGCGTCCACAATGTCGCGTTCCATTTCATCGTAGGTTACGCTTGCTTCTCTGTATTTTTGATCCCGTTTTTTAAACTCTTCCTGCTCTTTTAAAAGAACTTTTTTCTCTAGCTGTAAGGACTTATTTTGCTCCTCAAGCAGGTCGTTCTTTTCTACTTTTTTGGAGAGGGTTTTTAGTCGGGAATCCAGCTCTCTGAAAGAGATCTCTTGAAGGTCATCTGTGCTGTATTCCTCATCGCCAAGCTTGATCTTCCCATCAGTAAACAAACCCTCTAATTGATCACTCGCATTACGAACAATCTCTTCCAATTTACGCGTGCCCACGTGGGCAATCTCTGAAGTAAATTCCGTTTTACCGGATGAGAGAAGTGGCTTTATTTCCCTGCCAATTCCTGCAAACCTATAAGCTTGCCTAATACTAATTGATTTGTTTTGGAAATAGTCTTTTGCTGATTCATACCCAAGCTCTTTATAAAGCTTTTGATCAACTAATTCAGCGCTGATAATGAAGGTGTCAAGCAGCGCATCATTAAGCTTTGAGTCAAGTATTACAGCTCTCGTTTTGCGCTCTTCAGTTCCAAATTCAAATACTTCTAATTCTTGATTCATGTCTAATTACTTTTTGTATAAGGTTGCTCGGCAAGGATGCGCTCCATGCCTGTAATTACTTTTGTGGCTTCCGCCTTAAAAAGGCTTGGAATTAACTTTCGCTTTCCGGTCTGCTGCTGTACAAAATCAGCCAGTCTACTGTCGCTCCAGGTAAGCTCTTTTTGTAGCTCGGGGATCTTCTTTAATTGCCCGTTAGAGATGCGCGCTTTTGCTCGGTGAACTCTTGGCTTTTGTCCGCGTCCGGTAAAGTATTTCAGCCAAATAAAAAGCAACTTGGTTTGCTTGGGTGATAGTGTGTATTCAGTGCTGATTTTATCAACCGGTAGGTCAAGTTTAAACTCATCCTTCATCCAAGCTTTAAAATGGTCGCGATCATCAAATACACCCAGTGAAATAGTCTCTTCGATCATCGCCTGGCGTTGGCGTCTTTGCTTCTCTTTATTCTCCGCTTCAGTTCTCATTTAACACCTCCGAAACATAGGAAGGAGTAGTGCCGAGCTTCTCAGCGATGGAAGCATTAGACTGCTTCATTTCATGCTTCATAAACCGAACCATATCTTTGATTCCGAGATCAAGATCCTTAAAGGCTTTTATCATTTTCAGATCCATTCCCATCGCATGCCGGTACACCGTTGCGATATGGATTCCTAACTCCTCAGAAACCTGATGAGCATCAGGGTTTTTTCTCAACGCCTGACGAGTCACTGACGGGTAAGGCGTTTGCGTCGCGGTGGGCTGCTTAGTCTTGTGTCTTACATCTAGTGTCTCAATACTATCTGTACTCATGCTGCCACCTTTCCGTTCTCATCAAGGATTATTTTGATATCCTTAAGCCTCACCTCTGAATGGAAGTTTGTGTACTCGAGCATAAGCGATGCGATATCATAAGCAGGTAAACCATTCAAGCATGTAGCTTTAATATCTACACATGGATTCCAGTTTCTCATAAACTCCAAATAACACTGAGCCTGAATCTCAGACTCAGCATCAATATTAATCAGTTCAATTTTTTCTAAATAATCAGTTAAGCCGTCAGCAGACTCTACCGTGTGCCTCACTATGAATAAGAAAGTTTTCATGCTGCAACTCCATTTTTAATGAAAGATTCAAGGCGTGCATCAATCTCAATTTTAGGTAAGCTTTGCAGGTATTCTACAGCTGCAATCCAAACACGCTCATGATCAGTAGAGTGGTTCGGGTTTATCGTTTTTGAGACAGTGTCATATTTGACATGAGGACACTTACTGGCAATTCTGCCTACATCGCCATATTTAATTAATTCCCTAATCCGTTGTTTATCCTTAACAGTAAGGTCTCGGATTGCGATTTGCGTTGTTTTATTCCTTCCAGTTTCCGACATTTGTAGCATCATTAATTATTTGTTCATACATTCTGCGAATAATTTAATGACAGTTTTGTCCTAAGTCAAGAGACAAAGCGACTTTTTTTACGCTAATTACAATAAATGTCCAATAGCCCAAACCGCCGCTTAAAAGCCTTTATAGATGATCTAAAGGATACATACGATCAGATAGGGGAAAAAACTGGATACTCTCGTCGAACTTGGCAGAGAGTTGTGGAGGAAGGAGCGTCAATAAAGTCCGAGTATTTGATCGCGCTTCATGACATATATGGCGCTGATGTTAATTATATTTTAACCGGCGAGCGATCTGTGCCCACGTGGGCACACTCAGAATCTGTGCCAACGTCGGCAAAAAATAAAAGTGTTCAGACGTCTGAACACTTTGTTGATCAGGATAACATCAACTATGATCCGACCGAGTTTGTAAGCGTACCGTACTATCCAAATGTATATGCATCCGGTGGGCAAGGTTTAATTGCAGAGAACGAATCCAACCTTCAGATTTTATTTCGCCGTTACTTTTTTTCAAAAACAATTCAGGCTTCTCCCGAGGGTTGCTTTGTTGTAAAACTCAAAGGTGACTCCATGCAGCCAATGTTCAAAGACGGATCAGATCTGTTGGTAGACTCCGCACGAACTAAAATAAAAGAAGGGCCGGCGTTCATGGTCAGAATAGACGACGATCATTATTGCAAGCTCTTAGCCAAGCTCCCGGACGGCACGATCAGAATGAGTTCGGTTAACCAAGCTTACCAACCAATCATCGGCGATCCAAAAATAGATGACTTTGAGATCATCGGTGAGGTAGTATGGGATGCACATGTATCACCATATGTATAAATATAATATCTATAAAACTGCGACAAACTCACCCAAATAAAATATAGCTGAATTTCCAAAATAAACGGCAATCCCCGTTATCATTGCGAAAAAAGCCAAAATAACCCTCTTATTTGTCGCACTCATTGTATTACAGTTGTCGCACCCCCCTACTCAAAAACTCAAAAATTTATCTGAAATAATTTTGGGTCGAATATATTTATACATATAATGCACATATATTAAATATGTAAACCAATCCCTCAATGAGAAGCATAGAAGCACAAAAAGATAACGATACACGCTCAAGAACCGGTCGGCTGGAATTAGCCCGAAAAATGGAAACAGGATTCCCTTCTCCGGCTTCAGATCATCTGGAAAAAGCCTTGAGTCTCGAGGAGCTTGTTGTGTTCAGACCGTCTGCCACTTTTTATGTTCGAGCACAGGGAAATGCAATGAAACGCTCGGGAATACATGATAAAGATATACTGATCGTAGATCGGTCAATTACTCCTCGTCATGGTAATATCATTGTTACTTCCATTGATGAAGAACCCTCTATCCGAAGATTCGCAAAACAAGGTTCCCGTATATTTTTAGTTTCTGATGATTCCAGCTTAAAACCCATTGCCGTCACCAAAGAAACAGCATGGACGATTTGGGGAGTAGTCACCCATGTAATCCATCGGTTCAGATTAGAGGAAGTATAGAATAGATATGAATATCGATCCGTATAATTTACCTACTGCTTATGCGATGATAGACTGCAATAACTTTTATGCTTCCTGTGAACGCGTGTTTGATCCTACTCTTATTGATAAACCTATCGCTATTCTCTCAAACAACGATGGCTGTGTAATTGCACGGTCAGAAGAAGCTAAAGAAGCCGGAGTTGAAATGGGAGCTCCGGAGTTTAAGTCCAGAAAGTTATTCAAAGAAAAAGGGGTAGTTGTTCGATCATCAAATTATGCTCTTTACGGAGATATGTCTGACAGAGTAATGGATGTTTTAGATCAACTTTCACATAACATTGAAGTGTATAGTATTGATGAAGCTTTTGCCAGAGTTTCTACAAATGTTTTTGATGATCTTACCGAATATGGTTTTTATATAAAAGACACCATACTTAAATGGACAGGATTACCGGTATCTGTAGGAATTGCGCCGAGTAAAACATTGGCAAAAGTTGCCAACAATATTGCTAAAAGAAATCCATTATTTGATGGTGTACTTGCTCTTTCCAGCCAGAATGAAACTGATCACCATCTAAAAGATCTACCTGTCCAGAAAATTTGGGGCATTGGTAGCGGAATGACCGTTCGTCTGCACCGACACGGCATCGAAAATGCATTTCAATTAAAAAATACCGTACAGAATCGAAAGTGGGTACGAAAAAATCTACATGTAACCGGATTACGAACCGTCTTAGAATTAAACGGAATACCATGCATTAAAATGGGTGAAGCTCTGGATAAGCGAAAAGGAATTTTGACTTCCAGGATGTTTGGAACTCCGATCTATGAATTAGATCACTTGCAGGAAGCTATTTCAACATATGCGTCTCGTGCGGCTGAAAAACTTCGTTCCCAAAATTCGGTAGCCTCATTATTAAGAATTATGCTGATTGGAGATAAATATTCGAATCTGAAAGGACAGTATAAATATTCTGCAGGCACTTCTTTGAAAGTTCCTACTGCGAACACACCTACATTGATCAGATTAGCAAAAGGATTGGTTAGCCACGTATACATGGAAAACACCAAGTACAAAAAAGCTGCTGTAATGTTAACCGGAATTGTACCAAACAGTGAAGTCCAGATGGATCTTTTTGATCCTCATTTATATACCCAGCAACAATTCAGGCTTATGGAATGTTTGGATGAGATCAACTCAAAATTTGGAAGAAATAAAGCTGCTTTTGCTTCAACCGGGTTACATAAGGAGAAAGAACATCGCAATAAATGGCTGATGAATCAAAACTACCTCAGTAACAGATACACCACTCGTTGGAATGAACTAATGGTGGTGAAGGCAAAATAACAGATCACTTATTTCCAATAAGATCGTTGAACAATATCTCCCTGTGTTATTCTGTCTACCACACTCATTCCATCAGTAACTTCTCCAAAAATTGTATAACGACCATTTAAGTGTGGTGCCCATACATGCATAAAGAAATATTGGCTCCCTTCTGTATCCGGGCCTGAACTTGCAATACCTGCTTTGCCTCTGAAATAGTGAGCCGCACTTGCTTCGGTTGGCACTGTATAATCCGGACCTCCAAAACCTAATCCGGTTTCAACATCTCCTCCCTGAATCACAAAATTTGGCACTACGCGATGAAATGCGACTCCATTGTAATGTCCATTGGTAATCAAACTATCCATTCCGGAAATTGTGGCAGGGGCAGTTAATACGTCAACAGTAATTTCAACATTTCCCTTTTTTGTTTCCAATACCCAAACCGGGCTTGGTCCCAAGTCTGCTAGTCGATCCCAATCAGGTTCTCGAAAAGTTACCGGAGCTAGTGAGTCTTCTATAAAAGTCCATTCCTGAGCTATTAAACTTTGCTTTAGATCATGTCCTGCATTCTCATAAAACTGAGTGATCATAATTTCTGATTCTTCTTCAAATCTATTTTTTAGTAGCGAAGTAACTGACCGGAAAATGTCTATATCATCAACTACAGATTTATCATTTAAAAGAGCTATTAATTTCTCAAAGTCCTCCCCAGTTACTACGTTTTCATCTGAATGCAAAGCTTGCATCATAAACGATCTTTCTCCTCTTTCCAATGCTGTAAACAAGATGTTATGTACTTGCTCAACCCTGTCTTCGGTTTTGAGTTCATCGTCAGCATTTGCCCAAAGGGTATTCATTTCTCTTAAAAGAAAACTATAAAGTAATCCTTGAGAAGTATCTATATCAGCAACTAAATAGTCAAAAACTTCAGCGTCAGTCCAAATTTTCTTCAGTGCGGAATATCTAAGTCCCTGCAAGTACGGATCTTCAGTTCCAATTGGCAGCAAGTCATCAATGTATTTCTCGGGGTTTACCGAAGCATTAAATCCGGCAAGTCTTACATGTGGTTCAACTGCAATATTAAGTGCTGTAGCATTTAATAGCGAGTTATTGATTTCTTTAGCAAAATCTTCTTTTGCAGCTATTACCCGAAGAGCCTGAATAACAACATTTGGATTTTTATGTTGAACAAAAGCGTTCAGAGCTACCGGAGCGTAAGTATCATTATCCTCATTTCTACCAATAGCCTGAATGATCTCAATAGCCAACTGAACATCCATTAATATAAAATCTTTATCAATAAAGTGATGGAACACTAGCCCTGAATGATCTTTCATCAGTAGTGCAGCTATATATCGATCGGAACCTATTTCATCAGGATAATAATTTTTCCATAACTCGATCATCTTGTTAACTGCATTTTGGGTTAATCCCTGTTTTTCCTGATCATTTCTAGTTCTGTAAAATCCATACAAATATGCCTGACTTGCTTTACTGTTGGTAGTAGAAAGTGCTCTTTCAATGATCTGAATTTGCTGTTCTTCGTTAGCTTCTATATTTCCTGTTAAACGGCCTATGGCGTAAGCAAGTTGAAATTCCATTTCCTGGTTTGGTGGAACATCTTCTTCTAAAAGCAATTCAAGTGAGCGACTATTTCCCAACTCTCCTAAAGCTGAAACCAAACCTATATTGGAAGCATTACTTGCTATAAATAGCTCGTTCAGCCTCTCTATTTGTTCTTCAGAAAGCTCTTTTAACCAAAGTGATGCCCATGATTCGCGTGTATCAGTTTTAGTAGCAAGATCAATTAATGCGGTAATATCATTAACCGGAGTGTTAATTAATGCTTGCCATGCCTGCATTCTAACTCTTTCATCTTTATGTGATGTAAATTCCATTAAAGCCTGACCATCTCGAGCATACACCGCTTCGTACAAATCTGGGTACTCTTGAGTAAGCAATCGTCCTGCTTCCTTTTTGATGGGGTCACAAGCGACTAGTAAAAAGGCTAACACTAATACAGAAAATATTTTATACATGAATCACACACATTTTTTATTGACACTGATTAAAGAACTTCGTTTATTACACATACTTTACACATTAAGTAATATCATGCTATGGATAATGCACATTTAACGAGAAAACAACAGGAATTTTTTAATTACATCGTGGAATATAAAAAAGAATATGATGTATGGCCGACCTATAGAGAAATTGCTGAACATTTTGATTACCGTTCTCCGAATAGTGTTACCCAGAATATTCAGGCTTTACTTAAAAAAGGATTTCTCATAAAACGTAATGATGAAGAATACGATCTTCCAAAAGAGAAGAAAAAGAATTTATTAGAAGATTATGATGATCAGGATGGAATTCCAATTCGTGGCCTTATTGCCGCTGGTTATTTACAAGAAGCCGTTGAAGCTGACCTTGGCAAAATCACTTTATCTTCTCTGTTCCCTAATCTAGATCAGCTATTTGCACTTCGTGTTTCAGGATTTAGCATGAAAGATGTCGACATTTACGATGGAGATCTTGTAGTGCTTATGGATACTGATGTGAAAAACGGTGATATCGGTGCAGTTCTCTATAACGGAGAAACAAGCTTAAAGAAAATCTTTTGGGGTAGTAATGGATTGCGTCTGGAAGCTGCTAATGAAAGCTATGATGACATTATTGTTGAACCGGATGTATTCGAAGAGGTCCGGATAATTGGTAAATATATTGGACATATAAACCGAAAGGGCTTTCAAAGAGCAACTTCAAAAGTAGCTTAAAATTTACTTAAGCTACTTCTTTCTTCTGTAATGACCGTCAAATACTGTATTCCAGGTTTTTCCATCGTCTGTTGACTGTTCCCAGAGCTGTCTTACATAATCATCAGAGATGTGAAAAAAAGTAAGTTTGTTAAGCAGAGGGGTTCCACCCTGTCCAACTCCTTCACCAGAATACTCTAAGGCTTTTCTTTCCTTATTATAGGAACCAGAAAACTCTATGGGAATACCATTTGCTCCAATCCATTTTTGATGCCACTTTTGATCCAGAATACTGTAATAATTCAAGCTTTTACCTCCTAAGCCTGCAGCATTTGTCCAGTTTTCAAGTAACGCACATTTATTAGACACGAGTTCGATCTTAGAACTTCCTACTACTTGATCACTCGGATTTTTTACCTCCCATTCTCCAACCCAAAAATCAAATTGTCGATGCTCTTCGGAAGCACAAGGAGCTTGTTGTGATAAAGCAATTGTCGAATAGAATCCTACAAAAATTAGTAGTAATAAATTTTTCATTTGAATCCCCATTCCATTTAATAATAAATCTCAGGATCCATTAATGCGATATTTATTCAAAGATTGAACAAACTAAACATGTTCGGCATTAACGAACTCCAGTACACTTCAAAATAATACAGAACCGGCATCTTTATATATCGAAGCTGGCATTAGTAAATTAAGAAGATTTTTTTACGGTCTTAAATTTGCCGTTAGCATCTTTACGAGCCTCATGAAGTTGCGAATCCTTAATCCAAGCTCTTCCTCCATCATGCTGTAATCTTTTGGTGTTTTTAAATTTAAATGCTTGCTCATGTAATGAAGGCAATTTACTCATTGTAATAAAAGGTTAGTTTAAAATCTAATTCAATTTAACAGTTCAAAATATAAAGAACAGTAAGTTTTTTGCTTTGTTTTATGAGAACAATCGCTTATCTTTGTAAGCTCTAAAATAATCCAAAAAAGAAATTCAAATACCCATGTACGCTATAGTAGAAATCGGCGGACATCAATATAAAGTAGCTGAGAACGATGTTCTTTTTGTTGACAAGCAAAATGCAGATTCTGACTCTGTTACTTTTGATAATGTTCTTTTACTTAAAGATGACAAAGGTGCTGTTAAAGTTGGGAAGCCTGTAGTTGAAGGAGCTTCTGTTACAGCTACTATCCTTGAAACCGTTAAATCTGATAAAGTTCTTGTATTCAAAAAGAAAAGAAGAAAAGGATACCAGAAGTTAAACGGTCACAGACAATTAATGTCTCAAATTCAAATTGAGTCAATTTCTGCATCTGGAAGTACTAAAAAAGCTGCGAAGAAAGCAGCTCCAAAAAAAGAAGAAACTAAAGCTGAAGCTAAAGCGGAAACCGCTTCTTCAGATCTTTCATCGTTAACAGTAGCTGAGCTTAAGAAAATGGCCTCTGATAAAGGGCTAACTGGTTATTCCAGTATGAAGAAAGCTGAGCTTATTGAAGCGTTAAGTTAATTTTAATTCCTAATATCTAAGTACAATGGCACATAAGAAAGGTCAAGGTTCTACTAGAAACGGACGTGATTCAGAAAGTAAACGATTAGGCGTAAAGAAATTTGGTGGCGAATTTGTTCGCTCAGGAAATATCATTATGCGTCAAAGAGGAACCAAATTTCACCCGGGCTTAAATGTTAAGCGTGGTGGAGATGATACTCTTTTTGCTGTAGCTGACGGTCATGTAAACTTCTCTGTCAAATCAGGCGGTAGAAAGTATATCAATGTTGAGCCTTTAAGCTGAACAAGCTGAGAAAAATTTAAGCCTCGTACATATTTATGTGCGAGGCTTTTTTTATATCTTTGAGATATGAAAAAAATATTTATTCCCGGCACCAATCTAGTTCCCCGTTCAATCTATTGCATCGGCAGGAATTATATTGAACATGCTAAAGAGCTCAATAACCCGGTGCCCTCTTCCCCTCTTGTATTTTTAAAACCTCAAAGCGCCCTTTGTTTTGATGGTGATGAGATCAAAATTCCTGAACAGAGCACTGATGTACATCATGAAGTTGAAATAGTAGTAGCGATTTCAAAATCCGGAAAAAACATTTCAGAAGAAGCTGCTCAAGAGTACATTGCAGGAATTGGGATAGGAATTGATTTCACAGCCAGAGATATTCAACAGAAAGCAAAGCAAGCGGGCCATCCGTGGACTATCGCTAAAGGCTTTGACACTTTTGCTCCTATCAGTCCCTTTTTACCATTAAATGAAATCGAAGATCTGAATGATATAGAGCTATCCCTTTCGGTAAATGGTGTAACAAAACAAATCGGTAATTCTTCACAGATGATCTTCTCTATCCCTTTTTTGATCTCCTATTTGTCCGAAATTTTTACTCTACATCCCGGGGATCTCATATTTACAGGAACGCCAAGTGGGGTCTCACAAGTAACAGCCGGTGACCAGATTGAAGCTACTTTAGGAAATAAATTCACAACTCTTTCAGTGTCGGTTAAATAATTGTGAAAGGTTTTTGGCTATTTCTTTGCTTATCTGTTGTCTCCTTTGTTGTAAAAGGACAAGATTCCATCTACCTGTGGCCTACTAACTCGGGGAAATTTTTAAGCTCTACATTTGGAGAAACTCGTTCAGCTCATTTTCATGCAGGACTCGATATCAAAACCTGGGGAAGAGAAGGTTATAAGGTGTTTGCTTCCAGAGATGGATATCTAAGTAAACTGATCATCACTAATCAGGGATATGGCAAAGCCATTTATCTTAAACATTTTGATGGCACATACACTGTATACGCCCACCTTCAGCGTTTTAATTCTGAATTTCAAGCTATTGCAGATTCCATTCGGATAAATGAGCTTGACTATTCTTACACCTTCGAACAGTCATTTGAAGAGAAGAAATTGATGGTTAAGCAAGGAGATGTAATCGGTTATACCGGCTCAACAGGAATAGGACCGCCTCATCTTCACTTTGAAATAAGAAATAGCTTTAACCAGCCGATTAACCCATTAAGCTCAAATCTTGCCGTTCAGGACACCATCTCTCCTGTTTTTTCATCGTTTCTGATCGAACCTTTAAATATTAACAGCAAAGTATTCAATTCTTATTATCCTTCTGAGATTAAACCTATATCGGTGAAAAATGATACTACCTACTTCGATACCGTTTTTGTAAGTGGTGACATCGGGTTGTCGGCAAATGTATATGACCAAGCCAATCAGGTCAACAATAAGTATGCTGTGTATGATTTGAAACTGAGGTCAAACAATCGCCATCTCTATCATGAGAAGATCAATTATTTTGACTTTTCAGATGCCGATAAGATGTTTGTGAATAGAATCACCTCACCGGATAACAATAAAAGAAGATTTCAGAGGCTTTTTAATCAAGAAAAATATCAACACCCTTTTCTTATTTATGGATCAAAGACCCATAATTCTGAATTCACTTTATACGAAATAATTGCTGAAGATTATTATGGAAATCAAGCAGTTGCAATAGTTCCGGTTAAACGAGATTCTCTAACAACTCCGAAAAAATCTTCTAAAATTTTTGGTAAATACTGGACAAATGATTGGATCATTTTAAATGATTCTACGAATTTCGATCTTAAAAACAATAAGAGTGGAATCTATTGGAATCACTCTGTACCCCAACAAATTATTGACCTTAAAGATCCAAACCACACTATTTCTCGGCTGAGTCCCGCTAGCTCATATAAAATCACATCTCCGGATTACAAAACAACTTTATATATAGAGCCGGAAACTTTCTTTGATTCCTTAAGTCTTGTTCAAAATTTTGAATACCTCAATGATTCATTATTTCTTCAAATAGGAGTATCTGAACTAATTAATCGTAAAAATCTCTTTATTCAAATACAACTACCCGAATCCTATCAGAAAAGTTCTCAACTTAATCTGTATCAAATTGATAATGAAGGGGAATATAGCTTTGTTGATTCCTGGGTTTCCGGTATTACTTTAAATGCTGAAATACCTTCGTTTGGAAACTTTATTGTGTTACATGATTCGATACCTCCTCATATAAGAAAACCAAAGCTTGTAACTTTAGGGAATGGAATGCAAACCTATACCATTTCTACTATCGACAATCTCTCTGGTATAGATTTTAAGTCTGCGTCATTTTGGATCAATGATCAGCAAGGAATTCCTGAATATGACTATGAGAATGATTCCTTCACATTCTATTTCCCAAAATTCTTATTGAAATCTGAGAACAAGATCAGATTCGAAGTTGCAGATAATGCAGGAAACTTTATTACTAAAAGTTTCCTGCATTTAATTAAACAATAGCAATACAACTAATTTCAACTAACACGCTTTTTGGCAGTGTTTGAACGGCCACTGTTTCTCTAGCTGGGGGATCATTCTTAAAATAACCTCCGTAAACTTCATTCACTTCTCCAAAATCTCCCATGTCATCTAAAAAGATGGAGCATTTTAATACTTTGGAAAAATCTGTGCCCGCAGCTTCTAGAACAGCACTAAGGTTTTTCATAACTTGTTTTGCTTGATCGGCGGCATTATCACCGACTATTTGCATAGTATCAGGATCGAGGGGAATTTGACCTGAGCAATATAAAACACCATTATGCTCTATTGCTTGGCTGTAAGGGCCAATTGCAGCGGGTGCTGACTCTGTTGAGATCACTTTTTTCATGAGTATTTGTGGTTTAGTTTTTGAAATTAAAATACACCTTCTTTTTTGCGGAAAGCGCTTTATATAGTTATTTTGTTAACTTATTAAAACCATTTGAAACCAACCACTACCAATTTTACACTGATATGAAAAAGAATTTTTACAGACTTCTTTCTTTTGCAGTTTTAGCAACTATAATTATTAGTTGTGGCGGAGAAACAAATCCGCTAATTAAAGAAGCTAAAGACGGGATTAAAGCAAAAAATTATGATGCTGCGCTTGCCTCTCTGGATCAAGCCTTAGTAGAAGATTCATCTAATGCTAATGCATACTACTACAAAGGTGTTGTTTACTCAGAAATGGCTCAAAATAACCCACAAGTTCAGAACAGAAAAGACAGCTATTCTAAGATGAGAGAAAATCTTTTAGTAGCTATGAATATGTTTGAAGTTCAAAATGTAAAAAGTGTAGAAGCAATTGAATCACAATTGTTGATTGATAGAATGTGGGGCACTGAGCATAACATGGGAGTAGCTTATGCTGTTGGCGACACTACAGTTCCACAAGTAAATGCTCCACTAGAAGTAGCAGTAAGTCATTTTGAAAATGCAGTTATCATTAACCCTGATAGTATCATTTCTATTGATGTTCTTGCAGAAGTACATAGAATGAGTGGAGACTACGCCAGTGCCGCTGTAGCAATGGAAAAAGTAATCGAAAAGAAAAGCCAGCCTGACGCAATTGACTACGACAGATTAGCTTCATATTACTTACAGGTAGGGGATTATTCGAAGGCTGAAAATGTACTTATTGAAGGAACTGAAGTATATCCCGATTCTGTAAGCTTGGTTCAAAAACTAGCTGACACTTATACTAACCAGAATAAAAACGACGAAGCCATTCAGGTTCTTAGAAAACTTATAGATACAGATCCTTCTAATCCTTTGTATCATTTAGTTTTGAGCACCCAGATTTACAACATAGCTGATGAAATCAATCAGGAAATTTCTCAGAACTACGACTCTTTAATTACTCTTAATAGAGACGCCAGAAGACTAAGCGGAGCAAGAAAAACAGCTGCTGAAAACACTATCAAGTCTTTATTTGAAGAGACGCAAAATTTAGAAAATGAAGCAGATGTTCTAATAGCTCAGGCTATTGAAGAGTTAAAGATTTCACTGCAATATGATCCTCAAAATCAAAATGCTTATTACACCTTGGGTGTAGTTAATCAAAATAAAGCTGCTTCTTTGTTCGAGAAAAGAAATGCAACTGAAGACAATAACTTAGCTGCTGAAATTAATGAACAAGCCAATGAGTATCTTCGTGAAGCAATGACGAACTACGAAAAAGCTGTTGAAATTGATCCTGATAACCAAAACTATTGGAGATCACTATTCCAGGTTTATACTACTCTTGGAATGATGGATAAAGCAGAAGCTGCTATGGAAAAAGCAGGAATGTGATCCTGAATTTTCTCAAACTAACATTTCTATGAAAAATTCTATTATTACCCGATCCGCAAGTTTTTTACTTGTGATCGGGTTTTTTATTTCTTGTGCCGGATCAAAATTTTCAGCTGAAAACCTGATTGATGAAGGAAATTATCAACAGGCGCTAAACGAAATTTCAGCTGAAATAGAAAAAAATCCTTCTGCTTACTTGTTCTTTCAACAAGGAAAGATTTATGGATTAATGGCTGAAGAATCGGATGTTCAAAACCGAGAACTGCATTATCAAAGTATGATCAGTTCTTTTGATTCAGTTAATGTGTATAAGAACACCATCGACAATGAAGAAGATTGGAGCGCACACGCTGACAGCATCACCAACTTTTATTGGGAAATGGAACAAAAGAATGGTTTGAGAGCGTACGAATTAGAAGCTGATGGATCTGACTTAAAAGCAATTAGTCATTTCAAAAATGCAATTTCAATAAAGCCCGATTTAGTAGAAAGCTACAAATCACTTTCGATTGCTCAATACAATAATAACGACATTGAAAGCGCTATTGAAACTTTAGAAGTCATTGAATCCAAAGAAAATGTATCTCCCGATGTGTTTCAAAGTCTTGGCTTTTTGCACCTTGAGGTTGGAAACCCCGAAGAATCAATACGATATTATAAAAAAGCAGATCAGGAACCTATTAAAAATAAGAGTATAGCTTATGGTCTTGTTAATGCATACATCAGTCAAAACAGAACATACGAAGCGGTTTCGTTTCTAAGCGAGATAGTAGTAGAGTTTCCAAATGATTCCAAACTACATAATGTTTACGGTACACAGTTATATGAACAAGTCTCAGAACTATTTGTAAGCTTAAGAACATCTTATGCTCAAAATGACACAACAAATGCAACAAATCTAAGAGTTGAAATAGAGGGTGTGTCTGAAAAAGCTGAAAATGAACTCATAGAAGCTTATAAGATGGAAAATACGAATATCGACTATGTTGAAAGTCTTGCCGTATTTTATAATAACATGGCGGGAAATTACTTTACTGTATATGAAGTTGCTTTCCAGGAAGACAAAAATGTAATTAATACTAAAGCCATCGAACTTACAGATTTTGCGATAACCTATTATAGTAAGCTCCTTGAACTAAACCCAGACAGTAATAATTACTCCGTCAAACTTGAAAATTTGAAAAATTTAAAAGCCAGTTGGACAGAACAAGAATGAAATTTAATACTAAAGCGATTCACGCAGGCCAAAAAAATGAGGAGACTTCAGGAGCTGTAATGCCTCCTATTTTCCAAACTTCAACTTATGCACAGTCTGCACCTAATGTGCACAAAGGTTATGATTATGCAAGAGTTGGAAATCCGACCAGAACAGCTTTAGAGAGGATGATTGCTGGGCTTGAGGGCACAGATCATTGTGCCTGTTTTGCAAGTGGTGTGGCTGCAATGGACGCTTTAATGAAAATGTTTCGTCCTGGTGACCATGTAATTGCATCCGATGATCTTTATGGCGGTTCATATAGACTCTTCACCTCAGTATTTGAGCCTTATGGTATTGAGTTCTCTTTCATAAACATGACTGACCTAGATCTTGTAAAAAATACTGTTAAGCCAAATACAAAGCTTTTTTGGATAGAGACTCCTACAAATCCTTTACTAAGAGTTGTTGATATTGAAAAACTTTCCGCTATAGCACGTGATAATAATGCGCTTTCAGTGGTAGATAATACTTTTGCGTCACCATATCTGCAACGACCTGCTGAGCTTGGAGCTGATGCAGTTCTACATTCAGCTACTAAGTATTTGGGAGGTCATTCAGATGTAATCCATGGAGCAGTAGCAACATCGAATGAAAAGATTTTAGAAAACCTCTTATTTCAGGTTAAATCTACAGGAGCTGTACCGGGTCCTATGGATTGTTATCTGGTTTTAAGAGGTATCAAAACATTAGCTGTTAGAGTTGAGCGAGCCGTTTCTAATGCGAAACAAGTTGCGGTATTCCTCAATAATCATTCAAAAGTTAGTCAAGTACATTATCCTGGATTAAGTTCTCACCCTCAACACGAACTGGCCAAAAAACAAATGGATGATTTTGGAGGAATGGTATCGTTCTCTTTAAAAGATGACTCGATTGAAGCTGCCACAAAATTTATGGCGAGTACAAGATTCTTTACTCTGGCAGAAAGCTTGGGCGGTGTTGAATCACTGATAAGTCATCCTGCTTCTATGACACATGGCTCTATCCCTAAAGAACATAGAGAAAAAGCCGGCTTAAAAGATTCTCTTATTAGATTATCTGTCGGCATAGAAGATATTGAAGACTTAATTCAAGATTTAGAACAAGCTTTTTAATCACACTTCCTTTCTTTTTTTTGTACCTTTAAGGATTCAAAAAAGCGCTTACAGAATTTTTAAATTTAAAGATGATTTATCATGCGAGATGTAGTAATTGTTGAGGCTAAAAGAACTCCAATAGGATCTTTTGGAGGAAGTTTAGCTTCATTCACAGCACCTGAATTAGGAAGTACGGCCATTATTGAGCTACTCAAATCTTCAGGTATACCTGCCGATGTAGTTCAGGAAGTTGTAATGGGAAATGTGCTTACGGCAGGAATTGGACAAGCTCCGGCTAGACAAGCAGCCTTAAAAGCCGGTCTATCTCAGAAAACTCCAAGTACCACTGTAAATAAAGTTTGCGCTTCCGGAATGAAAGCAATTATGATGGCGGCCGATCAGATCCGCCTGGGTGATGCTGATGTTGTTGTTGCCGGCGGAATGGAAAGCATGAGTAATGTTCCATATTATTTACCGAAACAACGCTATGGTTCTAAATATGGTCATGTTCAAACTGAAGATGGGATTCTTAAAGACGGTCTTTGGGACGTTTATAATGACTTCGCTATGGGAAATGCTGCAGAAATATGTGCGAAAGAATGTAGCATCAGTCGAGAAGAACAAGATGAATTTGCCATTGAATCATATAAAAGAGCCCAAGA
Organism: Balneolaceae bacterium UBA3186; assembly: GCA_002364085.1. Classification (GTDB taxonomy): domain Bacteria; phylum Bacteroidota; class Rhodothermia; order Balneolales; family Balneolaceae; genus Balneola. Next base: position 78,552 of record DEXK01000004.1, on the reverse strand, counting down.
AGCACAGGAGAAAGGTTATTTTGATAATGAATTGATTAGTATAAAAATAACAGATCGCCGAGGGAATGTAACCATTGTTGACAAAGATGAAGAAGTCTCCAGAGTTAATTTTGAGAAAATACCTAACCTCCGACCTGTTTTTGATAAAGAAGGTACAGTAACTGCTGCAAATGCATCTAGTATAAATGACGGGGCAGCAGCAGTTTTAGTAATGAGTGCAGAAAAAGCTGCGGAATTAGGTTTGAAACCTTTAGCCAAAATTTTGAGCCATGCTAATGCCGCAAAAGCTCCTGAATGGTTTACCACAGCTCCTTCCGACGCCATTCCTATTGCGTTAAAAAAAGCAGGTTTAACCACTAATGAAATAGACCTTTTTGAAATCAATGAAGCTTTTTCAGTGGTTTCAATTGCAAATAATCAAATTTTAGAACTTGACCCTGAAAAAGTGAACATTAATGGCGGAGCCGTAAGTATTGGACATCCTATAGGATGTTCCGGAGCCAGAATAGTTGTTACACTTTTACATGCTCTGAAAAGAACCGGCGGGAAATACGGTTGTGCAGGCATTTGTAATGGTGGTGGTGGTGCTTCTGCCCTAGTTATTGAAATGATATAATAAAAAAGGAGAGAATTCTCCTTTTTTAGTTTGACTTTATTAATGAACAGACATATTATCTTATCAGATTTTAATTAAACCCCATAGATACCGTAATACTGCTACAATTTATTCTACAAAACAACGAATAATAATTACAATCAGGGCAGCCTGCTTCCCATTAAAGTCTAAATTCAACTATTACTATTTCGAACAGCTACTATTTAAACGTTTAGTACGTTAATTAATTTTTTGAGACCTATTATATAGTAATTAATGAAGACCAAGCTTCTGCAATTTTGTGGGCTGTTCGTTTTATTATGCTCTGTCTCGCTTAACGCGCAAAGAGTAAGTATTACAGCAGAAACAGATTCATTTACTGATTATGAATTAGTAAATGATACCGATAAAGTTTTACCACCTTATCAGTTATTAGTACCAGTAATTAACGGAGCCCCTTCTTTTAAGATATTGGAGCAAAGTGTTTCTGAAATCAACCAAGTACTATCTGAAAGCACCATTGCTGCTTCTTTCATTTCTTCAGATATAGTCGACGTAGTTGAAGTAGCTGATACTGGATTTTACAGAGGGGAAGAAAAGGCACAGGTTTTATTCCACAGAGCTCGATATACTGCCGAATCTGTTTTAATTACCCGAAAGCTTAAGGTGAGGGTATATAAAGAAACTAATAAAGGACCTGTTTCCGTTAATTCGAAAAAAATCACTATTTCTGACTCTCCTCTGTCTGTTGGAGTTTGGTATAAAATCCCTATCAGAAATAATAATATTTATAAACTCGATACAAAATACTTGAATGAGCTTGGAATAAACGTTGAAAATATCGATCCAAGAACCATTCAAATATGGGGAAGCGATGGCTTTCAGTTACCGGAATTGAATAGTGAAACCAGACCTTCTTTTTCACAAATCCCTATAATTGTAGAAGGAGAAAATGATGGCTCATTTGATGCAAGTGATAGAGTTTTGTTTTACGGAAACAGTCCTCATCAGGTAATACGAAATCAGGATAAATATGTACATAGCATACACCCCTATTCTGATGTAAAGTATGTTTATTTAACAATAGCCAATCAAAACGGATTAAGGTTAGTCCCTTCAAATACAAATTTAACTCCATCTTCTACAGTTACTACTTTCACCGAATTTTTATGGAAAGATGAAGAGCTGACAAAGCCGGAAGATAAATTTAAATCCGGAAGGTATTGGTTGGGGCAATCTATTCCTTCAACTCAAAGTAATATTCCTATTTCTATATTCAGAGATACATTAGCAGGAGTGCAAAGCAATTTAAATGTTACCGTTTCCGCCCGTTTGTATGCCAGATCAGAAGCCTTAACTACTTTTGACATAGATTTGAACAATACAGACGTAGATCAACGCAGTATTTTTAGTTTATCTTCTACTGATTCTGGAAAAGGATATAATGGAAATGAGGGCTCTGCCGCATCAGCTTATAATATTAACGAAGATGTATCCGTATCTGTTAGTAATGGAATTCTTGATTTAACTGCAACTATTACCCACAGGCAGCAAAACAGTATCGCTTTTGTTGATTGGGTAAGACTTTCTTTTGAACGTGAATTAATTGCCGAATCTAATAGATTATTGTTTTATACCGAAAACAACACTGATCCTCAGCAAGAAGTAACTTATAGTCTCCATGGTTTTGATGCTGATCCTTATATTTTAGATATTACAAACCCTTCTTCACCGATTCTTCTTCAGCATACATCTGCAGGCGACAATTATTTAGTAGACTATTTTCAGAATACCGGGAGAACCATTATCGCTCAATCCACTTTTCCTAGTCCTGAATTGGGTGAGCCGATTAATCCTCAAAATCTAACTGGTCTCTCGTCCTATCCTGACTATATAATCGTTACTTCTGAAGATTTGAAAGATCAAGCTTTGGAATTAGCTCAATATCGACAAGAAAAAGGCCTAACCCCTGTTGTAGTAACTCAAACTGAAATTTTGAATGAATTCTCAAGTGGCGCTAAAGATCCGACTGCAATAAGAGACTATCTCAAATTCTTGTGGGACAGAGCTCAAAATGGAGACGAAAAAGCACCTGAATATTTAGTTTTGTTTGGAGACACTAGCTACGATACCAAAGATATTATTGAAAACGCCTTAACTAATCATGTTCTTACCTACCAAAGCGAACAATCTACTGTAAGAGCCACAGGTAGCGGTGGAGGAACTTTTGGAACTGATGACTTCTTCGGGTATATGGATGACAATGAGGGTGATATAGGAGGTGGAAATACTTCTAACAGCTTTCTTATGGATCTGGGAATTGGCAGAATAACTGCCCAGACATCAACCGAAGCTTCAAATTTTATTGATAAGATCAAAAGATACGAAGCTCAATCAAATGCCGGAGAATGGCAAAATCTATTTACTTTTGCAGCCGATGATGACTTTCCTGAAGTTAACACAAACAGAGATATTCACACTGTAAATGCAGACGTATCAGCTGAGATGATGTCGCTAAACGAGCCGGGTATTCGGTTGAATAAGGTGTATGAGTTTTCTTATCCCGTTGAAATAACTGGAGCCGGACGTCAGATTCCCGAAGCCACAGAAGATTTTATAGGAGCCGTTAATAATGGGACGTTGGTACTCAACTATTCTGGTCATGGAAATGAACAAACTCTTTCTGATGAAGAACTTTTTCTCTCGGAATACATAACCGGTTTAACAAATACCGATAAATTATGTGTCCTTGTTACCGCAACATGTCAGTTTGGAAGATATGATGATACAAGCGATCAATCCGGAGCCGAACGTTTTGTAAGTGCTAATAATGGTGGCGGAATTGCTTCTTTTACTACAACCAGAGTCGTGTATACCAATTCATCTCCAAGCTCAAGTAATAATTTCGGATTGAATTTGGCACTTTCTCAAAGAATGTCAGAAAGAAAATCTGACGGAAATCCAAAGCGCTTGGGTGATATCATGAGAGAGACAAAGAACTCGGTTATTGGAAATGGTACTTCCAGAGTTGGAGCTTCAACAAACAGCAAAAAATTCGTTTTAATTGGTGATCCTGCTACTATTTTCAAGCTACCATCTCGAAAGGCTGCAGTTACTACAATAAATGGAATTGATGTTCTGAATCAGGATACTACGATAACAATTCGTGCACTAGACCAAGTTACTTTAGCAGGCATCATCGAAAATGGAAGCAATCAAATTGATAATTCTTACTCCGGCCAAGCTGTTTTATCAGTGTTTGATGCAAAGAGATCTATAAGTCTTCCTGAACGAGAATGGAATTGTGTTTTAAATGGTGATTGTACTTACCAAGTTGAAACAGATCTTCTTTTTAAAGGAAAAGTTACTGTTGAGAACGGTCAGTTTTCCCAAACATTTATTATACCAAAAGATATAAGTACCTCTTCTGAAAACGGGCGAGTGGTTCTATATGTTAAAGGATCTTCTTCATATGCCGGTGGGGCTTATACAAATATCAATTTTGATGGTATAAACCCGGAAGCTGTTAACGACGGCAGTGGCCCGGAAATGAATATCTATTTAAATGATGAGAAATTTGTCAACGGAAATCTTGTCAGCGACTCACCAAAACTAATCGTTGAACTTAAAGATAATTCAGGAATTAACACTACAGGAACAGGAGTTGGACATGAAATAATAGCTACAATCGATACCAAACCAAAACAAACATTTATCCTCAATGAATTTTATGAGGGAAACTTAAATGATTTTACTGGAGGGCGTATCGAGTATCCTCTGGATCAATTACCGGAGGGTAGTTACACGCTGAAAGTTCGAGCTTGGGATGTACACAATAATCCAAACGAGAAAGAGATCTTTTTCGAAGTAGCTCCTAAAAATGAACTCTCGGTTCGGAATATATATAACTATCCGAACCCAATGAATTCTAAAACTCAATTTACGTTCGAACATAATCAGCCTGGCAATCCGTTAGATGTATCAATTAAAATTTATACTCTAAGCGGAAAGCCTGTACAATATATTAAGCAAGAATCACTTATTACATCTAATTCTTATGCCAATATTCCATGGAATGGCCGTGACAGGGATAATGATCGCCTGGGCAACGGTACTTATATTTATGTGCTTCGGGTTACAGCAGAAACCCCAGAAGGAAAACAATCAATCGAAAAAATCGAAAAGCTCGTAATCATTAGATAAGGAGCATTAAAAATCGTTTTAATACGTTATATTTGTCTAAACTTTATGTATGATATGAACAGGACTTTATTAATACTCATTGCGAGTTTCTTTATTCTTTTATCACCAAAAACCAATGCTCAAGTTGGTATAACTGGTGTCCCTTTTTTACAAATCGAAGCTGATTCCAGAGGTGCCGGTATGGGTAATACCGGAGTTGCATTAGCAGATAATGCTGCTGCTTTATTTTGGAATCCTGCAGGATTAGCTTATCAAAGAGATAATCAAGCAAGTTTCACTCATTCAAATTGGCTTGCTAATTTTGGAGTGAATGACCTTTTTTATGATTATTTGGTAGTTAAGCAATATGTTGAAGGTATCGGAACAATTGGTGGTCATATTACTTTTCTCAATCTTGGAGAACAGGTCAATACCACTGCCGGTGGTGAAGAAGGCGCAAGATTTAACAGTTACGAATTTGCTCTTGGATTTTCATACGGTACCGAAATTAATAAAAACCTAGCTGTGGGTGGAGGAGCCAGATTAATTTACTCTAGTCTGGCAAGTGGTATTCAAGTGGACGGACAAAAAATCAATCCAGGGTCAAGTGTAGGTGTTGACTTAGCAATGCTATATAAGTCTGATCCTTTTGATTTTGGACAATCAGATGCAATTGCAAGCTTTGGTATCAATCTTTCTAATCTCGGACCAGGTATTCAATATTCTGATAATGCTCAGAAAGATCCGTTACCAACTGTGTTGAGGTTTGGTCCTGCAATCAATTTTGGACTTGATAAAGATAGAATAAATGAACTTACTATAGCTGTAGACATCACTAAAATCATGGCTCGTCAGGAAGCTTATGAAGTTCAAAGCGGTGATTCTACAGTTTTCGAATTTAGAGCAGTAAGCCCTCTCCGAGCTTTGGTGGAGTCGTGGAGTACCTATCGTCCATTAGATCCAAACACCGGAACCAGAACAAATGTTAGTTTGGTTGAGCAATTCATGATTGGTGCTGGTTTAGAGTATTGGTACGATCGCAAATTTGCAATCAGAGGTGGTTACTACTATGAGTCTCCGGATAATGGAGACCGAGAGTTCATTACATTTGGAGCCGGCTTAAGGTATAACCAATTTGGGGTTGATTTTAGTTATATAAAAACATTAGAGTCCCAAAGCCCTTTAGCAAATACATTAAGATTTAGCATTCTCTTGAACTATTAGATTACATGCCGGCTACTCATTTTTTTAATAAGAGCGTGTTAATTTTAAGCATGCTCTTTTTGTTTTCTTTTCAGTCTTCAGCTCAGAAAATTGTTCCAAAAAAGAGCCATAGCATTTCTCTATCCAGTAATATTGAATACTCCGTGCCTACAACAGGAACTCTGGACGTGATTGCGATTATGGTGGAATTTCAGCCAGATGAAAACGAACTAACATCAGGAACCGGTGTTTTTGACGGAGGTCTTCCCTACTTAGAAAACGACCCTACTAATATTGATCCGCTACCACATAATAGATCTTACTTTGAGGCACACCTTGAATTTGCTAAAAACTATTTTGAACAATCCTCTGATGATCAGCTCACTCTAAATTACCGGGTACTTCCCGACGTTTATCGTCTCGATAAAGAAATGAAAGAATACTCTCCAACCGGAGAAACCTTTACCAACGAAAAATTAGCTGAGTTTATAGTAGATTCCTGGACTAAAGTTGAAGAAAATGGCGGTTTTGATGCAACTGGACTTGATCCAGATAATACTGCTTTTGTGATTTTTCACGCAGGAATTGGACGAGACATAGAGCTGGTTGGTACTAGTTTAGATATCACTCCTCAAGATATTCCTTCTATTACTCTCAAAAAAAATGATCTGGCAGAATTATTGGATCAACCTACTTTTGATGGTATTCCTGTCAACAATGGAAATTTCAGGGTAACAAATTCCTTAATCATTCCAAGAACAGAATCTCGAAGAGGGTTAGACATTCAGGATAACGAGTTTGTATTTCCGCTTTCAATTAATGGATTACTTTGCGCGTCTATCGGTAGTCATTTGGGGCTTCCTGATTTATTTAATACTGAAACGGGTGATTCAGGTATTGGACGTTTTGGATTAATGGATGGCGCTAGTTTCTTTGCATATCAAGGTCTTTTCCCTCCTGAACCTTCAGCTTGGGAAAAAACTTTTCTTGGCTGGACAACACCATTTGAAATTTTTGATAATACTACCGGAAACATCTCATTAACTGCTTCAAGTTTAAACGACCAGAATAATATTGCCCGTTATAACCTTTCTTCCACCGAATATTTCTTGATAGAAAACCGATACAGAGATCTAGGAAATGATGGAGTTACTTTAACGATCAGAAAATATGATGGGACTGAAGTTCAGCAAACCTTCACAAATAACAATGAAACTTTTGTATTTCAAGGTTCTGATTTTGACGCTCTGTTTGAACAAGGAGTTCTTATTGACGTGAGTGATTTCGACTGGAGTTTACCAGGAGGCCTAGACATTGGTGTTGATAATAAAGAAGGAACACAAGATGACCGAGAGTTAAATGGCGGTATCTTGATCTGGCACATTGATGAATCCGTTATAGATAAGAAAATCTCTCAAAATCGTGGTATTAACAGCGATCCTGATCGTCGAGGAGTTGATCTTGAAGAGGCAGAAGGCTCCCAGGATATAGGTAAGCCTATTGATGGCGTAATCGATAACAGCGCCGCTTTTGGCATCCCATTTGATTTTTGGTGGAGTGGTAATAATTTCACTGTTATTAGTCAAGGCAATCAGATTTCTCTTTATCAAAACCAGTTCAGTCCACAAACTTTTCCTAATACAGACAGTAACTCAGGTGGTAAAACATTTGTAAGATTTTTTGATTTCTCAGACAACCTACCATTTGCAACATTTAAAATTGAGTCATTTACCGAGCCTGATCTTGATTACTCTGAAGTTCTTTCAATAACCCGAAATGATGATTTGTATTTCACCGAATCTAACTCATATCACAATTTTTATCCGCTTTCTTTAGGCTTATACACATCAGGAACTGATAGCTTTCTTGTAATTCCTAAAAAGGAAAATATTGAAGCTGTTCGAATAAGCGAATTAAACAATCCCATTTACGAAATTGCTTCAGCAAGCAATCAACAACCCCTACTTCGAAATAATTTTATTACTGCCTTAAATCCTGTTACAGCTCCTAATTTCCAAGTTACATCATACGACTGGAATCCGGGAGCCGATACTTTTGATCAAATCTGGCAAGTTGATACTACAGCTAATAATGCCTTTTTGAGTTCTCAAACAGGCGATTCTCTTTTCCTTGATTTCACTTCTATTTCTTTAGATCCATCAACAGGTACTAATTTATCCAAACAATCGGGCACTTCTTTCAGGTCTGAAATAGCGAATGGAGGTTATGGATTCATTAATGGACAAACAGTTTCTTTTACTGGAAGTTCGATACTTGATTTTCTTTCGGCTTCAAGCAATCGGTTATTTACCGGAGTTATAAAAGGGGAAACTGAAAATGTATACTATATTTTTGAAGATGATGCATTTATTCTTGCAGACCCCTCAAAAACCAATCCTTTTACTACCATTTTTTCCGAATATGCTTCCGAATGGCCTGCTATAAGCACCGATCTTGAAATATTTAGAGTAGATAAGATTAATAATGTTCTTGTTGGGTTTAATCGTAATGGTGCTGTAATTGACAATATGCCAATTGAAGCTCCTGATGATGTTATATTTATTGGAACACCACTTTTAGCTGATGTAACAGGTGATAACAAACAGGATATTTTAGTAGTTGGTCAGGATGAATTTTCTCTAAATATATACGGATATCAAAAAGATGGTTTTCCGCTCGAAGGATTTCCTCTTTTCGTTGGAGAGGCATCCGAACAAAATTTACAGCCTATTCATCCTGTTTTTATTGAAAACACTTTATATGCTGTAAGTCATGTTGGTGACATAAAGGCTTGGATTTTTAATAACTTCACCACTGCTGATTGGCCTTCTAGATACGGTAAAAATAGTTTTAATAAGGTTTCCGCTGAGATCAAATCGAATAATTCTCAGAATGGCAGTTCCACTTTTGGCATCCTTAATAAAGAAGAAACCTACAATTGGCCTAACCCTGCTGATGAGGAAACTTTTTTACGATTCCAAATTGAGCAACCGGGACAGATTGAAATACAAATTATTAATCAAAGTGGAAGAATTGTCTATAAGCATATTATGCAGGCAAACGGAGGAACTCCCGAGGAAATATTATTAAACACATCAAGCTGGGGTAGCGGTGCTTATTTTGCATTAGTTAAAGCTACAGTGAATGGAAAATCTGAATCAGAACTTGTCAAAATAGCGGTGGTTCATTAATGAAAAAGATTGCTCTCGCTTTAGCTTTAATCTCTACGTTTGGTCTCGCTACCGTACATTCGCAAACTAGCCCTCTATATTACGATTATTCGCACAATCATTTGGAGTGGTTTACCATTGAAAGTGAACACTTCCTTATTCATTTTCAGGATGGGAATAGTAGATCTGCAAAAGTAACTGCTCGCATTGCTGAAGAAATATATGCACCGATTACTGAATTATATCAACTTGAACCTGACCAGAAAGTAAGCATAGTATTAAAAGATAGAGATGATTACTCTAATGGAGCCGCTTACTTCTTTGATAACAAGATAGACATATGGCTTCCTGCTTTAGATACACCCTTGAGAGGAACTCATAATTGGTTACGCAATGTGATTACTCATGAGTTTACTCATATCATCCAGATTCAAAAAGCCATGAAAGGGAAACGAAAATATCCCATTTCTTATATCCAATGGCTTAGTTATGAAGATGTTCGTAGACCGGATGTCTTGTATGGTTTCCCAAATGGCATTGCAACTCTTCCCTTCGCTTCAATAAATGTGCCTGCCTGGTTAGCTGAAGGAACAGCCCAGTATCAAAGGCAGGGATTACTTTACGAAACATGGGATTCGCACAGAGATATGATTCTTAGAACAAGAATTTTATCTGATACTTATTTTAGTTTAGAAGAAATGGGGACATTCTCTTCTAAAACCAGCATAGAACGAGAAACCGTTTATAATCAAGGTTTTGCTTTTGTGATCTACCTAGTTGATCTTTTTGGAGAAGATGTATTGAGAGAAATCTCTGCATCTCTGGGTCAAAGAGGAGTTTACAATGTTGCTGAGGCCATTGAGATTGCCACCGGTTTTCCCGGAAAATCTGTATTTGAAGATTGGATAACAGAGAGAAAAGAATTTTATAATAAAGCAGTAGAAGATCTAAATACTACCGAAAGTACTTATGTTGAAAAAGAAGGCTTCTTCAATTTTTATCCTAAAGTTTCACCTGATGGTAGTTCATTAGCTTACCTTTCAAACAAAGGGAGAGATTTCAGCCTTGCTTCTCTTTATTTAAAAGATAAAAATGGAGCTAAAGAAATAGCTCAGGTTTCAAATCAACTTTTTGACAATCATCAACAACATACATCTGCTACCGAAAAACCATTAATTACAATTCTAGCTACATCATATTCATTTTCTCCTGATGGAAAAAATATTGCATACTCAGTAAATAAAGCTACTAAATATGGTGAGTCGTATCGTGATATTTTTGTTTATAATCTGGAGACAGAGACTCATAAAAAATTGACTAATGGAGCGAGAATAGAATCTCCTTCATGGAGCTCAGATGGTTCAAAGATTGCCGCTGTTAGGTATAACAAGGGCACGCAAAATCTGGTTATACTGAATCCTGAAACAAAAGAAATCACTTCTCTTACCTCTTACAAAAACGGAGAAACCATATACACCCCAGTATGGAATCCGGAAAGTAACTTAATCTATTTTGCATTTGCCAACAGAGGAAGTCGTTCCATCTTAAGATATGATCTTAGATCTAAGAATGTAGAACCAGTTATTGATGATGAGTTCATAGATACACGCGATCCGTTTATTTCTAAAGATGGGAAGAGCGTGTTCTACTCAAGTGATGAAAATGGGATCTTTAATATTCATAAACTCGACCTTAATTCAGGCAATTCTACTCAAATCACCAATGTTATAGGAGGAGCATTTATGCCTTTCCTTGACCAAAATCAGAATCTTTACTTTTCTGAATATGAAGCTGATGGATATAAAATTAAAAAGCTGTCACTTGATAATTCAAAAATAGACTTTAAAAATTACAATCCTGTTTATTCGGACATTGAATCTTTCGATGTTTCAGACACCTTTGCTGGATTGAATAGTTTTGATGACAGTGATATTTCTGAATTTAATTCTCTAGAAAATGCGGTCGCGGATACCGGCTCATATACCTTTGAAATGAATACAGTTCAAGCAGAGAATGTTTATTCATACAGAGAATACGAAGATACATTCACAGATTTCTCTTTCTTTCCCATAGTCCGTTTTGATAATTATACAAAGCTAAATGGTAATAATGGCTCCCTAATCAAGAATGGTAAGTTTGGCAAATTAGGAGAAAATTTACTTAGGGATATGAAACCGGGAGTATATTTTGCTTCCCGAGACGTGCTTGATAAACTAAGTATTTTCGGAGGCGCTTTACTTGGTGTTGGTTCTCTACCTGCAGAAAATATCGGAGACTTTTTTAAACCTAACCGCCTCTTTGAGTTAGATAGAGATCTTTTCCTGATTGCGGAATACAGAGGGCTTCCATTCATTAAAAGAAGCTGGTCACCAACTGTTTCTCTCGAGCTATATAATTTGCGTCGCAACGTTAAAGATGGATTACAGATCGAAGAATTTCCATGTACCTCCTGCGCACAAAAGGATACAGTAAACGTTGATATTGCTTATCAGATCTGGGAAGCGAATCTATTCTTCAGAAGTAAATTGAGTAGGCGCTCTCTTCTGGAATTAGGAGTTGGTTATAGTCCATATAGAGTTGAAACTGACAACTTTTTCTCTAACGAATTACAAGCGTTCATTACCGGTTCTTCTTCAGAATATTTTAAAGGAACTACTTTATCAGCTTCTTACACGGTAGATTACTACGAATTTACTACGGATGCAGATATAGCGCCCACTGGTTTAAAGGGTTATCTAAGATATCAATATCAACCCGGTAAACTTTTGGAAGAATACGATATAGATGATGGAGCTTTGGTTCCTATTTTCAAGACATCCAAGAATCATTCAACTGAATTACACGCCCGTTATGGGTTTAAACTTCCTTCAGGGCAAGCCCTTCAAGCTCGGGTTAGATGGTTCGCATATTTTAACGATCCTAATGACTCATTCTACACTGATTATATTGGCGGGTTTTTAGGCATGAGAAGCTACCCTTATTTCGCATTGGGTGGAGATAGAACGGCTTTCACCTCTCTCTCCTACTTTGCACCTATCTTTAAAAATATTACAAAACAAGCTGGCCCTTATACACTTGATAAGGTATATGCCCGATTTTTCTTTGAAGCAGGTAATGCATGGAATTCTCCATTTGGTACCGATAACTCCTTAAAAACCGGTATTGGAACAGAGCTCAGGCTCGCTATGAATGGATATTATTTATTCCCATTAAAATTATTTGTAAGTGCTTCATATGGATTCAATGAATTTCAACTAACTTTGCCTGATGAATTTGTAACCGGATCCGGAAATAATTCTGTTACATACGGACGTGAACTTCTATTTCACTTTGGGTTAACTTTTGATTTCGAGTTATTATGAAAAATTTATTCCTGTTATTAGTCTTACTCACTTTAAGTTCCAACTTCATCTTTGCTCAACTCAAATCTGATATTTCAGGAAACCTTGTAAAGATTGCAGAACCTACAGTCCAAAGAAATATTTCGATAAGTGATTTTTCGTATCAACCAACTTCTGATGGATTTAAAAATACCCTTCAAACTAAGCCAGGCATAGCATTTCTTTCTTCTGCAATCTTACCGGGATCTGCACAAGCAGCGAACGGAAAATGGGCACGGGCTGGCATTTATTTAGCAACCGAAGCCTTCAGTATTTTTTATTATATAAATCGAACCAACGTAGCTAAAGATCAAGAACAAGCATATAAAGCTTTCACTCATAAGGAATGGAGTGTGGTTGCTTATTCTCAATGGCTGATTGGTTACTATGACAATAACGGGCTGTCTCACGACAAACTGAATCAATTAAGAGCGATGGTTGATGGTCTCGATCCTGACTTTACTGACACAAGAAATGACTGGAACAGAGTTAACATTACACTTTTGCAAGAAATTGAAAGACAAACAGAACTCATTTGCGGCAGCTGTGGATCCGGTGACTTCTCTCATGTGCTACCACCCTACGGTTCTCAGCAGTATTATGAATTGATCAGTAAGTACTATCAATTTGAAGGTGGTTGGTCTGATTTTTATGCTGAAAATGTTGCAGTGAATAACCCAAATTATGACTATCTCTACGATAATAAAGGTGATCTCGCATCTCCGTTATTTTTACTTGGTGCAGAACGTGCCGATCGTTTTAATAATAATTATCGCCGGGCCGGGAACATTTTAAACCTTTTAGTGATAAACCATGTAGTTTCAGCCTTTGATGCACTCTTTTCTGTACAATTGAAAAATGCCAGAGTTCAAGCTTCAGCAGATATGATGCGAGCTGATTCATTTTCACTAACCTTACACTTTTAACATCGTCAGTAATGCCGTACTTTTCGAATATGCTTAAGCGGATATTCACAAGTAAGAAATTTTATTATTCGATTCTGGGATTAGTTCTCTTTGGATCCTTATCACTTCTTGTTTTTGATAAAGTGATAATGCCCAACTATACCAATTACTACGAAGGATTAACTGTACCCGACTTAACCAGACTTACACTACAAGAAGCGGAATCTGAGTTAACAAGCATTGGCCTCCGTTATGAAGTTGCTGACCGGCGTGCAAATTCTGCTTTCCCTGCTAACTATGTGATCGATCAACAACCTGCTGCAAATACCATTGTTAAGCCAAACAGAAAAATTTATTTAACAGTAAATACAGAGGTTAAACCTGTTGTTGTTGTTCCTAATGTAGTAAGCCTTTCAATTAGAAATGCGCAGATCCAATTGCAAAATTATGGTTTGGAAGTTGGGTCTACCAGTTACGAATCTTCCAGATTTAAAAATGTGATCTTACGTCAGTCAATTCCGGAAGGAGATACTGTTGCAAAGGGTACCACTATCGATCTTGTAGTGAGTGATGGTTTAGGAAACAAGATCGTTACTATCCCTGAAATTATTGGCTTACGTCTTCCTCAAGCTCAATTAAAACTAAGAGAAGCCGGACTCAGACTTGGAGAAATCAGATTTCGTCCAATAAAGGATGTTACCCCTAATACCGTTCTTGAATACACCCCAAAAGTTACAGAGATCATTGAAGGAGAAACTATTGATCTTGTTATTTCTGAACGGTTCGAAGCAATAGAACCTGACGAAGGCGGTGTAGTTAACATAGACTCTACCGGAACTCCAATTCCTAAACAAATTCCCAAACTCAATAAAGACTAAATGGACTTTCAACTTCCCATTCTCGCACCTTCAATTCTTGCTGCCGATTTCTCTAAACTTGGAAGCGATATTCAGGATTGTATAGATGGCGGAGTAACATGGATTCACTGTGATATTATGGATGGACACTTTGTGCCAAATATCAGTTATGGACCAAGTATCGTAAAAGCTGCAAAAAAATCTGCTCCCGATGCCTTTATGGATGTTCATTTGATGATCGAAGATCCCGATAAATTTGTGGATGATTATGTGCGAGCCGGAGCTGATCTGATTTCGGTTCACTATGAAGCTTGCCCTCATCTGCATCGATCTATTCAGAATATAAAGAAACATGGAATTATGGCAGGTGTGGTCGTAAATCCTGCAACTTCTTTATACAACATAGAACCCATTCTGGAATATGTTGATCTTGTTTTGATCATGAGTGTTAATCCCGGTTTTGGAGGACAAAGCTTTATAGAATCCAGCTACGATAAATTACGTGAACTTGCTGATCTGAGAGATGCTGGTGGTCATGGTTTTTTAATTGAAATAGATGGCGGAGTCTCTTTAAAAAATATCGAAAAAGTAGCTGAAGCCGGTGCTGATGTACTTGTAGCAGGTAGTAGTGTCTTTAAAGCTGATGATATCTCAGCAAGAGTTAATGAGTTGATGGGCAAGCTTGAAAGCTGATAGCAAGCTTTATTTTTCTTATCTTTACACTCTAATTATCATTCAATTTATAAATCCATCGAAGACGAACGTACCCTTTTAGAACAAGTTGTAGATATTTCTGATACCGATCCTGTTTCCTTATTCGGTTTACACGACAAAAATATCCAGATTCTGGATAAATCATTCCCGGATGTAAAAATCAATGCTCGAGGAGATCGTGTTAAAGTAATTGGCTCAAGTGATGATGTAGCTCTTGTTAAGAATATTATTGAGGGTATGATTGGAGTTGCTGATCGTAAGGGATCTGTTTCTGAAAATGAAGTTAAAACGCTGATCACTCTTAAATCAGGTGAAAGAAAGGCCAGAAACCCGCTACCTAAAAATATCAAAGAAGGCGACCTGATTCTATATACTTATGATGGGATTCCAGTCCATGCTAAAACTCCTGGACAAAAACGAATTGTTACTACTTCCAATGAAAGTGATATACTTTTTTCAATTGGGCCGGCGGGGACCGGAAAAACGTACACTTCTGTTGCTCTTGCTGTAAAAGCGATGAAGGAACAACGGGTTAAAAAAATAATCTTAGCCCGACCTGCAGTAGAAGCCGGAGAAAGTTTAGGTTTTTTACCGGGCGACTTGAAGGAAAAGATCGATCCTTATCTTCGTCCACTTTATGATGCTTTGGAAGACATGATCGAGCCCGATAAACTCGATTATTATCTGACCAAGAACATGATTGAAATCGCGCCGCTGGCTTACATGCGTGGAAGAACCTTGAACAATGCGTTTGTAATTCTGGATGAAGCTCAAAATGCAACCAATGCTCAAATGAAGATGTTTCTTACCAGAATCGGATTTAACAGCCGGGCGATCATTACCGGAGATGTTACCCAAACCGATCTTCCCAGAAAACAAGAGTCAGGTTTGATCACTGTTCAGGATATTTTAAAAGATGTGGATGGAATTGACTTCGTGTATTTGAGTGAAGAAGATGTTGTACGCCATAAATTGGTGAAGGATATTATCAACGCCTACGAAAAGTTTGAATCATAACTGTTGCAAAGTATCTTAGTGACACAGTAACAAAGTAAGTGATTATGATTAAAACATTTCGAGACTTAAAAATCTGGCAGCAATCCATGGAGTTGGTGACTGAGATATATCGCGCTACATCTTCTTTTCCTGAGGAAGAAAAATATGGGTTAACATCGCAGTTGAGAAGATCATCAGTTTCAATACCTTCAAATATATCTGAGGGCTTTGGAAGAAACTCCCAAGGAGATTTTAAACGATTCGTGAACATTTCAATGGGCTCACTATTTGAATTACAAACTCAAATCGAAGTAGCCAGAAACTTAGAATTCATCTCCAAAGAAATCTTTGAAAACTTATACGATCACTCACGAGAAATAGAGCGCATGATGAGTAGCTTTATCAGAACATTAAAATAAAAAATCCACTTTGAATTAAAGGTTGCTTTGCAACTCTGTCACCTCTTACACTATGTCACTTAAAAATACGTACGCAGCTGCACTTTATGAAGGTACTTTTTCGGTAGGATTAGATAAAAAATTCAATCGTATTTCCCGAGATGATAAACCGGCTAAAGGTGCACTCAAAATTTCTTTGAACCCCTTTTTGATTTCTACTCCCGATAGAAAATTTCTTTTTGATTGCGGAATCGGAGTATTCGGAGAAGATACCGGACCTCATGTTATTCGTGAAAATCTGGAAGCTCATGATCTGACCGAGTTTGATATCACAGATGTCGTTTGTAGCCATTTGCATTATGATCACATTGGCGGACTTGCACACAAAGAGAATGGATATTGGGAGCTCACTTTTCCTGAAGCTAAGATCTGGGTTTCAAAAAAGGGCTGGGAAAAGGTGATGAACAAAGAAGTGTATTACGATGAAGAAAAAACGGAATTCGTTTCTTTCATTGATGCTAAAGCTGATCTTCATTTTTTGGATGCAGAAGATGAAGCTTATCAGGAATTGAAAGTCGAAAAGATCGGCGGTCATACAGAATTTCATCAGGTTCTTCTTTTTAATGACGGAGAGAACAAGTTTATGCAAGCAGGTGATGTGATCGCTACCCGAAGTCAGGTGAACCGGAAATTTGCTGCAAAATACGATTTTGACCCTAAAACCAGTCAACAGCAACGAGAACGACTTGCAAAACTGGCTTTTGATGAAGGTTATACTATTTTAGGCTATCATGACGACAGTTCTCCAATTATCAAACTTACCGGTTACGACGATAAAACCGGATACACTACTGAAGCCATAGATTCTTATGTCCCTGCCTGATCATATTTTTGAAATTAAAGACTTTCTTGTTGAAAAGGGATTTCCCGATAAGATCGAAGCCGTAGTAATTTTAGGTTCCGGGCTTGGTGATTTTGGGGATGAAATTCTAAATCAAACCGTTATCCCCTATTCTGAAATTCCAAACTTCCCACAATCTACTGTACAAGGACATTCCGGTGCGTTGATATTTGGCGAAGTGGAAGGAAAAACCACATTAGCATTTTCCGGTCGATTCCATTTCTACGAAGGATATGGATTTGATAAAACGGTTATTCCTGTCCACCTGGCTTATGCATTTAACGCCGATAAACTTCTGGTTTCCAATGCCGCCGGTGGAATTAACCTCGATTTCAGAGTTGGTGATCTGATGGTGATCGAAGATATCATCAAACAGAATATGGACTTGAAAGCAGCTCCTTCTTCTAATAAGTGGTCACTTGATCTTTATCCTGTAGCCGATAGAGTTCAGGAAATTGCTGAAGAAGTTGGAGTAGCAACTAAGCGAGGGACCTACCTTTATGTAAAAGGACCTAACTACGAAACCAAAGCTGAGATCAAAGCTTTTCGAATGATTGGTGGAGACTCGGTTGGAATGAGTACCGCTCCCGAATTGATGGAAGCAGCTCGTCTCGGAATAAAATCAGCTGCTGTTTCACTTATCACCAATGCTGCTGCCGGAGTAACCGATCAGAAATTAGATCACGCAGAAGTAAAAGAAGCCGCCGAAATGAAGAAAGGAGAATTTGCAGAGTTGGTGAAGGGATTGATTAAAGAGTTTTGAATGATGAATTTATAATTATGAATTACTACCATGACTAAACAAAATTGCGCAATATGTCATTCTATACACAGCGATATTACTGTAGAAAACAAGAGCAATCGCCATTTTAAAGTTACTTGTACTAATTGTGGCATATATTATTTTATTGATCCTATCTATAAAGTAAAAGTCATGAATGGAACTGATGTTGGGCTTACAAATGAAGAATTAAAAAAGCTAAGCTTCCTTCTAAGACATAATTATGAGTTTGGCAGCTCAGTTACTTTGACATTTGAGAATATTGACACACTGATCGATGATTTTAATCCTAGTAATGATCTTTTCGAAAGAATCGAGTTATTATTACTATATATTTATAAGTCACTCAAATACCCAACGGATAGTGTTAATATTAATAACATGGCTCCAATTGTATTTTGTGATAACCTGCATGACTTATTTGATTACACAAGCATAGCCAAGGAACTAGGGCTTATTAAAAGTCCTAACAACATGCATGTTACTCTAACCCCAAAAGGCTGGAAAGAAGTAAAAGAAATCCAGAAAAAACAAGTTGACTCAAAAAAAGCATTCGTAGCAATGTGGTTTGATGGTGAAGTAGATGATTTATGGGACAATGGGTTTTTCCCTGCGCTTAATCAACTAGGATATGAACCACTTAGAATAGATAAGAAAGAACATATAAATAAAATTGACGATCAAATAATCGCTGAAATTAGAAAAAGTGGATTATTGATCGCTGACTTTACTGGAAATAGAAATGGAGTTTATTTTGAAGCTGGCTTTGCAATGGGTTTAGGCATTCCTGTTATTTGGACTTGTAGAGAAGATCATTTAGATGATGTACACTTTGATATTCGTCAATACAATCAAATAGTTTGGAAAACGCCCGAAGAGTTAAAAGAAAAACTTACCTATCGCATTGAAGCAACTATTCCAAATCGTCCTACTCCTCGAAAGCCTGAAGACAAATCCTAAACTCCTGTTAGACCAAACATCGGCTTTGACTAAAAAAACTTGAACATTTCCTAATCACTGCGGAATAAATTCCTTGCTTGTTTACTTAACTAAATCTTTCCTATAGAATAAATATTCATCCCGTTCACGAGAGAGGACTTCAGTCCGGCTTGCACCCGGAAAAGGTTTGAGACTTACTAAGAATGATCTAACCTTCGTTCATTCTCTGAACCACCACATCCTAAAAATCCTACACAACAAATCGTAAATTCTGTAAGTGCAATGTGGTTGAATTGTGTCATATTCAATTACAACAAATTATCAAATCATGAAACACACTTATCAAATTAACGGAATGAGTTGCAATGGTTGTAAAACCCATGTAACCGAAGTACTTTCTGAGATTAAAAATATTCAGAACGTATCAGTATCACTTCAAGAAGGAACTGCTGAACTTGAAATGTCTGAACATGTGGAATTGGAAACACTTCAGGATTCATTAGACAAACTTTCAGGAAATTATTCGATCCAACTACCCGGCGATCATTCTCATCATGAGCATCCTAAAAAAGAAACAAAAAGGGAGAAAAATGGCACCGGTGTATTTTACTGCCCCATGCATTGTGAAGGAGACAAAACCTACGATGAACCCGGTGATTGTCCTGTTTGTGGCATGGATCTGGTTGAGGAGCAAAGTATGAGTTCGGGCTCTTCTTCTGATATTTATACTTGCCCGATGCATCCTGAAGTTGAACAAAAAGGCCCCGGTTCTTGTCCAAAATGTGGAATGGATCTTGTTCCCAAAGAAGCCGATGAATCAGCGGAGCAAAAAAAGTATAAAGCATTACTTAAGAAATTCTGGATCGCAGTAGCTTTCACTCTTCCTATTTTCATCATTGCGATGTCAGAAATGATCTCTGAAAATCCCTTGTATGAAATGTTGGATGTACAGATCTGGAACTGGATTCAATTCGGACTTTCCCTTCCTGTTGTTTTTTACGCTACATGGATGTTCTTTGAAAGAGCGTGGCGTTCTATAATAACATGGAACCTGAATATGTTTACACTGATCGGAATCGGTGCTGGAATCGCATGGCTGTTCAGTGTGTTTGCTTTGATATTTCCAGATTTCTTTCCGGAGCAGTTTAAGACCGATGCGGGAACTGTTCATCTGTATTTTGAATCGGCGACCGTAATCTTAACTCTGGTTTTACTCGGACAAGTATTAGAAGCACGGGCTCATTCTCAAACCAATAATGCAGTGAAAGAGCTAATGAAATTGGCTCCAAATACAGCTGTCAGGGTCAAAGATGGTAAAGAAGAAGAAATTCATATTGATGAAATTGAAGTTGGCGATCATCTGAAAGTAAAACCCGGCGAAAAAATTCCTGTGGACGGAACCATCATTGAAGGCCAAACTTCTATCGACGTATCTATGATAACAGGAGAGCCTGTTCCTGTAGAAAAATCGACAGACGATTCTGTAAGCTCGGGAACCATCAATGGAAACAGCTCTTTCATCATGAAAGCAGAGAAAGTGGGTGACGAAACCTTGCTTTCTCAAATCGTGGATATGGTTAATAAAGCCAGTCGAAGTAAAGCGCCCATCCAAAATCTTGCGGATAAGATCTCGGCTTGGTTTGTGCCGGCTGTCGTTGTAATTGCAATAATCACGTATGGAGTTTGGGCTTTATTCGGTCCTGAACCTGCTCATGTGTACGCTCTCATCAATGCTATCGCTGTGCTTATCATTGCTTGTCCGTGCGCCCTTGGCTTGGCTACACCGATGTCTGTAATGGTTGGTGTTGGTAAAGGAGCTCAAAACGGTGTACTTATCAAAAATGCAGAGGCGCTTGAGCGAATGAACGAGATGGACGTGCTTATTATCGACAAAACCGGAACCATTACTGAAGGTAAACCATCCGTTGAGAAAATGGTTTCTGTGGATGATGGTTATTCCGAAGAACAGATCATCCAATTTGTAAGCTCACTCAATAATGAAAGCGAACATCCGCTAGCAGACGCAACCGTTAAATTTGGAAAATCTAAAGAGGTAGAATTTCTAAAAGTATCTGATTTTGAATCCATAACCGGACAAGGTGTTCAGGGAACCGTCGATGGAAAAGCCATCAAACTCGGTAACAGAAAAATGTTCAGTGATTCAGATACATCAGAACAAAGTAAAATTGAAAAATCCCTCAGCGAGATCAACGATCCCAAGACGATTTCCTGGTTAGCTGTAGACGGATCAATAGTTGGATATGTAGTTATAACTGACGCAATCAAAGAAAGCAGCAAGAAAGCTATTCAAGCTCTTCAGGAAAAAGGAATAGACGTAATTATGCTTACGGGTGACAATCCGCAAACAGCAAAAGCCGTAGCTGAGGAAATGAACTTATCTTCATACAAAGCGGAATGTCTGCCTCAGGATAAACTGGAGGAAATCGAGCGTCTTCAGAAAGAAGGAAAGAAAGTAGCCATGGCGGGAGACGGAACCAATGATGCGCCGGCTTTAGCTCAGTCTGATATAGGAATTGCTATGGGCACCGGAACCGATGTGGCTATGGAAAGTGCCATGATCACTTTAGTAAAAGGAGATCTGAATGGAATTGTTAAAGCCAAAAATCTGAGTACGGAAGTGGTCAAAAACATCAAACAAAACCTGTTCTTTGCGATGATCTATAACTCAGTAGGCGTACCGATCGCTGCCGGAGTTTTATTTCCGGTTTTCGGTATTTTACTTTCGCCTATGATCGCTGCTCTGGCCATGAGTTTCAGTTCTGTTTCGGTAATTGGAAATGCACTGAGATTAAGAAGTGTAAGTATCACTTAAATCGGTTAATAATAGCTGCTTTTCTACATATCTGATACTTAAGTAATTTAATAATCAAATTATTTAAGTATTTGCTTAAATAATTAATTTATTATACTATTAGATAAACTAATTCCATATTATGAGTAAACAAGATTGTATAAGAGAGGTAGCTGACCTCAATCAAATAAACCGATGTATAAATTCCTTAGAACAGGTAGATACTTCTATTTATAAATTAAGTGATATACTAAAACTAGCAGCGAATGACGTTAGGCTAAAAATTCTTTTTCTGTTAAATGCTGAGGAAAGATTATGTCCTTGTGATCTTGGGGATATCCTTAATATGAGTATACCTGCTATATCTCAACATCTTAGAAAATTAAAAGATGGTGGTTTAGTAGGTACCACCAGGGATGGGCAGGTCATTTTTTATTCTCTCAATCCTGTCTTTAAAGAAATTCTGTCTCCAATTTTTGGTCACATTAATAACAACCAACTATTAAAGGTTTTAGTAGCATGAGTAAAGAAAAAAACAATCAAACAGAGACCAAGTGGATCGGAGTGGGAATCTTTGCCGCATTTTTAGCTTCTCTATGCTGCATCACTCCTGTTGTAGCTTTAGTAGCCGGTGTAAGCGGAGCAGCAGCCACTTTTTCCTGGATCGAACCATTCAGACCTTATATTATTGGGCTTACCTTACTATTGCTTGGTTATGCATGGTATCGAAAATTAAAACCCAATTGGGATCCGGATTGTGCTTGCGAAGAAAATCCATCATTTCTGAATTCTAAAAGCTTTTTAGGAATAGTAACTGTAGTTGCCGCATTGTTAATAAGCTTCCCTTACTATTCGACAATTTTTACTTCGAAACCGGATCAGAAAGTTATCTACGTACAGAAGGATCAGGTTGAAACTGTTTCATTCAATATTGAAGGTATGACCTGTTCGGGGTGTGAATCTGCAGTCTTAAGTGCAGCTCATGGAGTTGAAGGTGTACTCGAAGCTTCTGCTTCTTATGAAAATCAAAATGCTGTTGTCAAATTTGATAAAGAGAAAACAGCAGTCCCAACTATTATTGAAGCTATAAACAAAACGGGTTTTATAGCTTCAGAAAGTGCCAAAATCAATTAAGTTTATATGACAACCACCATTGCTGAATCAACCATAATGTGTCCTAAGTGTGGGAATCAATCCCAAGAAACCATGCCCACTGATTCCTGCCAATTTTTCTGGGAATGCCCTGAATGTAAAGAGGTGCTTAAACCCAAACAGGGAGACTGCTGTGTATTTTGTTCTTATGGGGATGTTCCCTGCCCTCCAATTCAGAAAGGCAGAGATTGCTGTTGAAATCGTTAATATATTATCTCGAAGACCAATGTAGCGCTACTACTTTCCACATACCGTTCTCTTTTTTGAGTACAGCAAGTTCTAAGCTGCTCAAATCTATATCTCTTCCCGAGTATGTGCCAGTCATTTTGGTTTTTGAAGTAACCCATGCCATATTGCCTTCAACACTAATTTCCTGAGATACTTCCTCCCTGTTCATTGCAGATAAAAACTTTCCGTCTGAATGAAAATGATGAGATAAATACTCACTTTTAGTTTCCATACCGCCACCTTCAAGAATTGTGACATCATCATGCAGTATCTCTCCTGCTTTTTTAGAATCATTCTCTACAATTGCCGTTTCAAGATCGCTCAACGTTTTTGCGATCATTTCTTTGTCGTTAGTTTCTTGAGCTACTAATGCTATACTTGAAATGAATAGTATTAGTAGTGTATATGTAAATTTTCTCATAGTGATTTTCCTTATTCGTTAGTTTGAGTTATTAATTTTAAGCCATTTTTTATAGGTTTCATCGTCCCACAAGTTTTGAACAAAAGCAATTACAGCCAGCTTTTCTTCTTCAGAAAGCATTTCTTTAAAAGCAGGCATACTACCACCCAAGGGAATTCCTCCTTTATTTATTGTTTCCATCAGCACTTCGGTAGAATGATGCCATGTATGTGCAGTTCCGTTTAGTGGTGGTGCCGGAAACTGCCCGTTAGGATTTGGCGTTTTCCAATCCTCCACCAAACCTTGACCTTTTCCTCCGTGACATTGAGCACAGTTTGCAGTAAATACTTGTTTACCCAATTCAAATTGTTGTTGGGTGTACCAACGACTTTGCTTGAAAGTCGTTGGATCTGCAACAGCCTTTGTTTCTTTTTGTTTTTCTCCACATCCAACCATAAAGATGGAGACTGAAGTGAAAACAAAAATGAGAAGACGTTTAATTTTAATATTGAGTGTCATTGTAGAAATTTAAACTCAGAATGTTAATTTCGTACGGCTCTGGATGAACCATGATTCTGCATGATCTTCCATCCCGATTCTGTTTTCTTAAGAACTGAAGTAGCTACTGCTTGTCTTTCGATAGTTCTGCTGTCTTCCCCTCCCGTTACGATCTTATAGTTGTACGTCTCAAAGGCAACTGCAATCTTTCCTTCAATTTGTACATCCACTTTATAATCGATGAACGAAAATTCTTTAAAATGACCCAATTCAGGTCCAATATGATGATCTAAATAATCCTGATAGCTTCCTTCATATTTTCCGTTTTCAAAAACATCTGCATCATCTGTAAATAGTTTTTGTGTTCCGGTTACATCTAAAGCCTCGAGTGCGTTTTTATACGCTTTCAGTACTTTTTTTACAGCTTCCACTTCCTCGGAACTTGCCATATTCTTATGATTCTCGTGATCCATATTCTGAGCTGATATGAATCCCGTTGAAAGTAATAATAAACCTGTTAATAGTATTGTTTTCATTTTTTTTACCTTTTATTTTAATTGTGATAGTTCGATTTTTGAAATGAGAATACTTCCTTCTCCTTCAATTCTTAAACCAATGGCTCCCGATTCCGGAGCATCGTCGTGTCCATGAACAGCCATTTCTTTATTTACATAACCCCTGAAGTGAGTACCGTTTCCTACAACCCTAAAAAACTGAACTCCACCTGTTTCAAATTTACCTTCCTGAAACACAGTGTTTTCACCTTGCTCTTTTCTTCCCTGTATTATTACACCTGAAGATCTGAGCTGTACATAATCAAAATTTTCGTTATCGATGAAATGGTGAATCAGCATCAACTCCCCATCAAGGTCAGTCATGTCGATATAGTAGTCGACCTGAACATTTTGATAATTGTTATGTGTGACGAAAGTGTTTGATCCTTCGTTTATGCTTAATTTCAAATACTGAGTACTATTTGAAGCTGCTACTTCAGGATTCAGCTCATTAACTGATCCTCCTGTCCAGTGAAAATTTCCTATCAAATCAGTTACTGCATTTTCATTCATTTCCCAGAACCAATCACCATTTTCTTTTTGTGTAAAAGAAGATTCAGAGGAAGCAGGGTTTGAATCCGTTAAATCAGGAGAAACTTCTTCTTGTTCAAGTAATTGTCCGGTACCGGCTCCATAACCAAATACCATTTCAGCTCCGTGTTCTCCCGTTTCGTATAACAAAAAGATTCCCGGAAGTACTGCTACAAAAGCCACGTATTTAGTTATCGATTTCTCAAAAAGTTTAAAATAATGTAGTCCGATTCTTACGATGGCATACGCTATAAAAAACCACACCAGCCAAAGAGCCCAGTCTGCGTGATCATTTAATACTGTTTGAGCTTCCGTTGGAAGAAAAACACTGTCCGCTGCTGATTTACCGGAATAATAAACTCCTATTGCAGAAACAGATCCTATTATATATATAATCGTATTCTTCTTTTCGTCCCACCATTCTTCGGGAATAAAGAGAGAAATAAAGTTCATCAATGCCGCTAAAATGATAATTCCAATTGGAAAATGAACCAATAGCGGATGAATATTTGGTGCCCATTCAGGTATAAGTTCCATAGTTTTTTAAATTTGATTTATGTTAGTGTATGTTTAGTTAGCATCTATTATACATGCTTTGAAAGCGGTTAATTCAAACTCCCTTCAAAGTTTGGCACCGGTCTTGAATTCGCTTCTTCTGCTGTTTCAGCAATTCCATTATTTTTGATGTCTTCAATTAACCATTCCATTTCTTTGATCTCACGGAGTTGAGCTGCAATAATTTCATCGGCCAGTTTACGAACTCTTTTATCCTCTATATTCGCCCTTTCACTAGTCAGAATAGCAATTGAGTGATGTGGAATCATTCCTTCCATATAGTCAGTTCCGCTAACAGTGGTTTGGCTGCGAACCAACCAAATTGATGCGATAATAAGTAGCAGACCACCTGCCAAAATACTGATGTTGGCGTTTTTATTTTTATACATGTTCAGCATAAATGCGAGCATGATGATAATCATAGCGCCACCCATAATCATCGTCATAAATAAACGCGTTTCACTAAACCAGGCATGATTTAGAATCTCATACGAGTGTAAATACATCAAGAAAAACATTGCAATCATGGAGGTGCCAATCATCATGAAAAATTTTAGATAGTTTCCTTTTTCGTGTTTTGAAGTTTCCATAGTAGTAGTATTTATTTATCAGTTATTATATTTACGTAGAGAGCATCTCATTTTATTAATGTTTATCAATTCAACCCTAAATTGATCAGCTATTCAAAATCTTGTTCTTTTATTTTCTTATTTAATCCTTATCTCTTGTTTTAATGTGTTTACCAAACAAGTTTCTTTTTAATACCACAACCTTACCCCAGCAACTACTCCAAATACACTTACATCTGCACCTTCAAGTTTTGCCAGATCTGCTGTTTCGCTCAATTTCCTATTCCAGGAAATTCCCAAATAAGGAGCGAATTCTCGCTTAATCTCGTATCTCAATCTTAAACCAAGCTGGATATTATTGAGCCCTGATCCCACTCCGAAGTCTTCTACTTTTTGAACCGCTACACTTGTGGCCAATCTTGGTTGGATAATGAGCCGCTGAGTCATCAGCAAGTCTAACTCACCTTCAAAACTACCCGATAAATCTCCGTCTTCACTTACTGCGATACTTCCATCCACTTCAAATAAATAAGGAGCTAAACCTTGCAAACCCAAAACTGCAAAAGCTCTTGAATTACTGGTAATGCTGTTATAGGCAACATCGTATCTTAGACCTGCTTGAACATCGAAATAGGAAGTTACCGGGCGACTGTATAACCCTTGAAATTCCATTTCTCCTTCTTTTTCTGAAGTAAGGGCTTCCCCTTCTGCTTTAAACCAGAATTTATTGTAATCCTTTCCATAATACCCCTGAACATCCCAAACCAAGGGATTTGTGCCTTCTTTAGAATAGTATTCAAACCTGTCAGCTACAAAGTAGAAATAGGTTTTGTTATCGGGAAGAATCTTGTTGCTAAATTCCGGAGCCTTTTGAGCTTTCACTGAGTTACCGGTTAAAATTAATATGGGTAACAAAATGAGTGCTATTTTTTGAAAATTTATCTTTAACATAATATTGTTACTGAAAATTTTTGGGGTTCGCTTAACAATGACATTTACTTGTTGCATTAGTAGATCCCTCCATTTTTATCACTAACCTGTACAACTCGAAACATCCCCATTTCCATGTGATATAGAATGTGGCAATGAAAAGCCCATCGCCCTTTATCTCTTGGTGTGACTAGTGCAGAGATTCGCTGTGCCGGTTGTATTAAAAGAGTGTGTTTTCGAGGATTATAGATCCCGTTTTCGTTCTCTAATTCCATCCACATTCCGTGTAAATGGATAGGATGTTCCATCATCGTATCGTTTACAAGAATCAAGCGTAGTCTTTCATCCTGAGTAAATTCAATAGGTCCTTTTACCTCATTGAATTCTTTACCATCAAAAGACCACATATAGCGTTCCATATTTCCTGTAAGATGTAATTCAACTTCTCTTTCCGGTTTTCTCTCATCAATATTTGGCTCAAGACTTTTCAAATCATTGTACACAAGAACTTTACGCCCGTCTTTTCCTAACCCTATTCCCGGCTCATTTAAGCGATTGTATTGATTATCGGCAATCGCTGCTGCGCCAACTCCATGTCGATCAGGACCATGTTTTACAGGATCTGAATTCATACCTGACATACCCATCATATTATGGTCCATGTTTCCATTATCCATTCCTTCCATGGCGTTGTCTTTCTTTTCCATGTTATCCATCTTCATGCCGTCCATCTTCATATCGCTCATATTCATCCCCATATCTTTCATAGTACGGGTTGGTCTTGGACGAAGAACAGGAACTGCCGCAGCCATTCCTTCATTAGGAGCTAACGTGCCACGCGCAAAACCACTTCGATCAAGTGATTCAGCAAAAATTGTAAATGCTTTCTCTTCTTTTGGTTCAACAATTACATCATACGTTTCGGCGATACCAATTCTGAACTCTTCAATAGAAACCGGCTCTATATTCTGTCCATCTGCCTGAACTACCGTCATTTTCAATCCGGGAATGCGAACATCAAAAGTAGATCCTGCAGAACCATTGATGAATCGTAAACGTATTCTTTCTCCTTTTTTAAAAAGAGCATTCCAATTCGATTCCGGACCACGACCATTCATTAAGTAGGTGTAGGTGGCTCCTGTAACATCTGCAAGATCGGTTGGACTCATACGCATTCGTGCAAATGATGTATAATTTTTAAATGCACTTACAAAACCATCTTCCGAAACATCTTTAAAGAACTCGCCAAACGTTCGCTTCTGATAATTATAGTAACCATCCATTTTTTTCATATTGTTCATTACATCATATGGACTCTCAAATGTCCAGTCAGATAGTAACACAGGATACTCTCTGTCATACTCAACAGGATCATTATCTTTTGGTTCAATAATCATTGGTCCATAATGTCCCAACTGTTCCTGTAATTTTGAATGGCTGTGATACCAGTATGTACCATTTTGAGTTACCGGAAAGCGGTATTCAAAAGTTTCTCCCGGTTTAATACCATCGAAACTTACTCCCGGAACTCCATCCATTTGAAACGGTAAAATAATTCCATGCCAGTGAATAGATGTATCTTCTTTAAGCTCATTTTTAACTCTAAGTAAAACATCTTCGCCTTCTTTTAAGCGGATAAGCGGTCCGGGAACACTTCCATTTATTCCAATGGCAGTACTTGTTTTCCCGTCAATGTTGATAGGAATTTCACTTATGGTTAGATCTAAAATATTGTCAGCACCTTTGGGTTCCAACACATCTCTTTCCCCAAATCCTGCAAAAGCATATGCCGGCAAAATAGTTGACATTCCCACAACAGCCCCAATAGAAGCTGTGTAACGGAAAAATGCTCTTCTACTAATCTTCTTGGTATTCTTCTCTTCTTTTTTCATAAGTCTTTTATTTGATTTATAGATTCATCTTTCAATTTTAAGAAGTCGTGCATTCACAGCAACAACTACGGTACTTATCGACATCAAACCTGCACCTACAGCCGGATTTAATATGACCCCAAACGAAAATAATACACCTGCTGCCAATGGAATAGCTACGGCGTTATACCCGGTGGCCCAAAACAGGTTCTGCACCATTTTTTTGTAGGTAGCTTTAGCAAGAGCTATTAATGCTGCTACGTCTTTGGGATTACTTTGTGTGAGAATTATATCTCCTGTTTCTATAGCTACATCAGAACC
The DNA here is from genome assembly GCA_002364085.1 of Balneolaceae bacterium UBA3186. Lineage (GTDB taxonomy): Bacteria > Bacteroidota > Rhodothermia > Balneolales > Balneolaceae > Balneola. The sequence continues at coordinate 49,110 of DEXK01000004.1, read as the reverse complement.
GGTTCCAATTGCTATTCCCACATCCGCTTGGGCAAGTGCCGGAGCATCATTCACACCATCACCTGTCATGGCAACTTTTAATCCTCGTGATTGGACTTCCTTAATTTTATCTGCTTTTTCGTTGGGCAAAACTTCAGCGAAGTAGTCATCCAGACCCAGTTCCTTAGCCACGTAAGCAGCTGTTTGTTTGTTATCTCCTGTAAGCATAATGCATTCGATACCCATATCATGCAACTGGTTAATTGCAATTTTGGAGTCTTCTCTAATGGTATCACCAAGTGCAATTGCCCCTTTTAGTTCGCCTTCAACAATAACAAATACAACCGTTTTACCTTGTTTTGAGAGGGTTTGATATTGATCATCTGGCAATTCGATATCATTCTCTCTTAAATAACCGGGGCTTACTACTTTGATTGAAAGTCCGTCAATATTACCTTCAATTCCTTTCCCTGTTATAGAATTAAAATCGTTTACTTCAAGAAGTGAGTCAGCAGATTTTACAATTCCCTGAGCGATAGGATGTTCAGAATTTTGTTCTAAAGAAGCTGTTAATTGTAGCAAACGTTCTTTCTTATAATCTTCTGAAAATGTCATAATATCGGTAACTTCAAAAACACCTTTGGTGAGTGTTCCCGTTTTATCAAAGATTACAGCTCCCAAATTTCTGGCATCTTCAAACGCAGTTCTATTTCTAATCAGAAACCCATTTTTAGCAGCTAAGTTAGTCGAAACAGCTACTACTAATGGTACCGCTAAACCTAATGCATGAGGACAAGCAATAACCATAACAGTTACTGTACGTTCAAGAGCAAATACGAAATCCTGAGTTGTAAGAAATGTCCATACAAAGAACGTAATAGTTCCTGCACCAAGCGCTATCAAGGTAAGCCAGAACGCAGCTCTATTTGCAAGATCTTGTGTTTTTGACTTGCTATCCTGAGCTTGTTTTACAAGAGTAATAACCTGAGAAAGAAATGAATCCTCGCCCGTCTTATTAATTTCAATTGTTAACGAACCTTCTCCATTAATAGACCCACCTATAACTTCGTCTTCTTCTCCCTTATTTACCGGCTTTGATTCTCCGGTCATGAGAGATTCATCCACGGAACTCTTACCTTTAACTATGAATCCGTCAGCGGGTATTTTTTCGCCGGGTTTTATAAGAACCCGATCACCTTTCTTTAGCTCTTCAAGAGCCACCTCTTTGGTTGATCCATCTTCCTGAACCAAATGCGCTTCCGAAGGCATCAATTTTGCAAGTTCCTCCAAAGCTTTTGAAGCACTCATTACGGATTTCATTTCGATATAGTGCCCTATAAGCATTATATCTACAAGGGTAACAAGCTCCCAGAAAAAGATTTTCCCTTCAACTGCAAATACAACCAACATACTATATACATAAGCTGTGGTTATGGCAATACCAATAAGGGTCATCATGCCCGGCTTTTTGTTCCTTAATTCGTTTACCAACCCTTTTAAAAAAGGCCAGCCTCCGTAAAAGAATACTATACTTGAAAGAAGTGCCGAAACATAGACATCACCCGGAAAAGATAAGCTTTCCCTTAATCCAAGTAACCCTTGAATCATTGGAGAAAGCGCAATAATCGGCAAACTTAAAGCAGTGGATATCCAAAAACGTTTTAAGAAATCCTGTGCCATGTGTGCATGATGGTTGCCATGATCTTTGTGTTTATTATCATGACCTTCATGATCATCTTTATTGGCTTGATGGTGGTGATGTTCATGTTCCATAATTCAATTAATTTATAGTTTTAAGCGTTGTTCCACATTTTATCATCATTGAGCCGTAATAAGGATTCAGAATTTCTTCTTTAGTACTTAGCCACTTCGCCCCGCTTTTATCATTAGCCATTGGACAAAATTGTACATATAACTTATTGTCTGTATAACCTTGGTTTTCAATAGCTACCAGTAGTTCATCTGTAATTTCATCAAAACTGTCTCTTAAAGCTTTTATGTCCTGTGCTTTCATTGTAGTATTTACAGCTGCAACCATTCTTTTGTGATGAGCATCATATTTATCAGAGCTTTCATGATCTATCATTTCACTATTCGAATTAATTTCCTTAGAAAATGAATTTAAACTCTTTTGTGCCAATTCAAAATCGTCAGCAACAAGGGCGTCCTTTAATTGAATATATTCCGTAATAAGAATACCTAAGTGCTTGTCATGGCTTTGTTTGTTCTTTTCTTGAGCTTGTATAGCTCCTGAGCTAAGTAGTAATGCTAAAAGTGTAATTTTGAAATATTTCATTTTAATATTTATTTAGATTTATGATTCAATTTTAGTAATAGTCTCTCCACATTTCAGCATCTGCTCACCGAAATAAGGATTTTTAATTTCTTCTGATTCACTTAACCAGTAACCGCCCTTTCCTCCATCTGTCATAGGGCAATATTGTTGGAATATCACACTTGGTATGCCAAAGGTTTTAACACTCTCTATCAGGGTTGATGAAAGCGTTAGAAAGGCAGCCCTTTGAGCTTCGATGTTCTGAGATTGTTTTAGCTCTTTATTAGATGAGTCAATTTTTTCAAGTTGTTTCATCCATGTGGTATGCAGTTCTCCTTTCACCAGCGTCATGTTTACATTTTTGAGTTCATTCTCAAGTTTATTCGCATATGCAGTAACTTTGGATTTATCTGACATTACCAATGCGTCTTTCAATTTCAAATATTCCTGAACTACATTATTTAACTGAGATTTAAATTCTGCAGGAACCGATTTCGCTTCCGTATTCATTGGTTCCTCATTCATTAATGGAGAATTCATCTCCATTTTCATCTCACCGGAACCTTCTGCTCCCATGTTATGACCTTCATGTCCCGTGCGATTAGCTCCCGTTCCCGGATTTCTGTTCATCATACTTAACTTATCTGCAAGCTGTGCAGCTCCATCCAATTTGAAATTACCATGGGTTACTACTTCTTCACCGGCTTCCAATCCTTCCAAAATGATGTATTGCTCACCCACCCGTTTACCTAACGTAACTTCACGAGCTATAAAAGTAGGCTCTTCTTTGTCTGGTATCTGCACAAAAACGATGGATCGTGGACCGGTCCAAAGCACTGCTGATTTTGGAATCAGTAAAGATTTCTGATTTGAGATATTGGCTGTCAATATTCCTTCAGCTAACATGTTCGGCTTTAATTTCTTTTCAGGATTATTCGCCTTTACTCTCACGTCCGCTGTTCGGCTCATACTGTTTACTGATGGATCTACAAAGCTCACCGTTCCTTCAAATTTTTCTCCGGGATACGTTGCTGTAGTGAACATAATATTTTGCCCTTCTTGTATTAAGGATAGATCAGATTCATATGCGTCAAACATCACCCAAACACTGGAAAGATCTGCAACCATATATATCATACTTCCACGATTTACGTAGTCTTCACGGGAAACATTCAGCTTGGTAACATAACCGGTAGCTGGAGAGACGATATCTAGTTCGGTTTTAATCTCACCGGTTGACTCGATATTCTCTATAGTTTGAGCAGGCAATTCCCATAAAGCTAACTTCCGTTTAGCTGATTTATACAATACGGGATTTTGCTCTTTGAATTTAACCGCTTGCAACAGCTCTTGTTGAGCGGAAATGAGTTCAGGAGAATATATCGAAGCAATTTTTTGCCCTTTTCTAACAAAAGCTCCTTCGTAATCCACATATAGGTTTACGATTCTTCCACCAAATAAAGCAGTAACACTGGATACCTTATTCTGATCTGGCATTATTTTTCCCGGTAAATAGATCGTTGATACCGGATTTCCTGAGCGAACAACGGAAGTTTCGATTTCAGCCAACTTCATCGCAGCCAGCGACATCGTTAATTCATTGGGATTTCCACCGGTTGAATTGTCATTCACCGGAATGAGTTCCATTCCGCAGATCGGACAATCACCGGGTTCGCTTTGTCTTACACTCGGATGCATACTGCATGAGTAAATGACATTTCCCTCGTCATCAGTATGACTGTCAGCGATGTGTTCATCCGGAGTTTGAAGTTCTACTTTTGTTTCTGTGCCTCCGAATATTAAAGCACCAAGGAGAATGCCCACCACTCCAATTGCTATATATAGGCTGTATTTTTTTAGATTTTTCATGATAATTTATTTAGTAATTAAGTTCGTTTTCGGTGATGTTATTCACGCCCGAGAGATAATTGATATAGCTGTTCGCCATGTACAGATCGGCTTTAGCTTGAATTCGTTTTAGCTGATACTCAAGTAATTTTCTTTGCAACCTTAGTATTTCTTCGAAATCAGATGCGTCAGAAGAATAGGATTCCATCATTATGTTAATGGCTTGTTCAACTCGTTGAATTTGTTTGGTATCGTATAAATTGAATCTTCTCTGAGCATCACTTCGATCTCTGAGTGCTGTGTAAAGATCTGTTTCCAGCTTATTTTCTAATGTGATTATATCCTGCTGAACCGAATTCAGGTTCAATTCTGCCTGCTGCACCTTTGCATTATATTTATTTCTGAAAAGCGGAATCTTAAAACTGGCTCGGGCTACAAAAGCATCTCTTCCGTTATCCGAAAGATTTGTAACGTCTGTACGCTCTCCTGTAGCTATATAATCGAAACCAATTCCGAAAGAAGGCTTTCCTTCTCTGTCAGCTAAAGACACCATTTCCTTTGAAGCTTCTTCTCTATATCTGAGTTTATTAAGATTCGGGTTTTGCTGAATGATAGTTGACTTGAGTTCATCCTTGTTCTTGAGTGCCATTGATGCCGAGAGATTGTCCGGAATAATAACCTCTGAGCTTTCATCCACATTTCTGAATTCATTAAAACGCTCCTTTAGCAGTCTACGGTTATCCTTCAGAAGTTCGATTTGGGTTTTAAGATCTTCTTGTTCGATCTGTGCCCTGAGTACATCAACCTGCGAAGTCAATCCATTTTCATACCTACTCAAACTCACTTCGAGTAATGTATTTATGATTCTGAGGTTCTCTTCTGCAATTCTGATTTGTTGCTCCACTTCAAATAAATCGCTCCAGATCATTTCCATTTGATAGAAAATGCGATTCCTTTGCTCCTGAAATTGTTCAAATTGTGCTTTCGCATTCGCTTCAGATACCGACCTCTTTTCAGACAAACTTCCAAACCACGGAAACATTTGTGTTACCGAAATCCGTGCTCTTTGCGGTCCGACTCTGGTTTCAATCGGACTAATAAAATACGCGAATGCCACTTCGGGATCAGGTAATGACCCAACCTGAGGTCTGCTTTCCAATTCTGATAAATACCTGTTGAAAGATGCTTTAAGCTCGGGATTATTCTGAGCTGCTTCCTGTTGGTAACTTTGGAGGGATTGGGCGTTTAGAGTTGAAGAAAGTAACAGGATTATGAGCATATAAAACACACCCCTGAATCCCCTCTCAAGAGGGGACTTTTCCTTTTGTCTCTTAGAAGGGAGATTTGCTTTCTTAAACTGTTCGTAATTCTCGCTTTTAGGGGAGCTTATCGAATCGGCGGTTCCCGATTTGATCCGAGGGGTATCAGAACTGTATTCTTTAGCTCGTTCCAATGCTCTGCGTCGGAACGTCACATTACCTAAAGCTGAATAATTGTTTTGAAATATTTGTCTCATTTCAAACTCCTTTTTAATTGAAATTCTTTCCAAATGGCATACAACACAGGCACTACAAATAGTGTGATTACCTGAAGTAACATCCCTCCAACACTTGGAATCGCCATTGGCACCATGATATCTGCTCCACGACCTGTTGAAGTAAGTATTGGGATCAACGCAAGAATGGTTGTTGCTGTAGTCATCAGTGTCGGGCGAATTCTTCGTGAACTTGCCTCGATCACAGCTGATCTGATCTCTGCTTTATTGGTTGGTTTTTGTTTATCAAAAATTTGATCCAGATAAGTTGCCATCACTACTCCGCCATCTGATGCAATCCCGAACAAGGCAATAAATCCTACCCAAACGGCAACACTTAAGTTCACTGTCCCCATTTGGAAGAGGTCTCTGAGGTTTTGTCCAAATAGTTCGAAATTCAGGAACCAGCCTTGTCCGTACAACCATATCATTAGAAAACCTCCTGCCCAAGCCACAAAAATACTGGTGAAGATCATTCCGGTAGTAGCAGCAGATCTAAACTGGAAATACATGATCAGAAAGATAGCGAAGAGAGCGATCGGTAAAATGATACTTAATCGTTTCTCTGCCCTAACTTGATTTTCATAGTTTCCGGCGAACTCAAAACTTATTCCTGCAGGAACTTTCAGTGAACCGGTTTCGATGCGTTCTGATATCAATTTCTGAGCATTACGAACTACATCGACTTCTGCTATACCATCCAGTTTATCGAAGATCACATAACCGATAAGGAAGGTGTCTTCACTTTTTATAGCTTGTGGTCCTTGCCGATATTCAATCGTTGCCAATTGCTCTAATGGTATCTGAGCTCCGGATTTGGTAGGAACCAACATTCTAGAAATTGCCTGAGGATCATTTCTTAATTCTCTGGCATAGCGAACCCGGATTGGGTATCTCTCTCTACCTTCCACCGAAGTAGAAACCTGCATTCCTCCGATTCCTACCATTGCAAAATTCTGTACATCCTGAATAGTAAGTCCGTATCGAGCTAATTTTTTCCTGTCCCAATCAATTTCCAAGTAAGGCTTACCTACGATTCGGTCAGCAAATACAGACTGCGGTTTTACTCCCGGCACAGCCCGTAAAACTTCTTCCAGTTGTAAACCAAAATCCTCAATAGTTTCAAGATCAGAGCCTTTTATTTTAACTCCCATAGGAGCCCTCATCCCGGACTGAAGCATGATCAATCTTGTTTGAATGGGCTGTAGTTTCGGAGCTGAGGTCGTTCCCGGAATTCTGGTTACTGCTACGATTTCATCCCAAATATCATCCGGTGACTGTATATGATCTCTCCACTGACGAAAGTATTTGCCGTCTTCATCAGGAATTAATTCACCGTTTTCATTTCGCTCGAAAATACCTGCTTCATTAATCCTAAATCTAATTCTGCGTCCATTTTCATCTGTTTTATATTCTGATTTGTACTGGATCACATTTTCATACATGGATATAGGTGCAGGATCCAAGGCCGAATTTGTTCTTCCAAGTTTACCCACTACTTTCTCAATCTCTGGGATGGAAGAGACGGCCATGTCAATTTTTCGAACTACATCTTTTGATTCTTCGATGCCGGCATGGGGTAATGTAGTTGGCATCAATAGAAAAGCACCTTCATCCAAAGCCGGCATAAATTCTTTGCCTAAACCCGGAAATGTCCGTGAAGCTGCTGTCCAAACTTTTGTTTCATTGACATCAACTCCAATTGCATCAAAACCCTTATCAACAAAACCGAACACACTCGAAAATCCAAGCCAGATGATCATACTCAGAACAATGAAGAAGGTCGGTATAGAAAGAAAGGCCAATTTATGATCCAAACACCAGGCAATAAGCTTATCATAATATTTGATCACTAACCAGAACGAACACAGAATTGCGCCGATCAAAAGCACAACAAACAATAAATTCCATATTAGAGCTACTGAAGGTCCGAATGGAAGCCAGTATTTTGCTAACAACCATGTCACAATCACAACACTTAGAATATTATTGAGCAATGGAATTTTAGATTCATATTCAGAATCAAGAAACGTTGATGCTCCGTTAATAAGCCCAAAGCCGATCAATGCAAAGGCTGCCCAAACCGGACCTGTAAATAGGGTCACTAATCCAGAAATGACCAATAAGCCATTCCAAACTAATTTTATTTTCTTGTTGCTGATCTTGATTGAAAATAACCAGTGGGCAAAAGGTGGAATCAAAGTAATGGCAATAATGATGGAAGCGATAAGCGCGAAAGTTTTTGTATAAGCCAGAGGTTTGAACAATTTACCTTCGGCAGCAATCATAGTGAAGACCGGAAGAAAACTTACGATAGTTGTTGAAACCGCTGTTATTACTGCTGAAGCTACTTCTACCGTGGCTGTGTAAATCACTTCTAACAGAGAGTCTCCTTCTTTCATATTCTCCATATGCCGGAGCATATTTTCAGAAAGAATTACACCCATATCCACAATGGTACCTATGGCAATAGCGATTCCTGAAAGCGCAACTATGTTTGCGTCTACATTAGCATATTTCATGGCAATGAAAGTCATGAGGACTGCAACAGGCAACATAGCTGAGATCAAAAATGAAGTCCTTAAGTTCATTACCATCACCACAATGACAATAATGGTGATCAGGATCTCGAGAGACAAAGCTTCTTCCAAAGTTCCTAAAGTTTCCCCTATCAATTCTGAACGATCATAAAACGGAACAATCGTAACTTTAGAAACCGTGCCATCATCCAGCGTTTTGGAAGGCAAACCGTTTGATAGTTCTTTGATCTTCTCTTTGATATTGTCGATCACTTGTTGAGGATTTGCTCCCTGTCGCGCCACTACAACAGCCCCAACGGCATCTGCTCCTCCTTTATCTAAAGCTCCTCGACGCTGAGCAGGACCTGTGGTTACAAAAGCAACATCTTTGATCCTTACTGGAACATTATCAGCCACCTTTAACACCGTTTCTTCGATATCTTCGATGTTCTCGATGTATCCTAATCCACGAACCAGATACTCTACTTTATTGATCTCAATGGTTTGAGCCCCTACATCCGCATTTGTTTTGCGAACCGCATCAAAAACCTGAGCAAGAGAAATATTATAATTCAATAGGGCATTCGGATTCACATCGATCTGATATTCTTTTACGAAACCTCCGATCGGTGAAACTTCCGCCACTCCCTGCGCTCCTGAAAGTGCATATCCTATATAAAAATCCTGAATACTTCTCAGTTCCTGAGGATCCCAGCCCCCCGCAGGATTTCCTTCTTTATCTCTTCCTTCTATTGTGTACCAGAAAACCTGTCCAAGCGCCGTGGCATCCGGTCCTAAAGCCGGTTGTACATCTTGAGGAAGTGTCCCTGCAGCCAATGAATTCAATTTTTCCAGTATCCGCGAGCGACTCCAGTAAAATTCCACACCTTCCTCAAAGATCACATAAATGCTGGAGAGCCCGATCATTGAGGTACTTCGAATTGTTTTTACTCCGGGAACTGTAAGTAATTGAGTAGTTAATGGATAGGTGATCTGGTCTTCCACATCTTGTGGTGATTGCCCTGCCCACTCGGTATAAACAATTTGCTGGTTTTCCCCCAGATCAGGAATAGCATCAACAGGAACAGGATCTTTTGGAAGAAAATCCAGATTCCATGAAAATGGGGTGGTAACCAGTCCCCATCCTACCAGAACAAGAAGCAGTAACACTGCAACTAATTTGTTTTCGAGAAAAAAGCGTATGGTTTTATTTAACATTGGTATGATTTAAGAATAACTATGAATGAATTTTATAAGTCATCTCGCGTGGAATGCCCGAGATTTAGATCTGTCTAAAATGACATATTTATTTATACACTCTGGTTTCTGAACTGAATTTCAACAGTGAGCAATACAGAAATGATAAATATTGGACGTAGTTATCCCTAAATCAGGAAAGATTCATTCGCCAAAAAGAGAGGTGGCGGCGAATAAGAATTTGTTAAGGTGAGGTCAGAATTTCTTGGTATTTGATCACTATTAACTGAAGAAAACTCCTCAAAAGTAAATTGAAAAGATAGTGTACTGATCTTTAAAACCACAGTTGGTGCAATGGTAGCAATCAGGGTTTTGTCGGTCATGCAATCACAATCAACGGTCATTTCACAATCGGAAGAAGTTGTGGTCATCTTTTCATACATCATATCCTGATGCCCGGCATCATGCCCCATTACAGTCATCTCCATTGAACTATGCATCATCATCCGCTCACACACTTCTTCCATAGTGCTCATAGAACAAAGAGAAACCGTGAAGCTTAAGATTATACTTAAACTCAACAGAGTTGAAATAAATTTATATGATGCTGAAATTTTCACAAATCAATTATACTAAAAAGAAACTTATTTAAGAAGTGCTTCAAAAATTCTATACGGGAAATAAGAAATTTTATACATCAACTAGTATACTACTACATCAAAATACATCAAGTTTAAAACAAGAAAATATAAGTTATGTGAATTTTTTTATCTTATCTTTGGTTTCACTTAAAAATCATGATCAAGAACTCACATACTATTATAAAAGTTACTTCAGTAGCATTATTGCTATTCTTTAGCATACACAGCCTGAGTGTACATGGTTTTGCCGATTCATTGATCTACTGTTTTGAATCGAATGGGGATATTAACATAGAATCAACTTCCCCCCTTTCTTTTGGAATTGCTTCCGACTGTGATTTGCATGCAGATATTATTTTTTCTGACACTGAAGCTGAATTCCATTCTGACTCTGATTATTGTATAGACTGCAACGATCTGGAACTCGATGAAACTTGTGCCAAAGATAATAGAGTTAATCGTTTTGACCAGAATAAAACCATTCAGAAGATCAACAATGATCTTTATCAGTCGGTTTCAATTCTGCCAAATTCAGCAAATAAACAACTAGCTGTATTTATCCCACCTATAATCGAACAGCAAGAAATAACCACCTTAGCAACAGTTGTTCTTCTGAATTAGCCACTCCCCTTATTTACTAAAGCTCTAAATGTATATGACTCTCTGGAGTCTGTATTTCTTGCATCTTATCGAGAGTTTTTAGTCTTCATATTCACACAGGTTTATACAACTAATTCTATAAATCTGATTTCTATTCAACACTCCCTGAGAAAAGGGACAGTTTTAATTTTTTATGATTAATAAAATAATATCGTTCTCAATAAAGAATAAGTTCATCATCGGCTTATTCATTTTAACCTTAATTGGAGTTGGAACATACTCCATGATGACCATTAATTTGGGTTCCGTACCGGATATAACTAATAATCAAGTACAAGTAATAACGGTATCTGAAAATCTCGCAACAGAAGATATCGAGCAATTTGTGACCTATCCTGTAGAATTGGCAATGGGAAATCTTCCCGGTGTATCTGAAATTAGATCCGTTTCCAGATTCGGTCTTTCGGTAGTTACCATCGTCTTTGACGATGACATGGGTACTTATCTGCCCCGACAATTAGTGCAAGAAAAACTCAATGAAGTTAAAGAAGACATCCCCGAGAAATTCGGTTCCCCGAATATGGGACCTATCACAACCGGATTAGGAGAAATCTATCAATATACCATTGTTCCACAACCAGGATTTGAAGATGAATATTCACCTACTGAATTGAGAACTATTCAGGACTGGATAGTTAAACGTCAAATGACCTTGGTTGATGGTGTAGTAGAAGTAAATTCGTTTGGTGGAAGTATCAAACAATACGAAGTGGCGATTGATCCTGACAAATTGAATGCTACTGGAATTACAATTTCTGAAGTGTATGACGCTCTTGCCATGAACAATGTAAATACCGGTGGAGCCTACATCGAGAAAAATAAAATGGCGAATTTTATCCGAGGAGAAGGGTTGATTCGATCTTTAGATGATATCGGTAGTATTGTAATAAAGAACGAAAATGGAATTCCTGTTCTTATTAATGACGTTGCCGAAAAAGTACAATTTGGTACACAAACTCGATATGGAGCTTTTACACAAGATGGACATGAAGCTGTCGGTGGAATGGTTCTTATGCTTAAAGGAGCAAATCCTAATGACGTTATTCAAAATGTAAAAGAGCGAATCGAAAGTGTGCAAACATCTTTACCGGAAGGGCTGAGAATTGAACCCTTTTTGGATAGAAGTAATCTTATTGCACGAACAACAAGTACGGTTTCCAAAAATTTAATTGAAGGGGCGTTAATAGTAGTATTTGTTTTAGTGATCTTACTCGGAAGTTTACGGGGCGGTTTAGTTACTGCATCTCTTATCCCTTTATCGCTACTTTTTGCTTTTATTATGATGAAGGTAACCGGAGTTTGGGCAAACTTGATGAGTCTTGGAGCCATAGATTTCGGAATTATCGTTGACGGGGCTGTCATCATTGTGGAAGGAACGGTACACGAGATAGAAAAAAGAGTAAAATCCGGCAAGAGTAAGTTTGGCAAGAAGCAAATGGATGAACTTACCTACAAAGCCAGCAGTACCATGATGAATTCTGCTTTTTTCGGCCAATTAATCATACTCATCGTATTTGCCCCAATTCTCTTTCTTGAAGGCGTAGAAGGAAAAATGTTCCGCCCAATGGCCTTTACTTTTGGCTATGCAGTGATAGGAGCTATTATTCTTTGCCTTACGTACGTTCCTATGATTTCATCATTAGTTATGAAGCCTTCTGTCAATAAAAATGGATGGTTTGCACGATTTGAACAGGCACTCGAAAAACTAAGTAACAAGCTCATTGGAGCGCTTCAACGTGTTTACAATCCTCTTTTAGAATTAGCATTAAAAAGAAAGTTAATTGTAATTAGTGCAGCTGTGATTCTGTTTTTAGGATCATTATTTACCTTTTCTCGAATGGGTGGTGAATTTATTCCACAACTTGATGAAGGAGATATTGCCATGCAAGCATTAATAAGACCCGGAAGCGGATTAAGTGAAGCCATCGATATTTCTACAAAAACTCAGGATATTCTACTAAATAATTTTCCTGAGATTAAAACCGTAGTATCTCGAATTGGTGTAGCAGATATCCCTACTGATCCCATGCCCATGGATATTGCGGACATGGCAATCATTTTAGAAAAAGATAAAACTAAATGGACGACCGTATCCTCGAAAGATGAGCTAATTGCAAAAATTAAAGAGAAGCTGAACCAAGAACTTGTAGGCGTTAATTTGGTATTCAGCCAGCCGGTGGAACTGCGATTCAATGAGTTAATTACAGGAGTCAGAGAAGATGTAGCTGTTAAACTGTATGGCGACGATCTTGAAATTCTTGCACAGAAAGCAGAAGAAATGTCCACGCTAATCCAAACCGTACCGGGTGTGGGAGATGTAAATCCCGAAAAAACAGCGGGACTCCCTCAAATGACGGTGAGATATAATCGTCAAAAAGTAGCTCAATATGGTCTTAACATCACCAAACTAAATGATTATGTAAGCACGGCATTTGCAGGAGGAACGGCTGGGGTTGTATTCGAAGGAGAGCGAAGATTTGACTTAGTTGTTCGCTTTGACGAAGCGAACCGTCAAAGTATCGAAGATTTACGTTCAATGTATATTGACCTGCCGAGCGGTTCACAAGTGCCTATTGAAGAAATTGCAGATATCAGTTACCAACCCGGTCCCATGCAGATTTCCCGTGATAACACATTCCGGCGAACATCTGTCGGTATAAACACCCGCGGCCGTGATGTAGAATCTGTTGTTAATGATATACAGCAAAAACTGGATGCAGAATTAGAGCTTCCCGTAGGTTACTATATCACTTATGGTGGAGAATTTGAAAATCTGCAACGTGCAAAAAGCAGATTATCGATCGTTGTGCCTATTGCCCTGTTTCTGATCTTTATCCTGCTCTATTTTGCATTGAATTCATTCTCTCAATCGGTCATGATTTATCTGGCTATACCATTAGCCGCAATTGGAGGAATATTCTTTCTGGCACTCAGAGATATGTCCTTTAGTATTTCTGCGGGAGTGGGCTTTATTGTGCTCTTTGGAGTAGCGGTACTCAATGGACTCGTACTCATAAGCCGATTTAATTCATTAAAAGAAGAAGGAGTAACTGATTTGAAAGAACGGATTTTAATAGGAACTAAAGAAAGACTTCGCCCTATTTTATTAACGGCTATTGCAGCTATTATGGGATTCACTCCGATGGCTTTTTCAGCCTCCGCCGGTGCCGAGGTTCAGCGACCTTTAGCAACGGTTGTAATTGGTGGTTTAATTAGTGCAACTTTACTTACTCTGATTATTCTTCCAGTATTATATTCTTTTGTTGAAAAAAGAAATCTGAAAAAGTTAAAGAGAAAATCAATTACAGCTTCTGTGTTTCTTTTAATGGCGACCGGAAGTTTATTTATGTCAGGTGTGGTACAAGCACAGCCGGTACAAACAACTAATCTTCAGGAGCTTTCTTTAGAGCAAGCTGTAAAAAAAGCAATGGATAACTATCCGGCTATAAAAGCAGCACAACTTGAAATAGAAAGTCAACAAGCACTCCGTAAAACTGCTTGGGAAATCGGTGATACTCGGGTGTTCACGGGCAAGGAAGAAGTGGGAAACGGTGCGGATGGAATTGAAACTAAATTTGGCGTGTCTCAGGAGTTTGATCTTTTGGGAATTCCCTCTCGGTTAAAGCTTCAAAAAGAAAACGAACAGCTTGCAGAGCAAAGTGCCGAACTCACATACGTTCAGGTAGAATTGATGGTAAAGCAAAACTGGGCGGATGTTTTCAGTGCAAAGCGAAAATATAATGTACTGGATAAGTTATTTGCACAGTTTACTGATATTTCCAGAGCCGCAGAACTACGCCTTGAAACGGAAGCCACTTCCAGATTGGAGTATCTTTCAACACTAAATCAGGCTAATAAAATTAAGATTCAAAAAGAACAAGCCTTCAGAGACTATCTGAGTGCTGTTCGGAAACTTAATAAATGGTTTGAAGGCGATTCTCTTTATACGGTAAAAAATGTATCGGTTGAAGAGTTAGATGAACCAATCAATTTTAATAAAGATGCTCTTAATAATCATCCTTATTTAACTATGATGGAGCAAAAAGTTGAGGTGGCTGAAGCAGTGGTTAAGAAAGATCAAAGCCAGTTTCTGCCAAAATTTAGTGCGAGTTATGGATTTCAGGAAATCGCAAATCAATCCGGTTTCTACAAATATGAGTTGGGTGTTCGTTTCCCTTTACTTTTTTGGGGAAATCTTGGAAAAACGCAATCCTCTAAAATCCAAACTAATATTGCCCGTCAAAACCTTAATCAGGCACAAAAAGAGTTGAACAGTATGTACAACAGTATGCAGGAAAACTACTTAAAGTGGCTGAATTCCTGGGAATATTATAAAGAAGAAGCACTGCCCCTGGCAGAAGAGCAACGAAAAGGTGCACTCACGGCATATAAAGAAGGAGCTATTGACTACGTGATGTTTCTTCAAAATATCAGGGATGCCATACAGATAGAGGTAGATTCATGGGACGCTTTCAGCAATTATCTGAATAGTAGATATGAATTAGAATACTACCTGAATACTTCTAACAAGTAATTAATTTTTTAAAAAACAATATCATGAATATCCAACGAATAAATATAACCGTACTAATCTTACTTCTATCTTTTTTTGCGGCTTGCAACACATCACAAGTTGAAGATAACGAAGCCATAGCAACCGAAAATGCATCCTTAATGCAGAGTGAAGAAAATGAAGAAGCTAATGCTGCACACCTTTCGCAACTAAAATTTAACAGTCTTGAAATGAATGTTGATACGCTTCCAACCCGTAATCTTTCAGGCATCATAAAGGCAAACGGGCAGCTGGAAGTACCTCCGCAACATGAGGCTACCGTAACTGCAATTTTAGGAGCTAATGTTACTTCCATTGAAGTTATTGAAGGAGATAAAGTTTCTAAAAATCAAGTGCTGGCTTACGCAGCTCATCCTAATCTTACAAATATCCAAACACAATACATGCGTACGTACGAGCAAATGTTGTATCTGGAAAAAGAACTTGCAAGGCAACAAAGATTATATGAAGGAGAGGTTGGTTCTGGTCAGGCACTCCAAAAAACACAAGCAGAGTACAAAGCTACGGTTGCTGAAGTTAAGGGGTATGAGGCGCAGTTAAAACAACTGAGTATGAGTATTGAAAAAATCAGAAGTGGAAATATTTACGAGGCGGTGCCTATTGTTAGTCCTATTGACGGATACATTGAAGACGTTAATATTCAAATCGGGCAATATGTTGAACCACAAACAGAATTATTTATGATTGTTAATAACGAACATATACATGCTGATTTGATGGTTTTTGAAAAAGATGTGTATCAAGTTAAAAAGGGACAGGAAGTTTCTTTTACTGTCCAATCTGTCCCTAATGGAAGATTAACAGGTAAGATATACTCCGTAGGAAAGCAGTTCGAGCAAAACCCGAAAGCGGTTCATGTACATGCCGAAATCGATCAGAAAGAAGGGTTTTTAATTCCCGGAATGTATATCAATGGCAGTATTTATACCACAGACAAGGAAGTATTCGCGTTACCGGAAGAAGCCATTATTGATGACGAAGGTAAAACGTATATGTTTAGTGCCGAAGAGCATCAGGAAAATGGAGAAACAGAATGGGAATTCACTCCAATTGAAATAAAAACTGGCCTGGAAAAAGACGGATGGGTTGAAATAAAATTATTAGAAACTTTGCCACCAGACACAAAAGTTGCATGGAATAACGCTTACTCCCTGATCGCGGAAATGAAAAAAAGCCAGACTTCTCACGGCCATTAATTAAAGAATAGAAATAAAGAACCTTAACCGGCAGAAAAAACCGGTTTAGGTCAAACTAAATACCAGAAATATGAAAGAAGTAAAAGCATTTATTAAGCCAAAAAGAGTAGAAACAGTGGTTGGATCTTTAAAAGAGAAAGGTTTCGACAGTGTTACATTATCTAAAGGTGAAGGAACGGGAGCCTACAAAAACCCTGACGCTTCTCCATCTTTGGACTTTCACTTTACAGACAGCCCGATTGTAAAATTAGAACTTGTTTGCCACAATGAGGAGGTAGGAACTGTGATAGCTCTTATCTGTAAGCATGCTAAAACAACGAACCCTGCTGATGGGATTATTTATGTAACAGATATAAAAGAGGCATATCGGGTAAAAAACGGAGAGCCTTTGCATCTTGTATAAACCTAACACTTAAAATTTTATATCTATGTTTAAACCTAAAGAAATAAAAAAAAGAATAAGAACACCTTTAGTTTTTATAGCTTTAATTTTAATAAGCTTAACTATCTTACAATTTTGTGGAAAGGAAAAAGATACTGTTTTAGTTAGTTCGGGAACTTATACCGGCATAGTTACTGATGCGGTTGAACCTGCACGGGAATTCTATCTAAAACTAAATGATGATTCTTTAGTTCGTTTAAATTTTATTGGTGAAACTACACTTAAAAAAAACGAAGAAACAGTTCCTTTTTCTGAGTTAAAAGAAGGTACAAAAATTGAAGTTGAGCTTGAAAAAATGGAAGATAAAATGGCTCCAATCTCTGTTAAAATTTTAGATAAATAGTTTTCATTCATTACATATCAAAAACGTTCTTAAGACACATTAAAACAGAATGCAGTGAATAAAAAAAAATTACTTTATTTTATCCTTTGTGGAATAGTCATTGGTGTATTTATAATACAACCCTTGGCTATTACACTTCAAATATTTGACATTCAAGGAGATTACGGAAGTTGGGGGGAACTTCTGCTTACTTCTTATCAGCAGGTGCTTGGTTCCTGGGATTTAGACCAGACTATTACTAAAGCTTTATTTGGTTTGTTTGGTGTAACTCTGTCAATTATTTATATGTTTAGGCAAAAAATATTCAAATCTAACAGTTTTCAAGAAAAGCTTAAAGAGATAAAAAAGTTGATTGAGACTGGAGAAAACCAACAAGTAGAATTCAAATCTACCTTGAGGTGGGACTTAAGACAATCTAAGACAAATAAAGCTTTGGAGTACACTGTAGCAAAAACAATTGCCGGGTTTATGAATACCCAGGGAGGACATCTTTTTATTGGCATTGATGATGATGGAAACCTTCTTGGTTTACAGGAAGATTATGCAACTCTGAAGAAACCAGATAGAGATAGCTTTGAACAATATATTATGCAATTAGTATCTACTAAGTTAGGTACTAATTTTTGCTCTAATGTAGAGGTATCTTTATTCCAAATGGATGGCGTTGATATCTGCCATCTTTTTATCTTAAAAAGCGACTCACCAGTTTATCTGCGAGATAATGACCGTTCTTATTTTTATATCCGTACAGGTAATGGCACACGAGAGCTTGACATACCTGAAGCACTCAAGTATATCAATAAAAATCTATCACGGAAAAAATAACTATGAATAGAAAAAGAAAGCAAAGAACATATTTAAACTCCTAATTGATTCCAGAGCAATTTAGATACAATTACGTAGCATTTACTGCCAATATTGAACCTCGACGAGTTGTGTAACAATTTAGTTTAGTATAGTAAAAGTAAGTTATTATTTTGTTGAGTTTAAAATTTTATAACTAACAAAGCACAATACACATGAAAAAGATACAAATAAAAATACCATTGCTCTTGCCAGAGGTACCGGATGAGAAGGATCAGTGTGTGCAAAAACTCATTCAACATCTTAATGACAAGAAAGGTCTTGAAAAAGTGCATGTAGCAGATAAAACGGAGGATGGCGTACCTCAGCTATGCTTTCATTACAACCCGGAGCTAATCTCCATAAATCGAATACAGACCTTGGCGGAGCAAAGCGGGGCGGAAATAACGCAGAAATTTGGACATAAACTTATAGAAGTGGATGGAATCCGGCATACCCGCCATGCTCGAAATATTGAACATGATCTTCAGGGAATAGAGGGCATTTTAGAAATCTCCATATCAGCTTCCGGTATGGTTCGGGTTGAATTTGATTTGACCAAATTAGATGAAGCAGCAATCTTGAAAACCTTGAAAAATAAGGGCCTTGATGTACTAGAAACTCATGTAAGTGCCGAACTATTTCTTGAGAAGATAGAAGAAACTAAAAAGGGCGAAGATCAAAAAGAAGATAAAAAAGACCACGACCATGAGGAAGGTGAAAATCATGAACACTCTCACGGTGGTATTTTCGGTAAAAATACGGAGCTCATCTTTTCCATTATCTGTGGAGCATTGCTCGGTATTGGCTTTGGACTGTCTTATGTAGATGCTCTGCCTTCCTGGGTGAGCCTCGCATTATACATCGGTGCCTATTTCTTTGGCGGCTATTTTACGGCTAAAGAAGCCATTCAAACAGTGGCAAAAGGCGGTTTTGAAATTGATTTCCTTATGCTGGTTGCAGCCATTGGCGCTGCTATTTTAGGCGAATGGGCAGAAGGTGCTTTGCTGTTATTTTTGTTCAGTATGGGACACGCTCTGGAACATTATGCTATGAACAAAGCCAGAAAGTCTATAAAGGCTTTGGCAGAACTCGCTCCTAAAACCGCGTTGCTTAAGAGAAATGGTAAGACAGAAGAAGTCGGTATTGAGGAATTGAGCATCGGTGACATTATTGTGGTGAAGCCCAATAGCAAAATTTCTGCTGATGGTGTGGTGGTGAGTGGTCAAAGTAGCGTTAATCAAGCTCCTATTACCGGAGAAAGTGTACCGGTAGATAAAGAACCGGTGGATAATCCCGAAAAAGACTGGTCGCAGGAAGACGACATCAAAGATGAGAACCGTGCTTTTTCTGGCACTATCAATGGGAACAATACGCTGGAAATCAAAGTTACTAAAGTTGCGAAGGATTCAACCCTCTCCCGTCTAGTTAAATTGGTGAATGAAGCCCAAACTCAGAAATCACCTACACAGCGACTCACCGATAAATTTGAGAAATATTTTGTACCAGCTGTCCTAGTCTTGGTAGTTGTACTCAATTTCGCATTTTTGGTACTGGACGAAACTTTTAGCGAAAGTTTCTATCGCGCAATGGCCGTATTGGTGGCAGCCAGCCCTTGCGCTTTGGCGATAGCCACCCCAAGTGCAGTATTAAGCGGAGTAGCAAGGGCCGCCAAAAGTGGAGTGCTCATCAAAGGTGGTCGACCCTTGGAAGACCTGGGTGTACTCACCGCACTGGCTTTTGACAAAACCGGAACGCTAACAGAAGGTAAGCCCAAACTAACTAAAGTAATTCCATTGGGTGATATAAACAAGGACGAGTTGTTGAAAATAGCAGTAGCCGTAGAAAACCTCAGTGACCATCCTCTGGCCAAAGCTGTAGTGCGGGATGGTAAAGAGCGATTGGATGGGGCTGATATTCCAGAAGCAAAAGACCTGGAAGCGGTACTTGGTAAGGGGATTAAAGCCTCTCTGGGTGAGGACAAAGTGTACATCGGCAACCTGGAACTCTTTGAATCTCTGGACGATAAAAAACCGGAGAACGAAACAGAAGAAAAAGTAAAGTCGCTGGAATCAGCGGGCAATACCACCATGCTGATCCGTCAAAATGACAAATACATTGGCATTATTGCCCTGATGGATACCCCGAGAAAGGAAGCTAAAAAAACATTGGAACGATTGAAAGAAATCGGTATCAAGCGTATGATCATGCTTACGGGTGATAACCAAAAAGTCGCCGATGCAGTGGCTAAAGAGATTGGCCTTACGGATGCCTGGGGTAGTTTGCTGCCGGAAGAAAAGGTTGAAGCCATCAAAGAGCTCAGGGAGAAAGAATCCAAAGTAGCGATGGTGGGCGATGGCGTAAATGATGCCCCGGCAATGGCAAACAGCACGGTAGGGATTGCCATGGGAGCAGCTGGCAGTGATGTAGCCCTAGAAACAGCTGATATTGCCTTAATGGCCGACAAGCTGGAGACCTTGCCTTTTGCTATCGGTTTGAGTAGAAAAGCCAAAGGCATTATCAAGCAAAACCTCTGGGTTAGTTTGGGTATTGTGGCTTTATTAATACCAGCCACAGTTTTCAGCTTTGCCAACATAGGTATTGCCGTACTGATTCATGAAGGCTCTACGCTGGTAGTAGTATTTAATGCGTTACGATTGTTGGCTTATAAAAAGTAAAATTGAAAAAATCCACATTCCACATCAGCAAAATGGATTGCCCTTCAGAGGAGGAAATGATCCGCATGAAGCTGGAACCTTATAATGAGGTAAAACAGCTTTCTTTTGATATCCCTAATCGCAAACTGGAAGTATATCATACAGATGGAGTAGAAATCATCCATCAGGCCATTAGCGAACTCAAACTCAACGACCGGCTGGAAAACACGGAAGATGAAGCAGAGTTGCCGTTGGCTGCTAATGAGTCAAAACAGCGAAAAATATTGTGGTGGGTGCTTGGCATCAATTTCGGCTTCTTTGTAGTAGAGATGACCACCGGATGGATTTCAAACTCTATGGGTTTGATAGCAGACTCACTCGATATGCTTGCTGATTCCATCGTATATGCACTAAGTCTGTTTGCGATTGGCGGTACTATTTACAGAAAGAAAAAAGTAGCTAAATTTAGTGGCTATTTTCAGATGGGATTGGCGCTTTTAGGCTTCTCAGAGGTACTGCGAAGATTTTTCAGCGAAAGCGAAACACCTCTTTTTGAGTGGATGATCGTCGTAGCATTACTGGCCCTTATCGGTAACCTGGTTTCGCTCTGGCTGATCAATAAAGCTAAAAGCGATGAAGCTCACATGCAGGCAAGTGCTATATTTACATCCAATGACATTATTGTGAATGGTGGGGTGATATTAGCCGGAGTACTTGTTTTTTGGTTTGATAGTAAACTACCAGATCTGATAATCGGGGCGATTGTATTCAGTTTTGTGATTCGTGGAGCCATAAAAATCCTACAATTAAGTAGGTAACATAATTAGTGACACTCAAATTCATATCCCATGACACATGATCATCACCATAATCAAGAAGGGAATATTAAAATTGCCTTTTTCCTCAATATAGGATTTACCGTCCTTGAATTTTTTGGCGGATTATACGTAAATAGTGTTGCCATTATTTCGGATGCATTACACGATCTTGGTGATAGTATCTCACTTGGATTGTCATGGTATTTGGATCACAAATCTAAACAAGGAGCAAATCGCTCGTTCACTTTCGGTTATACACGGTTTTCCCTTCTCGGAGCGTTAATAAACAGCCTTGTTTTAATAGCGGGCTCCATCTTTGTTATTAATGAAGCGGTCGCTCGTATTATCACCCCGGAACATACAGATGCTCAAGGAATGCTTATTTTTGCCATTATTGGGGTAAGTGTAAATGGCTACGCTGCGTGGAAGGTTAGCGACGGAAAAACTCTCAATGAAAAAGTTATTTCCTGGCACTTGCTAGAAGATGTGTTAGGTTGGGCTGCTGTACTGATCGTCTCGATTGTTTTGATATTTCAAGATATTCATTACTTAGACCCTGCACTTTCAATTCTAATTACTGCTTATGTTCTCTGGAATGTTATCAAAAGACTAAAAGAAACGTTATATGTATTTCTTCAAGGTAGCCCTGATGATGTTAGCGTAGAAGAGTTAGAGTCTAAATTTTTAGAAAAAGATTTTGTAGATGAAACCAAGCATCTTCACTTGTGGTC
This sequence comes from Balneolaceae bacterium UBA3186, assembly GCA_002364085.1. GTDB lineage: Bacteria > Bacteroidota > Rhodothermia > Balneolales > Balneolaceae > Balneola. Next base: position 26,854 of record DEXK01000004.1, on the reverse strand, counting down.
GCTTGATGGTGAACGCCATGTTTTTACAGCCCATCTGATCTTACAGGGAGTTTCAGATTACTCTGAAATTATTGAAGCAAAAAAAGAAATCCGGAAAATTTTAAAACCGTACAATTTTAGCCACAGCACAATTGAGGTTGAGCTTGATTCGGAAACATCCTCACTCATAGAAGACAACCATACAACATGAAACAACAACATTTTCATATCAAGAATATGGTATGTAGCCATTGTGCAGAAGTCTTAGAGGAAAAACTGAATTCCTCAAATTTCGAAGTTAAAAAGATTGAGTTGGGAGAATTGACACTGGCTGATCCGATTACTGATGCAGAATATCAACGGCTCATAAAAGTGGTTAACACCAATGGATTTGAGATTATTAACGATCAGGGAAGCAAACTGGTCGAACAGATAAAACAGCTAATTATCCAATTGGTGCGTACCAACAAAGAATTACCCGGTAAGTTATCGGAATATTTATCCTCACAACTAAATAAAGAATATCAGTACATAAGTAGATTATTTTCCAATGTGGAAGGAAAATCTATAGAACGATATTATATCTTACAAAAGATTGAGCGGGCAAAAGAGTTAATTGTCTATGGGGAGCAGAATCTGACCGAAATTGCTTATGAACTGGGATATAGCAGTCAGCAACATTTTTCAAGACAATTCAAAAAAGAAACCGGATTATCTCCCTCACATTTCAAGGAAGTGAAGGAAAATAAGAGAATTTCAATAGATCAGATTTAACGTAATAATGCACGAGATTTACATTAATATGCAATCGAGTTAAGCACGAAACTGGTACTATTTACAAAAATTAAGTACCCATGAATACATTCCTTAAAAAATATAAAGAAGCGGTAATAAGCTTTGTTGCCTTAACTGGAGCTCTTCTTGTTGAGCATATTATCATATTTGAAGAGAGTCAATATGTATACCTGATGCTGTATGGGTTATCCTATTTAGCTGTTGGGGGCTCAGTTTGGATCAAAGCATTTATTTCATTGAAGAATGGTACGCTCTTCAGTGAGTTTTTTCTAATGGGAATAGCGACTGTTGGCGCTTTTGCAATCGGTGAGTATGCCGAAGGTGTTGCGGTAATGCTGTTTTACACGATTGGTGAATATGCACAGCATGGAGCAGTTCATAAAGCACGAAATTCGATTAAAAAACTTATTGATCAACAGCCTGATGTTGCCACCGTTGAACGCGATGGGGAAACTCTCGAACTTCATCCCTCAAAGGTAAATAATGGAGACATTGTATTGGTTCGTCCGGGCGATAAAGTTCCACTTGATGGTGAACTAATAACGGAACGTGCATCTTTTAATACAGCAGCGCTTACTGGTGAGTCCAAACCGATGACAATCAATTCTGGTGAAGAAGTTTGGGCAGGTTCTATTAATCAGGATACCGCTGTTCGCATCAAAGTTACCAGTAGTTTTAAAGACACCAAGCTATCTAATATCTTGAACATGGTTCAGGAAGCATCAAAACGCAAAGCACCTACCCAGCGATTTATTACAAGGTTCGCAAAAGTTTACACCCCAATTGTAGTTTGGCTTGCAGTAGCGATAACCTTCTTACCATACTTATTTATTGAGCCTTATGTTTTTCAGGAATGGTTTTACCGAGCACTTATTTTTCTTGTGGTTTCTTGTCCGTGTGGCTTGGTTATTTCTGTCCCACTGGGATATTTTGGAGGAATTGGCGCGGCTTCAGGGAATGGGATTTTATTTAAAGGATCGGATTATTTGGATCAACTCCGCAAAATGAACATTCTCTTTATGGATAAGACGGGAACTTTAACCAAGGGTTCGTTTGAGGTACAATCTGTACAAATATATAATGGCATCAGTGAAAATGAATTAATTACTTATGCGGCATCTTTGGAACAACAATCTTCTCACCCAATCGGAAAAGCCATTCTTGGTTATAAAAAAGATCTGGAATTATATCAGGTCGAAAACCAGCAGGAGATTTCAGGAAAAGGGTTAAAAGGTAGCATAAGCGGCAAGAACGTTCTTGTTGGAAACCTCGATCTTTTAAAAGAACATCAAGTAAAAATTACCAATAATGACCACACGGAGCCTTACACTTACGTACATATCGCCATTGATGGAGAACATGCGGGTACTATTAGTATTGCCGATGAAATTAAAGAAGATAGCAACCAGGCAATTAAAGAATTAAAAGAAAGAGGCATTCAAAAATTGGTAGTGCTATCAGGAGATAATCAGGAAGTAGTCTCTTATGTAGCCAAACAACTTGGATTAGACGAAGCTTATGGAAATCTACTACCGGATGAGAAGTATAAATATGTAGAGGAAGCAATCGGTAATAAAAATGTTGTTGGTTTTATTGGTGATGGAGTAAATGATGCCCCAGTAATCACGCTATCTGATATAGGCATTGCTATGGGTGGAATTGGTTCAGATGCAACAATTGAAACAGCGGATGTTGTAATTCAAACCGACCATCCATCAAAACTCCCTATTGCGATAGATATTTCAAAATTTACACACCGAATTGTTTGGCAGAATATCGGTTTTGCACTGGGAATTAAAATATTAGTTATGGTTCTTGCTGCATTTGGTATAGCTACAATGTGGGAAGCTATTTTTGCTGATGTCGGTGTAGCTTTAATTGCCATCGGAAATGCTATACGTATTCAGAGCAAATTTTCTGAATCAAAATCTCTGTTTTCTTTTTTCACATCAAGTTCTGATGATAGTCAACAAGATTTTGAAGAAGCTCCATCTTGTTGCTAAAATTATTTAGCTGAACTTTCTAAAGTTCTTTCTTATACATCCTATAAGTTTTGTCCAACGAACCACCAATACGTTCTGCTAAACGGATCATCTCGGTATTATTTCCCAACACCCAGCTGATTTCAGATTGTGTGAGGCCGCGTGGCAAACCTTTTTCAATTGCTTTTTGTGTAAGCAACGCATCGATTCCTTTTCCGCGATATTCAGGAATAACACCAAGCAGCGCTGTTCTTAAACGGTCAATTTTCTTTTTACCGAACAAGAATTTAAATATCCCAAACGGAAATAAATTTCCGTTCATTTCTTTGAACAATTGATTGTAGTCTAGCAATGCAATCGAGAATGCAACTGGCTTGCCATCTATTTCAGCAATATGAGCAAAGTCAGTATCCAGGATCATTTTAAAATCCTTTGCAGTATGCTGAAGCTCCTCATACGTTAAAGGTAAAAAACCCCAATTATCTTTCCAGGCCTGATTATAAATATTTCGAACGATCTCTACTTCTTCGTTCAGTTTTTTCATATTCACCTCACGAATTTTTAAGCCTGGATTTCTTTTGTAAACAATTTCTAAGGCTCTTTCAAACCGAGATAAGTCGATGTCATCTCTGTTTACATAAAACGCCAGAAGATCCATTTCTTCTTCAAAACCCGCATTGTTAATGAGCTTCTCATAATATGGCTTGTTATAAGGCATTAACAGGTAAGGTTGCTTATCAAAATTGTCAACCAGAAGCCCGATGGTATCCATCATTCCCGGACTTGCAGGACCTAGCACGTCCTCCATTCCTTTTTCTCTCAGCCAATCAGAGGCTACTCGAAATAACAAATTAGCAGTTTCCTGATTATCAATACATTCAAAAAATCCAAAATGTCCGGTTTTAGTACCGTGATGATCATTGAATCTATGATCTACAACCGCTGAAATTCTACCGGCTATTTCCCCATTGTGTTCAGCAATGAATAAAGCCATTTCGGCATTCTGGAAGAAGGGATTTTTTTCTTTGTTAAGAAGTTTCTTTTGATCCATTCGGAGAGGCGGAACCCAAACATCACTGTCAGCATAATGTTGGTAAGGGAATTCTATAAATTTCTTCCACTCATCGTCAGTTGTAACGATGGTTACCCCATTAGTATTCATAGATCACTAAGATTTTAGTTTACGGAATTACCGTTACTATCAATTATTCCGTGCTTTAGCCCAACTTTCCTGAAAGCTTCCAGAATTCTGTCTAAATGTTCGTTTGTATGACTTGCCATATAGCTCGTTCTCAATAAAGACTGTCCTTTAGGCACCGCAGGAGGAACAACAGCATTTGCATAAACTCCTTCTTCAAAAAGGTCTTTCCAAAACTTGAAACAGTCCATCATTTCCCCAATTACTACAGGAACTATAGGTGATTCACTGGACCAAACGTTAAATCCAAGATTTTTAAGCTCTGTTCTCATATAAATTGAGATCTCCTCTAAACGCTTAATTCTCCATGGCTCTTCCTGAAGAATTTCTAAAGCTTTAAGTACGGTAGCAACATTTGCCGGTGGCATTGAAGCGCTAAAAATATGAGCGGGAGAATGGTGTCTCAAATATTCAATTACAGCATTATCGCCAACTATAAATCCACCCAAGGAAGCAAATGATTTTGAGAAAGTGCCACTTATCAGATCAACTTGATCTGTAAGGCCAAATACAGATGCCGAACCACGTCCACCATCTCCAATTACACCTACCGCATGTGCATCATCAAGATATAATCTAGCATCAAATTCCTTGGCAAGTTTTACTAATTCCGGAACCTTTGCAAGAGTTCCTGACATTGAAAAAACACCATCACTAATAATAATTTTACCGGCATCAGGGTCAGCTTTTTCAAGAAATTTTCTTAACTGTCCCATGTCATTATGCTGATAACGAACTGTTTTCGCATTTGAACATTGAGTACCAACCACAATACAAGCATGATTATCTCTGTCAGAGAAAATAATATCATTCCGTTGAGCTATGGTCTGAATTGTCCCTTCATTAGTTTGATATCCGGTGCTAAAAAGAACACAATTTTCTTTTCCCATGAACGCTGCGAGCTTCTCTTCCAACTCTAAGTGAATATCCAGCGTACCGTTTAGATACCGAGAACCGGTACAGCCTGTACCATACTTCTTTAGTGCAGCTTGCGCAGCTTCTATTGTCCTTTGATCATTCGTAAGCCCAAGATAGTTATTTGATCCGGCCATGATAACTTCATGTCCTTCAATTTCTACAATTGTACCATCTGTAGATTCTAAAGGCTTGAAATACGGATATAGCCCCAATTCTTTAACTTCATCAGCTTTTGTGAAGTTATAAGCTTTTGCAAAAATGTCGTTCTTGGCTATTTCTGTTTTCGTATCGGCCATGCAGGTTTTCCTCAAAAAATTCTTTTATAACGGCGAAATATACCCAGTATTAATATTCTATCAAATTTTGATTAAATACTTATGAGCTAGTTTGGCGTTTTCTTATTCTCAACAACTTCATTAAGATAAGAAATATATTGCTGTGCTACTTTATTCCAAGTAAAGTTTTCGAGCACGAAGCTTCTTGAAGAACTACTCATTTCTTCTAAATGGTTCGCTATCAATGAATCAACTTGATTCGAAAAGCCTTTACCGTCTTTTACTTCAATTTTATACCCGTTTTTTCCATTCTCTATCACATCTTTAATTCCTTCAAGATCTGCTGCTACTGCGGGCGTTCCGGCAAGATTCGCTTCCAGTAAAACAATACCAAAACCTTCCATATCTCCCGGAATTGGGATGTTTGGCATAATAAAGATATCAGCGCCAGCATAAGCATTTTTTAAAACTTCGTCGGGCTGTTTACCTACCATTAATACTTTTTCTTGCAGATTGGATGAACTTACAATTTCTTTAAGCCGCTCGTGTTCAGGACCTTCACCGATCACTAAATAAATTATCTCAGATTTTATCTTTGGTAGTACTTCTGTGATAAACCATTCGTGTCCTTTTCTCTTTACTTGCCTTCCAACAGTGAGTAGTAGAGATTTTTTGCTCAGATCAACCGAAAATACCTTTTCAATTTCTTTTCTTCCTTCCGGTTTGTTGGGCGTGTCTTGGAAGTCAGACATATCAAAACCATTAGGTAAAGCCACCCCTTTTTTCGGAGACATTCCTCTTTTAATACATTCCTGGCGTGTTGCCTCAGATACGGAAATCACTCCATCTAGTGCTTCAAATATCTTAGGTACAAAATTTTGATATAATCCTATCGGCATTTTCACATCCTGACCATGATTTATAGTAACCATAGGAACATTAATTTTCTTTCTACAAAATTTAGCAAGAGTAGCTGTCACCATCGACGAAAAAAGAATCACATCCGGTTTATAATCTTGTACAATCTTTGGAAGTTTAAAAACCAGTTTGGCTAAAAAAAATGCGGTTTTAATTTCTATTCCCTTCCATGGGGCATGCTGAATAATGGTTCTTATCTCTATGTCATCTCTGGAACTAAGTTCATCAATTAGTTGCATGCTTACACGCTGCATGCCTCCCATATTATCTAAAGGAGCATTTTTGGGTGGATGAAGATGAGAAACGTAAAGAATGCGCAAATCGAATATACTTTTTATTAAGATTGTGGAAGCTCTAAAGCTTCTCTATAATTTCTGACCAATCCTGCATTTATTTTATCCCAATCATATTCGGTAGCCATTTCTCTGGATTTTTTTCCCATCTCTTTCATTCTGTTTTCATCGCTGGTAAGCCATTCTAATTTTTCGGTGAAATCTTTAACATTTTGCTTTTCTGCCCATTTTCCATTCACGCCATCATCAACCAATGATTTACTACCAATTGCATCAGCTACTAAACATGGCAAACCACTTGCCATAGCTTCCAATGTCACATTTCCGAATGTTTCAGTGTGGGAAGGGAACAGAAAAACATCACTACTAGCATACGCTTTGGCCAGGTCTTCACCTGTAGCAAATCCTGTAAAATGGCCGCTTGGAAAATTTTCTTCTGCTTCTTTCCTGGCCGGGCCATCTCCAACTACCAAAGCTCTCACTTTCGAGTTCTTCTTTTGAAGAGCTCTTACGCTTTTTATATAAGTACTTAATTCTTTCTCCCAAACTAATCTTGATACAAAAGTCACAACAATATCATCATCTTTGAATCCAACCGACCTTCTCCATTCCATATCCCGTTTAGATGGATTAAATAATTCCAGATTTATTCCTCGTGCCCAAATTCTCTTATCCCCTTCCAGCCCCAATCTGCTAAGCTCTTCGATCATTGATTCACTTGGAACATAAATATGAATCGCTTTTTTATAAAACCACTTCATTAACCATTCAAACGGTTTTTTAACCGGCGACAAATACAATGAATAGTAGCTTGTGTAAGCCAAAAAATGAGTGTGGTACGAACTAACAACTGGAATATTTTTCTTGTTCGCCCACTTCAAAGCTCCTATTCCTAATCCATCCGGTGTAGCCAAATGAATTAGCGTAGGATTAAACTCTTCCAATCGTTTTTTTGCCGACTTGGGAAAATGTGTTGTAATGCGATATTCTTTTCTCCCCGGAACCAGCATCGGTATTGAAGGTGTTACAACCAACTCTCCGTTGTGATCCATAGGTGGGTTCTTGATGGATGGACCAAAAACTAACACACTGATTCCCTGGTCTTCCAGATAATTTACTAACCTATTTAGCGTAAGGGAAACACCATCTCTGATATGATTGTAATTGCCAGTAAAAAGAGCAACTCGAAGATCTTTCATAAAAGTTTAAAAGCAAATAGTAGATGCGTATCTTTAGCACATCTTATTAATAATTTCAGCAAAAATAACTAAGGAATATAAGCAATAAATGAAAGCCTTTATAACTGGAGCAACAGGTTTTATTGGAAGTCACTTGGCAGATCGTCTGATCAAAGATGAGAAGTATACTGAAGTTCGATGTTTAGTTCGCTCTACCGATAAATGGCTGAATGGAAAAGATTTTGTAAGAATTAAGGGAGACTTAACCGACTATAATGCTCTTACAAAAGGGATAAAAGGCGCTGATGTAATATTTCATTTAGCTGCTATTGTAAAAGCTCCAAGCCAAAAAGAATTCAATTTAGCTAATGTCTCCCCAACGGAAGACATTATCAGAATTGCCCAAAAAAATGGTATTACAAATATTGTTATTCTGTCTTCACTGGCCGCAGCGGGTCCCAGCCATGGAACACCCGTTGATGAAAACAAAATACTTGCCCCTGTTAGTTCATACGGACGCTCCAAACGAGATATGGAAATATCGATCCATCAGTTTGCTGGCAAATATGATTCTATAAAAATTATTCGTCCTCCTGCTGTTTACGGCCCAAGAGAAGATCAGATATTCACTTATTTCAGCACTTTCAAAAAAGGATTGAGCACAATGGTTGGCGACGGGAACCATCCACGCCTTTCTATGGTGTATGTAGATGATTTGATAAATGGAATAATGAAAGCATCACAAAAATTGGATTCCGGAGTACACACATATTTTATTACAGGTCCGGAAACGTACAATTGGAACCAAATTCATGCCGTTACCCAAAAAGTAATGGGTAAAAAAGCTATAAAATTAAAATTAAAGCCTTGGCTAGTTAAAAAAATTGGTACTTCTCTTGAAACATTTGCATCATTATTTGGCAACTATCCCGTTCTCAATAAAGAAAAAGCTAATGAACTTGTACTTGAGTGGACTTGCTCATCAAGAAAAGCAGAACAAGAGTTGGGATATAAACCCAAGGTAACTTTGGAAGAAGGTATTTCAAGAACTATTCATTGGTATAAGAAACATAATTGGTTATAAAAGGAAATGATGAGATTTAAATTTAGTACCGGTTTTTTAATACTTATAATGTCGGTTATTTCTATTCAAGCACAAGATGAGGTGCTGATTCAGGATTATTCACAACTGATGAATATTCCATCAATAAGAGCGATAGAAGCCTCACCAACTCATTTGTACATTCTTTCAGATCAAGATGGCATGGCTGTTTTCAGAATTAAGCCTGAGAATTTACAATGGCTGTATACTTCTTCAGGTATGCAACGCCGCGGGTATCATCTTTCTGCTGATGTTCGGTTTGCGTATATGTTTGGAGAAAATAAAAGGCTGACAATTTTAGAGCCAACATCAGTACTGGGAGTATATTCTGCTACCTTGCTCCCTCAAAAACCTTTGGCAGCCGCTCGTTTACAAAACAAACTTTATGTTGCTCTAGGTGAATCCGGCTTAGGTGCACTTTCTTTAGATACCCCTGAAACAGTAGACTCAGAGATTTCCATCATACAGGATGTGGGCAGAAATGTATCTGTTATTGATGTTATTTCTTCTCCCATTACCAATCAATTATTTGTGCTTACCGCTAATTCTAAACTGGATGTATTCACTTCTGAAGATAACACTCTAACTTTCAGTGAAAGCAAAAATATTTCTCAGCGCTTATCTGATCTTTTTATAGATGAAGATAGATTGTGGGGAGCCTCCGAACGAGGCGACCTATTTGAAATTACAGGAAACGGTCTGGGGAGAAAAGTCGGAACTATAAATGAAAAAATTGAAACCGTTAAATTTTGGAATGGCTTTACTTTTGTACGTTCTGTATCAGGAAAACTATGGTACTCAAAAAATAGAGAACCATTAACATCATGGAAAACTGATACTCAAGCAGGTAATTACATCGCAAAAAGTGGAAATAAATTATGGCTTGTGGAAAATAATAAGGTCACCCGTTTGGCGGTTTCCACGTTAGACCGTTCTGCTGAAATAATACCAACGGGACCTTTTGCCTTAAAAGAAATTCCTGACCAAATTCTTACGTACCCAAATTCTTTACTACTGGGACTGGAAATCGAAAATGGACATTCATCGAATGATGTTGAGTTTTCAATTCGATCCAAAACTACTAATGCTTCTATAAAAAAGCAGGGATTTTACTGGCAACCTTCACCAAGCCAAATAGGAATGAATTGGTTTACAATTGTAGGCACTAACTCTAACGGAGAATCAGACAGCACCAGTTTTACCGTTGATGTTCGTTCTTTCAATACACCGCCTAGATTCAGCCCTGTTAGAGTTTCAAATATTGCGATAAACGAATCATTTTCATTACAAATTCAAGCTATAGATCCGGAAGAGCCCTCAAGCTCGTTAATACGTTATTTAGGCGTTGATCTGCCTGAAGGAGCTTCGATAAACGAAGAAACAGGACTTTTTACTTGGACACCAAATCCAAGACAAGTTGGAGATTTTACTTTTCGTGTAATTGCTTCTGATCAACTTGGCGCAGCTTCTTCACAAGATATAACTTTGACTGTTCTGGATATTTCAAGAGGAGATGGAAACTAGATTTGACTGAACTCTCAAATTCGGCATTTACTAACAGTCTTCTAACCTGGTATAAGGAACATAAACGTGAAATGCCTTGGCGTGGAGAAAAAGATCCTTACAAAATCTGGATCTCCGAAATTATGCTGCAACAAACTAGAGTAGGTCAGGCTTGGCCATATTTTGAAAATTTTATGGCTAAATTTCCTACAGTATATGATCTGGCAAATGCTGATCAGCAACAGGTTCTGAAAGCTTGGGAAGGATTAGGATATTACAGCCGAGCCAGAAACCTTCACGCTGCTTCAAAGATGATCGTTGAAAACTATGGTGGAAAACTGCCTGAAGCTTACGATGAAATCATAAAGTTAAAAGGGATTGGTCCTTATACTGCTGCTGCAATTACTAGCATAGCTTTTGGAAAACCTAATGCCGTTGTTGATGGAAACGTAATCAGGGTTATCACCAGATATTACGGAATTAAGGAAGACGTTCGAAAAACCGGCACCGTAAAACAGGTTCAGACTTTAGTAAATGAACTCATAAGTCACGAAAAGCCTGCTGAATTTAATCAAGGGATGATGGAATTGGGTGCGACTATCTGTTCTCCACAAAAGCCTGATTGTTTTAATTGCCCTATTCAATCAGGATGTATCGCTACAAAAATTGCTAAGACAGACTCCATACCTTATAAATCTAAAGCCAAGAAGAAACCTCATAAAGTCATTGGCGTTGGAATTATTGAAGCTGAAGATGGTAAACTTTTAATTGCACTTAGACCTGAAGATGCCATGCTTGGTGGACTATGGGAATTTCCGGGCGGCAAACAAGAAAAAGGTGAATCCATTCAACAAACTATAGAGAGAGAATTACAAGAAGAGCTAGGGGTAGAAGTCCACGCCTACAAAGAATTCATGAATTTAAAACATACCTATTCTCATTTTTCTATTACAATGCACGCGTGGTTTTGTACACTCATTTCTGGCACCCCAGAACCAAAAAGCAGCCAGGAAATACGCTGGGTTAAAAGATCTGAACTTGAAGAATATCCATTCCCGAAAGCGAATAAAGTATTGACGGAGAAGTTGATTGGTGATGAACTAAATAGTGAAAGGTGAATTATCTACTTTCAGGTATATTCATTTTCATTTTGTCATTTCGAATCCTCTGAAATCGTAAACAAAGATAGTTCTTTAGATTTCTCACTCCGTTCGAAATGACAAATGATAAGAAGCTCTTAGATTGAACTGATGCTTAACCTATTAAAAAAATAATGCCCGGACCTCTATCAAAAAATAAACTTCTTCAGCTCAAGCCCAAGCTGGATGAACTAGTCAATAAAATCGAGCAACCGGATTTTATAGATAACGATCCCATCCAGTTTATGTATGCTTTTGAGGAAAAAAACGACAAAGAGCTTGCGGGATTTTTTGCGGCAATTATGGCTTGGGGTCGACGTGATATTGTGATCAACAAAGTAGATGATCTGTAAAAACGAATGGATTACAAACCTGCTGATTTCGTTTTGAATTTCAACGAATCTGATGCAGATAAGCTGGACGGCTTTAAACATCGAACGTTTAAACCAATAGATATCTACTGGCTCATCAAAACACTGCAAAGTATTTTAAAAGAGTATCAGACTTTTGAAGGATTTTGGGAGATGTGTTATAAAAGATCCAAAGATCAGGGCAGAGAATTGATAGCTGTTTTTCATGAAGATTTCTTTGCCTTCCACCCTGAAATTCCACAAAGAACCAGAAAACATATTTCGAATTCTGAGAAGAACAGCTCCTGCAAGCGATTATATATGTATTTGCGATGGTGTATCCGAAGTGGTTCAGTTGATTTAGGTATAATGAATTTTATGCCTGCTTCTGAACTAATGATTCCGCTCGATGTTCATGTAGCAAGACAAGCACGAGCGTTAGGATTGCTGAAAAGAATACAAAACGACTGGAAAGCAGTGCAAGAATTAACGGAAAAACTTTGTTTTCTAGACTCCAGCGATCCCGCTAAATATGATTTTGCTTTATTCGGAATGGGCGTTTTAGAGCAAGAAATTTCTTAAAAAATTACCATTAAATATGCTCCCAAATAAATAAACAATGTTTGGACGATTGAATACAATATGTAACCAAGAACTAACGCAATTACCGTTTGTAAATATTCTGAAAATCCTTTTAATCCCAAATATCTAACAGTAGCATACATCAAAAATCCCAGCATCAGAGGAATTCCCATAAAGAATATTAATGGTGTCTCTGCACTTTCCATCATTTTCATTACTGGTAACATAAATATCGAAAAAATGGAAAAAGACGTTAATGAGTAAACCATTAAAACATAATGCTCAACAAATCTACTTTTTTTCTTCTTGAAGAACATCCTTGTAAAAAGTGCGAAAATAGGAGCTAATAAAACCAAATAAAGAGCCTGATTAAACTTTTGAACTAAGCTCACCGTAATTTCATTAATATTTTAAAAATAGGCTTCCCAATCAAAAGAAGGGATCATTTGATTTAACTGAGCTAACAGATCTTCAAGGCTCTCTCCTGCACCCATTTCCATCGCATTCGTCATCATTGCATCATAGTCAATGAATCGTACAGAGATAAAAGTGGTTACAGCAAGAATAAAAATACAATACCGAAGTGGGGTCACATATTTTCCTCGATCAGTAAAATACGCGTCTATTACTTCCTCCGGTTTTTTTAACATTCCCCAGATCGTTCCAGGTAATCCCCGATCTAAATTAAATACATCCTCCATAAGCTCTTCTAAGAAGCCTTTAGGCTGTTTTTGCTGTGGCGGTGTTGACTTTTCTTCGTCCATTAAATCGGTAGTTGGTTAAGGAAAATTTAGAATTCCAGATTTTGCCACATTTTTTGTATATTTGCAACCCCAATTATGGGATAAAAAAACAAACGAAAGGAAGTGAGACTCAATGCTAGGTGTTGAAGTTAAAGACAACGAAAGTGTTGAACGCGCGATTAACAGGTTTAAGAAGCTTATTACTCGTTCTCGTATTCTAAATGAGTACAAGGACAGACAACAGTTTACTAAGCCTTCTATGGAGCGTCGCGAAGCTATGAAAAAAGCTGTGCGCGAGCAACGTCGCCGTCAACGAGAGAATTATTAGATTCCCGTTGTCATCACAAATTTAAGCCTTCACGCCCTTTGCGTGAAGGCTTTTTTTATTGACTTTATTCTCAATTTATTTAAATTATGGTATAAACCCTTTCATTTCAATTAATTGAACGATATGAAATATTTACCATTATTAATCTTTATTTGCTTAGCATGCTCTACCGGCCCTAATACAGTTCAAATACCAAATCCATTTGAATCCGAGTATAAAATAAATGATGTCAAGTCAGATTTGAGTGGGACATCTACTTACAAAGGTTTAAATAGCGAGATCAATCAAATTTCAATTCAAACTAACTGTGAAGACGCTAAAACTTGCCCTACAGTTGATATATATGTATCTCATGATTTTAATGAGAACGCAGTGTACACCAAAGATTTTGACATTATCCCTGGTGACTTTTCAGATGTATTACTATACCCCGATGGTAAATGTGCTGTTCCATTTTCAGTAGATTCTGGTATGCTGGAAGTCGTAAGGTTAGAAGATGGCAGCTTCAGTGGAACCTTTAGTGTTGAGTCCAGAGAAATTAATGGATATCAGCCAGACTCAAAAATAGGTTGTTCAGAAGATCATTACTCAAGTCAAGGCATCAGAACGTTATCTTTTGAAGGATCCTTTACCGCTTTAGAAGAGTCTGGAAGTGAGTGTGCTGACTAAAATCAGCTAAAGATCTCAAGCCTTCACTACTGTTAAGTGAGGGCTTTTTTTATAGCTTCTTTTACATATCTGATTCCCTCAGACCCCTTCCCCTGTGGAACAACTGAATATTGGAATCCCAATTTTGCTGCCTCTTTTTTCCTTTGCTCTATGTGCGGAACAATTCGAACTTCTCCACCCAACCCAACTTCGCCAATAAATGCCATGCGCTGACTTATGGCTTTATCTAATAAACTGGAAACCAAAGCACAGCAGACTCCCAGATCTCCGGCCGGGTCATTGAGCCTGAACCCTCCTGCAATATTCAAATACACATCATGATTTGAAAAACTATAACCGGCTCTTTTTTCAAGAACTGCCAATAAAAGAGCTAATCTGTTTCTGTCAAATCCGTTAGAAGTCCGTTGTGGTGTTCCATAAGCCGAAGCCGTAACCAAGGCCTGAACTTCAATTAAAAGTGGTCTCGAGCCCTCCATTGTGCAAACAATAGCATTTCCGCTAACACCTTCAGTTTTATCAGAAATGAATAATTCTGATGGATTAGAGACTTCGATTAAACCGTCTTCTTTCATCTCAAAAACACCCACTTCTTGAGCCGGTCCGAATCTGTTTTTTAAACTTCGAAGCAATCGGTATGTATAGTTCTTATCACCCTCAAACTGAAGAACTGTATCAACCATATGCTCCAGAACCCGAGGTCCGGCTATGTCACCTTCTTTGGTAACGTGCCCAATTACGATAGTAGTGATATTCTTTTTTTTTGCAAGCTGCTGAAATAGTGCGGCACATTCTTTAACCTGCTGAATGCTACCCGGCATACTTTGCAACTCTGTTCGGTACACGGTTTGAATAGAATCTACAATAAGTAAATCTGGTTCTATTTTCTGAACCTCATCTATGATCTTATTGATTTGAGTTTCATTATAAACCAAAAGTTTATCTGATGTGACTCCGAGTCTTTTAGCTCTCTGTTTTATTTGCCCGGCTGACTCTTCTCCTGCACAGTATAAGATCTTTAAATCAGGATTGGATTTAGCAATTTGAAGAGTAAGTGTACTTTTTCCAACCCCGGGTTCTCCACCAATTAAGATATAAGCACCATGTAAAAACCCTCCGCCAAGCACCCGATCAAACTCTTTTATATTGCTCAGAAATCTGGAATTCTCAGAAGTCTCAACTTCGTTTAAATTCTGTGGTTTTTCTTCCCCATCTAAGCCTTCAACTTTGGCTTTATGGCTTGCTGATTTTTCCTCAATTTTTGATTCTTCAAAGGTATTCCACTTTCCACATGAAGGACAGCTGCCTAACCACTTTGCTGAAGTATGGTCGCAATTAGTACATTTAAATTGTGTTCTTTGCTTAGCCAATATTAGTCTTTGATTTTACTTTCAACAACAGACCTGTTGATATACCAAGTAGCTGCCATCATTCCCAAAGCTATACTTATATAGTAACTGATGATTCTCCATAAAAAAACAGCTAAACCAATAAAGGACTTTCTTTCAATTAATGGTCCTTGAAATAATACGAATAAACCCTCTACACCACCACTACCTCCGGGTGTTGGCACAACTAAAAATGCCAAGTTCATTGATAAGCTACGTAGTAGAGATAGAACCTCATCGGCAGGCAATAAGCTTAATACTACAATTGTAGCCAACGCTATTCGACAGATCCACGACATTGTTGAAAGAAAAAAAGCTTTGAATAAAAAACTGGCAGGCTTTTTTCTCATTTGGTGTGCATATTCTTCAAGATTCTCTGCTTCTTCTCCTATTTTATCTCTGTATTTTCTTAGAAGAGGTAGTTTAAAAACAAAGAGTACCACTTTTTTGATTGCAGCTGGATTTATCAAAACACCATATGCTAATACACCAGCATAACTCAGTAGTCCGGCATATAAAAGTAACATCGAAGCTTCTCCAACCAAACCAATTTCAGGAGGGACAACTTCATAAAAAATACCTGCAATTAATAAAATAGGTATAGCCAAAGCAAACCATATCTGATCAAGCAAAACTCCATAAAGTACAATAGCGGTAGCAGAGCCTAACTTCATTCCTTCTTTGTTCATAGCATAGGTTGCCATTGGTGCTCCTCCAATCGTGGATGGTGATACCGCGGAAGTAAAGTCCCAAGCCAACACAACTCTGAATGAGGCAAGCCAACCTATTTGCTTCTCAGCTAAAAACCTGATTTTAGATGCTGAGAACCATATTCTTAAAAATGAAACAATGAGAGCAATTACAAGTCCAGGCAACCTTTTTGGTGCAAGGTGGTCCAAGACACCCGGAGTATAAGTATACCAGATTACCCCGGCCATCGTGGCTATGCTCAATCCAATTGAAAGAAATAGATATTTCTTGGATATGAAATTTTGTGGCTCGGTAGTATTAACGATTCCTGAACTCAAATAGATTATTCCTTAACTGAAAAAAAATAAAAAAATGCCTTGCCACTTATACTGGCAAGGCGAAAAGAATACGTACTAATTATGCTAAAGTTATGTCTTCATCAAGATATACATCCTGAATCATATTCAATAATTTAACACCTTCTTTAATCGGACGTTGGAATGCTTTTCTACCACTAATAAGCCCCATTCCACCTGCTCTTTTATTAATAACCGCAGTTTTTACTGCATCAGCAAAATCGTTGGACCCTGATGCTCCGCCTGAGTTGATCAAACCGGCACGTCCAGCAAAACAATTTAGAACCTGATATCTTGCCAAATCAATTGGGTGATCTGAAGTAAGCTCTGAATAGATTCTTTCATCTAATTTTCCATAGCTTGAGTCGCCTGTGTTTAAAGCCTTAAAACCACCATTATTAGTTGGCAACTTCTGCTTGATTATATCAGCACCTATAGTTGTTCCAATATGATTTGCTTGTCCGGTAAGATCTGCAGATGTATGGTAGTCTTCACCATCAACTTTGAAAGCATTATTTCTGGTATAACACCAAAGAATAGTAGCCATTCCAAGTTCATGTGCATAAGAAAATGCTTCAGCAACTTCCTGAATTTGGCGACTAGATTCTTCAGAACCGAAATAGATAGTAGCTCCGACTGCTGCAGCACCCATATTGTATGCTTGTTCAATATTACCGAACATGATCTGATCAAAAGTATTCGGATATGTCAACAACTCATTGTGATTGATCTTTACAATGAATGGAATCTTATGAGCATATTTTCTACTCATAGTAGCAAGAACACCAAAAGTTGAAGCTACTCCATTGCAACCTGCTTCAATAGCTAGCTTAATAATATTCTCAGGATCGAAATAGTCCGGGTTTTTTGCAAATGATGCGCCACCTGAATGCTCAATCCCCTGATCTACAGGAAGAATAGAAACATATCCTGTTCCACCAAGTCTTCCGTGATCCAATAACCACTGTAGGTTACCCAATACTCTGTTATTTCTGTCTGAATGATACCAAACTTCATCAACGTATTTGCCTGATGGCTTTATTAAACGTTCTTTCTTAATAGTTTGGCTTGTATGGTTTAGCAAAAAAGAAGCTTCATCCCCTAAAAGTTCTTCTATACTCTTTGTTCCAAGTGACATAGTTACTCTAAATTTGATATTAATTTTAAAAGACTAAAATATAGCAGTTAATCTACGAAATGACTAACACGGACTATCAAAATCGATACTGAAAAAATTGTCGTACATTCCTTAACTTAGGGTTATGAATATTGATGACATCATTTTACCGGAAAAACCGCTTTTTTTAGCTCCGATGGAAGACGTAACCGACTCTCCGTTCAGACAAATTTGTAGAGAAAAGGGCGCTGACATTGTATTTACTGAATTTATAAGTTCTGAAGCTCTTATCCGGGACTCAGAAATAGCGCTTCATAAAATGAGCTATAATGAGAGTGAGCGACCATTTGGAATTCAGATATTTGGCGGACGTGAAGAAGCTATGCATGGTGCTGCTAAAGTAGCACTGAATAATAATCCTGATGTTGTTGATATAAACTTCGGTTGCCCTGTTTATAAAGTCGTCAACAAAGGTGCAGGAGCCGCTTGTCTCAAAGATCTGGATATGATGGAACGGATGGCAGGAACTGTAGTAGACGCTGTTACTGACAGACCCGTTACCGTTAAAACTCGTCTTGGTTGGGATGATGACACCATAAGAATTCAAGAAGTAGCACTGATGCTGCAAAAAATTGGTGTAAAAGCACTAACGGTACATGCCAGAACTCGATGCCAAAAATATAAAGGTGATGCCCGCTGGGAATGGTTGAAGAAGCTCAAAGACACTCCCGGACTTGAGATCCCTATTATTGGAAATGGAGACGTGACATCTCCTGAGCTTGCAAAAAAAATGTTTGATGAAACCGGAGTTGATGGAGTCATGATCGGTCGAGGAGCCATTGGAAATCCATGGATCTTTGAACAATCTAGGCATTATCTGGAAACAGGAGAATTATTACCAGAACCATCGCTTGAAGAAAAACTCAATGTTTGTGCAGAGCAACTCCGATTATCTGTTGCTCACCAGGGAGAAAAATATGGCGTTGTGATCATGAAAAAACATTATGGTCAGTATCTGAAAGGCATTTATAATGGGAAAAAACTCCGTATGGAACTCATGAAACATGACACGATGGACCCTATTCTGGAAATCCTTCTCAACTTCAAAGAAGAAGATGCTTTTGCTTTAGCTTGAAAGTGTAATGTGCCACAAAAGCACGGAAGCACTAAGAATCTACTTTTATGAATGAACCTTTTTGTGTCTTTGTGTTTTAGTGGCTATTACTAAGCGAATCTTTTTTAAATTTACATCGTAGTCTCAAAAAGTTTATAAACAAGGAGACATCATGTTGGCAAGATTAGCACGTGTATTAAAATCATTTCTTGGAGCTGCCGGAGTTGCCGCTTCCCCACTTAAAGCCATTACCGGGATTGTAGTAAGTATCATCATTCCTTACCTACTTTACGCTTTCTTAGGCGGATTTGGAATAGCTTTAGCCATTTTCGGAATAGGTTGGGTGATCTGGTATTTTGCTAATAAAAAAGATTAAACAAAAAAAAGCCATCCTGAACTATCAGAATGGCTTTGAATTTTTTAAAATCACTTAATCTTAACCGAGTTGAGCATCCAATTGCTTAGTTAGATGTGGTTTTGGAACCGCACCAACGATCTGATCAACTACTTCACCGTTTTTGAAGATCAATAATGCAGGAATACTTCTGATGCCGTACTTCACTGAAATATCAGGATTATTGTCCACATTCACTTTTCCGATCTTTGCTTTTCCTTCGTATTCCCCTGCCATTTCTTCTACAACCGGACCGATCATGCGGCAAGGACCACACCATTCAGCCCAAAAGTCTACAAGTACCGGTTTATCTGAGTTAAGTACCTCAGCTTCAAAGTTGCCGTCTGTAAATTCTAATGCTTTTCCCATTGTTCAAAAATTAAATTAATGTCTTTATTTACTGCACTAAATATGCGAATAATTCCGATAACTAGTCACATTGTTTGTAATTATCAGCTTCATTGCACCCCTTTATCATGAACCTTTAACTAATTCAACGCTTTCTTCTCCAAGTACTTCTCGTAATCCTTTCATTAACTCTGGGTTAGGATCAACAACAAAGTTCCTCATATTCATTCTGATAGGCCCGTTAGCTTCTTTACTGTGAACTAACATTTTAACCATAGTGCTTCCACGATTTGTTGTTAATAGAGTTTCCATTCTATCCAGCACTTCATTATCAATGGTAGCCGTATCTATCTGAAGTTTGAGATTCAAATTATCCTGATGTTTTTCCCGCAGATTTTCAACCCGTTCAATATTATTTACAATAACGCTATCACCCCGTTCACGCTTCACAAATTTTCCAGAGATAAAAACTACATTATCAACTTCCAGAAGCGCCGAAAACTGATCGAATTGTTTACTGAACACAGCTAATTCCATTGAAGAGTGCAAATCCTCTACCTGAAGAAATGCGATCGGTCTTCCCTTTTTATCTGTTGTCTGCCGTTTGCTTGTTATTATAGCAATGAATCTGATCGTAGATTCGTGCTGAAGCCTGTTCATGCATTCATCACTCAGGTTCTGGCTTCCAAAAAGCTTTATATCTTCTTCATACTTCGTTAACGGATGTCCACTCAGATAGAACCCAATTAATTCACGCTCATTATTAAGCCGCTCAATACTGCTCCATTTGGGAACGGGTTTCAGTTTCGGTTCCTGAGACATTGCTCCACCGGCGTCTCCTCCAAACATATTTACCTGACTTAAACGCTCTTCTTCTTGCTTGCGGGCACCATATTGGAGAATATCCTCCACTCCCATCATCAACTCAGCACGATTGTCATTCAATTCATCAAAAGCGCCTGCAGCGATCAAACTTTCCAGTGTTCTTCTATTGCACACTCTGGAATCAATCCGTGCTGCAAAATCGAAAATACTTTTAAACAGTCCTTTTGATTCTCGCTCTTCAACGATCTGTTTAATTGCGGAAGAACCCACTCCTTTTATTGCCGACATGCCATATTGAACGCGACCGTCTTTGGCTACAAATTTTCCTCGTGCTGTATTGATATTTGGTGGATCAACTTCGATTCCCAAACGGTGACATTCTTCAATAAATGAAGCTATCTTTTTGATGTCACTCATATTGTGACTCATTACCGCAGCCATATATTCAGCCGGATAATTTGCCTTGAAATACATTGTGTGATAAGCTACCACCGAATAAGCCGCAGAGTGAGATTTATTGAAACCGTAGCTGGCAAACATCTGCATCTTTTCAAAAACAGAGATCGCCGTTTTCTCATCCACGCCCTGAGCCTGAGCACCTTCAATGAATTTCGGCTTCTCTGCCTCCATCACTTCATGCTTTTTCTTACCCATCGCTCTTCGGAGAAGATCGGCACCGCCAAGTGTATAACCACCCATCTTCTGCGCTACATTCATGATCTGCTCCTGATAGATCATAATCCCGAACGTTGGTTCCAGAATATCTTTGATCAATTCATGATCGTATTCTGGTTTTTCAACTCCGTGTTTACGCTTGATGTAATCCGGAATAAACTGCATCGGTCCCGGTCGATACAATGCGTTCATTGCAATCAAATCATTAATGGTAGTCGGTTTCAAGTCTTTGAGATACTTTCGCATCCCTTCACTCTCAAACTGAAAAGTTCCTAAGGTTCCACCCTTTTGGTAAAGCTTATAAGTCTTTTCATCATCCAAAGGAATATCATCCAGATCATATTCTTTACCATGGTTTTCCTTTACATATGCAATAGCCGTTTTCAGGATCGACAGGGTTTTCAATCCCAGAAAATCCATTTTAAGCATACCAGCGTTTTCAATTACGCTACCATCAAACTGGGTCACATACAGATCAGCGTCTTTTGCAGTACTAACCGGAATATATTCTGTAAGTTTATCCGGAGCGATGATCACCCCTGCAGCGTGAATTCCTGTATTTCGAACCGATCCTTCCAGTACATGCGCCATTTTTAATGTCTCTGCTTCCAGGCCTTCTCCGGCTTTCATATCGCGAAGTTCTTTTACTTCCCCAAAAGCGTCATCCAACGAAGTACCCGGACGTTCAGGAACCAATTTTGCCAAACGATCTGCGTCAGATAATGGCAGATCTAACACTCTGGCTACATCACGAACAGAAGAACGCGCTGCCATAGATCCAAACGTGATAATATGAGCAACCTGATCTTTTCCGTATTTATTTACTACATACTCGATCACTTTTTGGCGGCCGTCATCATCGAAGTCAATATCGATATCCGGCATGGAAATACGTTCCGGATTCAGAAATCTCTCAAAAAGAAGATCGTACTTCAGAGGATCAATATTTGTAATTCCTGTGCAGTAAGCGACTACCGAACCTGCTGCAGAACCACGTCCCGGGCCCACATAAACGCCCATATCACGTGCTGCAGCTATAAAATCCTGAACAATGAGGAAATATCCTGCAAAACCCATGTCTGAAATGATACCTAACTCCAGATCAATTCTGTCTTTTACCTCATCAGTAAACTCAGGATATCTTGGCTTGGCGCCTTCTAATGTCAGGTGTCTGAGATAATCATTCTCAGTTTCAAATCCTTCGGGTAATTCAAAGTTAGGAAGGATCACATCTCTGGAAAGCTTGATCGGCTCAACTTTGTCTACAATTTCTTTGGTAGAGAGAATTGCTTCCGGCATATCCGGAAACAGCGCCTTCATTTCCTCGGTAGTCTTAAAATAAAATTCGTTATTCGGGAAACCCCATCGGAAATCTTTACCTCTTCCGATCGGAGTACTTTTTAACTTTCCGTCGTCAATACAGATCAAGGCATCATGTGCTTCTGAATCTTCTTGCTCCAAATAAAATACATTGTTGGATGCAACCAGCTTTACGTCATATTTTTTAGAAAACTCTTTAAAAACTTCATTCACTTTCAATTCTTCATCTAGTCCGTGATTGATCACTTCCAGATAGAAATCATCGCCAAAAACTTCTTTCCACCATTGCAAAGCTTCCTCTGCATATTCTTCCCCTTTATTGAGGATAAGATCAGCCAATTCACCTCTAGTTCCACCACTCAAACAGATAAGATCCTCAGAATATTCTTTGATTACTTCTTTATCTACTCGGGCAAACTTGTAGTAATACCCCTCAGTAAAACCTATAGAACTTAGTTTTGCGAGATTTTTGTACCCGTTTTGATTCTTAGCAAGTAGAGGAATCTGATACCGTTTATCTCTGTTGTCTCGGGTAAATTTCTTTTGATGACGATCTTCGACTACATAGAATTCGCAACCAACAATGGGTTTAATTCCGGCATCATTTGCAGCTGCAACAAATGAAAACGCTCCGTACATATTACCGAGATCGGTAAGACCTACAGCCGGCATTCCCTCTTTTTTGGCTTTTGCTACCAGTTCTTTAATTCCTGCAGTAGCCTGAAGTACAGAAAATTTTGAATGACAATGTAAATGTGTGAATGCAATATCTTCATCGATCTCGACTTTAACATCGATCTCATTAACATCATCCGTTGAGGTTTCTGTTACCTCATCTTTTTTTTTGATACGTGACGGAGATTTCAGATCTATGTAATGCTCCCGCTTCATATAACTTGCAGACGGCTGGTATAGCTTCGCATCGATCGGAAAGTTTACTTTTGTGACACCCAATCGAACCATTTCAAGAAAAATTCTGGCAGTAGCCTCTACATCGGCTGCTGCATCGTGAGCATCTTCAAAACCTTTATCAAATAACTTCCAATGTAATTCGGTAAGTGTTGGCCATTTATATCCGCGCGCTCCTTCGATCTTACAAAAATCAGTACCATCATCTTTGGTATCGATCTTTGCTTTATCCATGATAGCAGATGGAATCTTCTTCCGGATATACTCCGCTCCCATGATCTTCTCATCAAAACTTACATTATGTCCGATCAGAAAATGAGCTTTGTCTATCGCTTTACGAAACTCGTGCAAAACAAATTCGAGATCTTCCCCTTCTTCATGAGCACGCTTTGTTGAAATACCATGAATCTTTTCTGAATTGAATGGAATCGTAAAACCCTCCGGCTTTACGATAAAGTTTCCACTTGAAAGCAATTTCCCTGTATGATCGTGGTGTTGCCACGCTAACTGAACCAATCTTGGCCAGTTTTCCAAATCGGTAATGGGTGCTGAAAAATTTTGAGGAAGTCCGGTAGTCTCGGTATCGAAGATTAAATACATACCCGAGTATAATCATATCATAAAAAAATTAATAGTTGTGTTTCACCTATATTGGGATTTTAATTAATGAATCTGTTTTCCTTAATTCAGACAGCTTTTTTTGCCAGAAGTAATTAATTTGATGTAAACTAATTTCAGATATGACGCTTACCCAACTTTCATACATTGTAGCAGTAGATAAATACCGACATTTTGCAACGGCAGCTCAGAAGATCTATATCACGCAACCCACACTTAGTATGCAAATTCAGAAGCTGGAAGATGAGTTGGGAGTTTTAATTTTCGATCGCTCCAAATCGCCGGTAGTACCAACTGCAATTGGTGAGCAGATCATTGATCAGGCCAAAGTAATATTGAGCGGTTCTAAGCACATTGAAGATATGGTTTCCGTGAAAGATGGTGAGCTTAAAGGTTCCTTCAGAATAGGAATTATTCCTACCATCGCACCATATTTGGTTCCGCTCTTCCTGAAGCCTTTTTCGGATAAACATCCTAATGTAAAGTTAGTTTTTGAGGAAGCTCTTACTAGTGAAGTTTTGGAGGGGTTGCACGAAGATCATTTTGATGTTGGAATTATCGCAACTTCAACTAATCAGCATATTTATGAGCATGAGTTATTCTCGGAGCCGTTTTTAGGTTATTTGTCTCCAGGACATGAGTTCGCATCAAAAGATAAACTCTGTATAGACGATCTCTACTCTCAGGATTTGTGGTTACTGAATGAAGGTCATTGTTTCCGAGACCAAACAATGAAGCTTTGCAAGAAGAATAATGACAAACTTAAGCATTCCAACATCTCTTTTGAAAGCGGAAATCTGGAAACCTTGAAGCGCTTGGTTGAACAGGATTATGGAATCACGCTAATGCCTTATCTGGCCATGCAGGATCATGATACCCGCTGTGCAAATGGTGTTATTAAGGAATTTATGGACCCGGTTCCAACAAGAAAGATCCGATTGGTTTACAGTCGTGAATTCTTAAAACAGAACATCGTTAACGCCTTTGTAGAAACCATAAAAGATTCTATTCCGGAAGAATTGAAAGATGTAAAAGAAGAAATGGTAGTAGATTAACATGGCACGTTTGGAACAATCATTTAAAATATTTTCAAAGCAAGGTGTAAAATTCCTCATGCTTGAATTTTTGATTGTTTTTCTGGGTGTTTATTTGGCATTTCTTTTTCAAAGTTATAGTGAACAAAAAAAAATTGACGCAGAAAAAGAGAAGATAATGATCGGTCTAAAGGAAGACCTGGAATATTTCAGAATCTATTTCCCTGATTTTGCCGGTACTTCCCAAGTAGAGGAATGGAGAGAGTCGATCAAGAATGAACGATATACAAACTTTTCAACATGGAGGTTTATACAACCACAATACGACTACATCGCAATAGAATATGCGTTGGCCTCAGACGCTGATGTAATTAATTTTGAACTTAATTCTGCAATTGCTGAGATATATCAGGAGCTAAAAAAACTTGAACATGCTGAATTACTGCTAACCGAGATAGCGATGAAATACGAAGCTGTGCCTGCTGAACTAAAGAATAAAGATATGGCTGTACTAGCCAGTCAAAATAATTTTCTGAATTTCAAGAGATTTACTGATCGATATTCAGACAGAGCAAGTATAATGCAACGCGTTGCTGAAATGAGCGCTAAACATTTACCAATGATCAACGATCAATTTAGTGAACAAAAGCTTGCTGAAATTGAATTATCTCTTATCAAGAAAAACATTACCGTTGATAGTAATCAAGAAATAGAATTCTATTTGAATGTTCTTAAGCAATTTTTCCCAAACCTAAGTGAAGAAGAAATCAAAAAAGCTTTGGACAGTAATTAAATAACTGATTCTTCTGCAAAAACTTCATAGTGTATTACTTCTTTGGGAAAGTCGATCAAATACTTTTTATCCTCAGGATAATATTTTGCTCTTTGATGATCATCTCCCGCAAAATTTTTGATCACCTCCATATTTTGCCAAAAAGTAATTAATTCGAAGTAAGCAAAATCTTCATCCCGCCCCCTCAAGAACGTAAGCTTAACAAATCCTTTAGTACTTTTGTAATCGGGAATTGCACGATCTATCATAAACTGTGTATACTCCTCAAAATGTTCTGGCTTTGTACGACCTTTCCAAATTCTTGCTATCATAATTTTCTGTTTTATTTCTCTTTCAAATACTCTTCTAATCTATCAAAAGTAGAACCCCAACCATTTCTGAAACCCATTTCTTCTTGTTGTTGGCGATATTCTTCAGTCTTATGAGCCACTGAAAATGTCATCTTAGTTTGCTCTCCTAAGTCTTCAAACAAAACAGTGAGCACTACATCTACAGTCATAGGTTTAAAGTCGGCTGATGTTACCAACTTTTCCGGTTCTTTTATTTCGGTGAAAGTCCCTTCAGTCACAAACTCATTTCCATCCGGCATCATCATAGTATATTTCCATGAGCCTCCTTCCTCAAAGTTGAGCTCTTCTACTTTTGTGTTCATACCTTTTGGTCCCCACCAATTCACTAAATGTTCTGCTTCAGTCCATGCATCCCAAACTAATTGTCTTGGAGCGTTAAAAGTGCGAACCATAGTAGCTACCCGAGGGTCATTAGCTTGAGTCTTTTCCATTTTCTTCTTTGTTTTGTTTTGATTGAAGTTGTTCCAGATACATTTCAAAAGAGTCTAATCTCTGTTCCCATAACTCCCGGAAAGGGTCGATCCAGTTTGCGATCTCAGCAAGTGTATCAGGTTTTATAATGCAAAAGCGTTCCCTACCCTGTTGCTCAATAGCAACTAAACCACACTCATTCAGGATCTTAATGTGACGTGATATTGCCGGTCGACTGATATCGAATTGTTCCGCGATGGCATTTAGATTCAATGGCTCTTCGGATAGGATCTCAATGATCTCCCGTCGAACCGGATCAGCTATTGCCTGAAACACATCCCTTCTCATTTTTTTGTTATTTAAAATGTAACGAATTGGTTACCAATATATATGTAACTGAATTGTTACGCAAATTATATTCTTGGTCATCCTTGCAGTAAACTAAGCCCGTTTATAGGAATCAATTCTTCGTTCTATGTACTTTTGTACCGACAAAAGTACCAAAAGCTCCCGACAAGAATTATTGGCGCGAACTCCATTACATCGACTAATCATTACAAAAG
>DEXK01000012.1:245948-300104 GCA_002364085.1 Balneolaceae bacterium UBA3186 | reverse complement strand
TGCTAGGTTAGGCTTTTTTATCTGGTCTCGATGCTATGCATTGGAAACGGACCTCCCCGGCTACGAAACAAATTCTTTGGTTCTGAGTAGTTCGCCCCTCCTTGAATAAGGAGGGGAATTACCGAATTGGTTCTAATTTTTATCAACGCGTCCTCCTCCTATTGTAGGAGGAGGCAGAGAAGGTCTTTACTTAAGGATTGTGAGTACATTTACTTGGTAATGTACTTTATTCCGTACTGTGCTTCCTCCGCACAGGCTTCAGTACCAATAATTCTAAAGGTCGGTACAGTTGACCCTTTTTCTAAAAATGGATGTAAAAAAATCTTTAGAATCTCACATCCATTCGAAATGACAGGTTCAATTACTCTTCTTCTAACTGACGTCGAGCATATTCATTCTCAGGATCGATCTTAAGCGCTTGCTCGTAGTAAGTGGCTGCTTTATCTGCTTGGCCTCCACGCTTGATCATATCTCCCATTAGGATCCAATTCTCGGGGTCTTGCGGAGATTTCTTAATGCGATCGATAGTGTATGGAATGGCTTCTGCACCTCGCTCAGTCATAAGCATCAACATTACTTTGCTTCTGTGTGCTCCGGCAAAATCATCGATTTCGATAGCTTTATCAAAATCTTCTTCTGCTTCTTTTAACTCTTCTTTATTCATGCGAATATTTCCTCGCAAATTAAAGTAAGCTGCGTTTTCATCATCCAGCTCAATTGCTTTGTTGATGTTCTTTAAGCTCAGATCGAATTGTTCGAGCTGTTGGAAAATCAAAGCTTCTAGATAGTAAGCCTCATGAGAGTCTTCGTTTTCTTTTTGAAGTTCTCTGGCAATATCTAAAGCATGGTCGATATCTTTATCTTGAAGTAATTCGAAACCGTGATTTAATTTCTCTTCGAAATTCATGGAGATTATTTGTCTTTATTGGTTATGTCTTCGTAGTCAGCGTCTTCAATCTGGTCGATATTTTTTCTTTTATTGCTCGACGGCGTATTTCCAAATCCCTGAAATGGATTGAATTGACTAGTTTTCTTACCTGAAGGTAAGAACATTCTGTTCACGTATCTTAAAAAAAGTATAAAACCTATAATTAGTAAAAGCTTCCAAAGCATGGTTATGGTGCTATATGAATGTGTGTATTTGAATGTAACGGCATCTCAAAAATTTGTTGTTCTATATATTTTAAGTGCTCTTCGTTATTAACAAAATCTATTTCTGTAGCATTTATGGTAATCAAAGGAGATCTGTTATAGTGATAGAAAAAATGATTGTATGCATCATTCAGTTCTTTTAAATAATCTCTGGTAATATGCTGTTCATAATCCCTGCCTCTACGATTAATATTTTCCATCAATCGGTCTACTGAAGATTGTATAAAAATAATAAGATCAGGCTGTGGTGCAATCCCTTGCATTATATTAAAAATGCTGTCATATAGAGCCATTTCATCAGGATCCAGATTCAAACGAGCGAAAATTCTGTCTTTATCAAAAATATAATCAGAGATAGTAACCTGGCTGAATAAGTCCTGGCTCATCATATTCTGTTGTTGTTTAAACCTGCTCGCTAAAAAAGCTAACTGAGTTTGAAACGCATACCGCTCTCTGTCTTCATAAAATTTTGGAAGGAATGGATTATCTTCAAACTCCTCCAGAACTATTCTGGCATTTCTTCTTTCCGCAATTAAATGCGCTAATGAAGTTTTTCCGGCTCCAATTACTCCTTCAATAGCAATAAAATCAAAATGGTTCGGCATCTACCAGGCTAACTTTGTTTTTTCTATTCTGATTTGAGGAGCTTTTTTTATCATATCCTCAATTGTCTGAGCATTCGATTTGTCCCTCCATTCAGGCAAAACCTCTTTTAGCGGTAGCAGAACAAACAATCTGTTTTTGTACTCAGTATGTGGAATAATAAGGTTATCTGTTTCAAGCACCAAGTCATCGTAGGCAATAATATCAAGATCAATGGTTCGGGATGTCCACTTCGGATAACGGGACGGTCTTCCTTGCGTTTTCTCTTGATTCTTTAGCTGATTAAATAGTTGTGATGGACTTAATGTCGTCTCTATTCTAATAATGGCATTGAAAAAATCTTTTTCGCTTGGGCCAACAGGTTCAGATTTATAAATGGAAGAAACCAAAACTTCAGAAGTGCTTATTTTTGCCAAAAAATCTTTGGCAATACACAGCTGTTTATGTGGATTATTAAGATTCGAACCAAGAGCAATAACTACCGAGGCCATTGCATCGTTACCTCAGAGTATTCCGTTTCGCCATCCATGGGAGGATTTAGTTTTCGTACTTTAACCTCCAAGAGATCTGGTTCAAATTCATGAAAAAGAGCCTCTCCTATCTTTAGGGAAATTGTTTCGATCAAATTCATTGGAGAGCTTTTTATTATTTCCTCTACAAATGAACGAGCTTTTGCATAATCAACAGTTTCAGTAAGATCGTCTGTTTCACCGGCTTTTTGTAGAGACAGGGTGAAAGCAAGGTCAACCTCAAACAGATTGCCAGTGATCTTTTCTTGCTCAAATACACCATGCAGACCATGAAATCTCAGCCCTTTTATTATGAGCTTATCCATAGCTTAAAGGCTGGCAACTTCGATACGCTGCTGTAGTTCATCAAGCATTTTTTTGTGCTTGTGGCTGGTAGTTACTCTTTCTTCCACAGTTGAAATTGCGTGAATTACTGTAGAATGATCTCGTCCACCAAAATGAAGGCCGATGGTTTTCAAGCTCGATTTAGTATACTTCTTCGAGAAATACATAGCAATTTGTCGAGCCTCAACAATTTCTTGCTTTCTGGTTTTTTCCCGAACTTTATTAGTATCGATGCCGAAGTAATCACACACATAATTTTGAATAGACTCGATAGAGATCTGCGTGTTGGATTCTTTTACCATGTCTTTCAGAACACGCTTAGCCATTGGCAGGTCAATATCATCTATGTTCTGTAATGAAGCGTGAGCTAGTAACTTAATGATCGCTCCTTCCAAGTCTCTCACATTTGATTTAAAATTATGAGCGATAAATTCAATGATCTCAGAGTCAATTTCTATACCATTATCCTGAGCTTTTCTTTCCAGAATAGCGTAACGAGTTTCATACTCAGGCATTTGAAGGTCGGCGCTTAATCCCCACCCGAATCTTGAGATCAATCGTTCTTCAATATCGGGAACATCTTTTGGAGCGCGGTCACTACTTAAAATAATTTGTTTCCCATCCTGATGAAGGGCATTGAAAATATGGAAGAATTCTTCCTGGGTCTTTTCTTTTCCGCTGAAAAATTGAATGTCATCAACGATAAGGACATCAATATTTCGGTAGAACATAGAAAATTCACTTGCCCGGTTATTTCTAATGGCGTGAACAAATTCGTTAGTAAATGATTCAGACGAAATATAAAGCACGGATTTTTCGTCACCGAACTTTTGTTTGATCTTATTTCCAATGCTCTGTGCCAAGTGAGTCTTTCCTAGACCCGTAGGGCCATATATAAAGAGAGGATTGAAAGAATTGCTTCCAGGATTATCAGCAATAGCCATTGCCGCGGAACGAGCCAATCTGTTACAGTCGCCTTCGATAAAACGATCAAAGACATAAGAGCTGTTTAAGTTAGAGTCTACCTTGGTCTTCTTAATTCCGGGAATTACGAAAGGATTTTCTATTCTTTCAGGATAGTAATCTTTATATCCGCCACTCATTTCCTGGGGTTCAACGGGCCCCATCGGTCTTTGAGGAAGTCTTATGGATCTGTTATGCTCAAAGTGCTCAGATTTCTCCATTACAATAGAATATTCCAACTTGCCATCAGGCCCTAAAACTTTTGCGAGAGTAGAGCGGAGCATTGAATAATAATGTTCTTCCAACCACTCGTACCAGAACTGGCTTGGAACCTGAATTGTTAAGGTGTTTTCTGCAAGGGAAATTGGTTTGATTGGCTCAAACCAAGACTTAAATTTTTGATAGCTTATGTTGTCCTTAATAATGTCTAAGCACTCGTTCCATGCTTCCTCAGCAGATATCATCCTCAATTCCAAATCTCCTAAAAAAAATTTTGCCTTTAACCCAAAAAGAAAGGCTAGTTATCCACAGCAGTAAAATGCTGAATTGTTTAAATCCTGAACTGAAAATGAAGAATTATTTAACACAAGTCAAACCCAATAAACGCGAACTTATAAAAGTTATCCACAATCATTAAACAGCTTTAATTTACTGTGTAGCAATAGGTTATAAAATTTATGGGAATATGTTAATTTTTAACTTGACATACCGTAACAATGCCGTAACAAAGAAATGGACGCTTGAAGAGGGGGATGAAAAAACCTTAATATTTTTTTCCACAAGTTTTCCACATTTTAAATTTTGTGAAAATAAAAGCGCTTTCATAATTCAATTACTCTTTTGAGGCAACTAAAAAGCGATCCTTTTCATCAAAATCTTTAACTATTTGAACCGTCCAATTTCGGGAAGAAAAAACTTCCGCAACTTCATCGGAATTGTTCTCATGAAATTCAAGATATACAACTCCATTTTTTTTAAGGTTTTTGGAGCAAAAAAGTTCTATCGCTTCGAACATTTCTCTAGTGTTATTGCAAAATAATGCCAGATGAGGCTCAAAGTCTTTAACCTCTTTATCCAAGTCGGGCTCTTCTTCAGCGAGGATGTATGGAGGATTGGATACAATGATATCAAATGCAGAGCTGAAGGCAGAGGGTTGGGAATTGAACAGGTCGTGCTTTACAAATAGAATTTCAACATTGTTAAGCGTAGCATTTTCTCTTGCAAGAACCAGCGCTTCATCTGATATGTCTATTCCATTTACATCCCAGGACTCGAACTCTTTCTTTAGTGCAATAGAGATACAACCGGAGCCGGTACCGATATCAAGAACAGAAAGTCCATCCGTGGTCTTGTGATTATCACAAATCAACTGAACCATTTGTTCTGTTTCTTGTCTTGGTATTAATACATCGGGATTGACTTTAAGAGTAGAATTATAAAATTCCGTTTCTCCGGTTATATATTGAAGAGGCTCATGATTAGCTCTTCTTTTAACTAAGGGTCTTAGTTCGTCCAGTTCTTCAGCTGATAGCGGGCGATCATATTTCAGATATAGATCAAGACGCTTTATTTGCAGAACATGGGCCAAGAGCCACTCGACGCTTAATCGTGGCGATTTAACTTCCTTCTCATCAAAATAAGAAGTTGCCCATTTGAGCATGGAAAGAACGGTCCACTCGCTACGAGCGTTTGGCATTAATCTTCTTCGTTCTCTTCCGGAGGAGTGTCAGAAACTTGCTCTTCCTGTACGGTTAGTCCAAAACGTTTTCCAAAATCTATGATAAAATCAACAACATTAGATTCTACATTTCTTTCTTCAGAAAGCGAACTGCCTCTGAAGCCCATTCTTCCGCCGGTCTTTTTTAAAACAATTTTGTTATGATCTTGAGTACTCTCAAATATGCAAGTTAATGTAACGCTTGAGTTGATCTGTTTTTCATACTCTTCATAGACGGCAACAAAAAGCTTGTCCTTATCTTCTTCTTTGCTGTGCTCATAGAGAAACTTTGGAGCGTGTTCTTTAAACATTTTATCAGACATTCTGCGCAAAGTTGCAGCGGGGCCAAAAACCAGAAACGTGGTATGTGAATTCATACTCAGTATTTATTTCAAATTAAATTTTGGCTGAAAATAACATCTTATTGACTTAAGGCAATAAGAAATTGCGTTATTTTTCGTTGAATTTGTGTTACCTTTCTTTCCATGCAAAACTTTAACGATATGAAAAAGTTATTTTTATTAAGCTTAGCGATTTTCGCATTACTTTTGCCTTCTTCCGTGTTGGCACAGTTTGGAGAGCCTGAGATTAGGAAAAAAGAAGTTCCAAAAAACTTATACGATGAAGGGTACAAAGCGGGTTTTGGTTTTATTTTTGGAGCAAACGATTTTGGCTTCGGTGTTGGAGGGCAATACAGAAGAGTTTTATCAAGATATACAGAGGCTCATCTATCATTCAAGATTTCAGGCTTAAAAGATCCCAGAGAGCAAGTTTTTATCGATTACTTCTTTGGCACAAAAACAATTCCTAATAAATATAAAAGAGTGGTTTCATTTCCAATAACATTAGGAATGAAAAAAAGAGTTTTAGCAGAAGAGGTGTCAGATAATTTTAGATTCTTTGGAAGTTTTAGTGGAGGACCGGTGTTTGCGTTTTCATACCCATATTTTAATGACAGAAATAGAAATGGATTCCGGGAAAACAACCCTCAAGCTTACGATACTTTTGAAAGACCCAATGATATATTGACGGGTTGGAGCGATGGAGACTGGCACCTTGGGCTTACCGGAAGCGCAGAAATAGGCATCGACTTTAATGCAAATTTTGCAAACCTGCAGAGCTTTATGTTTGGGTATAATTTTTATTATTTCGACCAAGGACTTCAGATACTTGAACCCTCACAACCTCAGCTTGACGATACAGGGAATCCAAGATACGAAAATGGTGAGTTGCAAATAACGAACAACTATGCTCCCAAAAAATTCTATGGTTCAGCTCAGATCTCTTTTGTATTTGGCTGGATGTGGGACTAACTCTCTGAAATTTCCCGAAACCAATTTTCTGGTTGGGACAGATCCGATATAATTAAGTCCGGCTTAAAAGGAGCTAACTCGCTCTCTGTAAATCTGCCTGTTGTAACTGCAACGCATTTCATTCCTGCGAATTTAGCACATTCCACATCTCTAGGCGTATCCCCTATTATAATAAACTTTGAAGGATCGGGAGCAATACCGAGGTCATTTTCTACTTTGCGTAATGCGATCAAAGGTAATTGATTTCGGTCTTTATTAAACTCACCGTATGCGCCAAACTTAAAATCGTAATGGATGTCAGCGACTTTCAGTTTAGCTTTTGCCGCCGAGGGATAATTACCGGTAAGCAACCCTACATGCGCGTTCATTTCATCAAAAAAAGAAATGGCTTCATCAACATATTTATGTCTGATAACATGCTCTGAACACATTTCTTCATCTGTTCTCTTTAAATATTCCGATTTTAACTCTTGATAAAGATTCTCATCAAAATCATGATGTATCAGAAAAGAACTTAGAATATCATGATCGGTTCTCCCGGAAAATCCCTCTTTTTCCATGTCAGGATAATTGATATTTAAGTCATTAAGAATACTTCTTATGAGAGGGCGATTAAATTTTCTGTCTACGGTAAGTAAGGTGCCATCAATATCAAAAAGGATGACCCACGGATGTTTTATGTTCAAGGTGCTAGTAAAATTATTTAATCGTTAAGTTAAGAAGTCTTCAATAAAAGGGCTTTAAGAACATATTAAAACATGGTACCTTTATAAAAATAAATTTAATCCAATTGGAGATTGTAAATGAGCTTTATCGAAGATCTAGTAGCACGTCAAATTATAGATTCACGGGGAAACCCAACCGTTGAGGTTGATGTAATTCTTTCCAGTGGAGCAATGGGAAGAGCTGCAGTGCCATCAGGTGCTTCAACAGGGGAACATGAGGCTGTAGAACTTAGAGATGGTGATAAAGATTATTTTTTAGGAAAAGGTGTTCAGCAAGCCGTTGAAAATGTGAACGGAATCATTGCAGATGAACTCATAGGTCTGCCAATTTATGATCAGTTAGCTCTGGACAGGCTTTTGCTAGAGATTGACGGAACAGCGAATAAAAATAAATTAGGTGCTAATGCAATACTTGGTGTTTCATTAGCGTGTGCAAAAGCGGCATCAAGCGATCTTGGAATGCCACTATGGAGATATGTCGGAGGTGTAAATGCAAAGGTAATGCCTGTACCAATGATGAATATTATTAATGGTGGATCGCATGCTGATAATAGTGTAGATCTTCAGGAATTCATGGTAATGCCTGCAGGAGCGGAATCTTTTAGCCATGCCCTTCAAATGGGCGCGGAGATTTTTCATAATCTTAAGAAAGTGCTTAGCGAAAAGAACTATAGTACTGCAGTAGGAGATGAAGGTGGATTCGCTCCTAATTTAAAGTCTAATGAAGAAGCTATTGAAGTAATATTGATGGCGATAGAAAAAGCGGGTTATATTCCGGAGGACGATATCCTTATTGCCCTAGACCCGGCATCATCTGAATTCTTCAACTCTGAAACCGGGCTTTATGAATTTAAATGGAGCGATGGTTCCACCAAAGATACCGACGCAATGGTTGAGTTTTGGACAAACTGGGTAGAAAAATATCCTATTATTTCAATTGAAGACGGGATGGCTGAGAATGATTGGGACGCATGGAAAAAGCTTACTGATTCTGTTGGAGACAAAGTACAATTAGTTGGAGATGATCTTTTTGTTACTAATACAGAACGTTTGGCACATGGAATCGAAAACGGCATTGCCAATTCTATTCTTATTAAAGTAAATCAGATTGGTACTTTAACGGAAACGTTGGACGCCATTGAAATGGCTCATAAAAATAGCTACACAGCTGTTATTTCTCATCGCTCTGGAGAAACAGAAGATGTAACCATCGCTGATTTAGCAGTTGCTACAAATGCAGGCCAAATTAAAACAGGATCAATGAGCCGTACCGATAGAATAGCTAAGTATAACCAGCTTCTTCGTATTGAAGAAGAACTAGGTGAAAATGCCATCTATATGGGGCACGATACTTTTGGGTTTTAAATAATAAGAAACGCTATGAGATTTTGTATTGCACTTGCCCTATCACTTTGGGCGCTACAGGTAACGGCGCAGAACGATTACATCCATCCGAGCAAAACCGGAAACGAACTTATTGATTCACTTCAATTGAATTATTCGGTTACTAATCCGCGATCCTACAACTCTGCTCGAGATGCAATGTTTGAGCAAATTGATAAAAAGAATGGGAATGAAATATCCTGTGTTTATACAGGATATACAATCACGTTTACAGATCGGCAAGACGCACAAGGAAATCAGGCAGCAAGTGATTTTAACACGGAACACACTTGGCCACAAAGCTTCTTTGACAGCGATGCCCCTATGAGAGCTGATATTCATCATCTTTACCCGACCAGAGTTGATGCCAATGGAGCAAGAAATAACTTCAAGTTTGATGAAATACCAGATCAAAATACGTCTAAGTGGTATAGGGAAAACTCAAATCAAACTTCTATCCCAACATCAAATATTGACGAGTATAGTGAGTTGCTTAACAACACTTCATTTGAGCCTAGAGAAGATCACAAAGGAAATGTAGCAAGAGCTATGTTCTACTTTTGGGCTATTTATCAGGATAATTCAAGCATTGTAAATGATGGAACTGATAATGAAGCTTTCTTTAACAGCATGAAAGATGTTTTGCTGACATGGCATGATGCTGACCCGGTTGATGAAACTGAAGTTGCTCGTAGTGTTGGAATAGAAAATGTTCAAGGAAACAGAAACCCTTTTATTCATGATACAACTCTTGTTCGCCGAGCGTTTTTTGGTGGCATGCCGGTATCAAATGAAGAAAGTATTTTAAGTTCTCCTGATGTTATTACCCTGAACCAGAACTATCCGAATCCGTTTAACCCAAGTACGGTTATTAGTTATCGTTTAAAGAAAGCACAAAACGTTACACTTTCTGTTTTCGATCAATTAGGGAGACGGGTTGCTTTACTCCATAATGGAGCGGCTGCAAGCGGAGAGAACAGGGTAACATTTGAAGCATCAAGTCTTAGCTCTGGGGTATACTTTTACCGTCTTAAAACGGAATCATCAGTTTTGACAAGAAAAATGCTGTTGATCAAGTAGGATATACGAGTACAACTGCATTTTTTCGCCTGATTATTTGTACTATTGGAGCATGAGAATTACTTCACAAGAACTGCTTCATTTTAGAAACCATGTTAAGACATCAGTTAGCTGGGCGCCCCATCTCAATGTAATTACGGGGCCAAACGGCGCAGGAAAAACCAGCCTTATTGATGCCATCCATTTCTTGTGCATGTCACGAAGCTTTGTGTCAACAACAGATCAATATGTTATTAATAGTGACGAAAAATACTTCATGATAAAGGGACATTTTGAAGGGAAAATTCGCTCTGAGTTTGATGTAAGTTGTTCTTATTCACGGGGAGAAGGGAAAAAGGTTTTTGTAAATGATTCTCCTTTGGACCGTCTTTCAGATTTAATTGGAATGGTTCCTGTTGTTGTGCTTGCTCCGGATGACAAAAAGCTTACTCTTGAAGGCCCCATCGAGCGACGCTCCTTTTTAGATTCATTTATAAGTCAGATCTCTAAATCATATTTAAGAGACCTGATCGATTACAGGAAAGTAAGAAGGCAAAGAAATACACTTCTTAAGGATTTTCAGGGCTCGGTTTCTGTTTTAAAATCATATCTGGAGCCATGGAATATTCAACTTATAGAAACAGGATCAAGAATAATTACAACACGATTTGAGGTGTTGGAAAACTTTAAAGCATATCTGGAGAGAGATTATGCAATGATCTCAGGAATGGATTTGACAACCGGGATGGAATATCAAACCTTTTGCGAACCATCAACAAATCCTGAGGATATCCGGGTTCAGTACGAGAAAGCTTTAGAAGATACCATAGACAAAGAAATTGAAAGAGAACAAACACTGACAGGTCCACACAAAGATGAAGTGGTTTTCTATTTGGATGAGTTTGAATTACGCAGATTTGGGTCTCAGGGGCAACACAGACTTTTCGCTCTATCACTTAAATTGGCACAACTTCATTATTATTCCGACGAACTCGAAGACCTTCCTATTTTAATGCTAGATGATGTATTTGGAGATCTGGATCTAAAAAAAACGGAAATACTATTAGAAGCACTACAGAATCATGAAGGCCAAACTTTTATAACCTCGGCAAATCCGGTACCTTTCGAGGAATATGTCGATTTTGATGGTACGAGAAATAAATTCTTTTCTGTACATGATGGCATAATAAAAGAAAAAGCATGAGATTCGATACACCCAAACCAATTAGTGATTCTCTCCAGAAGTATTTGGACAAGTTTCCGCATAAAAAGAAACTTCGCCAGGGTATGGTATTGTCAGTTTGGGAAGAAGTTGTTGGATCCAGAATCGCTAGTCAGGTAACAGATATTCATTTTGAATCTGGAAAATTGATCATAAAAGTATCGAATCAGGTTTGGAGACACGAAATCCACGCTAACCGATTTAATATAGCGAAAAGGCTTAATGCCAAAGTAAAAGCACAAGTTGTAGGTGATATCATTGTGCGAAGTTAGTTGTATAAGGTTATGTTCAAATCTATATTAACATATGGCGGATAATTCTTATCAAAATATTAAAGAGCGGATTCTTTCTTATGTTAAAAAGGGAACCAAGCCCGGCGGGGATGAAGCTGAAAACAAGCTTGTAACCAAAGAAGGAGCTCTTGTATTTGTATTCGCGTATCTGATAGCGATAAGTTTATGGTTTGCTGTAAATTTGAATGGCATTTTCAACATCAGTGTAAATATGCCATTAGAAATCGGAGATATTCCTGCAGATTTGGCTCTCACAGATAACCTTCCTGAATATGTAGAAGTAAGCCTTTCCGGCACGGCGCTTCCTCTTATCAATTTGTATAACAACCCTCCGTCCATCCCGATCGATGTGGAAGATTCTGAAGTAAACTTGTTCAATCAAGTGAGGCAACAAATAAATTCATATCAGGAAGTAGAAGTGTCAAAGGTTGAGCCTATACTGATCTCAGTAAATCTGGAGCAAAAGATCACAAAAAAAGTTCCTATCAAATTAAATTGGGATCTGGAATTTGAAACAAGATTCGGCCTGATTAGTGAGCCTCAAATTTCACCGGACAGCGTTTCAATAACCGGTGCCGTTTCTCAAATGACTGCTATCAATGAATGGGTTATTGAAGATACATTAAAGCTATCAGGTGTTAAAGATGACATTGCCCAAACAATCCCGGTAACAAATAATAATCCACTTTTGGAATTGTCGTTGGATGAAGTATCCTTAACCGCTAATGTGTCTGAATTTACAGAGAATGAGGTTAGTGTTTACATTAGAACCAGAAACCTTCCCAGGGGACAAAATATTACGTATAACCCCTCTTCCATTGTGATCAAATATGATGTGCCACTAGAACAGTTTTCGGAACTCCAAAACGAAACGCCGTATGCGGTATATGTTCCCTACCAAAAAATTCAGGAAGATGAAACCGGCTTTGTAACTCCGGATATTGAATTGGTTGCTACTAAATATGCTTTAAAGATCAGAAGCTTTCAGCCTAAAGCCGTGGCTTACTTTAGTGTTGTGGATCAGTAAAAAGCTATTAGCTGATAGCTGACAGCTTTTTATCAAAAGGCTCTATTACTTCATCCACTTCTTTTACATCATCAAAGAAATCCAAAACTCTTAACATGACTTCATCCACTAAGATATCAGGGCAGGAAGCGCCCGAGGTCAACGCTACTTTGAGTGGGGATTTGTCTTTCGGAAGCCAGTTTTTGGTTTCAAGTAGTTCTTTTTTCCACTGATCAAAATGAGTTATTTCAGTTTCTGATTTGATCTCCCCGGCATCTCTAACATGAAAGGTCGGAAAAGAATGTTCCAGGATCTCGACCAGATGCATTGTGTTTGAAGAATTATATCCGCCCACAACTAAAGAAATATCTGCATCCGTTTCTGCTAATGCTAAAGTTGCCGATTGATTTTCATTTGTGGCATAGCATAAGGTATCAGATGTATCAGCAAAATGATTCAGAATATCAGACTCACCATAAAGTTTGATTGTGGCCTCTTTCAGAATATCCATTACTTCCTGTGTTTCTGTAGCAAGCATGGTGGTTTGATTTATCACCCCAAAACGCTTCAGATCTGTATATGGATCGAAGTTTGGAGTAGATTTATGTCCAAAATATTTCTCAAAATCTGATAACGGCCGATCTTTAGTCATGATCTCTGCTAAGACCTTAGCTTCCTCGGGACTCAAAACTACAACCACTTCAGAATGTTCAGCGCTGTGCGAAAATGTAGCCCGGGTTTCTTCGTGCTCGTGCTTACCATGAACCACTAAGCTGTACTCTTTTTTTCCAAGTTGCTTTCCTCTTTTCCATACTTTTTCTACAAATGGGCAAGTAGTATTGAACTCATATGGATCAATCCCGACTTTTTTAAGCTCACTTTCTATTTCAACAGTAGTTCCAAAGGCGGGGACTATTGCAATGTCATCAGATTTCAACGAAGAAATTGGAATGCGTTCTGTTCCATCCGTATCGAATAAAAATCTCACTCCTTTTTTCAGCAAATCCTCATTCACTGTAGGGTTGTGAATCATTTCACTCAACAGATATATTTTTTTATCAGGGTTTTCATCAACTGCTCTGTATGCAATATCAATAGCATTCTCTACTCCATAACAAAAACCAAAAAACCTTGGAATCAAAAAATGAACCGGACCGAAATCCAACACAGTCGGCTCCAGGTCTTTCTTCATTGGATCGGTTATTTTTGTCGCCTCTTTAACCTTGCGGATAACAGGAGACTTGTACATTTCAGGAATATCGAATTTTTTTCTAGCCATGAGATAAATATAAGAAGGTATTCAGCAAACATCAGGGCATTAAGTTCCGTTCTGAGCTTAATTTTTAACAAAAAAAAGCCCGGTATTTTAATATCGGGCTTTAAAT
The DNA here is from genome assembly GCA_002364085.1 of Balneolaceae bacterium UBA3186. Classification (GTDB taxonomy): domain Bacteria; phylum Bacteroidota; class Rhodothermia; order Balneolales; family Balneolaceae; genus Balneola. Next base: position 286,429 of record DEXK01000012.1, on the reverse strand, counting down.
ACGTTAGCTTAAAATTAATACTTGAAACGAGACTCTATCATTGCTTTAAAGCCGGCGTAATTATTGGGTAAACGTTCAACTTTTTTCCCATCAATAAAGAAAGTTGGAGTAGAATTCACCCCTAAGGCAGTGCCTTCTCTTTTATCTGCAAGAACACGTCTGTTTAAACGAGCAGAGTTTAGGTCTGTCTTAAACTTTTCCATATCGAGTTCAAGATCTTGTGCATATCCAATAAAAAGGGCTTCGGCATTGCCTCTGCTCCATTGCTCTTGACCGGTGAATAACATTTCATGCATTTCTATAAATTTACCTTGCTCACGAGCTGCTTCTGCAGCTCTTGCCGCCAGATTAGCATGTTGATGCATTCTTAAAGGATAGTTTTTATAGATAACTTCAATTCTATCTCCAAAGTCTTCTTTTGCCTGGTCCAACATTTGGCCATAATACTTACAAGCCGGACATTGATAATCACTGAATTTAGTAATTTTTAAAACAGGTAGGTCGGGCATCTCTCGGTCTTGAGCATTAGTAAAATTGAATACAGCAAAGCTCAGTAGTAGTGTTATAAATAGTGCTTTTTTCATTACGATGTTTTTTTATAGTTCTGCTTTTTAACGAAGAATATCTGTTAAAATTTCGCCTTAGCAAAATGTCGGTTTAAGATAACTTCTATTTTTTGAATTATCACATCAATTTGTTCTTCATTATTCTCTGAACCTAGCGATAACCGCACAAATTCTATCGCCTCTTCATCTGTTCTTCCCATAGCTTTCATTGTTCTGTTTGGTTTTTCCGAGCCTACTTGACAAGCGCTTCCCGTTGAAATAGCCAATCCGGTTTGTGAGCATTCAAGCATTAAAAATTGTCCTTCCATTCCAATAAAGCGCAAACCTAATATATTGGAAAGTTTGTTTTCTGTAGAGCCTTCATCAACGCATTCAATTCCTGAATTCTTAAAGCCTTCAATAATTTTGGATCTCAACATAGTTAATCGAACATATTCGTCGGCTCTATTTGCGTATGTTAGTTTTGCTGCGGTTGCAAACGATGCAATACCGGCTACATTTTGAGTCCCTGCCTTTATCCCTTTTTCTTGTGAAGTGCCGGGTACTTCGGGCTTGAAGTCAATGCTTTTGCTCAGATAAAAAGCACCAACACCTTTTGGACCATACACTTTATGAGATGAAACGGAAACAGCATCAAACCATTTTGACTCAATTCCGATCTTACAAAAGGTTTGTACGCAATCAGAATGAAAAAGAAGGCCGTGTTTTTTTGTAAGCAGCCCAATTTTCTCAACATCCTGAATTACTCCTGTTTCAGAGTTAGCATGTTGTATAGATATTAATGCGGTTCTTTCCGTGATCAAGTTTTCGAGTTCATTTATTGAAATTCTTCCTAAAGAATCGACTCCAATTTTTGATACAATAAAGCCTGAACGTTCCAATTGTTCAAACAAATTTCTTACAGATGAATGCTCAACTTCTGAAACAATAAGGTGATTTTTGGTACTATCAACAGAGCTTAATAAAGCTTTAATTGCAAGTTGATTCGACTCAGATCCGCCCCCCGTGAAAATAATTTCATCCGTTTCTGCATTTAATATTTTAGCTAATGTTCTTCTGCTGGCTTCAAGCAATTGTTTTGCTTCCGCGCCAATATCATGCAAACTACTTGGATTGCCATAATAGTGCTTAGAAACGTTTACGAAAACTTCGAGAGCAGTATCGTGAGTTGGAGTAGTAGCCGCGTGATCCAAATAAATCATAAATCGTTCTTTTTCAAGAAATGCTGTATCTTTAAGGTCTTAACAAAATACCCAAAATCTAAGGCTTTTACAGCCATGATCTCTATTCATTTAAAAGAAATTATTCAGGAAGCCTTAAAAGAAGATATCGGAATGGGAGACCTAACATCCGAATCTATATTTCCATCTGCGCATAAATCTAAGGGCACCTTTATAGCTAAATCAGAAGGGGTTATCGCCGGGTTGGAAGCTCTTTCAATTATATATAATTTTTTAGGGGCCGATGTAGAGGTTAGGTTCTACAAAAAAGACGGTGATAAGGTTTCTAAAAAGGAGGTTGTAGCTACTGTAGAAGGCTCAACAAGAGTTTTGCTTTCTGCAGAAAGGGTCATTTTGAATATAATTCAGCATTTGTCGGGTATTGCTACGTCAACATCTGAAGTCATTAAGTTGCTAAACGACGAATCAATAACAGTTACAGACACGAGAAAAACGTTACCGGGACTAAGGTCGCTTCAAAAATATGCCGTTAAATGTGGTGGTGGAAAAAACCATCGGTTCAGGTTGGATGATGGAGTAATGATCAAAGATAATCACATAAAAGCAGCCGGAAGTATTACTAAAGCAGTAGAGCGAGTCCGATCAAATATTGGGCATATGGTAAAAATTGAAGTAGAAACGGAATCGAAAGATCAGGTGTTAGAAGCGGTTGAAGCAAATGTAGATGTAATAATGCTTGATAACCGAACACCGGCAGAGATAACAGAACTTGTTAAGGTTATTCCTGATAATATTACGGTTGAAGTTTCAGGTGGTATTACCCCGAAAAATATCAATACTTTTAGAGGATGCGGAGCGAATGTAATTTCATTAGGTTGGCTAACGCACTCAGTAAAGGCGTTAGACATAAGTTTTAATTTGAACACTTAAGATCAGCCACTAAACACAAAACAGGAATACTTTCGTGTTTTAGAGTTTTTGCGGCGTTATTTTTAAACCATGGATGTACTAGACATTTTAGAAGTTGAATCGGAAGTATCACTTCCAAAGCGTTACTCCGAATTATCTATTGAGGAAATGGAGGAGCGTGTTCGGGAGATCAAGACCAAATTTGGAGAGCGGTTATTTATTCCCGGCCACCATTATCAAAAAGATGAAGTGATACAGTTTGCGGACGCTCGCGGAGATTCATTGAAACTGGCTCAGATCTGTGCTACCATGGATAAAGCCGAATATATCGCGTTCTGTGGTGTTCATTTTATGGCTGAAACTGCCGATATGCTTACGAGACCTGATCAAAAAGTAATACTACCAGATCTGCGAGCAGGATGTTCGATGGCAGACATGGCAGATATAGATCAAACAGAACGTGGCTGGAAACTAATGCAGGAAATTTGGGGAGACACTATTCTTCCGTTAACCTATGTGAATTCAACTGCCGCTATAAAAGGATTTGTAGGAAAAAATGGAGGAGCTTGCGTTACTTCCGGGAATGCAGATGAAATGTTGGAGTGGGCATTTACCCAAAAAGAACGAATTTTGTTTTTGCCTGATCAACATCTAGGCAGAAACACAGCGGTTAAGCTTGGAGTAAAACTCGAAGAAATGGCAGTTTATGCTCCATTAACGAATTCTTTTGAGTACGAAGGAAATTTTGAAGATGTGAAAGTGATTTTGTGGAAAGGACATTGTTCAGTGCATGAGAAGTTCAATATTCAACACATTCAAAATCTTCGCAAGCAAGAACCAGAAATGAAAATTCTGGTGCACCCTGAGTGTACGTATGATGTAGTTCAAGCATCTGATTTAGCAGGATCTACCAACTTTATTATCGAAACGCTGAAAAAAGCAGAACCCGGCAGTAAATGGGCAATCGGAACTGAAATGAATTTGGTGAATCGTTTGAAAGACGAGCATCCGGATAAAACCATCGTGTCTTTAAATCCGTTTATGTGTCCGTGTTTAACAATGAATAGAATTGACCTTCCTCATCTTTTATGGAGCCTTGAAAAGTTAGAACAGGGCGAAGTTGTAAATCATATCAAAGTTCCTGAAGAAGTAACTAAGAATGCAGTGCTTTCTTTAGAGAGGATGCTGGAGAGGAGTTGAGAAAGTTTTTTGGAATAATATTTCTAATAATAAGTTGTCTTTTCAGCATAATTTTTATGTTCTCATTAAAAGGAGCCATAAGAGCGCTTTCAATAATATTCTCAGCAGGAGTTACATATGATTCGGCTGCAGGCTTAGTTCTAAGCATCACATTTCTAGCCGTTCCGGGTTTAATGGGATTATATTTCTCCAGACAAGCCAAAAAATTCTTACAAAATAATCCAGGGAAAGGAATAGAATAATTTTACTTCGCCACAGCCTGTTTCTTTTGTTTTTCTTTCCACGAATAGTGCCAAAGAATGTAGAACGAAACAAGTTCGTTCTTTTTGCATCGATGTTAAATAATTCTTTGTTAAATTAAATATTTTAGAAAATGAGCTATTTAGACAAGATAATGACATTTATTGACAACTTGATAGGGCTACCACATCTTGAAAGAAAGATTCTATGGAACTAAGTATGAACTAAAATCAACAAGGTGATTAAAGCGTCTTTCAATAATTTGTAATAGATTTTTTTATTCCTTCTTTTTCCATTACTTAAGGAATGAAATCCATACTCTTTCTTTCCGCCATCTTATTAATATCGTGTGATAACAAGACGCATCAAAATAACTCTGACGTTGTTAATTCTACAGGTATAGAATTGATCGTTTTGGGAATCGCTCAAGACGCAGGATTCCCTCAAGCCGGTTGTGAAAAAGAAAACTGTAAGCTTTATTGGGAACGAAAAGAAGAAAAACGGAATGCTACCTCGCTGGGTTTAATTGATCACTCATCAGGGAAGTATTGGTTATTTGAAGCGACACCGGATTTCAAGTTTCAGTTAAGGCAGATTCAGCAAATTGCACGATCTTCAGAGATTCCCTCAGGAATATTTCTTACTCATGCACATATTGGCCATTATACAGGGCTGATGCACGTTGGACATGAAGTTATGGGAGCATCAGGTATTCCGGTTTATACCATGCCAAGAATGAAAAATTACCTAGAGACAAACGGCCCATGGAAGCAATTGGTAGATTATGAAAATATAGCGCTTCAGCAAATCAAAGCCGATTCTGCGGTTCAACTTTCGGAATCCATAAATGTAACTCCATTTCTTGTTCCGCATCGAGACGAATACTCCGAAACAGTTGGATACAAAATTGAAACCGAAAACAAATCCCTTCTTTTTATTCCTGATATCAATAAATGGGGAATCTGGGAAAGATCTATTATCGAAGAAATCTTTAAGGTGGATTATGCTTTTCTGGACGCTACATTTTTTGATTCCGATGAATTGCCCGGTCGCAATATTAGCGAAATACCGCACCCATTCGTAGAAGAAAGTATAGACTTATTTCAAGACCTTACTGCTGAAGAAAAACAGAAGGTTTATTTCATTCATTTTAATCACACCAATCCTTTGATACTGGAATCTCCCGAAAGAAAGGAAGTTGAAACACTCGGTTTTAAGGTTGCTTATGAAGGGATGAAGATCGAATTGGAGTAATACATATTCTTGTAAAACTCCATGTTCAGATTGGGCAGTTAACTTAACTTCGATTATTTTCTATTAATAACTAACTCAATGGTTTGATATGAATAAGCGCTCTGTTCTTTCCCTCTTAATTCTGTTTTTAGTAAGCTCAGTTTCTGCTCAAAATTACTATCCCGGGAAATGGGGTGATTGGGAAAAGAAATCTCCTTCGGAACTTGGCTTGAATGAAGCCTGGATAGACTCGGCCATTCATTATGCTCAAAAGATGGAGTCGAATAATCCTAAAAGCATGGAAGAAAACCACTACGGGACATTTGGAAGAGAGCCTTTCGGTGATGGTATTGGTCCATTCAAAGATCGTGGGCCACAAACTGGAATCATTATCAAAGATGGATATATAGTTGCTGAATGGGGAGAGCCTTTCCGTGTAGATATGACACATAGTGTTACAAAAAGTTTTCTGTCTTACACGGTAGGTTTGGCTTATGACAAAGGTTTAATACGTGATGTGAATGATAATGTAGATCCATACATGGCACCAATTCTTGAAATGCATTGGGATGATAACAGAAATAAAGCGGATCATTATGGTTCTCCTAAAGTGATGGAGCCTTTTAAAGGAGAGCATAACTCAAAAATTACATGGAATCATTTGTTACGACAAACAAGCGACTGGGAAGGAACGCTTTGGGGAAAACCTGACTGGGCCGATCGTCCAAGCAGAGACCGCTCGGAATGGGGAAAAAGAGAAAGAAAAGAGCCCGGAAGTGCGTACGAATATAATGATGTAAGAGTGAACATATTGGCATTGGCAGCCATGAATGTGTTAAGAGAACCATTACCGAAAGTTCTTAGAGAAAATATTATGGATAAAATTGGTGCTTCACCAACGTGGCGCTGGCAAGGTTATGAAAACTCATGGGTTGTTATTGATGGGCAGCAAATGCAAGCTGTAAGCGGTGGTGGACATTGGGGTGGTGGCATGTTCATATCTGCAAGAGATCAAGCGCGATTTGGGCTACTGACGTTGAATAATGGAAATTGGGACGGTGAGCAGTTGGTCTCAGAAGAATGGAATAAAATGGCTCAAACACAGACCGAAGCTCAAACAGACTATGGATTTATGAATTGGTTTTTAAATACGGATAGAGAAAGATTGCCCAGCGCTCCGGAATCAGCTTTTTTCCATTTAGGTTCTGGAGTAAATATGGTTTATGTAGACCAAGAAAATAATTTAGTAATTGTAGCGCGCTGGATAAATGGCGCAGCAATGGATGGAGTTGTAAAAAGAGTCCTAAAGTCTATGGAGTAAAATTCCAATCACCTATTGGTTGAAATAAAAAAAGCATTTCTAAGTAAATAGAAATGCTTTGTAAAACTAGATCAATAAGTTGCTTACCAGTCAAAAGAATTAAACTTTATCTCCGGTAGTACTTCCGGTTGTCCACTCAATGTTAACTCTCGTTTTCTTTCTTCGTGTTCTGTAGAAAGAAGTCGCTCGATCACAAAATTGTAAGTGAGCAGGTCAGTGGTATAAATTGCAGGAAATACAACTGCAACTGAATAAACGCTATCAATTGGCGCCGTGTCAGTTAATTCTAAATATTGAGCCTGATTTTCACCAAGGGGCGAAATGTCACCTTTTAAATATATTTTATCTGTAACGGTGTTAAACAGCCCATTATCGAGAGCATATTTCATATCTACGTTAAACGTAACTGTGGTTTGTGCTTGACTAAAAGCTGTTAGGCTAACAGCAAATGCCATCATTAGTATTACTTTTTTCATAGTATTATTTTTTATTAGTATTTATTTTTTAAAAATCTTTGTGAGGATGTAATCAGTATCCGCTGTCATTAGTTACAACTCTTTCTTTCCAGGATACTACTGTGAATACACTTTCTCTTGGAAAATGCGGCGGGATTGAATTACCTAACCGTTCATCATATTCGTATTTTTTAGTGTATCCCGTTACACCATATCTGCCAAAAGTTCCAACTGGACCTCTGGTTTCCTGAATGATTCCACCAAGCAAATCTATATTTCCTCTATGTGATCCTGAAACATAATTCTCAACCCTGAAAGAACTTCCCAACGCCATAAAAGAACCGTGAAGTTTAAGGTCTTTTGATCCGGTTCGTGCATGAGCATTTCTATCAATTATAATATCTCCTTCACTTACTACTCCTAACAAATCTGTTGATGTGTCATCTACTCTTGGATCAACATTGTATGCAATGTCATCATAAAGCTCTACTTCATCTTCAGAATGGATAGTTATTTGCCCAGAAACGGTTCCTTCGAGGAAAATTTTTTCGCTTGATGAAAGTATTCCATTATGTGTTTCTTTTGGGTAATTGACAAAAGGCAGCCAGCTCCCAGAACCACTATCATATTCACTCACTTCAATACTTCCATCTGATTGCATGATCATATAAGATAACCGGTTAAAAGTAAGCCCATCACTAGTAGCGGCACTTTTTAAAGCAGCTACTTTTGCTCCTGAAGGCAACTCTCTGGATTGTGCATTAAAATCTGTTGTTCCTTGAAAATCAGGAGTAGCATCTCCCATAATGGTTCCGTCTCTTCCCCGCCATTCATTAGGGCTTGAAACATGCCCATAAAAAGTAGGTGATCCGGACATCTTAAAAGTTCCGTTTGTATGGATAGGGCCGCTAATCTCATCAGAGGAATAAAAATAAATATTATTACCTGAACTGGTTTTTTCTTTATCTGAGAAGTAAGAATACTTAGAAAAAGAATCTCTTCTCATTAATACTTCAGTTATAACTTTGCTTTCTCCATAAGTTGCTTCACTAAATAAAAGAACTTTAAATGTGTCCCAACCCCCTTCTCCTACTGAATACAAAGAATCAACAGCATCCAATTCGTCGATGTTCTCGATATCATACGTTTTCAAAGTTGCGCTTCCAGGGAGTATATCGCCACCTGTGAGCTCACCTTCCCAAGTATTATCACTTCTTATTTTTTCAATAGCTGTTTGAATGAGGCTATTTGTAGAGTTTCTTGCCTGTACTTCACTAATTACTTCTGCAGAACGTTCGGGTAAAACACTAGCGCGCTGACTATTCGAAAACTGGATTATACCAGAAAGTACTACCAAGCCACTCACCAATAAAAGCATTGATCGTCCCATAATTTCTCCTAATAAATTAGATTATTTGCTACTATTCTACGTTTCCAGTAGGATCTATAATAAAACTCAGTCCCGTCCTTTTTTGTCAGATACGGCTCATTTGATTCAACTAATACTTCAACTTCTACCTGTACAATATCATCCAATGTAGCAGTAACATTTCCGTCGATATCATAGTAATTAATTTCAAAATCTCTTACAGAATATTGGTATTCAATTTCGTTGGCAGGAATACTGGGCGTTTGATTCCAGGTACGAATAAGCACAAGATCATTAGGGTTTGTTGTATTGGTATCAGGATCTGATGTTAGGGCCCATTCTACCAAATCAAAATCGTCTGATCCATCGTTATCAAAAATATTTCCTCTAAAAATCACGGCGCTGTCTTCGGCCATTACAAAAGCATCTGATACACCTCGATCATATCCTATTCTGTTCAAATCATTTTGGAGTATAGAAACAATGTTATCAAGTTTGTTTTGTGTTATAACACTTGAGGTTGTTTCAACAGTAGAATTAAACAATGAATAGTTATATGCTAAAATTGACAACAGCATTAAACCTCCAATAATATATGTAGTTGCTAATCCTAAATTCATCTTTCAAAAGATTTAATAAAGATCAAATCAACGCTAGTACTTGGGTCTACGGATTCATTAACTACATTTACTGTAACTCTATATCTTTTGATCAAAGGGTCTCCCTCATCTATAAACTCTGAACTAGCGTCGATAATAAAAGTATCTGTATACTCATCACTATAGCCAAAAGTCTCGTTTTCGGTAATTGGATAATTGGCAAACATATAGTCAATGTGAGTAGGGTCAAGCATATTTTCATCTTCTCTTTGAACTAATTTAACTTGTTCAATAACATCCTGAGCCCGCATAATTGTTCTGTATTCCACATCTGAACGAATTACAGTCTCTGAAGTGCTCAGAAAACTTCTTGCAGTATTAATGGTCAGAAAAGAATAGATAACCATTGCAGCTGTTAGATATAATACATCAGAATAATCGTTCATAACTAGTTTAAATTGTGGATAACATTATACGAAGCATAATTGCTATTAGATGGTTTTTATACAAAATCTAACTTTCATAAAGAAAATTTAATGCAGAAAGTCTCTTCAGTGTTAATTATCGTCCTTTTTATTGTTTCTTAAATAATAATCTATCTTCTTGACCGAAACCTTCCAATAAAAAGAGCATTTTGTTATTAATTTGTTACTAATTTGAATTTTCATGCTTTTAAAGTCAATAGAAAGATGAGTAAAAGAGCTATTTTAATTGGGGCTACCGGGCTGGTTGGTTCCCATATACTTCAACTGCTATTAAATGATAACAGGTATGACTCTGTTATAGTTTTACATCGAAGATCTACAGAGATTACACACCCAAAATTAACTGAATACATTATTGATTTTGATGATCCGGAATCATGGAAAAAACTTGTTGTTGGAGATCATTTATTTTCAGCTTTAGGCACCACTCTTAAAAAAGCAGGGAGCAAAGATGAGCAATATAAAATTGACTTTACCTATCAGTTTGAAGTAGCAAAAGCAGCTTCTGAGAATAATGTTAGTGGATATGCCTTGGTTTCTTCATTGGGTGCTAAGCCTGATTCCGGTTCTTTTTATCCTCGTATTAAAGGAGAGCTGGATGAAGCTGTTCAAAAGCTGGATTTTGAAGACTATTTAATAGTACGCCCTTCTTTTCTGGATGGTGACAGGGATGAATTCCGATTGGGAGAGCGCATCGGAATAGCAATAGCTAAAGTAGTTTGCAAAATACCGGGGCTAAAAAAATATCATCCCATAGAAGCTGAAACGGTAGCTAAGGCGATGATAGAGGGATTGAATTCAAATCATCAAAAAAACATTTATGAAGGGGAAGAAATTGCAAGACTTCTCTGAAACTCACCAGAATTGCAGAACAACGTTTTTTAGCCTACATTTTTCACCAAATTTAATCTCTCTGAAAACCATGAAAAAACTTCTTTCTCTATTTACCCTTTCTCTGATCACGCTATCCCTTACCGCGCAATCGTCTGATCTTAAACAAATAATAGATGAACGTGCCGATGAACTCGAAGAACAAGTGATCGAATGGCGGAGATATTTTCATGAAAATCCTGAACTGTCTAATCGAGAGTTTAATACTGCAAAGAAAATTTCGGAGCATTTAGAAAGTCTTGGACTGGAAGTTCAAACCGAAATTGCCCACACCGGAGTGATGGGTATTTTAAAAGGCGGAAAACCCGGCCCTGTAGTTGGGTTAAGAGCCGATATTGATGCTCTTCCCGTGATCGAACGCACAGATGTTCCTTTTAAATCAACGGTAATGGGAGAATATCAGGGAAATGAAGTTGGAGTAATGCACGCTTGTGGACATGATACTCACATCGCTATTCTAATGGGGGTAGCTCAGATCCTGACAGAAATGAAAGACGATCTGCAAGGAACTGTGAAATTTATTTTCCAGCCGGCTGAAGAAGGAGCTCCAAAAGGAGAAGAAGGCGGCGCAGAATTAATGGTTAAAGAAGGTGTTCTAAAAAACCCCGATGTGGAAGCTATTTTCGGACTGCATATTTCTGATGATACTCCGGTTGGAGAATTAGAATACCGACCAAAAGGAATTATGGCCAGTGTGAATAGTTTTGATATTAAAGTTACCGGTAAGCAAGCGCACGGCTCTGCTCCGTGGGCTGGAATTGATCCGATTGTAACTTCAGCACAGATCATCAATAATATTCAGACCATTGTAAGCCGAAGTATGCCACTAACTCGGCAAGCAGCGGTGGTAACGGTTGGAGTGATCAATGGTGGAGTTCGTAATAACATCATCCCTGAAGAAGTAACCATGCAGGGAACCATCAGAGCCTTAGATGAAGAAATGAGACAATTGATTTTTAAAAGATTGAAAACGGTTGTTCAAAATACGGCAGAAAGTAACGGTGCAACTGCAGAACTGACTATCAATAAAGGTTATCCGATCACATATAATGATCCTGAACTTACGGCTCAAATGTTGCCAACATTAGTAGAAACAGCTGGTAAAGAAAATGTGAAGTTGATCAATGCTATTACAGGAGCAGAAGATTTTTCTTTTTTCCAGAATGAAATACCAGGTTTATATTTCTTTGTTGGAGGAAAAGCACCAGGGCGTGAAGCATCCGGTCACCACACTCCTGATTTCTACATTGATGAAAGCGGGTTGAAGCTAGGTGTTCGTGCAATGAGTAACTTGGTGATCGATTACATGGATCAGACTGCCGGAAAATAATCACTATAAAGATACAGACCATGAAAAAATTATTGATTCTCTTTCTATTTATTGTTTTCAGCAATCCTGTTTTTTCACAGGATTATTCTGATCAAATCCATAAAGCAGACTCCATCGTAACTGAATTTTTCGGTAAACACTTGTTGCCGGGAATGAGTATCTCTGTGTATAAAGATGACCGAATGATCTGGTCAAAAGGGTATGGTTTTGCTGATCTCGATAACGAAATTGAGGTTGATCCATCTAAAACATTATTTCGCATTGGCAGCGTCTCAAAAACCCTTACAGCTGCCGGATTAGGGTTAATGATTCAGGACGGCGTTCTTAGTGCTGATGATGAAATTCAGAAATGGGTTCCTGACTTTCCCCAAAAGAAATATCCTATAACTGTAAAGCAAGTGTCGGGACATATAGCAGGGATTCGCCATTATCGAGGCGATGAATTTATGAGCACTAAAAAATACGAGACGGTAATGGAAGGGCTTGTATTTTTTAAGGACGACTCATTACTATTTGAGCCGGGAACTAAATATCAGTATTCAAGCTATGGTTGGAATTTGATAAGTGCTGTGATAGAAGGAGCTTCAGAGGAGGCTTTTCTTCCATACATGAAAACGCATGTGTTTGAGCCTTTAGGGATGAATAACACGGTACCCGACTGGGCAGATAAAGACATTGAAAATAGGACTAAATTTTATATCTGGAGAAACGGAACAAATGTTGAAGCCCCTTACGTAGATAACAGCTACAAATGGGCCGGCGGTGGGTTTATTGGAACAACAGAAGACCTGATCAAGTTTGGAGAAGCACATTTTGATTATGAATTTTTGAATCAAGAGACTCAAAAACTCTTAATCACTCCTCAAATGACTTCAGATGGTAAGTCTACTAATTATGGAATGGGATATAGTACCTTGCGGCATGCAGGAAATGATTGGGTTGGACATTCTGGAGGTTCTGTTGGCGGAAGCACCATGTTTTTGATGAATAAAGAGCACAGGATGATCATTGCCTATACAATTAATCGCTCGGGCGCTAGTTTCGAAAATCTACATTTCCGAATTGCGGATATTTTCCTGAATTCAAGTGAATGAAACTAGATGAAGCCAGACAAAGAAATCCACAGATCGCAGCGTTATATTCGATTATAGAAGACAAAAAGATCAAACTGACCGCTTTGCCAACGAATCCTAAATTGGATAGTATCTATTTCCGGGAAATTGAGTTTAGTAGTCAGGATTTTTCTGCCATTATTCCGTTAGATGATGAATATGAAGATGTTGAAAAAGGAAATCAGGCGCTTATGCTTCAGCTGATCATTTATGCGGTTGAGGAATATGAAGATCGTGAAGATTTTTTGGTTTGGTCAACGGCTTTTGGATTAAACTCAAATGACCCTTTTATTCTAAATATGTATAGAGACCTTGGAAAAACTATTCCAAAGATCAGAGATATTATCGGAACAGATATAAACGATATCTCAGATTATGATTGGGAATTAAATGCCGGAGCGGCCCAGGCATTAAGGGAGTTAGATCAATGATATTTCCCAAAAAATGGAAAGATTACGAGCTGATCGATCATGGAAACACGAGAAAACTGGAACGATTCGGCACTGTAATTCTTGACCGCCCTCAACCATCTGCGATTTGGAAGAAGTCTCTGCCCGATTCAGAGTGGAATAAAGCGAACGCGTCTTTTTATGAGAACAAGAATCAGAAAGGGAGCTGGGATAAACCATTAACGGATTGGCGGCTTTCTTACCCATTTGGGGATTCTGAGATCAAATTCAAACTCAGCCAAGGCTCATTCAAGCATCCCGGAATCTTTCCGGAGCAAGCAGAAAACTGGGAATTCATAAATCAAAAATGTAGCGAATTGATTGCAGATGGAATTACCCCAAAATTTCTGAATCTTTTTGCGTACACAGGGGGAGCCAGCTTAGCTGCGGACTTTTCGGGGGCGGAAGTAACCCACATAGATTCCGTTAAAAGCGTTGTAAACTGGGCAAGGGAAAATGCAGAATTGAACAATATAGACTCTATTCGATGGATCGTTGAAGATGCGCCAACGTTTGTAGAAAAAGAGATCCGAAGAGGAAATAAATATCATGGAATTATCATGGATCCGCCCATATTCGGACTTGGACCAAAAGGCGGGCGTTGGAAGCTGAATCGTGATCTTCCGGAATTGATTGAAAACGTAATGAAACTGCTTGATGAAAAAAAAAGGTTCTTCATAATGAATACGTATTCACCTCAACTTTCTCTCAATGATTTAAAAAAGATTCTTCATTCAGTGCCCGGTTTTCCAACAAACTTTGAAGCTACTACACTTGGTTTGATGAGTACACCGGGAAAAGAATTACCACTTGGAAACTTAGTGAGGTTTTAAAATCTAGTAATATGACCTGTAAAAATTGTGGAGAAGAAATTAGCGGAGATTTTTGCTCTAATTGTGGGCAAAAAACGAAAGTAGATCGAATAAATGCAACGTATATACTGTCTGAGATCCCAAACACCTTTCTCCAAATTGACACCGGATTATTCTTCACGATCAAAGAGTTTTTTATACGACCGGGAAATAGTATCCGGGATTACCTGGAGGGAAAAAGAAAAAACTATATAAGACCTCTTTCGTATGTTTTGTTGCTTTCTACCTTTTATGCATTAGTTGCCAATTTAGTTTCTGAAACCACTTTTTTAGGAGAAGTTGTGCTCGGTATGGCGGAGGGAGGCTCGTCTGCAAAATCAGATCCTGTTTTATCAACAGTTTTACAATGGATAGCCGAAAATCATGCTTACTCTACCGTTCTGTTTCTTCCTTTCTTTTCTATTTCATCTTTGATAGCATTTAAAAAGTATCGATATAATTTTTTTGAGCACTTTGTGATCAATGCTTATATCACGGGTCAGCAAGCCATCATTTATTCCTTTTTTGTGCTCGTTCAATATCTAGGGAACATCGATTTTTACTATTATCCCATAATTTCGTTAAGCCTCTCAATTGGTTTTGCTTTTTGGGCATTCATACAACTCTTTAGTCCTGCCGGTAAGATCAACTCCTTCTTAAGAACTTTAACGGCTTATATTTTATGTTATATGATAATTCTAGCATTTATTGTGATTGGCTTTATAGTGCACCAGGTTTAATTTTCCGGATTACCAACCTTACCTATAAATAAGATGGTCCCGGATTCCTTTTCTCTTAATATCATTACATATGATCTGTTAAAATTAAAAACAGGATTACTCGGGCCTACTGAAGTAGTTCCTATTCCAACGCTGGTAACTGCAGCTGCTTCTGTTCCTTCTTCATCTAGTTTTAAGTAGGTTTTATGTTTTACTTCTGATATTTTTAAACCACCGTTTCGGTTAATATTGGAAAAGTCAGCCTGATTTGTGAAAGCGATTGGCATACCCATATTCTCTAAAGGTTGATTTAAACTTTTTTCATAAGAAAGCTCAAGTTTTGGTAAAAAGATATCTACAGTATCTTTTTCATTCTCTCCATACCACTTTTCTAAGTTCTCCAAAGATAAATCAGTTTCTATTAGAGAATCTATTGGTGTACTATCGCTGGTTGGTTTGATAAGAGACATTGTAAAAAGGCCGTTTCCGTAAGGCAAGTCTATCATTTGTATGTTTTCATCACTGTAGAACTTTGCAGGAAGTTTCTGAGCCATCATATCTACTTTTTTTACCTGACCATCCTCTTTATAAAAATTTCTTTCAGTAGTTTTTTCAGGATCAAACTCGTAGACCCAATCACCTTTGAAGTACACAGCATTTATCAAATACATGATCATACCGGAGGGAATGCTCTCAATAATTTCGTTAATCTTTCCATGGGTTTTCTTTTGTACCCAGTTATTGATAACGTTTACAGATTCCGGGTCGTTGAAGTCTAGCTCTGAGGATTCCGCATCAAAATAGTTTGTCAAATTACTCGAGAAGTCTTCCTCAATCTGAAATCCTTGTCTGCTCCATATCGAGTTTCCAATCTCCATTTGAACCTTGGGATCGAGATCTGTAAGTAATTCTTTGAGCGAACTATTACCCTCGTTTATTTCAGGAAGGGAGAGGTCGTGAAGCTCAAGTGTGCTTTGAATCTCATCAAAAGTTTGTCCATTTGCCCCGTTCAACGTCATTCCTAAAGCCATAGAAATACTTAAAGGAGAAATAAATACATTTTCTTCATCACTGCCTACGGCTAATTCTTTAAACATTTTGATGCTGAAAGATCGGTCAGCTTGTACAATTGCTTTTTCGGTTTTGGTTAATTCTCTGGGCAGTTCAGCATTCCCGGAATCGGTAACAGATTCCGAACAAGCGATAAGCAATAATAAAGTAAGTAATGGTAGCTTTGAGAGTTTCATAATCATTTTCTTTGATGCTCATTTAACCATTTTCAGTGATCTGTGTAGGAACTATTCCCGTCACATCTGTTTTGAAGCTCCTGAACATAAAGCTCTGCAATAATTAACCCATCGTTATAATGAGGTTTTGGTAAGTCAGAACATTCAGCATCAGACTGAGGTTGCTTTTAATAATTCATATTTGAGAATATTTACCCTTAAGACACTTCAACTATGCAAAAAGTAGCAAAGCTTTAAATTATTATCATTCTGGTTCTGTAATTTAGCATTTCCCATAAATTTCAATGCAAAAGCATAATGCAAAAAGTTCTCTCCATTTGTTTTCTTCTTTTTCTGAATACACAGTTAGTATTATCACAGAACTCTTTTGTTGCTACTGTTTTGGATCATGAAACAGGAGAGCCGATCACTGGGGCTACTGTATCAATTCAGGAACTAAATGTTGGTGCTTTTAGCAATGCAGCAGGACAGGTGAAAATTCTCAATATTCCTGACGGCATCTACCAAATAAAGATCAGTTTTGTAGGCTATGAATCGATAATAATCGTAAGAAATTTTCCTCTCGAGCCTGAATATCAAGACCAAATTTTTGAGTTGCATCATGCACATGAAGAATTAGAACAGATCACGATTACTTCTACCAGAAGCAGCCGAACTATAGAAGATATACCAACCAGAGTTGAGTTCATTGCCGGAGAGGAATTAGCAGAAAAAGGAAACATGAAGCCCGGTGATATTAGGATGCTTTTGAATGAAAGTACAGGCATCCAAACCCAGCAAACTTCAGCAACCAGTTATAATTCCAGCATCAGGATTCAAGGCTTGGATGGTAAATATACTCAACTGCTCAGAGACGGCTTGCCTTTGTATTCTGGATTTTCGGGAGGATTAAGTTTGATGCAGATCGCTCCACTTGACCTGAAACAAGTTGAAGTTATAAAAGGCTCCTCTTCCACTTTATATGGTGGAGGTGCAATTGCCGGTCTTGTTAATCTAATTACCAAAGCCCCAGGAGAAGAACCCGAACTGAGCTTCATGTTTAATGGAACCTCCGCTCTCGGTTTTGACGCAAGCGGGTTTTATTCCGACCAAAACAAGAAAATTGGGACAACCATTTTTACTTCTTTCAACAAAGGAACGGCGTATGATCCGGCAGATATCGATCTAACTGCTATACCTAAATTTGAGCGGTTTACTCTGAACCCTAAACTGTTCGTTTATCTAAGCGATAAAACCAAGTTTAATGCCGGGTTGAATCTGGTTACCGAAAACAGGTTAGGTGGAAATATAGACTATGTTGAAGGGAATGAAGTGAACAACCCCTATTTCGAAAAAAATGAAACCAATCGTATTTCCAGTCAATTTCAATTCAATCATGGACTAAACAATTCCTTAGCTCTGGAAGTTAAAAACAGTCTTAGCTTATACGATAGATCTGTACAAATTCCGGATTTTATGTTCTCCGGGAAGCAAACATCTTCATTCAGCGAAGCTAATATCAGCCTGGTTAAAGACGCTTCAGAATGGATTACAGGGGTTAATTTATGGACTGAAAGTTTCGATCAGGAACAAGGAAGTAATAATAATGATCTAAGCTTTTCAGAATCAGTAATAGGGGCATTTATACAGAATATTTGGAATGTACAACCAAAATGGACGTTGGAAACAGGTTTTCGACTAGACAACCACAGCGAGTACGGTACTTTTGCTTTACCACGCTTGTCAATAATGTTTGAGCCTTCTCAACAACTCACGTTTCGTGCGGGGGGTGGATTGGGATATAAATCTCCTACTGTATTTTCTGAAGATGCCGAACAAATTCAATTTCGAAATATTCGTCCTATAAATAGTACTTTGCTTAAAGCAGAACGATCCTATGGAGGAAATTTTGATACAAATTTCCAGCTGGCTCTTTCAGACAAACTTTCTTTATCTACCAATGTGCTCCTTTTTTATACCAGAATTGACGACCCTCTTCAGCTAACCGGAGTACCATCTGTAGGTGTTAGTCAATCTGAGTTTGAATTTGTTCAACCCGACGGATTTGTAGACACAAAAGGTGTGGAAGTAAACATGAAGTGGAGTTATGACGATCTTAAACTATTTATTGGCTACACTCATGCCAATGTGCAAGAGCACTATAATGGGAATGTAAGCTCTTTTCCATTGGTTGCTGAACATCGTTTGAACAATGTATTGATGTATGAAAAACATGGAGAATTCTGGATCGGACTGGAGGCGTATTACTTTAGTCCACAGAAGCTAAATGACGGAAGTGATGGAAAATCGTACTGGATTACAGGGCTTATGACAGAAAAAGTTATAAATGAAACCGTCTCAGTTTTTCTGAATTTCGAAAATTTCCTAGATACACGTCAATCCAAATTCGATACCATTTACACGGGCAGTCTAAGCAATCCTGATTTCCGAGATATCTATGCCCCGGTTGATGGTTTCGTGATAAATGGCGGGTTTAAATTGGTATTTTGAAGCGTTCAGCAGGTTAAAAGCTCAATGTAAGCACTTTCATAAGATTCTCTCTTTTAGGTTCATTATTATGTTAAGATCTAAAAAAGAAAGTCAATACTTATGAAATCAATTAGCTCTCTATTTCTAATTCTCCTATTCCTTATTCCTAATTCTTTGGCACAGGAAGTAAAAGTAATAGACCCTCCGTTTTGGTGGGCAAATATGCCGGTTACAGAACTTCAGATTCAGTTGTATGGCGAAAATATAGGGTCTTACAGAGCATCTGTAACTTATGATGGTGTAGAGATTAAACGTCAGATTTCAGTTGATTCTCCTAACTATCTGTTTATCTATTTAGATATTTCCGAGAAAGCGGTTGCAGGAAAAATGGAAATTGTTCTTAATAATAGAAAGGAATCCATTACAGTACCTTATGAACTTTTAGAAAGAGAACCTGCTGAAGGCCGATATCAGGGATTCGATTCAAGAGACGTGATCTACTTAATGATGCCCGATCGTTTTGCTAACGGAAACCCGGACAATGATACTATTGAGGGAATGTTGGAATCTGCTGATCGATCTAATCCTCAGCGACGTCAGGGCGGAGATATTCAAGGTGTAGTTGATAATCTTGATTACATCAAAGATCTGGGTATATCAGCAATTTGGTTTACCCCTCTTTTCGAAAATGATATGAGTGTTAAATACGGCGCTTACCACGGTTATGCAGCTACAGATCTTTATAAAGTGGATCGGCGATTTGGAAGTAATGAAGAGTATAAAGCCATGATCGAGACGGTGCATCAGAATGGGATGAAGGTAATCATGGATATGATTCATAATCATATTGGTGATAACCATTGGTGGATGAAAGACTTACCAACTAAAGACTGGGTTCATAATTTTGAGAAACTTGGACAAACTAATTTCAGAGGGTCTGTAGCTTCAGACCCTTATGCCTCAAAGTACGATTCCAGAAAATTAACAGATGGATGGTTTGTTCCTGAAATGCCGGATTTGAACCAACACAATGAAATATTAACAGATTATTTGATTCAGAATACACTATGGTGGATAGAATATACAGGAGTTGATGGAATACGAATGGACACTTACGTTTATCCTGATAAAGAGTATATGGCACGGTGGGCTAAAGAAGTGCTAGAGGCTTACCCTAGTTTCAATATAGTTGGTGAAGCTTGGGTAAATACAGTTCCCGGAGTTGCTTTTTGGCAGGATGATAAAGACGGTGTAGACGATGGCTACGATTCAGAACTTCCCAGTTTAACAGATTTTCAATTTTCATTTGCCGGAAGAAAAGCATTTAACGAGGATTTTGGATGGGAAACAGGAATTAGCAGACTGTACTATATGTTATCTCAGGACTTTGTGTATTCCAACCCAATGAAAAACGTAACCTTCCTCGATAATCATGATATGAGTAGGTTTTATGAGCATATTGGAAAAAGAGAAGCCGAATTTAAAATGGGCTTAGCTTGGCTAATGACAACACGAGGAACTCCGCAGATCTATTATGGAACAGAGCTTATGATGGGGCATGAAAATCGCGGTGGTGATGATGAGGCCTGGAGACAAACAATGCCGGGCGGTTTTCCAAACGATAGTCGTTCTATATTTACTGAAGAAGGAAGAACCCGGAAAGAAAACGAAATTCACAACTACACCAGAAACTTAATTCAATGGAGAAACGCTTCTCCTGCGATTCATGAAGGGAATTTGGTGCATTTTATTCCTCAAGATAATGTATATGTTTATTTCAGAGACCATGAAGAACAAACAGTAATGGTAATCATGAATAACAACGACGAAGAAAAAACAATTGATAAAACGAGATTCGCTGAAATTTTAGAACGGTTTTCTAAAGCAGAAAATGTTGTAGAATCTTCAAGTCTAGATTTAAATGAAGACCTGATTGTAAAAGGGAAAACCACAACAATCCTGGAACTAAAAAGATAAGTGAGTTATGTTTTTAAGATTTGTCAAGACAACTACATTATATTAAACTTATACTATCAAATCGTATTTTAACTAGATACTTCAATACTAATAAATATCTGATGAAGAAATTTACTTTCGTTCTCACACTATTATTATGCTTGCCATTAATAGTACAGGCACAAATAAAGCTTAACTATAATATTAATCCGGGGTCCTCATACATAACAAAAGTAGTTCTGGAGCAGGATATATCGCAAACAGTTATGGGACAAACCCAAGATATTGAAAGCGATCAAGGATATGGAATTCAATTAAAGTTTACTGATCTAGAAGATGGAAAATACTCAGTAACTATGGTTTATAACAGCATTATGGTTAATCAGCCAATGGCGGGCTTAGACTATGACTCTGAAACAGCCACATCGGAGCCTACTGGGTCGGCTAAAGCAATTGCTTCTGTCCTCAACAATGAACTTTATTTTACGCTTAGTAAAAAAGGAGAAGTTTCTAACATTTCAGGATTTGAAGCAATGTTAGATTCAATGGCTGTAAGCATGGGGATAACTGACGATGCCCAGGCCTCAATGTTTAAGTCTCAAATGTCATCACAATACAACGCGCAGTCTATTGTAGATCAGCTTAAACGAACGCTGATCATCTTTCCTGATAAGGAGCTGAATAAAGGCGATACATGGTCAGAAGATCAATCTGTGACTGTACCATTTGCGATGAATATTCAAACTACTTACGAACTTGCAGATTATGATGATGAAACGGTAACCTTAAACATTTCTTCAGATATTTTCACAGAAGGTGATGAAGCAAATATGGGCGGAGCAACGATGACTCCGGATCTTTCCGGTGTTCAGTCAGGAACTATTACTATTGACAGAAATACCGGACTAATACTGAAAGGAGGAATGGAACAACTTGTTTCAGGGATTTTAAATATGACTTCCCCCCAAGAAATGGAAATACCGTTGGAAATTTCAGGTAAAACTGAGGTAGTAGGGAGTATAGAATAATCTGCTTGTAGATAATTGATAGCGTTTACAAACTATCTAAAATCCACACTTTGAATCTTTTTTAATTGTGTAGTTAAGGTGCTCAAATTTAGTTTTGGAGCACCTTTTTTTATGGATTCATTTTTAGAATCAATAAACCCATTAATTGCTCAAACGGTACATCGTTTGAAGATCATCGAGTTGTTCTTGGTTTATAAGGTGGGTATCCAGCTCTAAGTCCTTTTTCATTTGATGATTTCGTTCCGGCCCTAAGGCATAAAATATGTTTAGCTGTTCAAGCTCGTTCTCAAAATATTTTTTTGTGAATTTATCTTTAAAATGTACACCGTTTACAAGCTCTTCAAATTTCTTTAACAGTAGATTTGAAGTTCCCTGCAAAAATTCATGAACTAGTTTTTTGTTCTCTTTTACCATATCACAGCTAAAGCGCATAGGAGCCAGCCTCCCTAACAGCTGAGACGGCAGAAAATGTGCACTATTAATAGAATTGTATTCCAGGTACAAAAACCGCAGAAGAGCACCAAGACCTTTTCTCACCCTGCCATGCCCTTTAAAACAGCCGTACACTTTAGAGTAGTCATCCAAAACCCTCATTGACAACCTGAATTCACGTTTATTTCCACGTCTTTTGGTAGAAATGAAATAATACGTTTCTGTCCTTTTATTAGCATAATTAAAAGGAGGTCTTAAAGATCGAATTAAGAGGTTTTCTAAAAGAACCGCATCCATTTCTGATTTACAAATCTCAAATCCTATTCGCTCAACATGAGCGATCATGCTCTGTACTTTTTTTGATTTCGAATACCGATAAGAAGTAACTCTTTTATACAGATCTTTAGCTTTCCCAACATAAAGTACCTCATCCTTTTTCCCATACATAGTATATACTCCGGGCTCATGAGGAGGCACTTGCAACAAGGCAGAATTCACTCGTTCTTTTTGAGTGATAGATATTGGTTCAAAAAGATCTAAAGTCACTTAATAAGCTTTTCGATAAAAATGGAGTATTGTTAGTTTTCGATTTCAAAATCGACCGAATAAACGGTATTTCCCCAGATCAATTTTATTACACCCGAGTTATTTTCTCCTTCAACAAGAATTGTAAAGCCTTCTGTACTGTCTGCTTTGTTAGAAACAGACATAGGTACTCGGCCCAAATCTCTTTCCTGATCGTAGGTTTGTCCATTTTGGCCAGTTTGCTTATTGATGATAAGTAAACCGCCGTCTTTCTCAGGTATTGAAAAAAGGGTGTATTCACCAGCGGGAACTTTAAGATCTCCTATTCTAAGATTTGAGGATGTCTTAAAATGTGTAGCTCTGTTAGCTCCTGTTCTCCAGCGCTGGCCGAAAGGAACTATGCCTCCAAATAAATTTCGTCCTCGGCGCTGTGGAGTGCCGTAAGAAACATTGAACTCTGTATTTCCAATAATAAACTCTTCATCTACAGCACCGGATAAAGAACCAAATGGATTTCCTTGTTTATCAGATGAAGCAAATCTTTTGGCTATACTATTTATTTCGATGTTATTGGCTCGTTTTACTGTGAGTTTTCGTGTAGTTTCAGAAGCGTCAAGTTCAACAATATTACCGTTTCTATCTACTTTAACTCCCATTACCCCTCTGGAAGGATGGCGGATCGTCATTGAATCAGTATCTATTTTTGCAACTATAAAAGTAGATGCTCTGCTACCAGTTAATAGCCTTTGATCTATACTATCCGCAGTGGTTTGCATTGCATTATTAAACGCCACTTCAAATGGCCAATGTACCATGTCAATAAATGGCAGAATACCTTCTTCATAAGTTGTTGTTAAGGTCCTGTAAGTTCCGTCATTCGTTAATATTGAAACAACCAAAGAGTCGCCCGATTTGATATAAGACCTTTCAACGGTTCCTTTCGAATCAAAGCCATTATCAAGATCGTAATCTTTGATAGTCATTTCGTTAATACCACCACTTTCGGTAAGAGACAACTCATAAGACTTTAGCGTTGTTCTAGGACTTCTCAGAACAACTTTAGCACTTATTGAAGCGTTTGTTTTCTCAAATGTTTCTACTGCTAAAGTGTCATTTCCTAAAAGTGTTACATAGCCGGCGTTATTGGCGGTTTCTGTATTTCCCGAACATGACATAAAAGTGAATAAAGCAGCAATTAATAACCCAATATTATAGCGATTCATTGTCTTCTCTTTTTTGTTTTTAAGAAAGTAATTTTTTTAAAGCCTCAACTTGTACCGGCTTTTTAATAAAGTCAGAGACTTTTTCATCCCATTCAATTTTATAGAGATCTTCTGTATTTGTATTTACTCTGGAACTGATCACAAAGATCTCGATATTTTTTTCTACTGTTGATCTGATTTTATCAAATTCTTTTAAAAAATCCCACCCATTCATTTCGGGCATATCAATGTCGAGCAAAATAAGGTCAGGGAGTTCAGAGCCGGAATCGATCATCTCTTTTATTCCCTCTAAAGCTTTTTTACCATTTTCATAAGTAATCACATCGTTTTCGGGTAAATGACTTTTTATAATTTTTTTTACCCCAAATGTGTACACTTTATCATCATCTATAATACAAACACTCTTCGTTTTACTCATTTTAATCTAATTTTAAATGTTGTTCCCTTTCCGGGTGTGCTATCAACTTTAATTGAACCTCCCAATGATTCAATCTGATTCTTTGTTATAAATAACCCAATTCCTTTTGAGTTTTCATTTCCATGGAATGTTTTATACATCCCAAAAAGTTTTTCTCCGTGTCTTTCCAGATCAATACCCAAACCATTATCCGATACTTCAAGATATGGGTGCCCATTCTTTTCATAAACAGCAATCTTTACCTTTGGCTTTTTATCAGGATCTCTATATTTGATTGCATTTGAAATCAGGTTTAAAGTAATACTCTCTAAATAGGCCGGATTATACTCAATGGTTAGTCCCTCATCTATATTCTCTTCAAATTCTATGTTATACGAAAGAATATCAGAGATCAGTATTTCCTTCACCTTTTGAATCATTTCAGCAGGCTTTAATTCCTTTAGATCTTTTTCTGTTTTGTACTGCTGATCTATGATCTCATTTAGGTCTTCGATGGAAACATTGAGTCTTTCTGAAGCAGTTTTCAGGTACCCCATTAATTCTTCTTTCTCTTCTTCCGATTCTTCCACATCAAAAAGAGAAAGCAACATGGAAATATTTCCGGCATGGTTTCTAAGATTGTGAGAAACGATGTGAGCAAAGTTCAATAATCGTTTGTTTTGGTCGCCAACAATATCCAGAGTTTCGTTCAGCTGTAATTCTTTCTGTTTACGTTGAGAAATATCAGTTACTACAGCGAGCACAGCAGGTTCATCTGATCCAACTTGTTGGAAGGGTACTTTTATAGTTTGATGAAAAACCTCATTCCCTGAAGCATCAGAAGATTTGATCTCCGGTATAAATAACGTTTCGCCGGTCCTTGCCACTTTCACATCGGCAGCATGGTATCCTTTTGCTTGTTGTTGAGGAACTCCAAGATCCACATCTTTTTTACCTATAATCTCATCTTTTGAAAGCCCGAAAAACTCCCGGGTAGCTTTATTGGCCATCAAATATTTACCATCAAGATCTTTAACAAAGATAAGATTGGGTACATTATCTAAAACGGATTCAAATTGTTTTCTCAGTAGATCATTTAACTCCGAAATAGACTTTTCTCTGGTGATATCTGATAAAAACCCGGATGATAAAACTGAACCATCTTCTTCAAGTTCCGGATTTGCTTTACCACGCACCCATCGGAGTCCTTTTCGGGGCAATTCTACTCTGAATTCACAACTCCATTCCTGTTGAGTTTTTACCGACCATGAAATGGATTTCATAACTCGGTGAACATCGTCTCTGTGAACTAACTTTAGCAGGGGCTTAATACTATTTCTGAGTACACCGGGTTCAATTTCCAGAACCTCTCTTATTCCGTCACTCACAAATGGAAAGCTCACGTTCTCTTTAGCGTCCACTTTGTGTAGATACAAAAAACCGGGCGCTTGCTCAGAAAGCTTAGTAAATAAATTATTTCTTTCCTTTAATTTTTGGTCCGCTTCCTTTTCTTCAGTGATATCTTTTATATATCCATAGCCTAAAATACTTTCATCTTTATCAGTTTCCAGTGTAGCACTTCCTCTTAGCCATCTGGTACCTTTTATTGGAAGTTGAACTCTGAAATCACAATTCCACTCTGCTTTAGATTCGAGCGCATTTTTCAAAGAGTCTGTAAAAACCTTAACATCCTCCGGATGTATTCTTTCACTAATGGCCGAAACATCATGTTTTACATCCTCAGGCTCAAGCTCATAAATTGCCCTAATACCTTCACTGGCAAATGGAAAACATGAAGTTCCGTCTTTGTTGAACTTGTATTGATAAAAGAATCCCGGAACGTTTTCAGAAAGCCGTTGAAACATTTCATCGCTTTCTTTTAGCTTTTGTTTTGCTATTTGTTCTTCAGTAATATCTCTGGTAATGCCATAAGTACCAATCAGAACACCATTACCATCATACAAAGGCATTTTACTGGTAGAAGCCCACTTCACCTTATTCGTATCGTCTGCAAAAACCTCTTTTTCAACTTTATTAAATATAGGTTTCTCAGTTTTTATGATCTCTTGTTCATCTTCAAACGCAGGACGTGCGTGCTCATCTTCAAAAAAATCGAAGTCGGATTTCCCAACAATTTCAGAAGGGTCATCAAGTCCAAACTTATCTGCACAGGCTTTATTTATTCTAATAAAACGGCTTTCCAGATCTTTGAAATAAACGCTTTCACGGATGTTGTCCATCAAATGGCTAAAAAACAGAGCCTCTTCACTTAATGTAAGGGTGAAATCATCAGGAGAGGAACCAAGTTCAGCATAGCCGGCCATTTTACTGATTCCCCCCTCGTTATTCCTTTCAATAACTTCGCCAACCCATTCTATAAAGTATTCAGTATCGTTAATTGAATGATGGGTTTTTCGATAAAATGGAATGTCCTCGCTAATTTCGGCACTGCAGAAAGCTTCGAGTATCTCACTTTTCAAATTCTTAGGCACAAGATCAGCATCTTCCCCAAAAAGTTTTAAGAAAGTAAGCCCAAGGCTTAGATCATTTTTACTAACGTCCCAAATCCAGGCCGATTTAGGAATTTCTTTTCTATGTGATGAAACGAGGGTCATGGTGTTGGGTGCTTAACTTCCTCCAGCATTTTTAATCTGGTTGCTTCGAATTCATCACCGGACTTCCAGGCTTGTAAATTTGAGTCGTTGAGAGCTCTAAATCCAACTTCAAAGAATAAACGAGTATCTTCAACAGCTCCCGAAAGGTCCCAATACTCATTAATTTCGTCATTCACAGAATGATAATTTGCGGCAGACACACTGTCTACAGTTTCAGCATATCCATCAGGTTTATTTATAAATTCATTTCCCGGATTTGGGAAAATAGCAGGAATTCCTACTTTTGCCATATTAAAATGATCAGAACGGTAGAAAATTCCTTGTTCGGGATTAGCGTCAGGTTTTACCGTTCTTCCTTGCTCTTCAGCAACTTCAACCACTTTATCGGCAAGCGTGTTTCTTCCATACCCAATAATTACAAGATCGTTTGTTTTACCATACACATTCATTCCATCCAAATTGATATTGCCAGTTACTTTACCCGGATGAACCGTTGGGTTTTCTGCCCAGTACTGAGATCCCAGCAGTCCAACTTCCTCAGCTCCTACTACAACAGCAAGAACACTTCTTTTCAGTTCCGATTGAATAGATTTGTATGCTCTCATTGATTCCAATACAGCGCTTACTCCTGCTGCATTATCCTCGGCACCATTATTTATCACGTCCCCATCAATTGCGGTTGTGATTCCCAAATGATCGTAATGAGCAGTCAGAACCAAATATTCATTTTTTAATTCCGGGTCATTCCCTTCAATTTTTGCGATCACATTTCTGGAATTGATATCTCTATATTCTGCGTCTATCTCAACAGAAAGGCGAGTATTTTGTAGCTTAACAGGCTCAAAATCAGGAGAATCCGCGGCTTCTAGCATTTCATCGATGTTTAGCCCAGCCTGGCTGAATAATTTTTGTCCTGCTTCGTAAGTAACCCATCCGTTCATTTCAGTGCTTCCCATATCAGCATTTTCATCGCTTTTCACATAAAATCGCTCGCGACTCCAGCCATTTGAAACTACTCCCCACCCGTAACCCGCTGTTGGCGTTGTGTGGATTATGATCGCTCCTAATGCTCCCATTTCTTTAGCTTTTTCATATTTGTAGGTGTAGCGACCATAATATAATCGTGTTTTGCCACCAAATAGGTTCTCATCATATTCAGGATCATTATTCTTAATTACAATGATCTTGCCCTTTACATCAACACCTTTAAAATCATCCCAGTTTTCCTCAGGAGCTTGTATTCCATAGCCCACATAAACTAATTCCGCGTTGTTGATGTCTACTCGTTCGCTTTGGTTTGATGGCCAGGCTACGAAATCTTCAAAAAAAGTGAGGCTACTAACCGTTCTGTTACCTGATCCGGCTTTGACATCCATAGAGTGACTCATGGTCTTTTGTCCCAACAAAGGAAAAGGCTGCACATAACTTCCATCTTCCACTCCTGATGTAGCTCCCATCGCTTTAAACTCTTCCACCAAATACCTTACAGTTTTTTCCTCGCCCTCTGTTCCTGTGCTTCTACCTAAAAACTCATCTGATGACAGCGTTGCTATATGTTCCATCAAGCTTTCTTTTGTAATCGTTTGTGCGGCGTTGTCAACTTTTGATGAAGAGCAGGAAATACCTGTAACAGCTATTAAAATTAATGCGAAAAGCTTTTTCATTGTTTAAAATCCTTAGTTATTCTTTAACACATCGAGTATAAATACTTTTCGGCACTTTTTTGAATTTGAATAGATACTTTACCAACTCTTTTCATTAATAAATTTACGACATGACATCTTTTAATGGCAAAATCGTTTTAATAACAGGAGCTGCAAGTGGAATTGGCTTCATTATGAGCAAAATGGCACTAAAAAGAGGGGTGAAGCATCTGGTTATGTGGGATATTAATTCAGAATTACTTTCCACTTCTGTAGAAGAGCTCAGATCAAAAGGATATTCCGTTTCAATGAATGTAGTGGATGTACGGGATATAGAACAAGTAACTAGCGCGGCTGAGAATGTAATTAACGAACAAGGCGGTGTAGATATACTGATTAATAATGCGGGGGTTATAGTTGGAAAGTCTTTTGCTACTCATTCTTATGATGAGATTGAAAACACAATGACGGTAAATTCTTTGGGATTGATGTACGTAGCCAGAGCGTTCCTTCCCGACATGATCAAAAGAGAATTCGGTAGAATTATAAATATAGCGTCTGCGGCAGGGCTTTCTCCAAATCCTGGAATGACCGTTTATGTAGCGAGTAAATGGGCCGCGGTTGGTTGGTCCGACTCACTTCGAATAGAGTTGGAACAAGATCATGAAAACATAAAGGTTTTAACTGTAATGCCAAGCTATATAAACACCGGAATGTTTGATGGAGTAAAAGCGCCTTTGCTTATTCCCGTTCTTGACCCCGAAAAAATATCGGCTAAAATTCTGAATGCAGTTGAAAAGGAGAAAATCTATCTCAGAGAGCCTTTTATGGTGAAACTGAGCCCTTTTATACGAGGTATTCTGCCGGCAAGAGTGTATGATTTTATAGCAGGAAATCTTCTGAAAGTGTACAGTTCAATGGATACATTCAGAGGAAGAAAAGGAGATAAAAATTGAAGGAACTACAGGCACACCTTGATAAACAAAAGAAGTTCTTCCAAACCGGAAAAACAAAGGAAATAGCTTATCGAATTGCACAGCTTAAAAAGCTAAAACAGCTCCTTATTGACAATGAGCAATTATTGATCGAAGAAGTTCATAAAGATTTTCAAAAATCCGCATTCGAAACTTATGTAACCGAGATCGGGCTTGTTATCACGGATATAAATTTTACACTCAAGAATATTGAATCCTGGACTAAGCAACAGTCCGTTTCTACACCCATTGTAAATTTTCCTTCAAAGAATTTTATCATCACCGAGCCGTATGGATCTGCTCTTATTATCGCACCATGGAACTATCCTATTTTGCTTTCGCTACAACCTATTGTTGGGGCAATAGCTGCAGGTAATACCGTTATCTTAAAGCCTTCTGAACTTACCCCAAATACTTCTTCAGCCCTTGAAAAATTGCTCTCAGAAACATTTGAGCCTGAATTTTTGAAAGTATTGCTCGGTGGAGTGGAAGAATCTTCTGTTTTGGTTAAAATGGATTTCGATTACATTTTTTTTACGGGAAGCACTCGGGTAGGAAAAATTATAATGAGAGAAGCAGCCGAACGCTTAACTCCTCTAACGTTAGAGCTGGGAGGCAAAAGTCCTTGCATAGTTGATAAAACAGCAAATCTTGAAATTTCAGCTAAACGCATTGCGTGGGGAAAATTCGTAAACGCAGGGCAAACATGTGTAGCCCCTGATTATTTATTGGTAGAAGAATCGATCGAAGATGAGCTTTTAATTCATCTGAAAAATTCGATTCACCATCTATATGGCAATGAACCAAAAGAAAGCCCGGATTTCCCTAGAATTATTAATGATGCTCATTTTGACCGATTGGCAGCACTTATGAGTGACGGGGAAACTGTAATTGGAGGTGAATCCGATAAAGAAGAAAGATACATCGCTCCAACCATACTCAACAATATCTCTCTTGAAGACAAAATTATGCAAGATGAGATCTTCGGACCTATTCTTCCAATATTGACATATACTTCCGTGGAAGAGTGCATCAAAATTATAAACGCAAGACCAAGACCACTTGCTTTATATGTTTTCACCTCAGATCAACGGTTAGAAGACAGAATTTTAAATACGGTTTCTTTTGGCGGTGGCGCAGTAAACGACACCATTGCACAACTGGGCAATCATCATTTAAGTTTTGGCGGAGTAGGAGCCAGTGGGTTTGGTTCATATCATGGTAAATCCAGTTTTGATGCTTTTTCTCATCAAAAAAGCGTAATGAAAAAACCATTCTGGCCGGATGTACCTATTCGTTATGCTCCTTATGATGATCTTAAATTGGGGCTGGTAAAGAAGGTGCTGAAGTAGAAATATGTTTGCTCCGCTTTTTAATGTCATTCAAGTGTAGGCAGGAATCTAAAATTTGATGAAGTTTGTTAACTTAAATAACAACAAAGATCGCGGGCAAGCGCAGCGAGACATCTAGGTTTATTTTAATCCAATTCAGCAATACCAATAATGAACAACACATTTAAAGCATATCAGGTAGAAGAAAATGAAGACGGTTCCTTTTCATCAGAAGTAAAACAAGTTCCTTTTTCCGTTTTGCCGGATAACGAAGTTTTAATTAAAGTTCATTTCTCATCATTAAATTATAAAGATGCTTTATCGGCAACAGGAAACAAAGGTGTTACCAAATCATATCCGTTTATTCCCGGTATTGACGCTTCAGGAGAAGTGATTGAAGACAAATGTAACACGTTTACAAAAGGTGATAAAGTAATTGTTACAGGATACGATCTTGGAATGAACACTTCCGGAGGTTTTGGTGAATTTATAAAAGTACCCGCAGGTTGGGTTGTTCCCCTTCCTGAAAATATATCTATGCTTCAGGCTATGATCGTAGGAACTGCTGGCTATACAGCCGCGTATGGAGTAACCAGATTGAAAAGAGAGTTAGTCACGCCACAATCAGGGGAAGTTGTTGTAACAGGAGCAACAGGTGGAGTTGGTAGTATGGCCGTATTTCTCCTTTCAAAACTAGGATATTCTGTAACTGCAGCCACAGGGAAAATGGACCAAAAACAGTTATTGGAAAAACTAGGAGCTAACAAAATAATCCACAGAAATGAATTGTATCCGGAAAAAAAGGCATTACTTAATTCAGGAATATATTCTGCTGCCATTGATACGGTTGGAGGTAAAATGCTGGAAGCCTTGATTCCTCAAATGCAACAAGACGGAGCAATAGCCTGCTGCGGTAATATTCTAGGACATGAACTACACACCAATATTTATCCGTTTATTTTGAGAGGTGTAAGTTTATTGGGGATAGATTCAGGCATAACCAAAATGCCATTCCGATTAAAGATATGGGAACTGCTAAACGAAGTAGCGAATGGTTTTCCAAAAGAAGCGTACAAAATAGTGCATCCGGAACAACTGAGAGTAGAAATCGAAAAAATACTCAAAGGAAATCAGATAGGGCGGGTAGTTTTAAAGCATAGCGCGTAG
This sequence comes from Balneolaceae bacterium UBA3186, assembly GCA_002364085.1. Lineage (GTDB taxonomy): Bacteria > Bacteroidota > Rhodothermia > Balneolales > Balneolaceae > Balneola. The sequence goes on along the minus strand of DEXK01000012.1, from coordinate 254,512 downwards.
GTGAATAGCGCAATTCGTTAGTATAAATACATGTAAGAATTGCACTTATGAATTTTTACGTGTGTTAGATTGAACTAATTTCTACAACTTTATGCTTAATATGTAGTATTATTATCAAATGATACTAAATGCTACCACCTTAAAAGGAGTAGGAGACGTATGTTAAGTAGAAATTCTTTAAAGACCAGACTGACTTCCAGGTCAAATTGGTATCTTATTTTGATCGCATTTGTTTGCGCAGGTCTTAGTTGTACAGGCGATCCTGAAGCTGATACAAAAGATGTAAACCGCACACCAATACTAGCAAACATTACAGAGCCTGTTGAACGGGATTACGCTGATATAAAGAATACAGGAATTCTGCGTGTAATTACCAGTTACAGCTCAAGCACATATTTTTTGCATCGCGGGATACAAGCAGGTTTCGAGTACGAATTGATCAAAAATTTTGCAAAAGAACATGATCTTGCTTTGGAAGTGATCATAATCGGAGAAGATGAAAATCCGTACGATTTACTTAACTCAGGCGAAGGAGATTTGATAGCGGCAAGTTATACTATAACTGACGAACGGCGAGAAGTTGTAGATTTTACACGGCCGTATAATTTGGTAGATCAGATCATTGTACTTTCAGAAGAGCTGGAGCTAGAGCCGGAAAGTATTACTGATTTAAGCTCAATACCAATTACCGTTCGTAGAAATAGTTCCTACTACGTAAAACTGAAAGAACTTCAGGAAGAAGGATTTGATCTTACGATCAATGTCGTAAGCGATGACATGGACACCGAAGCACTTCTTTTTCAGGTTGCTAATGGTTCATACAGCGCCACAGTAGCCGACGATAATTTTTTCCAGGCAAGCGATAAATACATGGGAGGGCTGGTGAGAGGTCCGGTAATTGCACAAAATGACACCATAGCCTGGGCTGTTAGAAAAAACGCCCCTGATCTTAAAAACAAATTCAATCAATATTTATACAAACACTTCCGATTTGGAAGCGATGGCATTCCTAAAAGATCAGCTTTCTTAAATGTGCTCCGCAAGAAATACTTTGAAGGCAGTACTCCGGTAGCAGATTATTTTACTCCAGACGTAGAAGTTCAAAGGTTTGGAGGCATTTCTCCTTATGATAGCTTGCTTCAAACGGTGGCTGCAGAATTTGATCTTGATTGGGTAATGTTAACCTCTATTGCTGCTCAGGAATCTAAGTTTGACCCGAACTCCGAAAGCTGGGCTGGAGCCGTTGGTATTATGCAAGTGTTGCCACGATTTTCCGAAATTCCATTGGAATCTTTATACGATCCCGAAATAAATATTCGAGAAGGCGCAAGAATTTTGAAAGAACAAATGGACCATTATTCTTATATGGATTCTACCTCTCAATGGAAATTTGCTCTGGCAACCTATAATGCAGGACCGGGACATGTGGCGGATGCCCGGCGTTTAGCCATCGATCATAACGATGATCCAAACGATTGGGAAAGTGTTTCCAAGGCGTTATTGAGACTGATGCAACGTAAGTATTACCAACATGCACGCTATGGATTTTGTCGCGGAATTGAAACGGTTCGTTATGTGAACGAGATCACCAACCGATCGAACACCTACGAAGCGATACTTGCTTTATCTCAAAGCAGAAACGACTCGTATCCGGGAGTCCTTGGATTTAAAACAATCAACTTACCATAAAAGCTTTCTTAAGGTCAGCTTTTTTGAAAAGTTCAAATAAGCTGAAAGAGCGAGTTAATCGGGGCGTTCAAACGATCCATGTTCCAGAAAGTGGATAACCTGATCAATAACGTCGTCTTTATTCATGATAAATGTATGTGAATAAGCCACTTCAATATGATCAGACATTCCTTCAAGTTTGGTGCTTTCAACGGAAACTTTGCCATCGTTGGGATTTGGTAACATCTGTGATAAGATCGGATTTACGGTTTTAGTTCCGGCAATAATACCCACTTCAAAATTTGGTGGACCAAGTTGGTTGGGAACGCTCGATGAATCAGTTCCAAGTTGTAATCCAGCCGGACCATTAACTGCTTTATACAGAAAATTATTTTTCAGTTCGTCTGTTATCTCACTTCCATTGTTAGGCGGAGCAAGCATAACCACTGTGCCAAGATTGGATAAAGAATGGTCACTTAAATATTGGCGGATAAGAATACCACCCAAAGAATGAGTTACAAAATGAATTTGGGTTGAGTCAGGACAGAGAGCAATAGAAGTTGGAATAATATCTTCCGCCAATGTTTCAATATCGTGCTTTGTAGACGGGTATGATTCATTAACAACAAAATACCCTTGATCACTTAATTTCTGTTCCATTTTGGATAAAGAATGTTCAGATCTTGCCATACCATGGAGAAGCACAACACAATCAGAAGCACTGGAATAGGTGCCGAATAAAGAACAAAATAAGATTAGAAAGATGGAAATCTTCATTTATGAAAGTTTGGACAAAAAGCTGAATACGGACGGGTGTAAAAGATGTTATCTAAAGAAACAGATTTATTTTGTTTGAGCAAAAGCTAAACTACATTAGTTGGTTACAAGCTATCAATGAAGAGGCGACACAGTGGTTGCAGTAACGGGCTTTTCTTTTTAAGTACATAGGTAGCCGGTTAACGATGAATGGTCATTTTTAGGGAATGCGCTACTGCCATTAAAATAATAATAAGCACTTTGGGTTTGGCGCCTGTCTTATAAAGAAAACGGAAGACTGTGAGACTCTTTTACCTAATTTTTATAGTTATCTTTTTGTCGACTACGGAAGTTTTTGGGCAATCTGCGCCTCGAATTACCAAGATCACCGAACCGGTGCAATTGGACGGTAAGCTAAACGAAGCCTTTTGGGCTCGGGAATCTCCATATCCTATGACGCAGTATGAACCGGTATTTCAGGGAAAGATGTCGGAGAAAACTGAAATTCGAATGGTGCATGATGGTGAGTTTATATACATAGGAGGGAAAATGTTGACTGAAGACCCTTCTACTATTCGAGCAAATACGCTACGCCGCGATTCTTATAACGGTGACGATGTATTTGCAGTAGTTTTTGATCCATTTAACGATAACGAAAACGGACTTTGGTTTTTCACTACACCGGCAGGAATCAGAGTTGATAATGCGATCTCCAACGATGGGAGTTCTGCAGCCGGAGCAGATGCTATAAACAGAAGCTGGAATACATTTTGGGACGTGTTTATTTCCGAGGACGAAACCGGTTGGACGGTCGAGCTTCGGATACCATTTTCGAGTGTGGGATATCAGTTGGTAGATGATGAAGTGGAAATGGGTGTTATTTTCTATCGTTGGATTGCATTCCATAATGAAAGACATGTTTTTCCGGCCATACCGCCAAACTGGGAGCGAGGAAATGTAAAGCCATCACAAGCACAAACAATCACATTTAATGGAGTTGAAGCAAGCAAACCGTTGTACTTTACTCCATACACTTTAGGCGGGTTTAGCAGAACGTATCAGGAAAATGCATCAGGAACGGCTTTTGAAGCTCAAGACGAAGTAGTAGCCGATATCGGGTTCGATATTAAATATAACCTGACGAGCAATCTTACATTGGATGTGACCGCTAATACGGATTTTGCACAGGTAGAAGCCGATGAACAACAACTGAATCTGACCCGTTTTTCCATCGATTTTCCCGAAAAGCGACAGTTTTTTCAACAAAGATCCGGACTATTTGATTTTTCATTCGGGAATACCAAACTATTTTATAGTAGGCGGATCGGGCTGTATGATGGAGAGCAGATCCCGATCTATGGTGGCGTGCGACTTACCGGGCGTCAAAATAAGTTAGACATCGGGTTTATGAATCTACAAACGGCGAGCCATGACCCCCTCACTTCCGAGAATTTTGGAGTCCTACGCCTTAAGCAACAAGTGATCAACGAAAACTCGTATTTCGGAGGAATCTTTACCAGTCGTATAGGAACTGACGGCTCAACCAATTTAGTAACAGGGCTGGATACAGATATTAACTTAAAGGGCGATGTTTTTCTTGAATTGAAGGTGGCACAAACAATGGATTCGGATGTAGCCGATGATATTCGCTACAATTTTGGAGAGAACAGTATTTTTCGAGTAACACTACAGCGAAGAGCTTCATTAGGGTTTTTTTACCGCTTCTTTGTAAATAGAACGGGATCGGAGTTCGATCCGGGAATTGGGTTTTCGCGAATCGAGGGCACCTTCGATTATTTTTATAAACTAGGGTATGGTTGGCAGCCAAAGGCTTCATCGCCAGTGCGCCAAAATACGGTTGAAGTTACCAGCTATAACATCCTTTCAATCGGTGAGTTGGATGTAAGAAGCAGTTTCATTTCGGGACAATGGAGCACGGAGTTCAAAACAATTGGTTCGCTGGAAGGGCAGCTTCGGTATAATCAGGAGCATTTGTTACCGGGAGAAGAATTTAATTTGGTTGGTGAGATCTTTGTACCGGAAGGTGATTATGGTTTTGTTGAAGGAGAACTATCTTACCGGAGCCCAAACCGGAATGCACTCAGAAGTTCGCTATCAGTAGAAGCTGGGCAGATCTTTGATGGGGAGCGTTTCTCATTCTCGGTTCAACCACAATGGCGTGCAAATATTCATCTCGATCTTAGTGCCGGTTACACACGAACCGACCTGAGCTTTCCAGAACGTGCGGGCCGCACCAAAACGGATTATGTAGTACATCAAGGGAATATGAAAGGAGATTTTGCTTTGAATAAACATCTATCTGCAAGTTTACTGTTTCAGATAAGTAATGTATCCGAACAAATGGGAGCTAATATGAGATTCAGATATAACTTCAGTGAGGGGCAGGACCTCTGGTTCGTATTCAATCAGAATTCATATTTAGATCGGGATGCGGTGGCGTTTGGCGATCCTCGTTTACCAAAATATGACACCCGTGCTTTCTTAGTAAAATATACCTATACCTTTACCTCTGATTAGAAAAGTGCATACCGGTTTAGCTTTTACTTAACTGAACCTCCTCATTCTTTTTGCCTGTAGAGTTCCTCAGATAAACGGGTTTTAATGCACTGTTATTGAAACCTCTTAAGAACAATTGAATCATAACTTTTTGCCAATATAAAACTTCTAACTGGCCAATCGTTTGGTAAAAGGTCACAACCAATATCTGAATAAGATTCAAAAGCAGGTGGGCCAACTTCTAATTGATCATCTTTGTTATTAGCCATTTGAACAAAGCAAGCTCCTCTTTTCTGGTAAATTTCCGTACTAACCATGCTTGCTTCACCTTTTCTTCCATAAGTTTGATCCAAAAAGGGTATATCAAAATAATCTTCATATTCAAATACTATTTCGATAAGTATTCCAATTGAATCTCCATGAGCAAAAGTAAATCGGTACTCTATATTTATTGGACAGCATTCTAAAATGTGATCAAATTCTTCTGACCAAATAGAACCTAGACCATATTGTGTTTTTACTTCTTGACTTAAAATAATCTTATCATCCCATCCAATTGGTTCAATTCTATCAAAAATTAAAAAAAAGGCGATAGCTGTAAAACCAATAACTACAAGAAAAGTTAACAAGATATGTTTGAGATTTCTTTTCAAAGTGCACTAACGCCCCTGCGTTTAATCGGCACAGGATTCGGTTTTTATTCGAAGTAACGGATTAATTGTATTGGGTACAAGTATGGGTCAGAACCGGTCCCGGTTGCCGATACCACCAAAACGCGGGTTCACCACATTATTCAGCACCGATCCGAAGCGGTAGCGGAAACCGAAGCCTATACCCGCCTCAAAATTGGTTTCGAGTTGTCGGCGGCGTAGGAGCACATCTTCAAGGTCAGCACTCCCTTTTGGAAGATTGATCTGATCGTGGATGAGCTCGAAGAAACCGCCAATTCCGACGGAAAGCCCCTTGGTGATTCGAATGTCAAATTCCGCATCAAATAGAAGGCTGTGGCGCGATAGATCGTGCAGGTACTGCGAGGCATTAATGCCTATTTCGATGGCTCCCCACGGCTGTACAACTTCGTAACCGGCATTAAGGAGATGCTGCGGAAGCCTTTGTTCGATTTCGTTATAGATCGTTGTATCCCGGTAGGTTATCTGCGAGGCACCCAAACGATAAGCAACCGTAAGCTGTCGCCTGTTCGCCTCGCGGTATGGGTAGTGACTCCATTCTACTGCACCCATGAAACGGTAGCGCAAATCTACGTTTGAGAACGTTGAGGTAAGAATGTCCCCGTAGGCTCCTACCGACCAGTGTGGGGAGATGCTTCTTATGGCATAGCTGGTAAATCCGTTGCGTTGGGCTGTGCTCGTAATCGTTCCCTGATCACGCTCGAATTGGTCGTAGTTATAGTTGAAGAATGGACGGAGCTGAAGTTTCCACTTCTCAGTCACATGGCTGGCATATACGCCATATCGGGTATCGAAGGATTGCTGTTGAGACTCGAAATCTGCGCTGCCATCGGCATAGATCTCGAAAGTCCAATGGTTCCATGGGTCTTCCGTTATCTGTGTTTGCTCCACAGCGTCAAGTTCGGACGGCGCGATGTCCACACTCAGTCGGTCTCGTATGGGTGTCTGCATCAAGTAGGGTACCAGAGAGACTTCGAGAGTTCGGAGAAATCCGTTCCGCTCTTCGGCTTCAGTGACGTCGGCAGGTATGTTGTAGACGCCCGACAAATCCTGCCCCTCGAAGGCGCCCAAACCAAAGACGTCGATGGTCCATGCTTCGCCACCCGATCCCGTGTCCTCCCGGGTAACGAGGACATGAATATCGGCGACTTCACGATCACGGACATGGTCCAGATAAGGCATCTCCTGCCGTATGAATGTTTCATCACAGAAGTTACAGTCGAGGAAGAAGGCGAGCCGGGTAGGTGTTTCGATCTCAACCTCCTGTGCTTCTATCGGTACAGAGACAACACAGAACCACAAAGGTACTAACAGACATGCCACCATTGCGGTATTTTCAAATCTCTTCGCGAAATTGCGTATCTGGGACATTATATTTGAATGAAGCATATGATTCGGACTAAAGAAGTGTGAAAAGCTGTCACCGGCTTTTGCGGGTGCTCGGTTATTCTTGAAGAAAGCGAATATTTTTATTCTCCACAAACATTCTATCTAAACCTACCTCCGCCCGAATTGAAACGCTTGTTATGTTTTGAATTTACTGGATTTCGAGCTTTACCTTTTTACCTAATGCTTTTGCATATTTGGTAAGCGTAGAAAGTTTAATATCCTCGGCATGATTCTCCATTCTGGAAATCACTGACTTAGTGGTGTTCAACTTCTCGGCAACATCAGCTTGAGTTGCTCCCATATTTTCGCGGGCCTGGCGAAGAATTACTCCGATCTTGAAATTGAGGTATCCTTCCTCAAAGTTTTCGGCAAACTCTGGGCTTTCGGCTTTCTTTTGATCGATAAAAATTTCTAAATCATCTTTACTCATTGTTCTTTCCTCCGGTAATAATCACGTTTACGTTCTTCGGCAGTTTCAATTTCCTGTTTTGGGACTTTATTCGTCTTCTTTGCAAAACCACTGGTTAATACAATTAATTTTGGTCCGTCAAAGAATCCCAACAACCGGAAAGTGTTGTTTCCAAGCGTTGCCCGAACTTCCCAAATATCATCGGTGCTTTTGAGCTTCTTCAAATACTGAGTTGGAACCTGTTCTAAATCACGAACAACACGAAGTGTCCACGCAACCTTTTTGGATTGTTTGTCGGGAAGACTTTGCAAGAAATCTTCAACAGGACAATTCCCGGTTTTTGTTCGGTAAAACTTGATAACGCATATATGCTAAAGTTAGCATATATGCGAATATTGTCAAATAAATTTTATAGCGAAAAGAAAGGGGAAGGAAATGAAGAACATAACGGCCCCGCGTTTAAGCGGCGAGGGTTTTCGGTTTTTATGAAAGTAACAGAATTAATCAGTTACCTGAAAGTTAAAAATAGCGGAGCCACTTCCCTAGTCCGACTTAAAACGCCTTGTTATACCCACGGATTTAGATTCGAGATTCCCAGTACCTCGGTTTACGCCTTAAATTCATGACGGCAAATATAGTAATAAGCTGGTCTTCCACAGAGTAGATAATTCCATACGGAAAGCGTGAAACTAAAAATCTTCGTTCTGTTTTAGTGATTTTAGTTCCGGATGAAGGTTGTTGTTCAATGACATCTAAAACTATTTTATCTCATTAATAAAGTCGTCCCTGTATAAGTTAGATAATTCACTTACAAAAATTGACTTGTTAATAATCCTGACGATTTCAGAAAAAGCTTCCAACTACACCGACCTTTAGAATTATTGGCGGAGCAAGAACGTAATGAAATCGACGGCTCCGAAGGAGCAATCATTACATTCAGGCTGATTCTTAAATATGCATCAAACGCACGAAGACCTTTTGTAATGATTAGTCGATGTAATGAAGTTCGCGCCAATAATTCTTGTCGGGAGATTTTGGTACTTTTGTCGGTACAAAAGTACATAGAACCAACGAGTTGAATCCTGTAAACATGCTTAGCTTAGAATACGGGTGCCTACTTTTGTCTTGATACAAAA
>DEXK01000012.1:205341-245796 GCA_002364085.1 Balneolaceae bacterium UBA3186 | reverse complement strand
AAGGTCTTCGTTCATTCTGAGAAAATTAATACACTCTTCACCTGAAAGGATTATTCCTGCTTCGCAGACGCATCCGGATCATATTCTCTAATCCGTCATAAATACTAAGGGCGAATTTTTCTACGATTATTAATATTAAACTGTCAACTAATTATCAAACATCTACAATCCCCAAGACCAACAACCTGTTCTTCGTAGTATTCCGAAGTTTCGAAGAATTCTCTTCTGGCTTCTGAATGAAATTTAATAGTCACTTTTGAATACGTTTTCTCGCTTCTTTTAAAACATCAGTAGCCGAATGTAGGGAGGTTTCACCAGATTTAAGCGATTCTTTTCTTTTTTGAACTTCATCAATCCAAGCTTGTTCTATTTCAGGATCAATTTTGCCATGGATACTTTGTAATAATTTATCAGCCAGACGGGCTTTATTCTTACGGTCAAGATTTAAGGCAGAATTTTCTATCTCTTTGAAATCGGTAATCATAATAAATGAGTTAGTTTACCTGAATGTAATTATTACTGAAGAGAACTGGAAGCGAGATACATTATTGTAGTGGGTATAACGACCCGGCGTTTAAGCGGCGAGGGTTTTCGGTTTTTGTGAAAGTAACAGAATTAATTATTTACCTAAAAGTTAAATTATGCGGAGCCATTACCCGAGTCCGACTTGAAACGCTTGTTATATGTACGGTTTTTATTATTGATTGAAAGCATTTACAGCAATTTTGGCTTCTTCTGTTAACTGTATCCAATTTGGATCATTTTGTATTTCCGGCCAATCCCTTTCAACAACAAATTCATCAACAATCGAATCTATGAAATTGTGGTAATTCGACATTGCTTTCAATTCTTCCTCCGAGAAACATGATCGAAATATTTCTAACCCTTCTTCATAAACTCCATGATTATAAACCGAAGAATCAAAGCAAGGGTAATACAAATCATCAAACCAAATACAGAATGCCTCAACAGCTCCAATTTCTGATTGGTTTTTCAAATCAGACATGCCTTCTAAGTAATGAAAAATTGAAGCTCTATAATTTACTTCTGACATGATAATTGATTAGTACATATAACGACCCCGCGTTTAAGCGGCGAGCCGAGTAATTAAAATTATAGACTCGCACTTCGTTCGAGTCCGCTTGAAACGCTTGTTAGGCGTATGATAGTTTAAAACCAATGTTTATTCATCTTTTTTAAGAATTTCTTTTCAATTGGATAACCAGATTTATCTCCAATTACTGAATCAATTCCACATTTTGGACATAATGCTGTTTGACCAGAATTCTCTATTTCGACAGAATCTTTTCGTTCGTCAACCCAATCTTCAATTTCATTTGGTGAATAAGTAGCGAGACAATAAAAGCAACCACACAAATTACTCTGTAGTAATTTTTCTCGATGATGAGAAGAGTAGATATGAGCTCTGATATAATCTCTCATTTATTTAATACGCCTAACGACCCAGCGTTTAAGCGGCGAGTCTGGGTTAAATTATTAAAATTCCGAACCCTAAACGAGTCCGCTTGAAACGCTTGTTATAGTACAAAAAAGGTTGCGATTAATGTTATGAAACCGAAGTAGAACAGAACTTTAGACAGTAAGAGCATATTTCCTAAAATGACTAAGTTACTGTCATCAAGATTTATGTATTCTCGCTTTCTTAAGTAGGCACTAAATTTTTTTCCAGCTTTATATCGATTCGTCGAAAATGCCCCTATAGATGGCTCTCCTAACTCTTGATATTGTTCTGGATATAACTTTTTCATCTTTTCAGTAAAAAAGACGAATAGAACAAAGTGGAGACAGACAATTCCAAAAACGATGTAGAAGATTATTGATTCCATCTATATATGTGACTTGTACTATAACGACCCCGCGTTTAAGCGGCGAAGGGTTTTCGGTTTTTATGAAAGTAACAGAATTAATCAGTTACCTGAAAGTTAAAATTGCGGAGCCAATACCCGAGTCCGCCTTGAAACGCTTGTTAGCTGTATGATGAAGTGGAATTTATACATCGGTTTTTGGAGCTGCGAAACCAGTAATTAGTTTCTTTGAAACCCAATAGATTAAAAAGGCGATTAAGAAGTTGAAGAGAAAAATTGTTACGACTTCTGGAAATACATTACGAAATAAACTCCTGTGAATTTCGGCTGGAATCAGATTAAAGATATTTGGTGGTTGCATAGCTCTTAACAAGAAAGCTAGACCTAAAACAAATGGTACGATTTTCTTTAGTAGTGCTTTCATACAGCTAACGACCCAGCGTTTAAACGGCGCGGGGATTATGATTTGATTGAAGTAGCGAAATTAATTCCTGGCAATCAAGTTCCATCGTACCTCGTCCGCGTCCGATTTAAAACGCCTTGTTAGTGGGCGAACTTAATTTAGATATTTACTTTCATATTCAGGATAAGTCAACTCTTCTAAAATTTTATCAGGAGAAATATTTTCAGTTGAATAATCTTCGTCAAACTGTATTGAAATACTTCTGTCAACATATTTATTCAAAAAAGTGTCTCTAAAGTGTTCTGCAAATCTTTTAGAACCACATAAGTTTAACTTTTTATATGGGTATTCAAATATGACAACAGTTGGTATACCTATTGATTTGATTATGAACTCGTATTGGTCATTTTCTTCAAGCAGCATGCTTATTATTTCTCCACCAAAATGCTCAAGAAAATAGAAAAGGCCGTCCCCATATTTTTCTCCTTTAAAAAGAGTAAAATAGATTTTTTGATCTCGTCCATCAGCCCAAATTGATTCAAATTTTACGCTTAGAAGTTTTTTAATCTCTCGGATTATTTCTTTATCAACCTTTTCTTTACTAAGAACGGATAAAAAGTATTGAAGATGAGCGTCCTTTTCTAAGACTTTAAGACCTGATTTTTTGTAATAGCCTTTTTGTGGAGCTTTAGTAAAATGGTAAGCTTTTAATCTTTTATCAGTAAACGTTTGGGATACAATATCTTCTAAATTATTTATGTATGGATAGTCTGATTTTGATTTGTATGAGCGTTCATGTAGGTCTTTCAATTCTCTTTGTCTTTCATCATACAAATCGTTCTTGTTGTTGTACAAAAACTGAAGAACTTTTTTTGGAAAGGTATCGAAATCATCAAGCTCAATTAGCTTACTCATATAAATCTATGACATGTCCTTTTATCTGACAAGCAAAACCTATAATCGATACAAGTATAGCTGTGCCAATCCAAATAACTCCTCTTGTAGCAAAAATTATGTAATTGTAAGCATCACCATTAACTATACTGTTATCATATGTTGATTCCTTATACCCCGTAATAAATCCAACTATAACAAGTATTACTGCTATTCCATATAGCCATAATGAAGCTATTAAATAAGAATTCAAGTCTTTTTGAGTTGCAGCCTTATTCTCTGATTTGGAAGTTTCTTCTAATCCTAAACTTTTGTTGACATCTTCACTCATTGCTATCCTCTTTTTGATTGATATTTAAATAAATGAAGAATGTGGCTAAGCTGATTAAGAAGAATAAATAGATTCCTTGACTCAAATACGAAAGACCTTCTATTTCCCACCATTCTTCAATTATAAAATTGAAAGTTACATACCGGATTATCTCTAAAACTATTGCCGCTGAAACTAAGGTTGTTATCGTTTTAAGATTCATATTGAAATAATTAATTCATTGGTAAGAAAATGTGATCAATTTTTAAGTTCTTTTTTTATGTCTTTCAAGAGTAGAATAACAGATTCCATAAACTTAAATAAGAATGAAAATAGAATAGTATTTACCCCCAAAGTAAGTACTAATGTTAAATACTCATCTGTAAAAAATGCCACGAAAGATACGATTAGCCCCGAGATCAAAAAGACAACAAACAGAACTTTAAATAAGGTTTCTCCATAACCTATCCCAGAGTTACTTCTTTTTCTATTTCGAATAGAACTGTAATTACTCTTTGGACTATTTAGTCGTTTACTCATGAATGTTGATTTTAGTATTTCTGGGAATTAAGCCCACTAACGACCCCGCGTTTAAGCGGCGCAGGTTTTCGTTTTTAATTGAAGTAACTGATTTATTTTATTGCCCACAAGCTTTCCAGCGAACCCTACCTGCGTCCGACTTGAAACGCTTGTTAGCCATACGATTATTTTGAAATGTTTTGAACCCAAGGTAAACTACTTTTTTGCATTAATTCTTTGAGTGGTTCAAGTGATTTCAGATCCAATTCCCACCTTTTGAAAATCACAAGTAATTGCTCCAAACTGTTTTGGTCAACTTTTTCCTCTAAAGACAGATACAATTCTAAACCTTGTCCAACAACTTCTTTGAAAGCTGGAATTGAATAAAGCCAATTGAAGAAGTGCTCTTCATCTTCTTGGCAATAAAAAGTGGGACCCTTGAAAACAATTTCCATTCTACGAAAGTGTGGCTAACGACCCTGCGTTTAAGCGGCGAGCCGAGTTTTAATTATTAAAGTTTCGAACCCTAACCGAGTCCGCTTGAAACGCTTGTTATACGTTTATTCTTGTTTGATTTATCTAAGAAAGTAATAGAAACTACCTTCATAATCTTGATCAACCTTCTCTTTAGAACCAAAATGAAAGGAAACAGATTGTAACCAATCTTTAGGGTAATCTACTTTTTCAAGTTCTAACGTAAATCTTGATTTCAGCAACTCTAATGTTCCATCAATACTGTACTCATCAATTCTGTTCTCTGTATCAAGGAATAACCAAGCTTCTAAACTAAAATCGGTTTCAACAAAGGGAAGAACGGGATAAATATGAACGAGTGATATATTATGCTCATGAGCCCATTTGAGTATAGATTTAGTTGCTAACTCAATAAGCTCGAACTGTTTTTTCCGTTCTTTTGGAATTTTGGTTTCCATGATTTGTTAAACGTATAACGGCTTGGCAAATAAGCGGCTTGTACTTACCACTTTGGAGTTAGTCAATAACTATGATTTTTACAACAAGCAAGCAATAAAACAACGCGCAAACAGCGTACAAGTCCGCTTAATTTGCTTTGTTATACCACCATGATTTATTGAAGTTTAACCGACCAATTTCCTGATGCAGTTACTTGTAATAATAACGTTCCTTTAGGAATCATAACTTTGCCATTATACCGATCAGTAGTGTTTACAAGCAAGCCATTTCGTCTTCCAGAACCATCATATGCTGTGACAGAGAAATGACTTGAATTAGAATTTCCAGAAATTGTGGCTATTGATGCATCACCTTCAATCCAAAGAATATTATCTCCTGAATCTGATTTTGGATTATCTGTAGAAATTTTATGTGCAGCACCAATAGGATATACGTTTATTGCCCATGAGCCAGATGCAGAGATTTCTAACATTTTAGTATTTGTACCAACAGGGAGGTCAACTGCTACAATTCCAGAATATGGTTCTGTTGTGTTTACAAGTAAATCAATGCGATCTCGAGATGCGTCGAAACTTGTAACAGAAAAGTGATTAGAGCCTCTATTTCCATTGATTACTAATAAGGCTGGCATATCTTCATCAGGCTTTTCTATTACTAATATATCATCACCTGAGCCTGTGTATTCTTTGAATTGGGCTTCAGCTGTTTCACTGGTAAAACTGATACATATAGTCAGAAAGAGAAAAAGTAAAAAAGATTGTTTCATATTGTACTCCGTAAGTTTTGGTTGGTGGTATAACATAATATTATCCGTACAGCATATTTGTGTGGAATTCCTGAATAAATCAAAAATGCACATCTGAGAGCTCCAAAAGCAGGTCTATGGATTTATTCAGAACCAATTTCAAAATATAATTCCCAAATAAATCAAAAAATTCTGTAAGGAATACTCCGCGGAACGGTCTTACTAAGATAATAAAACAAAGAACTAAACCAAGCACTAATGGCTAAGTCTAAATTGTTGGAATCGGTAAGGCAGGAAATAAGACGGCGCAACTACAGCTACAGAACCGAACAAAGTTATATCTCATGGATCGTAAGATTTATTCGGTTTAACGGAACCCGACACCCGTTAGAATTAACAGACACCGAAGTAGAGCGCTATTTGAATTTTCTGGCAAACGAAAAGAACGTAACTTCATCAACCCAAAATCAGGCACTTTCGGCATTGGTATTTTTATATAAGCAGGTGTTAAAACAACCGGCGCTTAAATTGGATAGCCTGAAAAGAGCAAAACCCAGCGAAACACTCCCCGTTGTACTATCTCAGGAAGAAGTAAAACAGATATTGTCCCATATTTCAGGGATAAGCCATTTGATATGTACACTTTTGTATGGCTCAGGTTTGCGAATTTCAGAATGTTTGAGATTACGGATTCAGGATGTGGATCTGGAATATCAACAACTTTGGGTGCGTTCAGGAAAAGGCAACAGAGACCGGGTAACCCTTCTGCCCCAAAAAAGTGTAGGCGATTTAAAACGTCAGATCAAAAAAGTGAAATTGATTCATGATCAAGACCTGAACAACGGACTTGGAAAAGCGCTGCTTCCAAAAGCATTAAGCAAAAAATATCCGGAAGAGAACATTCAGTTTCGATGGCAATATGTGTTTCCATCAAAAAGCCTGGCCAAAGATCCACGATCAGGAATACTGCACAGATACCACATCTCTTCTTCTTTGGTGAATAGAAAAATAAAGAGAGCGACAAAAAAAGCGGGAATTCAAAAGAAAGTTTCTGCACATACTCTGCGGCATAGTTTTGCAACACATTTATTACAGAATGGCTACGATATCAGAACGGTTCAGGAATTGCTGGGTCATAAAAACCTCAAAACGACCATGATCTATACGCACGTAATAAATAAGGGTGGTAACTACATCAAAAGCCCGGTAGATCTGCTAAAATAACCGTAGCAAATTCTCCCTTCGAAGGGAGACGATTGTCCAAACGGTTCTTTGGACAATCCGAGGGATGTCGATGGTATCCCAAGGCGCGAGCAATGAACAGGAAACAAAAAGTGAACCCGGATTTGTATACACATTTGGTTGTTGTCATTGCACATTCCATGTAGGGGCGAATCGCGATTCGCCCCTACATGGAATTGAACCCAATAAATCATCCGCAAAACACACCTGGAAAAACCTCGGGGATATTTTTTGTAAGGAATCCGGCCTCAATCTGTCTAACTGTGTATCATGAAGCAGAAGAAATTACCAAACCGACGATCCATGCGTTTGCAGGGTTATGATTATTCCAGCCCGGGATTTTATTTCATCACCATTTGTACCAACCAAAAAGAATGTTTATTCGGAGGTGTTGTCAATGGGAAAATGTATATGAATGAATGTGGGGTGGTTGCATTAGATTATTGGAAACGAATTGACACCCGGTATCCCAATACCATTATTCATGAACATATTGTTATGCCCAATCATATTCATGGTATCATTGAAATTGTTAATGTCAATCCCTTTGTAGGGGCGATTCATGAATCGCCCCTACAAAGGGATGCAAACCCGGAATTATATCGTAATCACCGTCGTAAAATGTTGATCCCAAAAATTATTGGTTGGTATAAAATGAATACCGCAAAACAAATCAATCAAATCCGCAAAACACCGGGCGCAACAATCTGGCAACGGGGTTATTATGATCACATCATCCGAAATGAAGAATCGTTGTTTTACATCCGGGAATACATCAAAAACAATCCGATGAATTGGAATACGGATCGGTTTTACCAAAACAGGTAATTTGTGAATCCGGTTCGCCGTCGGAAGTGAATATGTATTCGGAAACGTGATCAACGGGAAAATGCATATAAATGAATGTGGGATGGTTGCACATAATGAATGGTTTAAAACAGAAACCATTCGTGACAATGTAAATTTGGATGCAATTGTGGTTATGCCCAATCATATCCATGGATTTATCGAAATTATTGGTAAAAAACCAATCGTAGGGGCGAATCGCGATTCGCACCTACGTAATAAAATTAAACCCAATAATTCGTTGTATACACCCAAATTTGAATCCCCATCAAACAATATTGGGACGATCATTCGGGGATACAAATCATCCGTCACCAAACCGTTCTTTGGACAATCCGAGGGATGTGGATGGCACCCCTCGTAAAATAACTACCCCAACTTATCCACAAAATCCAACTTCTCCCAAGGGAACTCTTCTCTACCAAAATGCCCGTAAGCCGCTGTTGGTTTATAGATCGGTCGCTTCAGATCAAAACGTGTGATGATTCCTTTCGGAGTACAATCAAAGGTCTGTGCAACCAGATTAGCTAATTCAGGATCGCTCATTTTTCCGGTTCCGTAGCTGTTCACATTAATGGAAACGGGTTCAGCAACGCCAATCGCGTACGCCAATTGAACAAGGCATTCATCTGCTAAACCTGCGGCTACCAAGTTCTTGGCAATATGTCGGGCTGCATAAGCGGCGCTTCTATCTACTTTTGAAGGATCTTTCCCGGAAAAAGCGCCACCACCGTGGGCTCCGAATCCTCCGTAAGTATCCACAATAATTTTACGACCGGTTAATCCGGTATCGCCATGCGGACCTCCCACAACAAACTTTCCGGTTGGATTTACATGATAAATGGTTTCATCATCAATAAGTTCGGATGGGATCACATTTTTGATAAGAATATTCTTTACATCTTCGTGAATTTGTGACTGCTCAACGCCTTCATCATGCTGTGTGGAAAGAACGATGGTATGTATTCGCTTTGGCTTTCCGGCGTCATCGTATTCAATAGTAACCTGACTTTTGTTATCCGGCCCGAGGTAGGGCATTAGATCAGTTTTTTTACGAATACGAGCTAATTCTCTCAAAAGATCATGAGAAAACTGAAGCGGCATCGGCATGTACTCAGGTGTTTCTTTATTAGCATAACCGAACATCATTCCCTGATCGCCCGCGCCTTCTCTGTCTACTCCCTGAGCAATATCAGGACTTTGAGTATGGATGGTGGAAAGTACTCCGCAACTTTCAGAATCGAAACGATAGCTGGCTTTAGTATATCCGATCTCTTTAATCACTTCTCTAACCACTTCTTGAATATCCACATAAGCATTAGTGGTAACTTCACCGGAAACTACGGCTAATCCTGTAGTTACTAGTGTTTCTACAGCAACACGTGATTCAGCATCTTGTGCCAGCATAGAATCTAAAATGGCATCTGAAATTTGATCGGCAACTTTATCCGGGTGTCCTTCTGATACGGACTCTGAGGTAAATAAATTCTTCATTCTTGTATTTTATTTAGTAAGGTACTTTCGGTTACGAAGCGTTGAAAAGGTAAGAAGATTTATTCTTTAATAAAGCTTAAGAATCGAATAAATCCTTATCACTAGCTTTTCTATCTATTCCTAAATATTGATATGCTTTTGCAGTGGCCACTCTGCCCTTTGGAGTACGTTGTAAAAATCCTTCTTGGATTAAAAATGGTTCATACACTTCTTCAATAGTTCCTTTGTCTTCCCCAACGGCAACTCCCAACGTTCCCAAACCAACAGGGCCTCCGCCATAGTTTTCTATAATGGCTCTTAGCATTCTGATATCCATATCATCAAGCCCGTTTGTATCCACGTCCAGAGCATTTAACGCTTTATCAGCAATTTTTTTGTCGATCTCGTTAAGGCCTTCAACTTGCGCAAAGTCTCTGGTTCGGCGAAGCAATTTATTTACAATTCGAGGTGTTCCACGGCTTCTTCGCGCTATTTCGTATGCACCTTCATCTGTAATTCCAAATTTCATAATATGAGCTGTACGGAGCGCTATGTTGTGCAAAAGTTCAACTTCATAATAATCTAACCTCATATCTATTCCGAAACGAGCTCTTAACGGAGCAGTAAGCATTCCCTTTCGCGTTGTGGCTCCAACTAATGTAAAGCGGTTCAGATCAATCTGAATGCTTCTTGCGTTAGGCCCGGAATCGATCACAATATCGAGTTTAAAATCTTCCATTGCCGAATAAAGATATTCTTCAATTACAGGGTTCAAGCGATGAATTTCATCAATAAAAAGAACATCACCTTCTTCCAGGTTGGTAAGCATTCCGGCAAGATCACCCGGTTTTTCAAGCACAGGCCCTGTGGTGGGGCGAATAGTTACCCCCATTTCTTGTGCAATAATGTGAGATAAAGTAGTTTTTCCTAAACCCGGAGGTCCTGATAGAATAACATGATCCAGAGCATCTCCACGCTGTTTGGCGGCTTTTATAAAAACATTTAAGTTAGAAATAGTTTTTTGTTGCCCGATAAATTCATCCAACGTGGATGGACGTACCGAATTTTCAAAAACATCTTCTTTTTGTTCAGGATTTAGCAGTGGATTATGCACGAATTATTGGTAAATATGTTTACACTAACTTTATAGAATTATACTTAGTTTATTATCGAAATGCGCATTGAATTTTGGCAGAACGTATGAAATACAATTCTTACTCCCCGGACAAACTTGATTTTGATCCGATTGAAAATCAAAAAAAGAAACGAGGCAAGAAATTAGCCAATATTAAAAAGAACGAAATTCTTAAGGAGAAAGGATTGCATAAAGATCTGAGTTCGAGCAGTTTGAAAATTTATGGATCAGAATATTTCTTTAACTACGAGCTGAGTTGGCTAAAATTCAATGAAAGAGTTCTGGCGGAAGCTCTTAATCCTAAGAATAAATTACTTGAACGAATAAAGTTTATAGGCATCGTATGCTCAAACCTGGATGAGTTTTTTCAAAAAAGAGTAGGCGGTTTAAAAAGACAACAACTAGCCGGGGTTAAAACTCTTTCCGTTGATGGTATGTCAGCTTCTGATCAACTTAAAGAGATCAGGCACGAAGTACTAAAAATGATCGAGATTTACAGAGGGTGCTTCTTTAAAGATCTGGTGCCGGCAATGGCAGAAAAAGGAATTTATATTAAGGAATATTCCCAGCTCAGCAATTACCAAAAAAGAGTAAGCGATCGCTTTTTTCAAAAACAGATTTATCCGATCGTAACACCTCTAGCCGTGGATGAATCACATCCATTCCCATTTATCTCTAATCAAAGTCTTTCATTTGCAATAGAGCTCGAAAACCCTCGCAATAAGGAAAAGCATTTCGCCAGAATAAAAATACCGGCAAATCGTCCGCGCCTTATTCAGGTTCACCGCAGAGGAAATAAAGTAATACTGGTTCCGATTGAGGATTTAATACGCACGAAGATCGATCAGTTTTTCCCGGGCATGAAAGTGCTTTCGGCTCATATGTTCAGAGTTACCAGAAATGCTTCTGTAGAACGGGAAGAAGAAGAAGCCGATGATTTGTTAGAAACCATAGAAGATGAACTTAGAGAACGTAAGTTTTCTGAGATCGTTCGTATGGAATTAGAGGCAGACATGCCTAAACACATCAAAAAGTATTTGCTGAAGAACCTCAACATTAACTGGAACGACGTGTATGAGATGAATGGAACTATTGGTTTGGTGGATGCCATGCAGATATCCATGCTTTCCGGTTATCCAAGGTTAAAAAGTCGCTCCTGGACACCGGTTTTACACCCTGCTCTTCGACATGAGATTGACGAAGAAACACCAAGTTTTTTTAAGATAATCAGGGACGGGGATTTTATGGTCCATCACCCGTATCATAGTTTTGCTCTTTCAACACAACGTTTTATTGATGAAGCTGCTAAAGACCCACGAGTTTTAGCCATCAAACAAACATTGTATCGTACTTCAAAGGATTCGCCCTTAATGCATTCACTTATGCATGCCGCTGAAGAAGGCAAACAAGTTGCCGTTTTGGTGGAGATTAAAGCACGTTTTGATGAAGAACGAAACATCAACTGGGCACAAAAATTAGAAAACTGCGGAGTTCATGTTGCTTATGGAATCCCGGGATTGAAGATTCACACAAAGGTAACCATGGTGGTGCGAGAAGAATCGGACGGACTGCGTACATATTGCCATCTAGGCACCGGAAATTATCATCCTGACACTGCTCAACTGTACGAAGATCTTGGTTTGTTCACTTGCGATGAGGTTATTGCTTCTGATGTAACAGATATCTTTAATTTGCTTACCGGGTATGCTCCTGACCAAACTTTCGAAAAATTACTGGTAGCTCCCAAGCACATGAGAACCCAAGTTACCGATCTCATAGAATTTGAAACAAATGAGGCTAAAGCAGGTCGTTCTGCCAGAATAATTGCAAAAATGAACAGCCTTGAGGACCCGTTGATTATTCAGAAATTGTATGAAGCCTCGCAAGCTGGTGTACAAATTGATATGATAGTTCGTGGCGTATGCAGGCTTATTCCGGGAAAACAAGGTTTAAGTGAAAACATCAAAGTTCATTCGGTAATCGGCAGGTTCCTTGAGCACTCCAGAGTGTTTTATTTTAATCATGCTGAAGAGCATAAGTATTTTATTGGCTCCGCTGACTGGATGCATAGAAATCTGGATGCAAGGGTTGAGGCTTTAACACCCATTGAGGCTCCTAAGCTCAAAAAATATCTTCAGTTTATTATTAATGTGTATTTGCGAGATAATATGCAAAGATGGTTGTTAAAGGAGGATGGTTCATACGAAAAAATAGTTCGTACAAAAGGAACGAGGAAAGTATCAACTCACAAGGTGTTGATGAATCATTCTACGGATTCAGATATCCCAATTCCAATGGAAGATTAATTATCTCCGGATGATGTTTCTTCGAAGTCTACTTTGCCAAGATCATAGCTAAGTTTTTGATACAGAACATAAGCTGATTTTCTGAACACACCGTCTCGTTTATATGCTTCGCCAACTGCAAGCAGAGCGTCTTCCAAAGCTCCGGTATTCACATAAGCATTGCCTAAATACCAAAATGCCTTTTCTGAAATCATTCTGTTTTCTTTAGCTCGGGTTGCGGCTTCTGTAAAATTAGTTATCGCTTCCGGGTATTTTCCATCATTATAAAAAATAATACCTCGGTTTAAATACGCTTTTGAGGCATAGGGCTCTTCATCATAATTTGAAATAACTTCATTAAAAATAGAAAGTGCTTTTTCCTGATCACCTGAGGAAACGGCTGCAAAACCTAAATTTAACAATGAATCCGCGCTGCTTATCACGAAATCCTGAGACCTTAAACCATCAGCAACTTCAAGTTGATCAACAGGAATAGTGCTGACAATAAAATCATTCAGGGTGGTATGTGTTTCAACACGGAATAGCTGAACCAATGCTACGAGTAGAATGGTTGCTGCTGCAGAAGCGTGCCAAACCCAGTTTGGCAGTGAGTGTACAGTAGCTTTCTTTTTTGAGGACATTTTTCTTTCATCTAAAATTTTTTTCACGCCTGTTTCCAGTTCAAGTCGGTCTAATAAATCTGGATCTTTAGCTATTTCTACCCACAGGCGTTCTATGTCGCTTTCGTTGAGTTTGCCTTTTACGTAAGCGTCAATGGTTTTATAAATATCTTGGTCTCTTGAACTACTCATTATATACTATTTAATATGTAATGTATTTAAATACATTAACCTTTGCACATAGTAGGACAGTTTCGCACACCATTCCTTACACTATTTATTTATTTTTTTTTGAACACACTCATTTAGCACCTGTATTATTCGGTGTTTTTTTGTCCAGGCGTTGTTTACACTGATCCCAAAATGGTCTGCTACAACAACAGTATCGCTGTCAGGTTTGCTGAACCAATATGAAATATACTCCAGTTGTTTTGCCTTCAATTCATTAAAACAGCGCTT
Source organism: Balneolaceae bacterium UBA3186 (assembly GCA_002364085.1). GTDB lineage: Bacteria > Bacteroidota > Rhodothermia > Balneolales > Balneolaceae > Balneola. The sequence continues at coordinate 232,106 of DEXK01000012.1, read as the reverse complement.
TAAAACGCTTTGGCGTTCTTTATCCAAAAGATTGTGAAGCTGATCTGGCTCTTCTGAGTACGAATCGGGAACATGCTCGTAAGCAGTTTCTTTTCTTTTATTTTGATGCTTTAAATAATCGTGTTTAGCAGTCGTAAAAAGATAATTGATAATACGATCAGGATGTTCCAGCTCGTTATTTTTGATTTTTTCTACAGCAAAAAGAATAGCATTCTGAGCGGAATCTTTGGCGTCTTCCGATTCCGCGTCCATTCTAACCCTCAAAAATTTGAACAGAATTTTAGTGAGAACCTCATAGAATTCCTTAAAAGATTCCTGATCTTCTTTTTGAACAGCTATTACAAATTTTGAATAGTCCATAAGTTAGTTATAAAACGTCTCTTTAAAATAAGCGAGATTTGGAAAAAGAAAATGGGGAATTTTAAATTATAACCAGTTAGTTTCCAGCTGTGTATAGAGTACAACTAAATAACTTTGAAGGCCCACTAGACCTGCTTCTTTTTTTTATAAAGAGGGATGAATTGGATATCTATGACATTCCAATCTCTTACATAACCCAACAGTATCTGGAATATGTAAATTTGATGGAAGAATTGGACCTCGATGTTGCGAGCGAATTTATCCTGATGGCAAGCATGTTGATGTCAATCAAAGCCAAGATGATGTTGCCAAGAGAAGAAGATGAAAATGAAGAGATCGATGAATCTGATCCCAGATATGAATTAGTTCAAAAGCTTCTGGAATATAAGCGCTACAAAGAGATGGCTGTAAAAATGGCTGATATTGATGAAGAAGCCAGAAAGCGATTTAAAAGAGGTTATCCGGATGTGGACGATGTTGATCAACAAGCTACTGGAGAGGCTCTTAAAGATGTTACCTTATTCGACTTGATCTCTGCTTTCCGAAAAGTTCTTACAGATATTGAACGCCAGCGGATCGTTCATAAAGTGAATAAAGTTGAAACAACAATAGAAGAACAATCAGAATTTGTTTTGGAAAAGCTTACTCAATCCGGAAGGCAATCATTCGTAAGTCTTTGCAAAAACTTAACAAACAGAGTTGTAATAGTTGTTACCTTTCTGGCAATATTAGAAATGATAAAAGAGCAACAAATTAATTTATTTCTCGAAGAAGACCCCACTGACTTTTATATAGATCTAAAGCCGGTAGACGAAATAATTGGTGCTTAATTAAGAAATAAAAAAATGAAGAGAATAACTTACATAGTATTAATCGCTGTAATTACAGGGTGCAGCGGATCAAAAGAAACAACGAATCTTCCTGAAGCAAGTATTTACGATTTTGATAAAACAATAACGGTAGAAGGGTTAAAATCAGACCTTACAATTATTGCCAGCGATGAGTTTGAAGGTCGTGAAACCGGAGAAGAAGGAATAAGAAAAGCCACTGAGTATATTACTGAAAGGTATAACGAAATGGGGCTTACGCCTGTTGGAGATAACGGAACCTTTGAGCAAAACTACGATTTGAGCGCTCCTGTTATCAATAGCTACAAGTACACAGTAACGGATAAAGACGGGAGTTTAATTAGCGAGACCGCTGTAACTAAAGAAGCTACCGGTGATTTTGTTACCATTTTTGGCGGTTCTGATGATGTAAGCGGAGAAATAATTTTTGCTGGATTCGGTATTAGTAATGAAGAAACAAACCACTTGCCTGAAGTTGTAGCGGATAAATGGGTGATGGTATTTTTTGATAGACAACTAACCAATCAAACCGCGCTTCAAAGATTAATTGGAAATGGCGCTGCCGGTGTAATACTAATAATGGATCATAAAAATCCGGAAGGTTTTATTCAAAATGCGCAGCAATCACAATCAAGATTGGGAGCAGGTGGAAGGTTGTCTTTATCGTATTTAAGAGACAATGATCAAATAACTCCAGCTTGGAATAGTGTAAACCCTGAATTAGCAGCGAAATTGCTGGGCCAAGATAGTGTGAGTGAATTAGTGGAGCTTAGTGAAGAAATCAAAACAAATGCTTCCGGTTTTAAGCCAATAGAATTGGAATACGCTTTGTCACATGATGTTTCTGTAAACGAAAATACTGTTAAAGCATCAAATATCGCTGCTTTTTTAGAAGGTAGTGATCCACTATTGAAAAACGAAGTGGTTGTATTGAGTGCGCATCATGATCACGTAGGAATCGGAAGACCGGACTCAACCGGAGATGCTATTTATAACGGGGCTGATGATGACGGAAGCGGGACCGTTGGTCTGCTGAACACTGCACAGGCAATGCTGGTAGCTAAGAAAGCGGGAGCTGGCCCTAAAAGAAGCGTATTGTTTTTACATGTTTCCGGAGAAGAAAAAGGATTACTGGGTTCACGATATTATTCTGACCATCCAATCTATCCGATAGAAAATACCGTTGCTAATATTAATGTAGATATGATTGGTCGTGTGGATAAAGAGCACGAAGAAAATAAAGATTACATCTATGTAATTGGTGGGGAGATAATTTCCTCAGGTTTAGACAGCTTGCTTAGAAGTGCAAATGAAGCTACTGTAAATCTTGATCTGAGTAACAGATACAATGATCTTGAAGACCCAAATCAGTTTTACAGAAGAAGCGATCATTGGAACTTTGGAAGATTGGGCGTTCCATTCATTTTCTTCTTTAACGGAGTTCACGCAGATTACCACAGGCCATCAGATTCAATTGAAAAAATAGAATGGGAAGCATTGGCAAAAAGAACACAACTGCTTTATACAACTACGGCAATGATTGCCAATACTGAAAATAGACCTGAAGTTGATAACAGAGAGTTCATAGAAAAAACTCAGGAAGGAAACTAAACTACAACCCTCTTCAAAATTGATTTGGAGAGGGTTTTTTATTTTCCAATCATGATAAAAGGCGCCCAATATATGGGATGGTTATAGTAGGGATGTTGTATAAATTCCTTTTTAGCTTGTTGAAGAGCTTTCTCTTTATATCCAAATACAGGAGTTTCATAGAGATCGAAAAGCAATTTAAAGTTATTCCACAACCCCATTTCTTCCTTCTCAAAGTGAGTTAGATTTTCGTAAAAGGAACCCATAAACGAAGCGGTGCTTTTATCGTACACGCTCCAAAGACTTACCACTACAGAAGACGCTCCTGCTTTAAAAAAAGAACGCTGTAACCCTTGCAGTCCTTCACCGCTTATCATCTTTCCAATCGCTGTATTACAAGCGCTAAGAACCACCATGTCGGCGTTAAAAGTCAATGACGAAATCTCTTTGCTGTTCAGATATCCGTCTTCTTCAAAAGCTCCTTCTGTTTCAATCAATTCCGATATCAGCAGGCCGCTTTGTTCCGGGTTTTGTTCATTTACTCTTCCATGAGTGGCAAAATGGAGATACCTGAACTCATTTAAAGCAGAAGTCTTTATTCTGGACTCACTAACATCGCGATTCTTTAATGAAAGAACATCAGTGAAACCTTTTGAAATAGCATCGACTTCTAAAATAGTGGAAGGGAGCGAGGAATAGTTTTTGGTAGAAGTAATTACCTCATTCAATCCGGAGCCCGCCACCGCAAACAAATCTCTGGACGTAGTTCTGTGAGGTGGTTTTATATAGTTATAAATAGTGGCTGAAGGAAGATATTTGATATTAAAATGCTCAACCAGATAAGAATCGTTTATTCTGAGAGCATCAAAAGGAAGAAGAGAGAGAGATTTTGAAGGGACGATCAGTAAATTTTCAATAGCCTGATATTTGTTCAAAAAAGGTTTTAGAAGCAGATCATAAAGAGGTACCGATTTTGCAGATATAGAATCTAAAGAATCATTGTTTTGTATTGACGACCTAAACGCTGAAACCAATCCGGATATAAATTCCTCTGATGAGAGTGAATCTACTTCAAATGAATGATAATCGATGTCTTTCTTTGTAACCCAAAAAACAACCAGCTTATTATCAGTGAACATATACTCAATTAAAGCATCGTTATCTGAGAGCATATCTTGAATTTCAGAGATCTTAATAATTTCAGACTCATTGACCGATCGCAATTTAGGATGATTCAGATAAAGCTCATTTGTTCTGGATTGATACTGAAATTCTAGCTCATTCACCTTTTCCCTAAGCGCAGATAAAGATTGATTATCATTTAAACGCTCTATTTCTCGATAAACCTTATCAATGTTTTTTTCTTGTTGTCTTAAAGCTATTAAGGTAGTGTCATTTACTACATTTTGAAGTTCAGAATCGGAAAAGGCTAATCGCTCTAACAACACGCGAGACCGCCCCCTTTCAGTTACTTCAAAAGATTTATTTATATCATCATTTTCTTTTAAATACCAATAAGCGACTTCATTATAAAAGTTGGCATAATTACTAAAAACACCTGATTCGAGATTCTCTCCATAAACAGACCGTTGCTCCCTTTCTATTTCTGAAAATGCAATTTCAGCGTAATAAAAAGAGCTGTCGTTCCCTAAGGCATGGTATGATCTTGAAAGTTGAACTAAATAATCTGCAATTCGATATCCCTTAAAAAGAGAAGCAATATTATAAGCTTTCTTAGAATAGGTTAGCGCGCGAACAGGTTGATCAAGTCGTGCATTAACTTTTGCGACCAATGCATAAGACCGTGCATTTAGTTGTTTCGATTCTGTTTTTTGAGACAGCTGAGAGGCTTTTTCAGCATAAGCTAGAGCCTCAGGTAAATTAACTGTTTCCAACTCAAGATCGGCCAGCTTTAAATAAACTTCTATGGTTTGGTGATCTGTTTGATTTTGGTCCGGATTGTCTAAAATCTTATTGTAATAAGAGCGCGCAAGATCAAATTCACCCAGTTTTTGATAGCAAAAGGCAATATTTAAAGTGATAGAAAGGTCTTCAATGAGATTGGCACTGGAATTAAAATAATCGAGAGCTCTTTCAAAATCTCCAAGAGACATATACACGGAAGCAACGAATTCATATGCAGGAGCTATATAGTTTATCACACCTTCTTCTTGAACAAAGGAAAGATACTTCGAGTAGTTAGCGAGGGCTTTATCATAGCTTCCTGTTCTGTGATAAAATGAGCCCAAATAATAATGGACAGTTGAAGTGAGGTCGTTATTCTGAGTTCGAATAGTGGTATTGTAAGACTTGATGAGATTGTCTTCTGCTTCCTCTGTAAAACCTAAAGCTTCATAAGCGGAAGCAAGATTTCTGTAAGAAATAGAAAGTAAAAAGGGGTCGTCAATTTGTTCAAAACTCTGTACTGCAATTCGTCCGAATTTGATCGCATCATCATAATAACCCAATTGATAAGTAAGCAATGAAAGTGAATTACTTACTTGGGCAATTCGATATTGATCACCGGATCTGTTTGCTAAAGATAGAGCTGTTGTATAATATTTTTGAGAATTCGAATAATCACGGTTTGCTTTGTACGCCCAAGCAACATTGCTTTTAACGTAAGCCTGTAGTTCCGGGTGTATTGCCTCAGAGAGAGAAGAATCCGCTTTTAAGATCCATTCTTGGCCTTTGTCATAAACGCCCTGATCTAATAAAGATGCACCCAAGCCTACCGAAGCAATGATCCATTCTTTTTCGCTCTTGTTATTTTGATGTTTAGCTAATGCCTTTCTGTAAATAACTTCTGCTTCGGGGTAATTTCCTTTTCTGTATACCTCATTTCCCAAAACTAATAAAGAGTCATCTGTAACATTGGCATACTGTGAATAAGCGGCTGATGTAGAAAAAACTATAAGAAAGAGAGCAATTAAAAGACTCTTTTTTTTTAAGGTATTTACATGTAGTTGTCGCATGCAACGAATATATTTTGTTGTTTCCATACAACCAAAAATTAAACGGAGTACAATGAACTATATAATATCAAATACAGAAAAATTTAATATCCCGGATGGGGATGGAAAGCCGGATAAGCCAGGAACAGGAAGCGGGGGTTCAGGCGGAACTGACGAAGTATAAAGTAAAAGCCAAGCCAATAGGAAATTATTCTTGGTTTGGCTTTTTAATATGTTCAGTTTACCCAGAAATTATATTAGAAAGACTAATCCCCAAATAAAGCATTAACAAAGCCCGCCCGATCGAATACCTGAAGATCTTCTATCTTTTCCCCTAAACCGATGTACTTAACAGGAACACTTAACTCGTTAGAAATACCAATAACGATTCCTCCTTTTGCTGTACCGTCAAGTTTGGTCAAAGCCAGACCGGTTATATCTACAGCTTCTGTAAATGCTTTTGCTTGCTGCATTGCATTTTGTCCGGTAGAAGCATCCAGAACAAGAATCACTTCATGCGGAGCTCCATCAACAACTTTACCTATCACTCTTTTGATCTTGGTAAGCTCTTCCATTAAGGCTTTTTTATTATGAAGGCGGCCCGCGGTATCAACTAAAACAATATCCGAACCTCGTGCTTTACCGGAAGCAACTGTATCATAAGCAACGGAAGCAGGATCGGCGTCCTGTCCTTGTTGAACAATAGGAACATCAGCGCGCTCACTCCAAATTATAAGCTGATCTACAGCGGCGGCTCGGAAAGTATCAGCAGCGCCAAGCAGAACACTTTTGCCCGCTTTTTTATAGAGATTAGCAAGTTTTCCAATGGTAGTTGTTTTGCCAACGCCATTTACACCTACAACTAAAACAACATGAGGTTTTACGGGAAGCTCAGCGTCGAACTCGGCCGGTTTATCAGAATCATTGTCTTTCAGAAGATCAACAATTTCTTCACGAAGCAAAGCTTGCAACTCTGACTGGGTAACGAATTTATCTTTAGCGACACGAGCCTCGATTCTTTTGATAATTTCAAGGGTAGTAGTTACCCCAACATCAGAAGTAATTAAGATCTCTTCCAGTTCATCCAGAGTTTCATCATCCACTCGGTCTTTGCCGACAAAAGCCCTGCCAAGTTTATTAAGGATACCTTCTCTGCTTTTTTCAACACCCTTATCAAGAGTCTCTTTTTTCTTTAAACCAATTTTGTCAAAAAAGCCCATACATCAATTAAATTTTGCCCCACGCATTATTTTGCGATAGCGATTAAAATAGTCAAAAAATGAATACACCATAACAAATGTACAAATATATAACAGCCAGTTATGCACCTGAACGGCATCTCTGAAAAAGAAAACAGCAATCCAGTAAAGGGCCAGAATATTAACGGCTATTTTACCGGACATGATCGACATCGCAACCTTCCCATATTTAACCTTAATAAAGGAAGAACCAATCATTATAAATGAATCTCTGAATACATTTAAAACAAGAAACCAGAGAGGTACCCAGCCTAGCCAAACTGTATAAATGAATAAGGCCGCAGCACATAATTTATCTGAAATGGGATCTATCATTTTACCAACTTCAGAAATAGTATTTGTTTTACGCGCAACAAGTCCGTCCAGATAATCCGAAATTCCCGCGTATAAAATCAATGCAACAATAGTATTATTATATTCATACTCATTCTGCATATGTAAATAGATAACCGGTGCTGCAACTAAAAACCTGGAAAAAGAAATCAAATTGGAAAGAGTAAACACCCTTCCAGAGACCTGAACTATTTTACCGTCTATGTTTTTGTTCTTGATCAAGAAATTCAAATTAACTGTTATGTTTAAAGGTAAGGTCATTAACCGCACAAAGCCAAAACAAATAAACTGAACTAAAAAAAGGAAATCACAACAAAAGAAAAGTTATGGCTGTGTTTTCAACCACTCTTCCGCTTCTTCAATTGTTCTAAAAATTTTACCGTTAACACCAAGATTTACAGCCAGAGTTTCTCCAAATTTATTTGAACTGTAATGATCTTCAATCAGGTCAACAAAGGCGATGGTCATTCCGCGAAAATCAAGCTTCACAGCAGCATTAACAATATTATATATTTCTAAAACAGAACCGGGGTTAATTTTGATGTTCTCAACAACTAGAAGCTTGGAAAGATCACTGCTCGACATTGCCGTTGAAATTTTCCCCCATAATTTGTTTGATAGCGCAACACTGTCTTTTTCAGCTTCATAGTAAGCATATACATATTCTTCTCTCTGTTCTATTTCAAGTTTATAATCTTTCATAAAGATCACCTTAATTTATAGCAACTCATTATATTGTAAAGAATACTAAAGACCTAATTAAATGCAAGAATCAAAAGACCTTATAGAAAAACAAAAGCATTCTGAAAAAGTATTTAGTGGAAAACTTTTACACGTTTATTACGACGAGGTTATACTTCCGGATAATACTGAATCGTCGAGAGAATGGATCAAGCATCCGGGGGCATCAGCTGTTGTGCCAATATTCAGCAATGGTGATGTATTACTAGTCAGCCAATATCGCTACCCGGCAAAACAGATATTTCTTGAAGTGCCAGCGGGCAAGATCGATAAAGGAGAAGATCCACACCAAACAGCTGAAAGAGAACTTAAAGAGGAAACGGGCGCTACTGCAAAAGAACTATATTACATCGGTCATTTTTTTCCTGCTATTGGTTACGCAAATGAAGTGATACATATTTACGCAGCCTTAGACTTAACTTTTGATGAAGAAAATACTGACGCAGATGAATTCGTTGAAAAAAAACGAATTCCTTTTAAGCAGGCAATAGAAATGGTTCACTCAGGAGATATAAATGATGGAAAAACCATTTGCTGTCTTTTGAGAGCAGAGCGCTTTCTAAAAGAGCAAGGAAAAATCTAAAGCAGACCTTCGCGGCTTGCTAATTCATATAAGCTTTGGTGAAGATCGGTTTTCTTGATCTCCCCTCTTTTTGCCAGTTCATCGATTTCAATTTCATTGAGCATAATAATGCAACCGGCTGAAGTTAACGCGGCATCGAAGTTTCTGGGATCGGCTAAACGAAGCTTTTCAAGATCAATCCCGTCAGGTGAAATTTGTTTATTAACTAATATATGAAAGATGTCTTCTTTGGAATCTCCGAAGCTGAGTTCTTCAATCCCGGTTTTTTCAATTGGAATCATGTTTATCTAAAAAGTCTCGGGCTTTTATTATTTCTAAAATTTCTTCAGTCTCACTGTCAATTTTCTGAACCTGGAATAAACTAATTATAGCTTGTTCGTTCAGAGTCTGAATTACATCCTGTATAGTGTCGCAATATTCAGTTTCACTAACAAGATCATTTACACCTTGTACAATATAACGGAAAGATTTTTTCTTTTTTGGAGTAGAGATTTGTTTTTCAGCCTCTTCAAAATATTCTCGAATTGCATTCTCCGTTACAAACCAACTTACACCGAGTTTACGGCCTTTTAATCTGCCTTCTCTCAGGTAAGCACGAAGAGTCATTTTCGAAATGCCCAGCATTTCATGCAGATCATCAATGGAATAAAGAGTTAAAGAACCAATTTTACGAGGCATAATTCAGAAAATTATCTATACAATATCTTATTTTAAGTAGCTAAATATATTGTATTACTTATATATTAACTAATATTACTTATACATTGTTAAAAAGATTTGGTTACCCCCTGCTTCCTGCCGTATATTGGTGACAGTTGATTCAAAACACAACCCCGTCTACAGAAGGCAGGGTTTTTTTATGCCTATCAATCAACGGATTTTTGTTCGTGTAAACAGCCCAACTTGTTTTATCTTTAAGAATGAAAAGAGCACTACAGATTTCATTTCTATACCTGGTTTTTATTTCCTGTTCAAGCACAAAGCTTTACTATTCTTCAGAAGCAAAAAAATGGCAAGAATTATCGCCGGGGAACCAGAACGAACTCATATATGAAATATATTTGATTGGGGACGCCGGTTCACCCTCACTTGAAATACAAGAGCCCAACCTAAAGCTACTGGAGCATAAACTTACTAACAGCTCTGAACGCAGCGCGGTTGTATTCTTAGGTGATAATATTTATCTGAATGGCCTGCCTGATTCCACTCACCCCAGAAGAAGCTTTTATGAGGGGAGAATCATCGAACAAATGAAAACGGTGGAGAATTTTAAAGGCAAAGTATTTTTTATTCCTGGAAATCATGATTGGGATGACGGCGGCAGAGATGGACTGGCGGCTGTTCAGAGACAAGAAAAATTTGTAGAAGATTACCTAAACAGAGGAAATACTTTTCTACCGGACAATGGATTTCCGGGACCTGTAGATATAGAATTAATGGATGATGATGAACATCCATTATTAAGAGATGATATCAGGTTGATAGTTTTAGATACACAATGGTGGCTTCATAAATATGAAAAATCTTATGGTGATACAGGAGAATATGATCTTTTTGATGGAGGAGATTTTCTGAATGAATTCGAAGACATTCTTATAAAAAGGCAGAAAGATTTTCTGGTAGTTGCAGCACACCACCCATTAATTACTAAAGGAAGGCATGGTGGTTATCTGCATCCGTCGGCTCACTTAAAACCTCCTGTTTTTGGCACTTTTAATGTGCTCTATAGAAGGATATTCGGACGCGAGCAGGATGTAAACCATCATAAGTATCGCAATATGGCGAGTACTTTCCGAGAACTGTTTAACAATAACGACCATTTGATTTATGCCTCCGGTCATTCTCATAACCTTCAGTATATAAGAGAAAAAGGAAAACGGGAAACCAGGCATTATGTGGTTACGGGAGCGGGAACAAAAGATAGCTATGTGGCAAGCGGAAGAGGAACGGAATTCAGCTATCAGGGAGAAGGATTTTCAAAACTAAATTATTATGGGGATGGTTCAGTTTGGTTAGAAGCCTGGACACACGACGGCTCAGATAATGGAAAACTGCTATATAAAACACAGTTGAAACCACCATATCAAGACCCTATTGAAGAAGAACAGCAATTTCCTGATACAGATTACACTGATAGCACTAAAGTAATGGCAGCTAATGCAAGTTACGATGGTAAAGGAGCGCTGTTCGAGGCCATTGTTGGTGGGCATAATCGTAAATATTGGTCAGTAGAATCGGAGTTTCCCATGTTCGACGTATCCGAACTAAAGGGCGGATTAATTCCGGTAAGAATGGGTGGAAAAGGTCAGTCAAATACCCTACACCTTGAAGGCAAAGAAGGAAACGAGTATGTACTCAGGTCGGTTGATAAACAGGCGGGGAAAATTTGGGATGAAAATCTCAAAAAGACCTTTGCTCTAGATGTAGCTCAGGATCAATTTTCTATTTTGAATCCGTATGGCGCATTAATTATCCCACCTCTAGCAAATGCAATTGGAGTCTATCATACAAATCCCAAAATTTACTACGTGCCTGACGACCCTATGCTGGGAAGATACGGAGATGAAATAGGCGGACAATTGGGACTTTTTGAAGAAAAGCCGGACAATGACATGAGTCATTTAGAAAGCGTTGGCAGATCAGAAGAAGTTGTGGCTTATCGGGATATGATTCGGGAAGTTGATGGAGATATTGATCACAGAGTTGATCAAGAAATGTTTATCAGAGCACGATTATTGGATATGTTGATTGGAGATTGGGACAGGCATAGCGATCAATGGCGTTGGGCTACATTTGAGCCTGAGGATGAGCAAGGAAAAATATACCGTCCAATTCCCAGAGACCGAGACGTGGCTTTCATGAAAATGGATGGAATAGTTCCAACAATTATGAAGTTCGGATCATTTTTTCAGTATCAGAACTTTGGTGAGTCTTATGGGAATTTGGTTGGACTAAATTACAATTCACTTTCACAAGCCAGAAGATTTACAAATCAAGTTACTCATGAAGATTGGTCCAGGATTGCATTAGAAGTTACTACCAACTTAACCGATTCAGTAATTGAGCAAGCGGTCAGATCATATCCGCCGGAAGTATTTGAAAAGTATGGCGAAGAAACTATAAAGCATCTAAAAGTACGAAGAGATCTGCTTCCCGAAATTGCAGAAGAATACTACTCAATGCTGAATACGGTAGTTTCCATTCCGGGTAGCCATAAAAGAGAGCGGTTTGTGGTAGAAACATTAGACCGAGACAGAACTAAAGTAGAGGTGTATAAGCTTACCGGCAAAGGAAAGCTCAGAGAAAAGTATTACGAAAGAATTTTCACAGATAAGGAAACGGATGAACTCAGACTTTTCGGAATGAGTGGCAATGATGAGTTTATCTTAAAAGGAGAAGCTAATAACAAAACCAGAATTTTGGTTGTGGGCGGACCAGGAGAGGATATTTTTAATACGAATGAGCTCAATAAGAAAGCTTCCCGAGATGTAGAGATCTTTGATTCTGAAAAAGGAACTACCGTTATATCTAATTATAAAGTTCATACGCACCTAACCGACGATCCTACTGTTAGCAAATATAACTATGAATACGACTTTAGGTGGAACAGGGTATTTCCCGGTTATTACTTTGAATACAATTCGTTCGATGGAATTTTTCTGGGAGGCGGTCCACAAGTAGTTCGTTACGGGTTCAGGAAATTCCCGGCAGTTAGTCATTATTTGCGGTTTAATTACGCACCAAAAACAGGAGCATCTAATTTAAAATATGACGGAACCTGGTTTCAAAGAGTACGTTCTTGGGATCTAAACGTAAGCTCTGAAGTGCTTTTTCCTAAGAGTTTCAGAAACTTTTTTGGGTTGGGAAATGAAACGACTCTGCAATCCAGAAGTAATAAATTTTATCGTGCTCGACTTTCCAGATATGCTTTTGAGGGGAGCTTAAGTCAGTCGGTGAATCAGGTTTTATCAGTAGACTTGGGCAACAGGCTCAGCGCCACCATAATAGATGATAATTCTGATGAGAGTAATATTCTAAATGAACTCGGAAATGGCTTCAGTGTTACTACAGATGAAGATCAATGGTTCAATACCGTATTTGCAAATGTAGCTATAACTGATGTGGACAATTCAGTAAATCCTAAACAAGGGTACAAATTTACACTGCACTCGGATGTGAACATTGGCATTCGAAACACCTCTCAAACTTTTTACAGATTTGAGTCTGATTACAGGATTTTTTATCCAATCAGATTTAGCCCGCAAATAGTGATTGCCAATCGTGTTGGCGGGGCTCATAATTTTGGCCCGTTCCCTTTCTACGAGTCTAACACCATTGGGGGAACTCAAAATCTAAGAGGTTATAACGGGCGTCGTTTCTCAGGAAGAAGTACTTTTTATAATAACACAGAGATCAGGATTGAACTGCTCGATTTCTACCGGTATTTATTAGGAGGTAAGCTGGGAATTACTGGATTTTTTGACACAGGAAGGGTGTGGACAGATGGAGAAAGTTCGTCTTTATGGCATAAAGGATACGGTGGCGGTGTTTGGTTTAATGCATTTGATTCCGTTCTAATCAATTCAACTATTGGATTATCTGACGAAGGGACATTATTTGAAATAAAAGCAGGGTTTTTCTTCTAAATATTAAACAGTGGCTCGATTATTGATATATTTAAATAAAAGTATCAACAGCGGGTAGAATAAAGAATGTCAGATCAAAGTAATTACAGATCCCTTGCAGCAATAATGTTTGCCGATATGGTAGGGTATACCAAATTAATGCAGGAAGATGAGTCTAAGGCAAAACTACTTCGAGATCGCCAGAGAAATGTTGTTGATAAAACTATAGCCACCCACAATGGTAAGGTTATGCAATATTATGGCGATGGAACATTGAGTATGTTTTCAAGCGCTATAAAAGCTGTTGAAGCAGCGAGGGAAATTCAGGATCAATTACAAAGAGATCCAAAGGTCCCATTAAGAATAGGGATCCATATTGGAGATGTGGTTCATGATTCGGAAGGAGTTTTTGGAGATGCAGTAAATGTAGCTGCCCGCGTACAGTCACTTTCTGTGCCCGGCGGAGTAATGATTTCCGGAAAGGTATTCGAAGAAATTAGAAATCATCCTGGAATAAAAGTCGAAGCTTTTGGAGAACATGATCTTAAGAATGTGTTTAACCCAATCAGCATTTTTGCTTTAGCAAACGAAGGATTATCAGTTCCTGAGCAATCTTACATTCAGGGAATAACAGGCAGCCATAAAAACAGCGTTGCAGTATTACCATTTGCGAACTTTAGTCCGAATCCTGAAAACGAGTATTTTAGTGATGGAATCACGGAAGAAATAATAAATGCGCTTGTAAAGCTGGATGGCTTACAGGTGCCTTCCCGAACATCAGTATTTGCCTACAAGAATACTAACAAAGATATCAGAGAGATTGGTAAAGAGCTTAATGTAGCTACTGTTTTAGAAGGGAGCGTCAGGCAGTCGGGTAACAAGATCAGGGTAACAGCTCAGCTAATAAATACGGACGATGGTTTTCATATTTGGTCGGAAAATTATGACGGCGAAATGAAAGATATATTCAAAGTTCAGGATGAAATTTCCCAGAAGATAGCTGAGAAGCTGGAACAGAATTTTGAATTTAATGCAACCAGAGTCTTTTACGAAGCATCAACTGATAGTGTGGTTGCTTATAACCACTACCTTCAAGGTCTGTACTATTGGAATAAGAGAACACCAGAAGCAGTTCTGAAAGCAATAGAATGTTATCAAAAGGCGATCAGGAAGTGTAAAACGTATACAAAGGCGTATTCAGGCCTCGCTAATTGTTACAGCTTTTTGGGAGTGATCGGCCATTTAAAAGGAAAGGTAGCATTCACAAAAGCCGAAAAGTTTGCAGTAAAAGCTCTGGAGTTGAACGACTTCCGCGGAGGCTCATTTGTGTCGCTTGGATTCGTAGATCTGTTCTATAAATGGGACTTCGATAGTGCTGAAGCGAACTTCAGAAAGGCGATCACGATGGAGCCCAACAACGAAGAAGCGAGACTCGCACTGGCAACGTATTATCGCATAATTGGTGATGTGGACAGAATGTATCATCATACAAAAGCGGCAATTAAAATTGCTCCGGTTTCATTACCGGCGTTATTACAACATGCTCATTCTCTTATGATTACGGAGAAGCATAAAAAAGCATTGGATCTATTTGACAGGATATTGGAACTGGACCCTCTTTTTAGACCGGCATTAGAAGGAATTGCGCTAGTTCATGTATTTGAAAAAAAGTACGACAAAGCGATAAGGGCTGTAAAAAAGTATTTAGATCTGATAGATTTGGATTATAAAGACGGAACACAACTAGGTTATATAGCGGCACTAAAAGGGAACATAAAGCTTGCAGAAGAAAACCTTAAAATACTTCAGAAAAGAGAAGAGTCTAATCCAGACTTAAATCTATGTTTAGATTATGCCGTTATCTACGCGGCACTGGGAAAAACGGATATCGCTTTTGATTACTTAAATAAAGCGGTTGACGAAAAACTCGGCTCTGTATTACTGATCAAAACTATATTTCCGTTCGATATGCTAAAGAGCGACGTGAGATATGGACAGCTTTTAGAACGGATGGGTTTAAATCCTTAAATCCCAAAACACATCGAGTTTAGAACTTAATTTTCTATATTCAGGAAATTAAAAAAGAAAAAATGTCGTCAGATACAGATTCAAGTTCGAAGAAGAAATTAGGCTCCCGAAAGCGTGGTGTATCGGATATGTTCCGCACCTCTTACAGAACGCACATGGAGCTGAGTGCTATTGCTGATAATAAATCAAACATCATGATCAGCATCAACGGAATCATTATTTCGATCATCATTGCCTCTATTTCTCCTAAAATAGATTCAAACCCCTGGCTTCTGTTACCCACTTCAATTTTATTGATAACCTGTCTGTTATCTCTGGTTTATGCAGTGCTTTCTGCAAGGCCAAGAGTTAGTAAAGAAAAAGTAACTTTAGAGGATGTAAGAGAAAACAGAGCGAATATTCTGTTTTTTGGAAATTTTTATACGCTTCCCAGAGCAGATTATGTTGAGGGAATGGAAGAGTTGATGCAGGATAGTGAACGGCTATATGATAATATGGCCAGAGACCTTCATGGGTTAGGCGTTGTTCTGGCAAAAAAGTACAGGCTATTGCGAATTGCATATAACCTTTTTATGGGTGGATTGGTGCTCTCTGTTATAAGCTTTATTTTTGTATTCTTTCAGATTTCCTGGAGCTAATCTGTATCCGGTTCTCCGGAAAAAGCTCTGGATATGCGCTGATTCATTAGCCGTTTGTAGTTTTCGTATTCATACCTGCTCACAGTAAATTCAGATTTGAATTCGCCGTCAAAACAATGGACCAAAAGCTTATTTTCTTTATCCGTTTCTGAGATGGTAACCTCAATTTTGCCCAGCTTGTAAGATTCTATTTCTTTCATATTAAATTCTTTAATACAAGATAGGGAGATTGTTTTTAAATGGATAAACTATTCTTTGCAACCCCAACCGGAATGGGTTTTTTTATCCGCATTTCTTCCAAACGCCGGAGGCTTATACAACACTAGCATTCCATAAAGATGAAGAGGTTCGTTATAAATATCCAGGTTCTGGCAATCAATGTTATCAGTAAAAAAAGGTTTAATTGAAGTATTTGTAAGATGCTTCTCATACAATTTGGAGATCTCCGGTAAATCCTTGTTCAACCCTGAAAGCCAATATGTAGAAATAGTTACCATTGTAGAGAGGTTTGAGCTAAGCTTTTCGAAGGCATTATGAGCAAAAAAATCAGCAAAAATGGGATTCGGAATGGATGCATTCTTTTCCAGAAGATCAAATTTTTCCATCGACATATAAGAAAGGTGCAAATTCTGAGGAGAAGCAACGGCAACATCTGTTATCGATTGCAACCTTTCCATCATATATGGATTGCCGTTATTACAAGTAGAAAGAATAGTAACATCAAAGCGTGAAGAGAATTTTTTTAAGTCGCTTGTGAAAATATCAGTATCAAAGTTCATGTCAGGCATTGAGCGATGATAGTGGCGATCTTTAAAAGTCGGAATTTCATGCCCAAAATAAATGAGGTACTCTTTACGATCTTTTTTAGTTGAATGCGTTCGGTAGATTTCAGCTTCAGCAGAAAGGCCACCATCCAAAGGCGAGTAACTCCCTTTATTTATCAAAGAACCGTTTCTGTAATGATAGAAAACGCGATCTTTTCTTGGAAAAAGAAAGAATGCTTTTCGTTCAGGTTTTTGGTGAAAAATAAAGACCTCACCATGTTTAGCATTTTGTGCAGTTTCAATAGATTCTTTTAATGCTTCATCGTTAGCCTTTTTGGCCTGCCCATCTACATGGTAAAGGTAATTTGCATCCGCATGTATTATTGAGATAAGTGAATAGCGCACGGAATCGGTTTCGGTAGTAATAACAGACTTTGAGCCAGAACAACCGGATAATATAATGAGAGTAAGAAAAAAGGCTGCTTTTAATGAAAGCAGCCCAATATTTCTAAAAATTGATGACTTAATTCTTATCAAAGTAAAAGAAGAATAATGATGATCAACAATAAGGTGGTAACCCCAATGGTCACAGTATCAGCTTGTTCAAGATCCTGTTGTACATAATCTGCAAAGTTATTCAGGCTGTTATTTGGTACCGCTGAAAAGCCATTATTTCCATTCAGCTCGTCCTTTTTGTTCTGAATATCTTCTTTAAAAACCTGTAAGCCCTGCTTTTCTGTTTCTGAAACAGCACGCATTCCTTCTACTTTCTCAATAGCTCCAATCAAATCGTCAAAAGAGTCGTTTAAAATTTCTCTTTTAGAATCAGGGGTTTCAGCTTTTTCAACACTTTCTACCATTTTATTGATGTGCTTTTTAAACATGCTTTCAGCATCGCCTGCCTTTTGAGCACTTAATGGTGAAGCAAGTCCAACCAAGGCTAAAGTAAGTACAGAGAATATGAATTTTTTCATTTTTTAATCCGTTTGTTAATATTAATACTAGTTTAATTAAAAAAAACCGCTCTCAGTTCCGTATTTTAAGAAAGTAATTGAAATGAACTTTCAGAACTTGTGAAAAAAAGACTAACAATACTAATAGGAATAGGGATTTTTTTAAGTGTATTCCTGTATTCATCTCTCAAAACAGTTGAGCCGAAGACTATAGAAAACTCCCCAAATTGGATTCCATTAGAAACAGCTCAAAAAGAAGCCATTGAGCAGAATAAGCTTATTATGGTGGATGTTTATGAAGTTGGATGTAAATATTGCCGTGCAATGGAAAGAGAAGTTTACCCCGATACAACTGTAAGAATTGTATTGGATCAAGGATATATACCAGTTAAACTGGATGGAAATTCGGAGGAAATGGTTCGTTTTAATGGCGAAGAAATAACAGCCAGAGAATTTGCACAAAAAAAGGGTGCCTATGCATTCCCTACTGTTTTGGTGTTAAACGCTAATGGTGACGTGCTGAAAAAAAGAACCGGATTTATGAATGTAGATGAATTAAGACAATTTCTTTATAACTCGGGCTCATGATCATTGGAGCTCAAAAAAAAGTATGAACATGAAAAAATTATTATTGAATTCAGTAACTGTAATTGCCGCTGCTCTATTTGTTATAGCATGTACTGAAAAACCAAACACGAACGGGAATCAGGACAGCGAGAATGTTTCTCAGGAAATGAAAGTAACGCCGGAGCTCTACTTTGAAGGAGTAACTATTCCCTGGGGCATGACTTGGCTTCCTAACGGAGATATGTTGGTAACTGATAGATCAGGAAAACTATTAAGAGTTCGGGATGGTAATCTGATCGCAGAAATATCGGGTGTCCCCGAAGTTATGGCACGAAGCCAAGGCGGTCTGCTTGATATTGAAGTACATCCCGATTATGAGTCAAACGGCTGGATATACATCACCTACTCTTCAACGGAAGGCGCAGGAGACGGAGCAAATACAGCTATTATGAGAGCAAAATTGAATAATAATGCGTTAGTAGAATCTGAAGTTCTTTATAAGGCAACACCAAATACAACCAGAGGACAGCATTATGCAGGAAGAATAGCATTTGATTCGGAAGGCTATTTATATTTTGCAGTTGGCGACAGAGGAAACAGAGATGAGCTTCCGCAAAGCCTGGGCAAAGATGGAGGAAAAATATATCGCCTTAATGATGATGGCTCTATTCCTTCTGATAATCCATTTGTAGGACAAGAAGGCGCAATTGAAGCGATGTACTCGTATGGACATCGAAACCCTCAGGGAATGACCATGCATCCTGAAACAGGAAAGATTTGGTCACATGAACACGGACCACGTGGTGGTGACGAGCTGAATTATGTGGAAGCCGGCAAAAATTACGGATGGCCTGTAATTACCTATGGTATCAATTACAACGGAACTCCAATTACAGATGAAAGAGAACGAGAAGGAATGGAGCAACCAAAAACATATTGGGATCCATCTATTGCACCATCTGGATTAGATTTTGTGACCAGCGACCTCTACCCGGCCTGGAAAGGGAAAGCAATTCTAGGTTCTCTAAAATTCAGCTATCTGGTGGTTATTGAGCTGGACGGAACTGAAGTAAGCAGCAGAGAAAATGTATTAGAAGGAATAGGCAGAGTCAGAAACGTAAAACAAGGCCCGGATGGATATATTTACGTTGGTGTTGACGGCGTTGGAATTTATAAGATTATGCCTGAAGACTAAAAGGAATTGTTGATTCTACAAAGTGTCCGCTTTAATTAGTTGGACACTTTTTTTGTATCGTTAATTTCAATATCGCCCGTTCCGGAGTATTCATCATCAGGAATCGAAATACGCTCTGAAAAAGTATTGCTTATTCTTTTACGTCTTTCCAAGATCATTTGAAGGCGTTCTACGAGATCAACGATCCTGTTCTTTTTCTTTTGTTTTCTCTTGTTCATAGAACGTGCGTACAGAAATGAAAGCAGGCCAAAGACAACCATCATTATGGCCCCAACGGCCCCGTCATTACCGAGCTCCCCAAAGACACCGGCTGCAAACATCATTATTGAAACAAAAATACCTACCGCAACAGGAAAGTAAAGCTTATTGAAAGTCTTCATGCTCTGTTTAGCCAGGATCTTTATAGCGCCATTAGACTCTTCAAGAGAAACCTCCAAAGAATTTTGGGATGCAAAAAATTTAGATAAGCCTTTAGGTGTAGATTTCCATACCGTTTTAGTTTTCCTGTGTTTGATCTCACCAACAGTATTGTAATGGTATTCGATTTGAGCTCTTAACTCTTTGAGTGTTTCCGGAGTTAAACTTCCGGTAGAAAATCCCAAAACCTGAGCGTTGTTAAAGCCGGCGTCAAGAATAAGTGGCTCATCAACCGGAATTCCCTGATACTCGAGCAACGCTTCACAAACAAAAGCTCTATCCAATTTAAGAGAATCCGTTATTTCGAAGAGGTCAGGATATTCCTGTTCCAGGTTTTGCAGAGGTACTTGCGCTGAAGCACCATAAAATTTCTGGAACATTGTTGCCCTGTTAACAATACGTCTTATTTCATCTTCTTTCAGATTCGCCATGTGTTGTTAGTTCAATTTAGTTTTTGCAGCAGAAATGAGCCCGGCAATCTCTTCTTTCGATATATTTTCTTTATTGTTGCAGTACTGGCACACAATTTCCTGTGAATCTCCTTTCATTTCTTTAAGGTCATCATAGTTCAACAAAGCAAGAGCATTCAAAAATCGATCTTTATTACATCGGCAAAAGAAATCAACCAGTTGTCTGGAAAGTTCTTTCACTTTGATGGGAGACATTACCTTGTCCATTACGGTGTCAATGTATTGCCCATCTTCAAAAAACTTATGGACCGCCGGAAAGGAACTCAGACGTTCCTGAAGCATATCAATTTGTCCCTCCGGTGCGCCCGGTAACTTTTGAATAAGTAATCCACCTGCTTCTGTAACAGCGCCATTTTCATCCATCCCTACGTCCAATATCAGAGCAGAATCTACTTGTTCTGATTGAGCTAAATAATGAGCGATATCTGAGGTAACATCTCCGTTGATAAGCTGAATAGTGCTTGTTCTTGGTTCGGCTTCATTGTAAAGTGTTTTAGAAAAAGTAAGAAGTCCCAAACCGAGGCCTTGACCAATAGCGGTGGATGAATCAGAGTAATCGAGTTCTGCAGTAGGATTTCCAACATAGCCACGCACTTCTCCAAGGCTGTTTGCTTCAGCTACTAAAAACCCAATAGGACCGTCGCCTTCCATTCTTAGCCGAATACGTTCTTCTCCCTTTAGCTCAGAAGCCATAAGCATTGTGGCGGTAAGTGCTCGTCCCAGAATCACGGTGTTTAATAAAGAAAGTCCGTGTCTTTTTTGAGCTTCTTTTACTAGATCAGTGGTTTTAATTACAGAGATCTTAAAATGTCCGTCCTTAGATATTCCTTTGATCAGGCGATCTTTAAACTCAAATTCCTTCTTGTTCATAAATATAAATTCCTTATTGAATAGGCGTACTTAGTGGGTTGTAAGATAAGGATATTTGAGCGAGAATAAACGAGCGACCACAGAGAGAGTTTCTATCAGAGGGATAGAGGGTTGCTGCTTTATAGCTGTTAGTGATCAGCCATTAGCTTTAGTGTTCTGGTAGTCACTAAAAGTAAATGGCTAAGCGAATTCGATTAGAAAAATGGATTACCATTACAGGATAGGGATTGAGCACTATAAATACTCAAAACTATTAACTCGTCCTTGTAGATGTCATATAATTCCTTAACAGTTTAGTGGTGGCTTTTCTAGAAAAATTCGCCCTTTGTATTTAAGACGGAAAAGAGAGCATGATCCGGATGCGTCTGCGAAGCAGGAATAATCCTTTCAGGTGAAGAGTATCATCATTTTCTCAGAATGAACGAAGACCTTTAGGATTATTCAGCGTAGGATCTGTGAACCCGTCTTAAATACTTCGGCTTGATCTTTTGCTACTTTTGTATCAAGACAAAAGTA
The DNA here is from genome assembly GCA_002364085.1 of Balneolaceae bacterium UBA3186. Lineage (GTDB taxonomy): Bacteria > Bacteroidota > Rhodothermia > Balneolales > Balneolaceae > Balneola. The sequence continues at coordinate 210,395 of DEXK01000012.1, read as the reverse complement.
GGTGCCCGTATTCTAAGCTAGATGTGTTTATAGGGTTCAGGTCCTTTGTTCTATGTACTTTTGTACCGACAAAAGTACCAAAAGCTCCCGACAAGAATTATTGACGCGAACTCCATTGCATCGACTAATCATTACAAAAGGTCTTCCTGCGTATGATGCATATTCACAAATCAGCCAGAGTGTAATGATTGCTCCTTCGGAGCCGTCGATTTCATTACGTTCTTGGTTCGCCAATAATTCTAAAGGTCGGTGAAGTTGGAAGTTTTTTCTGAAATCGTCAGGACTATAAACAGGACAATTTTTGTAAGTGAATGACCGAACTTCTTTCTACAACTACTAACTCAAAACTATTCACTCACAACTATTCATTCAAAACTACTAACTCATTTCCTGTCAGTCATATACATCTCTCCCATTCTACCGGAGAAATGGCCTTTGGACGAATAGATCTTATTTATTTTCCCAACAGAAGCGATGCGCTTTTCAGCGAGCCTGTTAGAGGCAACATGGGTTGGGATTTCATGTTCTTCAGAGAAATTCAGAATATCCAAGATGGTATCGTAGATCTTTCCTGCTTTCTGTAAGCAGCGCTCTTCGTTATATCCTTCAAGCTCTCCGGCTACGTTAATCAATCCACCTGCGTTGATCACATAATCAGGAGCATAAATAATTCCTTTATCAACTAATTCCTGTCCGTGCTTCTCTTCAATATCCAATACATTATTGGCACCGCCGGCAATAATGTCGCATTTGAATTGGCTCATGGTATCATCATTGATGACGCCGCCCAAGGCACATGGAGTAAAAATATCCACATCCAATCCATAGATTTCATCTGGCTTAACAAGAGTTCCGTTTACTTCTTCAGCCAAAGCTTTTGCTTTATCTTCATAGATATCAGCAATAAATAGCTTTGCACCTTCTTTGGCTGCATGTCGGGCAAAAGTTGAGGCTACATTTCCGGCGCCTTGAAGTGCAATTGTCTTTCCTTCTAAAGAATCACTTCCATACGCTTTTTTAGCACATGCTTTAGCACCCATGTATACACCAAAAGCAGTTACAGGAGATGGGTTTCCGCTACCGCCCATAGATTTAGGAATACCGGTCACAAATTTAGTTTCAGAATACACCCACTCCATATTAATTTCTTCCATTCCCACATCTTCTGCGGTTATGTAACGGCCACCAAGACCATCAACAAAACGACCAAAAGCACGAAACAACATTTCTGTTTTGTCTTTATGAGGATCGCCGATAATTACCGCCTTTCCACCGCCCAGATTCAGGCCTGATATTGCAGCTTTATACGTCATCCCACGAGATAAACGAAGAACATCTTTGAGCGCAGCCGCTTCATTTTCATAATTCCACATGCGGGTGCCACCAAGAGCCGGGCCAAGTGTAGTATCATGAATAGCTATGATTGCACGCAATCCGGATTCAGGATCTGAGCACATTACAATCTGCTCATGCCCTTTGGTTTGCAGTGCATTAAAAATTGGGAAATTAGGGTCTAGTTCTTTTTCATTCATGGTACTTTGGACGGTTGCTTCTGTCATTATGAAAATTCTTTTGTATGTATAATAATTCGATGCGTGGAAACGCTTCCACAAGCTCTCTATTTCTTAGGAAACACTCAAGCTCTCTACGTTTTTTAACGAGCTCGATCAAGCCTCCAAATATAGTAAAACATCCACTATTTTGGGGAATTTGAAGCAGATTTTTTAGCAAATAAGATAACAAATAGGGTGGGTGACTGGTTTAAGCAGATATATAGGTGTTAAAATTAATATTTAATATTGTAACGGATTAAGTTTTTTAGCTACGATATTGTATTTTATAAAGAAATAAGCAGAAATGCTTTGGCGCTTAGGCTTGACCGCCACGTTGCCTTTATGAATAAAAAAATAAACAAGGTAAACCATGTCATTCCGCTGGGTATTCGCGCAGCAGGACCAGGACACTCGTACATCTGTCTTAAAGCAGAAGCTCGGAGTCCCGGCCAAAATAGCCGAATTATTGGCTATTCGCGGAATAGAAACATATGATGATGCAAAACTCTTTTTCAGACCTACTATAGACAGAATACATGATCCTTTCTTGATGAAAGATATGGATCAGGGAGCAGATCGGCTTGCGCTGGCTATTCGCAATGGCGAAAGAGTACTCGTTTACGGCGATTACGATGTCGACGGCACTACAGCTACGTCTTGTCTATATATCTTTTTAAAGAAATTTGGTGTAGATGTAGATTATTATATTCCGCATCGCTTTAAAGAAGGATATGGTATCAATCCTGATGGAATAAAATACGCTGAAGAAACAGGATGTCACCTGATCGTTTCTGTAGATTGTGGTATTACAGCCATCAAGGAAGCGCTGGTTGCGAAAGAAAAAGGGATCGACCTTATCATATGTGATCATCACACAGTTGGCGATGAAATTCCTGACGCCCTTGCAGTACTGGACCCCAAAAGACCAGACTGTACCTATCCCTTTGATGGGCTTTCCGGCGCCGGCGTGGGATTTAAACTCATTCAGGGAACCATTTCCAAATTAGGACTTCCAAAGAAAATAGCATATCAATTTTTAGATCTGGTTGCGATCTCAATTGCGTCCGATATTGTTCCTATTGTAGATGAAAACAGGATCTTGATGAAAGAAGGGCTTACGATGATCCGTAAAAAGCCAAGAGTTGGAATAAAAGCCCTGCTCGATCTGATCAGGATGCCGCGCGAAGAAATCAATACCACCAAGATCGTATTTTCGATTGGCCCTAGAATAAATGCTGCCGGAAGAATGGGCGATGCAACTACAGCTGTTCAATTGATGATCGCTGAAAACGAAGCGAAAGGAAAGGCATTTGCTCATGAACTTGAATCCGTAAATATGCGTCGGCGCGATAAAGACAGTAAAACGATGGAAGAAGCGCTGTCCATGATCGATGATGGTGTTGACCTGAGCGAAACATCTATAATGGTGCTTTACAAAGAAGACTGGCATTTGGGAGTAATAGGAATTGTAGCCTCAAGATTAGTGGATCTATATCACCGCCCTGCAATTATGTTAAGCAGTGTTGAAGGTGTAATAAAAGGATCGGGGCGCAGCATCAGGGGATTCAATATTTACAACGCAATGAAAAAATGCGAAGACCTGTTGGAGCAATTTGGAGGGCACGAATTTGCGGCGGGTTTAACCATCAAAGAAGGTAAGCTTACTGAATTCAAACGCAGGATGAACGAAATTGCGTATCTGGATCTTTCAGAGAATACTTTTGAACCGGAGTTACAGATTGACACAGAGCTGAGCCTGGAAGATATTGACATGAAGTTCTGGAAGTTGCTAAACCAATTTGAACCGTTTGGCCCTCATAATCTGCGCCCGATCTTTGTAAGCAAAAAAGTTGAAGCGGTAGGAGTTCCCACTATTGTTGGAAATGGGCACCTGAAAATGAAAGTGAAACAAGGAGATTCAGGAGTTTTTGATGCAATCGGGTTCAATATGCACGAGTACCTGCCTTTTGTTCGCAAAGAAACCTTTGATATGGCCTATGTGGTGGAAGAAAACGACTGGAATGGAAGAAGGACGCTGCAGATAAGAATTAAAGATATTCATCAGAATTAGGGATGAATTAAATGCCAAAACTCAAAACCAGACGTCGTCATGTCCGCCAGCTGGCGGATCAGGATCTTTGTGGGGTCTGGTAGTTTGATCAAATCTCCCGGCTCCGATCTCTAACCCACCCCCGTCCCCTCCCTAAGATTAAGGAGGGGAGCTCCTTAAGAACATCACAATAGTGATAAAATAACGTCATTCCTGCGAAGGCAGGAATCCGGATCGTTATGAATGTCATATTCCTTTATACCAATCCAGATCTCGGGCATACGCCGCGAGATGACGCTTTTGAAATGAATTAACCCAATATCCAATGTTCAGTATTGGATGTTGAATTATTGCCTGCACCCCGGGCGTGAACGCCCTACTAGCTTAAATTTTGTTATGTGATTTTAAACCAGCAGGTCCTTCAGGGCCGGCGCGGGTTGTATCCTGAAATAGGATGTTTTAAATAGATGACAATTGTTTTAAAAGCCCAGACGTCATCCTGAACTCGTTTCGGGATCTTTGTGGGGTCTGGTAGTTCGATTAAACCTCCCGGCTCTGATTTCTAACCCACCCCCGTCCCCTCCCTTAGATCAGGGAGGGGAGTTCTTTAGGAACGAGAAGAGTCAGATGAGCAAGAAATGATTTTCAAAACCAACGTCATCCTGAACTGGTTCTGAATTTTATCAACGAGCGCTTGCGCTGCTCCGGAAAGAGTAAAAGCATATCAAGACCAACAAAAACATAACTACTTTTAATTTGGTATTGCTGTTAGATAATAATCCTGATATCTTTGTCGCCCTTCAAGCTAACGCTTAAAGGAAATCTACCGGGACTGTAGCTCAGTTGGTAGAGCAACGGACTGAAAATCCGTGTGTCGGCGGTTCAATCCCGCCCGGTCCCACCTTAGAGCCCCATTCATTTTTATGAGTGGGGCTTTTTTGTTTATAACAAGCCCCTTGGGTAAGGGAAAAGACATTTTAAATAGATCACAATTGTACTAAAAACCCAGACGTCATCCTGAACTCGTTTCAGGATCTTTGTGGGGTCTGGTAGTTTGATCAAATCTCTCAGCTTCCGCTGCGGAATGACCTACTTTTGTTTTGACCCCATCTGCCTTCCCCTTGGATAAGGGTAAGGACGTTTTAAATAGAAGACAATTGTTTTAAAAGCCCAGACGTCATCCTGAACTCGTTTCAGGATCTTTGTAGGGTCTGGTAGTTTGATCAAATCTCTCAGCTCTGATTTCTAACCCACCCCCGTCCCCTCCCTAAGATTAAGGAGGGGAGCTCCTTAAGAACACCCAACGTCTAGTTACGAACGTACATGAGTGACAATGGACGTTGGATGTTCAGTATTGGATGTTGAATCACTACCTACCCACTATACCGTCCCGTTTACCAGCCGGATTTTATGGTACCAATTTTATTACGTAGGGGCGATTCATGAATCGC
>DEXK01000012.1:192610-205253 GCA_002364085.1 Balneolaceae bacterium UBA3186 | reverse complement strand
TCATGAATCGCCCCTACAAAGGGTTTTATAATAATAATTTCATCTTGATCCGCTGGTATATGTATCCCAAATTACCTTAAACCCTAATCTGTCGGATTACCCGTTTGATGGAACTAATCCTCTTCGTCTTCCTGGCCTAATGTCATCATACTATAAACAAGCTTACATTCAGGGAGCTGGCTTAGGTGAGTAATCATTTTGACCTCGAATTCCTCGCTATCATCATAAGTAGAAAAACGTTCCTGAACTTCTCCACAGAAAGCATCTAGTTCTACATCAATATCTTCCATTCTTTCAATATCCTTATTTATAAGCGCCTGTTCTTCAGGTGTAGCGCTCATCAAATAGGTAAAGAAGTTAGCTTGCGCTTGCTCTTCGCCGATTTCCATCATGTCATTCATCAAGTCGATTAATTTAGGATGAAGGGCGTCAAAGAATAAATTCATGCAACCACACATGTCTTTAGCGGCAGATTTAGCATCTGCTTCCATTTTTTGTTCTTCGGTTTGTTCTGTAACCTGAGCATTCGCAGTAGCGATGAAGACGAAAGCAGTTAATACGGCAAGGAGTAGGTTTAAGAAGACTTTTTGTAGCATTTCTATGAGGTATTTTATTTTGATGACATTATAGAAAATAAAGAGATAAAAATTTAATGGTCAGAAAAGAATCTTAGGATTTGGCATTCCCGAATTACCTTCAAGCCCATCTGACAATTGTTTTAAAAGCCCAGACGTCATCCTGAACTTGTTTCAGGATCTTTGTAGGGTCTGGAAGTTTGATCAAATCTCCCGGCTTCGTTTTCTAACCCACCCCCGTCCCCTCCCTAAGATTAAGGAGGGGAGCTCCTTAAGAACATCTCAATAGTAATAAAAGCAGGTCATTCCTGCGAAGGCAGGAATCTGGATCGTTATGAATGGCATATTCCTTTATACCAATCCAGATCTCGGGCATACGCCGCGAGATGACTCTTTTGAAATGAATTAACCCAATATCCAAAGTCCAGTTACGAACGTCACATGAGCGAAAATGGACATTGGATGTTCAATATTGGGTGTTGAATTACTGCATATCTGCCTGAAATCGCTGCGGATTAAAATCCTGGCTGGTTTACTTGAGTAGATCTAAATCACCACCTACACTCAGCATTAAGTTTGCTAGAGAGGACTTCAGTCCGACCGGAGATAATGATTAAAATTGCTAGCCACCCAACGCCGGGCTGAAGCCCTTCAAACTGCATCGGAACTACTTTAAAAGAAATTTTGTAGGTTAGGTATGCTACACTTTATAGAGATCAAAACCGACCACAAACCTCGAACAAGACAAACTCTTAACGCGATACTTACGCTGGCTACCGCTGTACTGGCACTCATTTATCCAGATTTTCTGTATCTGATAGCCGGTGGATATTTAGTGGCTTTGGGAGTTCTCTTTTATAGCTTTAAGATGCCGTCTCTGGTTTCAGCGATACCACTGGTTACCGGTGTGCTGATCTTCATCTTTCCGGAATTAATTCCCATTACCTTTGGGATATTTCTGGCAATATTCGGGTTGATCTTATTCTTCTCGTTCTCACTATCTATACTTGGAGTACTCACTTTTGTGATCGGAATTCTGATCTACATGAACCCCGATTCTATTGCCTACTTCATAGCGGCGTTTATGTTACTCTATTCCGTGAACAACCTAATCTCATTGTTTAAAGGGAAAAAGGAATCGTAGTTATTTGCTTTAGCCTCGTTCCGTAGCTCTGCTGCGGAATGACCTACTTTTGTTTTGACCCCATCTGTCTTCCCCTTGGAAAAGAGGAAGGACTTTTTGAATAGATCATAATAGCATTAAAAGCCCGGACGTCATCCTGAACTTGTTTCAGGATCTTTGTGAGGGCTGGAAGTTTAAATAGGTGTCCCGGCTCTGATTTCTAACCCACCCCCGTCCCCTCCCTAAGATTAAGGAGGGGAGCCCCCTAAGAACATCTCAATAGTAATAAAAGCAGGTCATTCCTGCGGAGGCAGGAATCTGGATCGTTATGAATGGCATATTCCTTTATACCAATCCAGATCTCGGGCATACGCCGCGAGATGACTCTTTTGAAATGAATTAACCCAATATCCAAAGTCCAGTTACGAACGTCACATGAGCGAAAATGGACATTGGATGTTCAATATTGGGTGTTGAGTTACTCCCCTCCCCCCTCTAACATCTTTATGTGACTACCCTCAACGCAATGCAAAACAGTCACATGCCGTTAACAAGGCAGCAGCGACTGCTGCATTAACCATAAACGAACAGGAGACATCATGTCTGTAAAGTATAAAGTCATAGAACGAGGAGAGCCGGGAGTGCTCGGCGGTGGAACCAAGAAGTTTTACGCTTCTTTAATTAGTTCAGGAAGTCTGGGAATAGAAGCTCTGACCGACAGGATCCAGCAAATGAGTACGGTAACCGGTGCGGATATACGCGCGGTATTATATGCTATTGCTGATATCGTACCTCAGTTGTTGAGCGAAGGACAGATCGTGACGATCGGTGATCTGGGTAACTTCCGCTTAAGCGTATCCAGTGAGGGTAGCGATACCGAAGATGAAGTAACGAAAGCGAACATCCGAAAGTCGCGCATTCTGTTCCGACCGGGTTCTAAGTTCGCAAACATGCTCAGTAACCTGGAGTACGAAAAATCATGATAACCCATAAAAAAGAACACTAAAAGGCATGGCTGCACCCGTAGTCATGCCTTTTTTGTTGCGCAACAATCCCTGAATAGATGAGCATCTCTTTCCTCTTTCATGCGCAACGACTCGTTAATTTATAAGCATAGACTAAAAATACAGCACTGATTTCCTTTTTGGTCATCCTGAGGATACTTCCGAAGGATCTGCACAACTAAAGAACTAGCTCTAAGGTTTATTTCTTGTCTGGACATCGGGCGTGAACGCCCTACTAGCATAAATTTTGTTGTATGATTTTAAACCAGCAGGTCCTTCAGGACCGGCGCGTTGTGGTTTGACTGCCTGTAATCGCTACGGATTAAAATCCCGGCTCCATTCACGATCCCGAGAATTCGGGAGAAGTGATCTCCCGAATATGTTTGGAATTTAGTTTCAGGAGATTGCTTCATCGTATACACTCCTCGCAAAGGACATCTCAAAATTTTACAAGCAATTCTTTCTAGTGAGTTTCGCTTTCGCTATAATCCATTGATATTAATGAGAGTTTTAAGCATTCTTGGAGTATGAGTGAAATAAAAGAAATAACAGAAGCGATTATAAAATTTCGGGATGAACGTGATTGGGCTCAATTTCATAATCCGAAAGATCTTGCACTTGCACTTAGTATTGAGTCAGGGGAATTATTGGAGTCATTTCTATGGAAGAAACACGAAGAAGCAGACTTTGATAAGGTAAAAGAAGAATTGGCAGATGTTTTAATATACGCCCTAACACTAGCACAGAATTATAATCTAGATATTAAAGAGATAATACTTGATAAGCTCAAATCTAATGCTCAGAAATATCCTGTAAGTAAAGCAAAAGGATCAGCAACAAAATATACAGAGCTTTAAAAATATGATCGTTTATAAAGCTACTAAAGAATCTTTTACTATTGATGTTGAGTCTGGCGTTATTGAAGACCGTATTGAATACAAGGTTAAGGAGAAATTGAATAGAGGTGTATCTCCTTCTGAAAAGCGGTCTTGGCAGTCGTCTTTATTTTATATGAACACGGTACTTAATGATCCTGAAATACCCCAAGATTCAGGGATAAGTATTGAGCTACAGATTCCCCAAACGTCCAAACGTATCGATTTCATAATTTCAGGTCATGATGAAAATCAAAGGGATAACGCAGTTATAGTCGAATTGAAACAGTGGGAAACGGCACAGAAAACCAATTTAGATGGGATAGTAAAAACGTTTCTTGGCGGAGGCATTCGTGAAACTATACATCCTTCATACCAGGCATGGTCATATGCCTGCTTGTTGAATGATTTCAATGAAGCGGTTTATACAGGAAATATTGATCTCTATCCTTGTGTCTTTTTGCATAATTACGAATCAGATGGAATAATAGACGACCCGATTTATGATTTTTATACAAAAAAAGCACCTGTTTTCACGAAAACAGATATTACTAACCTTCGAGAATTTATTAAAGGTTTTATAAAGGTTGGGGATCAAAAAGATATTATTGATCGTATAGAAAACGGACGTATTCGCCCATCTAAGATGTTGGCAGACAGTCTGAGATCTATGTTAAAGGGAAATGATGAGTTCCTGATGATCGATGATCAGAAGCTGGCTTTTGAATATGTTATTGGTGCAATAAAAAGCACTCCAAGAGATCAAAAGAAAGTTGTGATCATTGAGGGAGGTCCGGGTACTGGTAAATCCGTTGTGGCTATTAATTTATTAGTAAAGCTGATCGGAGAGGAAAAATTTGTAAGCTATGTTTCCAAGAACTCGGCTCCTCGAAAAGTATATTCCTCGTTGTTATCCGGTAGTATGACCAGAAGCCGAATAGACAATTTATTTAGAAGTTCAGGTTCATTTACAGAAACCCCTGAAAACACCTTTGACGCTCTCGTTGTTGATGAAGCCCACCGATTGAATGAACAATCTGGACTATTTAGAAATAAAGGAGAGAATCAGATCAAAGAATTGATCCATGCTGCGAATGTAACCGTCTTTTTCCTAGATGAAAATCAAAAAGTTCATATTCATGATATAGGAGATAAAGAAGAGATCATGAAATGGGCTGAGTATCATAATGCTGAAGTAATCTCCACGGAATTATCGTCACAGTTCAGATGTAATGGCTCAGATGGATATTTGGCATGGTTAGATCACACACTTCAGATCCGTGAAACAGCTAATACTGATCTTGATGAAATAGATTATGATTTTCAGGTAATGGATGACCCAAACGAAGTATTTGAAAAAATAAAGGAAAAGAACGAGATCAATAATAAATCCCGGATGGTGGCGGGTTATTGCTGGGACTGGGCCAGTAAAAAAGATTCCGAAGCGAATGACATTGTTTTTCCGGAAGATGGTTTTGCAAAGCAATGGAATCTAAAAGATGATGGAATGCTTTGGTTGATAAAGAAAGAGTCAATCAATGAAATTGGTTGTATCCATACTTGTCAGGGATTAGAATTAGATTATGTAGGGATAATAATAGGTCCGGATTTTAAGATCAGATCAGGAAAGGCAATTACAGATATTTATGAGCGATCAAAGAATGACCGGTCAGTATTTGGAATGAAAAAGATGATGAAAGAAGATCCGGAATCGGCGACTCAACTGGGAGATGAGATAATTAAGAATACCTATCGCACCTTAATGACCAGAGGGATGAAGGGGTGTTATATTTACTGTACGGATAAAGAGACTGAAGAATATTTTAAGTCCCAAATAAACGGCGTATGAGAAGAGCCTATTTTAAAAAAACATACAATAGCATCGAAGAGCTCTTTGCCATCTGCGACCGGTTCAAAGCCCAACTGGAGCAACGCCAACAAGTGAATGAGAAGCTGGTTAAGGGCTTGGTGAGTGAGGTTATGGAGGGTTAAAAGAAAATTAATCAGGATTCAAATGATAATTATTCCACAAGATCAAACGATAACAAGTTTGCTAGCAAATACACATGAAAGATTTGTGATTCCATCATACCAAAGAAGATATGCTTGGAGAGATGCACAACACTCTGCCTTTTTTAAAGATCTTGATATGTTGCTTTCAGATGAGGGGCATTTATTTGGTATGCTAATACTTCATACAGGTAATCATAAGGGTGGTATAAATGATGTGTATTTAGTAGATGGCCAACAGCGTTTCACAACATTGTCTATTTTATTGTTAGTACTAAAAGAAAAGTTCGAAGAGCAAAAGGAAAACTATCTTATACAGCAAATAGAACAAAAATTATACTGTCTTGATCCTAAATCAAAGACTCCAAAATTAGTATTAGGTGAATTAGACAATTCAGATTATTTAAATCTTTTAAAACACCGATTTGATGAGATTGAGAATCAAAAAATTCTTGATTGTTACAATAATTTTAAAATATTAGTAGAAGAAAAATTTGAAGAAGATGGTTCTGAGTGGTTAAGGAATTACTATAATACTCTTACTCAGCAAGCAAAAATAATTCGTTTGGATGTTCAGCAAGCAAAAGATGCATACAAATTATTTGAGACGATTAACAACCGAGGGTTAGGCTTATCAGCTACTGATATACTCAAAAATTTTATTCTGGGACACGCGGCTAAATTATCAGATGAAAAACTTGAAGTAGTTAAAGAGCTTTGGACGAAGTTAATAACTACGCTTGATGGAAATAGTTCAGATGATTTTTTCAGGCAATATACATCTAGCTTATTAACAAGAAAGGTTACAAAAAGTAAGCTGATTGAAGAATTCAAAAAGCATTACTTCAAAAATGTTAAGGAGGTAGATCAACTTGGAGAATTCTTATATGCATACGGACCTTTAAATGAAGAAGATTACGAAGAGGATGATATAATAGAAGAAAATGAAGAGGAGAGTAGTTCAATTGAACGGATTTCAATCGATGAGTTTTTACAAAAAATTGTTAAGGCTGCATCAATATATAAAAAGATTACTCATCTAAAATTTGAGGATTCAAAACTGAATCAAAGAATTAAAGATTTACATGATATCAAAAGCTTTCCCTCATATATATTTCTAATGCATTACTTGAGTGAAGACCATCAAAGAAAAGAAGCTCTTAAGGTTTTGGGGTTGATTGGAACATTGATGCTAAGAAGGCACATAACTGGAAAACCCACAGGACGAAATGATGATATTTTTGCGAACTTACTAAGACTCAAAACGGAGGAAAGAAAACCTAAAGTAATAAGAGAGAAACTTTTAGAATCATATCCAACTGACGAAGAGTTCAAAAACAGTTTTCCAACACATGATTTTAAATCTAGGGTTAGGGATAGAGCTCGTTATATATTATCAAATATTGAATATCATATTAGAGGAAACACAAGTGAGTTATCAATTAATTCATCAGAAGATGTACATGTAGAGCATATTATTCCGCAAAAAATTAGTACGAATAAATCCAAAGAGAAGTATGGAGATTGGGAATCCTACCTTGGAGACAAAGCTGCGATTCAACATAAAAAGATGAAAGATCGAATAGGAAATCTCACGCTATTGGCCGGTGATTTAAATATTATTGCCTCAAACAATCCATTTAAGAAGAAAGTAAACTGCTATGAGAAGTCAAATATTGAACTTACAAAGAAGCTAGCGAATATGGGAGATTTTAAATTTAAAGAACTGAATGATAGAGGAAGGTGGCTCGCAGATAGAGCGGTTGAAATATGGTCTATTTAACAACCAAAACAATATAAATCACACATGTTCGCATTTAGCGAACTTTTTTGTAGTTTTAACACGTTACTAATGAAAGTTCATCTTATAAAAGCAAAAACTGCTTTAGAATATGCTGAAAAGCATGCAGCATCCCTGCCTTCATTTGAAGAATGGATTTATAAGGTAGAGCGTGTGGAAAGTTGGGAAAAGCCCACAGATATGAAGAATACATTTGCTACTGCGAGTTTATTAGGAAGTAGCTGCAGTAGAGTCTTTTTTGATATAGGTGGGAATAATCATAGAGTGTTATGTGAATATTATTTTAACAAAAAAATAGATACTGTTACACTTTTCATTAAATGGATAGGTACACATGCAGAATACGATAAGTTGTGTAAAAGAGGCGAACAATTTACCGTTGATGATTTTTAGAATATGAATGGAGAAATAAAATGTCTGAGTTAAAATATACTGTAGTTAAGAATGATGAGCAGTATTATGAATACTGTAACCGACTTGAAGAATTAGTTTCATCTGGTCTAAAAGATGAGGGTTCTGTAAATGAGTATGAATTACTGTATTTATTGATCAAAACATGGGACAACGAACATCGTACTATTCCTGAAATGGATCCTGTAGAGTTCATCAAATCATTGATGGAAGATCATGGCTTAAAACAAACAGATTTGGTTGAAATAGCCGGTGTGGGAAAAAGCACCATTTCAGAAATTCTAAACTACAAGAAAAGAATGTCTAAAAGCGTGATTCGAAAAATAGCGGATCACTTCAAGATTCAGCAGGAAGCTTTGAATAAGGCATATCGGTTAGAAGGCGAAGGCAAAATCAATGACTTTGAAAGTCATTTTAGTCCCGTTATGGATGCTAAAGTTGGGAACTCTGTAAGCTACGAAGAGTTTACAGATGAATTTATAGTTGAGAATACAAAGATGAAAATCTATAAACATACCGGTTAATGGCAGAAGGTAATGACATAAAAGTCTCGTTCGGACTTCATTCATTCAAAATAGTTGATTTCAAGCTTAATGAGCTTCCAAAAGACTACGATGAGCAGAACATGGGTTATAAATTCCAGTTCCGACAAGAAGTAAATGAAGAGGAAGGTACATTTTCAATCTATCTGAAAGTATCGGCTCAGGAAGGAGAAAGTGCAAAAGAGGTTATTGCAAGCATTGAAACCAGAACTTCATTCAATGTATCAGATCTTGACAAAATGATCGATGGAGATAACTTGAATGTACCAATAAACTTAGGAAGTACATTGTTCAGTATTTCGTTGTCAACAACACGCGGAGCTTTGGCAGCAAAAACAGAGGGGCATTTTCTGGAAAATCATTTATTACCTCTTGTAAATCCACAACAAATGTACGAAGAGTTTTTACAGAAGAAAGGTTAGTCTGAAAAGAAGGCAAGTAAAATAAGGAGAGCTAAAAAAGTTGGTCAACTTCTAGTTTAACCCCCAACCCATCAATAACTAACCCCGCATTTACTAAACTGATCGCGGTTTTCTGGGCTTTTTTGCTGGTTTTGTCGCCGTGGGGTCCGTAGATGGGATCGTCGATGATGGGATAGCCCCAATGTTCTAAATGCAAACGAATCTGGTGGGTGCGACCGGTTTTGGGTTCGCATTTAATGATCGCAGAATCTTCTTTTCGTTCTACTACAGTGAAGGTTGTTTCGGCAGGTTTGGCGTTGGTCAGATCAGGATTACTTTCAAAGACGAATCCCGTTTTACGCTTAATGGGCGTGTTAATGATCACGGAATCTTCTTCCGGAACTCCCGTCACTTCTGCGAAATAGGTTTTTTGTACACGACCTTCGGCAAACTCAGTCATAGCGCGTTGGGCAAAAGCTTTGGTTTTGGCGAAGAGTACAATGCCGGAAGTCACGGCGTCAAGGCGGTGCACAATTTTCAGATCGGCATAGCCCATATCTTCCAGCATAGCCGTGAGTGTATTTTTGAAATAACGTCCTCCCGGATGCATCGGCAACGGCGCGGGTTTATACACGGTGATCCAGTCCTCAGTTTCTTGCAAGATCTCAATTTCATCCGGCACACTGGGCTCGATCACATTGGGATTGTGATGGAATACGGAATCGGATTTTTTGAGCAATACATCCGGTGCAGCGGATTCCTCATTCAGCCCCACTCTCCCGTTCCGGATCCGCTTTTCCCATTCGGTTTCAGCGCGAAAAGGAAACCGAACCGACATCATTTCCAGTAATGACTTTCCAACAAATTCGTCCTGTACTTTAAAACGATGTGTGATCGGGTAGGGCGATATCAGCCGTACCTTACGACTGTTCAGCTGCTTGTTGTTCGGAAGCATGTCGGTGTTTGAAGTCATCGCCGAAATAGTTGTACCATTTGCGGAAAGGTTTAAAGGCATTTTCAGGATCAAAAGGTCGGCGGTACTCGCTTTGTTTACATTCTTCGCTGCAACAGCCTTCCATGATGTGTGCGCCTTCTTCTGAGCAGACAAACAGCTTGTTGCATTCCATATTGGCGCAATTCACGTAGGTATCGGCAGGTTTTCCGGTGATCTCACATTTGGCGATCGGTGCCAGATCTTTGGGATTTACAGGAACCACCAATCGATCATCAAACACAAAGCATTTTCCTTCAAAGTGCTTGCCTTCTTCTTCTTTGGCGTAGCGAAGGATTCCGCCGTGCAACTGGTTTACATCGTCCCAGCCTTGCTCTTTCATCAGCACAGAAAATTTCTCGCAACGGATACCGCCGGTGCAGTACATCAGTACTTTTTTGTCTTTGGGGATCTCAGCTTCTTCCAGCCATTGCGGGAAATCGAAGAAGTTTTCGACATCCGGTTTCAACGCTCCTTTAAAGTGACCGATCTTTGATTCGTAGTTATTTCGCACATCGATCATCACGTAATCATCCTGCTCTTCCATTACTCTGCGCCACTCAGCCGGCGATAAATGGTTTCCTCCGTCTTTAGGATCAACTCCATCCACATGTAGAGATACAATTTCTTCACGGACTTTACAGATCAACTTGGAAAACGGGATATAGTCTGATTCATCCGTCTTAAACTCGGTGTTTTCAAATCCGGGGATGGCTCTCAGGTCCGCTTTATACTGCGCCATTTGCTCGGGAGTACCGGCAGCGGTTCCGTTTATTCCTTCTGAGGAAATATAAATACGTCCTTTTATGCTCAGGTCTTTGCAGTATTGTTTGTGCTGTTTGGCAAACTGCTCGGGATGCTCGATCGTATTAAAATAGTAGTAGAGAATAACTTCGTACATATTTCTTAGTGCAATTCTCGTTTAAAATATTATCTTTTCAGTGGAGTTTATCCTACGGGGCAAAGTTACGAATTTTCTATATAAATAATGATGAGGAACCTATGAAGCATACGCTACGACTTCTTATTCTGACCATTTGCATAACGCTTGGTACAGCCGATATTCACGCTCAGGATGGTCGGGAAAATATTCGGGAGATATTATCTGAGTTTAATGCAGGAGCACTAAGCGCAGATGAGGCTTATCTGCATATGAAAGATGTGTATGAAAACGGACAGCTTCATAAATGTTCTACTCCGTTGCATATATTTGCTCATAAATATAAAGATGACATTTCTGAGCGTCTGCTGGATTCGGAACAAACCCGGAAAGAAAAGTCGACAGCGGCAACTTACACAAGTGCCTCAGGAAAATTTGTATTTACGTATGAAACAACCGGCGATAATGCCGTTCCGTCGGCCGATGCCGATGAGAATGGGGTGCCTGATTATGTGGAATGGGCGGCAATTTCAGCGGACTCAACGTATAACCATTTAATTACAAGATTAGGATATACCGACCCTATTCCGGAGGGCTCAACTTATGATATGTCTTTTGAGGAGCTGAATTTTTATGGATACACTCAAACTATAAGTAGTAATGGCGGTCCTGGAACAAACATCGTGATCGAAAATGATTTTGTGGGTTTTCCGGATAACGATGACCCTGATGGAAATCAGCGTGGAGCACTTAGAGTAACTGTGGCTCATGAATTTAAGCACGCCATTCAATTTACTCAGAATAATTTTGAAGGGGATTCAGATCAGTGGGTAGAAATGGATGCGACGCTGGTGGAAGAAGTAGTGTACGATGAGGTTAACGATTATTATAATTATTTGGGCGGCACGGGAGATATTTTTGGGAATCCCGGAGTAACAGTGGTTGCCGGATCGTATGAGGATATAACATGGGCGCTGTATTTTCATGAAAAAATCGGCGCTGATTTTTGGCCTGGTGCCTGGAGCAGAATCGAAAATAGCGTTAGCGATCTTCCTTTGTTGGACGCTGTTGAACTTGAGCTGACCTCCCGCGGATTAGACTATACGGAATCACTTTTAGAGCTTTATGCATGGCATTTCGCTACCGGTTCATATACTAATGTGAACTTTGGGTTTAATGAGAGCTTCTTTTATCCCACACCAAATTCTCAGAGAACGGATACTCAAATTGGTGATCAGTTTTCAGAGGATATTAGTCTGGGTAGATTTGCGAGCTATTTTGTGAATGTGAAGCCACCACCCAGCCAACCGGGGGATGCTTCGGTGTTGATCGATACTGAATCTTCGGATATCAGTCTTGCCGTTGTCGCCATATTTAAAGATGAAACGGTTGCATTCGAATATGCTGATGCGGAAGCCGGATTTTTTGTGGTTAATGAAGGGTGGAAGTGGGCTGATATTGAACGTGTGGGAGCAATAGTCTTAAACGAGAACAGAAGCAATGCGCAGACTTTTAAAATCAGAATTTCGAATTCATTTACTACTTCTGTATTTACTGACGATACAAAACCGAATGTAACTGAGCTTAAGCAAAATTATCCGAATCCGTTTAACCCAAGCACGACTATTCCGGTGAGTATATCTGAGTTTCAGAAAGTTAAAATCGACGTATATGATATTACGGGAAGATTGGTGAGATCGGTATTTAACGGAACACTTCCAAGTGGAAATCATGCGTTATCGGTTAATCTGGAAGATCTGGCTTCGGGGGTGTATATGTATCGCTTGCAAACCAATGATATGGTTCAAATCAAAAGAATGACACTGGTTAAATAGTCAATCAATATCCAATGATGAACAAGGAACATCCAACTTCCAGTTGTCAGCAGTCCTGTGAGTGACATTGGAAACTGGATGTTGAGTGTTGAACTTGTTTCAGGATCTTTGCGGGGACTGTTAGTTTGATCAAATCTCCCGGCTCCATTTTCTAACCCACCTACACAAACGTAGGGCTAAAGCCCTTGCTAGCTT
>DEXK01000012.1:192151-192444 GCA_002364085.1 Balneolaceae bacterium UBA3186 | reverse complement strand
ATCTACACAACTGAAGAATAAGCTCAAAGATTTATTTCCTGCTCGCACACCGGGCGTGAACGCCCTACTAGCATAAATTTTGATGTATGATTTAAACCAGCAGGTCCTTTAGGGCTGTCGCGGTTTGTGTTTTGAAACAGGATGTTTTAAATAGAAGACAATAGTATTAAAACCCCAGACGTCATCCTGAACTTGTTTCAGGATCTTTGTGGGGGCTGTTAGTTTGATCAAATCTCCCGGCTCTGTTTTCTAACCCACCTACACAAACGCAGGGCTAAAGCCCTTGCTAGCTT
>DEXK01000012.1:0-192068 GCA_002364085.1 Balneolaceae bacterium UBA3186 | reverse complement strand
ATCTACACAACTGAAGAATAAGCCCAAAGATTTATGTCCTGCTCGCACGCCGTGCGTCAACGCCCTACTAGCATAAATTTTGGTGCATGATTTTTAAACCAGCAGGTCCTTCAGGGCCGGCGGTTTGTGTCTTGATTAAGGATGTTTTAAATAGAAGACAATAGTATTAAAACCCCAGACGTCATCCTGAACTTGTTTCAGGATCTTTGTAAAGGCTCTTAATTTCAATGAACCTCTTATTAATAATCAAAGGAGTTATCTTTAGTTCTTTCTCTAACATTGGGGAGAGAGACTTTTTAAGCAAACTCAGAATTCTGTTAAAGCGTCCCCTTCCCTCGAAGAAGGGAAGGGACAGGGATGGGTTCCTTCAGGGCTGTCGCGGTTTGCGGTTTACCTGCCTACAATCGCTGCGGGATAAATCCCTGGCTGGTTTACTTGAGTAAATATAACGCACCTTCAACATTCAGTATTAAGTTCACCAGAGAGGACTTCAGTCCGAACGGAGATACAGATTAATTTTAATGATTAAAAAACTTTCTCATACATACGACGCAGGGCTTTGTTCATGATACGTGAGTCAGATTCAAGATCTATTCCTTACAAAGATCCCGAAATAAATTCGGGATGACCTATTTATTATTATTGTGATTATTTAATGAATGCAGTATCCAGCGTCCAGCTATGAACGAAACATGAGTGACAATGGACATTGGACGTTGAGTGTTGGATGTTGAATTACTGCTTACCCACCGGGCGTGAACGCACTACTAGCATAAATTTTGATGTATGATTTTTAAACCAGCAGGTCCTTCAGGGCCGGCGCGATGTGTATCTCGAATTATCTCAATATCCAATGTTAAGTGTGGAAGGAAACTGAAAACTAAACACTAAACACTCAAAACTCATCACTACCTAGAAGGCAAGATCTTCCCTTCCACAACACCGAATCCAATTCTGTAATCATCGTTCTCGGCATATCCGGTCATGATCACATTATCGTTATCCTGAATGAATTTCCTTTCTGAGCCATCACCTAGTTTGATCGGTTTGGTTCCTTTCCAGCTCAGTTCAAGCATACTTCCGTATGAATCCTCAGTATTACCGCTGATAGTTCCGGATGCGTACATATCGCCCGGACGAACATTGCAACCGGTAACAGTTTGATGTGCCAATTGCTGAGCCATACTCCAGTACATATATTTGTAATTTGAGGTAGCCAGTTTATGAGGTTCATCCAAAGATTCGTTATCCAGATACACTTCCAGATTGATATTGAAAGTAGAACGGTTTTTCTGTTTTAAATAAGGAAGCACCTCGGGGTCCTGTGCCGGCATATCAATACGAAAAGGAGAAAGAGCTTCGAGTGTTACGATCCATGGAGAAATACTGGTTGCCCAGTTCTTGGCAAGAAAAGGTCCCAACGGCTGATATTCCCATTTCTGAATATCACGCGCACTCCAGTCGTTAACTAGAACCATCCCGAAAATATGATCTTCAGCATTATCAACGGAGATGGTGTCGCCTAAGTGATTACCGGGTCCGGTGAAAAAGCCAACTTCCAACTCAAAATCTACCAGCTTACTTTCACCAAATACCGGCTGGTCGGAATCGTTTGGGATCGTTTGTCCTTTGGGTCTATGAAGATCGGTTCCGCTTAACACTACGGAGCTTGCTCGGCCATGATAGCCCACGGGCAGGTGTTTCCAGTTCGGCATTAGCGCATTATCAGGATCGCGAAACATGGATCCCACATTGAACGCATGTTGCTCGGAAGAATAAAAATCAGTGTAGTCGCCAATTTCGACCGGCATAACCATTTCTACATCTTCCATTGGAATAAAAACCCTGGATCGCAGAAGGTCGTCATCGCGGAGTGTTGGGTTGTCGTCCCGTAGCAGTTCAGTAAGAGTATTTCGTGCTTCCTGCCAGGTTGGTTTTTCAAGGCTCATAAAAAAGTTGAGGGTAGAATCCTGGAACACGAACTGCTCATTCAAATACGGACCGTCGAATAATCCGGCTTCATCAAGAACAAAAAGATCGATCACATACTCACCGATCGCTGAACACAGATGGATCTCTCCTTCTTCGGTCTCAAAAGCTCCGTACGGTAAATTCTGGATAGGAAAATGAGAGTCTTTAGTAACAGGTATAAAAGAAGTAAGCATTGGAATTATTTTGAGTTGTGAACCGAAAGCATAAGGTAAAAAAACCATGATTAGTATAGAACACAAATTAGCATTCCCTCTGATTTGGAACACAGTAAGTAAAAATTAGTAAATCTTGTGTGCGGTGCACCTTAAAAAGTGCTTTTACTAGCTCAGATGAAAGGTGTACCAGCTTTTAATTTTAACGAACAGAGAGGATATGAAATCCAAAAATATACTAACATTATTAGTGATAGGAATTTTTTCTATTTCACTTACAAGTTATACTCAAGCTCAGGCTGTGATAGGCCCTGAACTTCAAAACACCCTAAACACTGCTGTGGAGTCTGTAGAGGTAGTTATTACCTTTAGAGGCTATGATGCTCCCGGAAACGGTGAAGTAGCAATACTAAATGATGCGGGCATTACAGTGGGTTATTTATTCCAAAGTTTACCTATGGCCGGAGCTGTTGTTACTCCCGAACAGGTAACTGCATTGGCATCGAATCAAAAAATAAAATCTATCTATTTAAATAAAGAACTGTCTTATTTCAATAATGATGCCAGAGCGATCACAGGAGTAGATAAAGTTCAATCTAACGCTGATTTTACTTCTCAAAACGGAGGTTTCCCAATTTCAGGAAAAGGAATTGGTGTTGTTGTAAATGACAGTGGAGTTGATGGAACGCATCCAGATCTAGAATATGGAACAGCACTGGTTCAAAATGTGCTGGGATCTACAAATTTGCACGCATACAGCGATTTAGGACCCGTGACTTATCTTGAAGATGTGCCTAATACAGATACCAACTCAGGTCATGGTACACATGTAGCCGGAACAGTTGGCGGACGTGGTGTTGCATCAAACGGAAAGCATCAAGGTGTTGCACCGGGTGCGGATCTAATAGGCTATGGATCAGGAGGAGCGCTTTTTGTGCTCGATGGAATTGGTGGTTTTGATTATGCGATTACACACCAATTTGAATATGGAATTCGCGTGATCACTAATTCATGGGGTTCTTCAGGTAATTTTGACCCGAACCACCCGATTAATCTGGCTAGTAAAATGGCATACGATCGTAACATTGTTACACTTTTTGCTGCCGGAAATGAAGGTCCGGGCGAAGACACTCATAATCCATATGCTAAAGCGCCATGGGTGATTTCTGTTGGAGCAGGAACGAAAAGCGGTGAGCTTGCTGATTTTTCTTCAAGAGGAACAAAAGGAAGAAGCGGTACTTTTGAGCTGGACGGTAAGACATTTACCTTTGTTGATGAACCAAGTTTGGTTGCTCCGGGTGTTGATATTATTTCAGCAAGAACAGCAGCTCCAATTCCTTTATTAGGCGCTGAGGCTGATGCAGAGTTAATAGAACCGGCTTTTCTGCCTTTCTATACTACCTCAAGCGGAACATCAATGGCTACTCCGCATGTGGCAGGAATTGTTGCTCTTTTGTTAGAAGTGGATCCCACTTTAACACCGGATGAGGTAAAAAGCATCCTTCAAAGTACAGCTACGAACATGCAAAGCAGAGAAAGCTGGGAAGTTGGTACCGGATATGTAAATGCTTTTGCAGCAGTTCAAAAAACATATGATAGAAATGCTGAGTTCGGAAGCACCATTAACGCGAACAGAGAGTTCAACGGCGAGGCTCAGTTTGATGTTCAGACAACTCCGTTTACGGTTAACTATGATCCTACAGGAGTTACAAACGAGACGCATAATTTCAGTCTAACCGGAGATGAAAGCGTGCTTTCAGTTCGTGTTAGCTTAGAAGGTGTTGCCGGTGAAACAGGAAACCCTGTTAACCTGATCGTTATTGATCCGAATGGTGTTGAATACAGCTCAGGAATTCCTGTTCTGTTTACGCTTACCTATCTGAGAGAAGTACAGGTTACAAATCCTATAGCAGGTGATTGGACCGTGGAAATACGAGGACTCAGAGGTGATGAAGCTAACCCAACAAATGGTGTCGGTATAGCTGAAACAGTTTCCGGTATTATAAAAACGCAAACAGCAAGTGGCTACACCGGCTTAAATGATATAAGCGGTCATCCCGCCGAAACAGCGATCAAACTTGCAATTTCTGAAAGATTAACAGACAGCTTTAACGATAAAAACTACAAGCCAAACAAAAACCTGAAGCGTATTGAACTTGCAGAGTATTTGGTTATGGGACAAGAGATCCGACAATCACTGCCTCTGGATGGAACTACATTCAGTGATGTAGACGGAGCTTTCGAAACACTTATAACTCAATCAGTAGTAGCTCAGGGAGCGCCACTAAAAGACACCACTCAATTTGACGATGGTGTTATGCTTACGAGCTCGGTTTCAAGTTTTAATCCCAAAGGTAATGTAAGCAGAGCCGAACTTGCTTATTCTTTAGTTCAAAGTTTAGGATTACAGTGGGCTGCTGAAGCAATAGGTACAGATGATGTTACCGTTGTCTATAATGGCGAGAGAATTGCTGTTGAAGACTCAGATGAGATCCCGACCGTGTTCAAGCCTTATGTGCAAATTGCGATTGATCTGAACATACTGAATGTAACGTTCAGCCTTGAGCAAGGATCTTATGATCTGGAACCTGTAATTACAGCCGAGTTCAATCCCGGTGAGAACGTAAGCAGAGCAGATTTTGCGGTTGCAGCTACAAGAAGTTCTACTGCACAATTCGAAAGCAATGAAACCCAGGCTAAGGCATTGCCACAAAGTGAGGAAGTACTTACGGAACAGGTTACAGAATTTGGATTAGGTCAAAATTATCCGAATCCATTTAACCCAAGTACTACCATTTCTTACTCAGTTGCAGAACACTCAGATGTTACTTTAAATGTGTTCAATATGCTTGGACAGAAAGTAGCTACATTGGTGAACTCAGCACAAAGCGAAGGTTCTTATACGGTAACTTGGGATGCTTCGAATGTGGCGAGTGGTATCTATATTTACCGCTTGCAGGCAGGGAACAAAGTATTCACAAGAAAAATGAATCTGATCAAATAATCTACGTTTGATCAAAACTCACAGCCGGGTGTTTAACTGCATCCGGCTTTTTTTATGAAATTAAGTTTAATTCCTGCAGATCCTCAACGGGTTCATCGAAACTGCAGCTGCCGAATGAGGTTACAGAAAGCGACCGAAACATATGGAGCTCTTCTAATGAAATAGAATGTGTTTTCCAGGAAAACTCAGATTTTCTAAAAGAGAAGTTTGAAGCGTTTTCGTCATTCAGAATTTCCAGTAGCTCTGCTTCACTAAGTTTTTTGGAATAACTTAACAGGGAAGCTCCGAAAACATTCAGAAAACCATGCATCTTAGTTTGTACAGAATCATTAAAGTGACGAACAGGATGATGTAAACCGGCTGTGAATTTTAGAGGGACATCATTTTGCCGCGAAAAAGAAATTGCTTCAGCCAGATAATCAGTTGGGGGAAATTGAAAAGCTTCCACTCCACCACAACGGATCTTAAATCCGGAAAAGGAGTAATTTTCCTTTTCATTCGACTCAAGCCATTCATTGTGTCTATGAATGCCCTGAACAAGTTCTTTGGCATATTTTATATCGAAATCAAATCCCGGCACTTCGAAAAAGATCTGGTGGGGTAATAATTTAGACTTTGCCATGGATTGAACCGCGTAGCCAATTGCAGCTTGAAGGTAGGATGAGTTTTCTTCCTTTAGACAAGCCGACGGTATCTTAATTTCTAAAGTTGATACGCGTATTTTTTTTGCTGTGGATGCAAGAGCATTTTCAGTTGCTTCTACAGTGTTGTCGATCACTTTTTTGAAACCATCAACATCATCAGAAGCAGCACCAACCAACGTTATTTTAAAGGGAGAAGGAGATTCAGGCTCCGCATCAATGAGTGTGATTAGTTCAGACAGAAGACCGGTTCCCACAACAAATTTTGAAAGCATCCAGGCTTCCTTCTGTTCAATATGAGACAGATATTTTATGAAAGCCTCCTCCAACGGCAACTCTGAAGGCGGATATAAGCCCGCATAATCAATAATATCGGATAAAAAAGGATGTAGGCTGGTCTTCAACTCGGTTTAATTTTAAGGCGATGATTTCCTGAATAACATAACAGTATTCTAACAAAAGTGAGAATTTTTCGGTTTTAAATGATGATTAAAACTGATAAATCCATTATTAATCGGTAATATTTGACAAAATCAGACTTTTGTTGCTAATTGAAGATAACTAACTACACGATATGAATAAATCAGAAACGATAAAGGCGCTTAGTGAGCGTCTCGATCTTACCCAAACTCAAACAGAAGAGTTATATAATGCTCTTGTGAGCAAACTTACCGATCATTTAGCAGCAGATACAGGATTTAGTATACCGGATTTCGGAAGTTTTAGTTCGGAGATCAGAGAAGAATACAAGTCTTATAATCCACATTATAAGCAAATGATGATGTTGCCAAAAAAGAAAGTGGTGCGCTTTTCACAAAGTTCTGCTCTAAAAGACGAGTTTAATGAGGAAGCATTATGAGCACTAAGATCACATTTTCAGAACTGGTAAAAGCATTTGCGGAAACTCACGACCTCACTCAACAAAAGGCAGAAGATCTGATCAGAGGAATTTTTGATTTAGTAGTTGATGACCTGGAAGACAATGGAAAAGCTTCTATTACGAATTTCGGAAGTTTTGAGTTAAAAGAAGTTGCAGAAAGAACGGGTATAAACCCCCAAACAAAAGAAGAGATTATAATTCCGGCTCATAATAAGGTGTCTTTCAAACCTTTTAAAGCGTTAGAAAGCAAGGTAAATGCACCTTATGCTGACCTTGAGCCAAGGCTGTTGGGAGATAGCCCCAAAGCCGAAGAAACAACGGTTAAAGCTGAACCTGAAAGCGTAGAAAAAGAGTTTGAAGATCCTTTCGAAGCTGTAATTGATCCTGAAAAGAGTTCGGGAGAAAAGGAAGAATTAGAGGGAGAGGAAGAAACAGAAAAAGAAACACCGACTCCTGTATATAAAGCATCCGAGAAGGAAGAAAAAAGTAATACCGGGTGGCTGTTCATAATATTGATCTTACTACTAGCAGCAACAGGAATATGGTTTTTCTTTTTTAGAGAATCAGGTTCTTCTAGCTACAACGAAATGGCTGCTGATAATGAACCAACAACGCAGGAACAAGTGGAGCAACCGGAAAGAACGCCTCCTGATCCTGAGGTTAATGAACCGATGCAGCCGGAGCAAAAAGAAACCGTCAGTAGTCCTGATGAAAGCGCTGCTGTGAAAGAAGAGGCTACAGCAACTAGAACCACGCCTAAAGCAATGACTACTTATATCATTGAGAAGGATGAATGGTTGTGGGATATTTCCAGAGAAGTATATGGGGAGCCGTATTTGTGGCCACTCATTTTTGAGGCTAATAAAACTGTTAATGATAATCCCAATTTAGTTGAACCTTCAAATACATTAATGATCCCGGTTTTGGTTGGGGATTCATCAAACTTGACAAAAGAGGATTATTCTACATTAGCAAAAGCTACGAAGTTAGTTTCTGAAGCATACGCTAAAGCAGGTAATTCTGAAAGAGCGAAGGAATACGCCAGATTTGCAGCAAAATATGAGAGGCACAGCAAAAATTAAGCAGTTAATATATCCAGAGTAAGAGCGTCTGCGATTTTTAGCCCCGTTGATGTAAGTCGGATCGCGTTTGTGTCGAAGAGAATCTTACCCTCAGATTCTTTTTGAGCAAGGCAGGCGATTTGCTCCTCTGTTAAGCAATAATCATATTTCGCTTCCAGAACTTTTAAGTCGATCCCTTTTACTGTTCGTAGCCCGAGCATGATTCGTTCTTCTGCAAGATGTTGAAGAGTTAACCTTTCTTTTGATGGGTTATTGAAGTCCTTAGTTTGAAGATAGTTCTTCAAATCAGGTTCGTTTTCCCATCTATACGCTGTTTTAAGGGATCTATCCCACCAGAAGGAATGTGCCCCGGGCCCTAAACCAAGATAGTTTTTATGCTCCCAGTAATTTGAATTATGAAGTGCCTCCGATCCGGTTTTAGCAAAATTACTCACTTCATAACGATGAATGTCTTTCTGTTTCAGCTTCTCTTCAACCAGTTCGAAATGCTTTTCAACGGTTTCATCTTCAGCAGGGATAAGTCTGCCCAGTTCGAGCTGCTTTCCCAGTCTTGTTTTAGGCTCAATGGTTAAGGAATATGCCGAAACATGAGGCGGGTCAAACGCCAAAAGGATGTCCAGATCTTTTTCCAGCATTTTTAAAGTCTGACCGGGATTCCCATAGATAAGGTCGGCAGTAAATACATTGATATCCGAGGCTTTAAGCAACTCCAAACACTTTAAAGCTTCTGCCGAATTATGAGTTCGGTTCATAAAAAGGAGCAACTCTTCGTCGAAGGTTTGAACTCCCATACTCACTCGGTTTACGCCGAGGCTTTTTAGTCCCGCTAAATATTCTTTGGTTACATCATCAGGGTTTAATTCAACGGTAACTTCTTTCAATTGTGTATTGAAAGTGTTGTTCAGAGCTGAAAATATTTTGTCGAATTGAGGGATAGTCAGTAAAGACGGAGTTCCTCCTCCAAAGTAGATGGTGTCGATAGCATCACTTGAATAGAAGGTGTTCTTTTTTGAACGGATTTCCTCAATGAGTGCATCAACAAAAGCATTTTTGTTATCGGGTTTGGTAACAAAATAAAAATCGCAATAGGAGCAAGCTTGTTTACAGAACGGGATATGGATGTAGATTCCGGACATAATTAGGAATAGTTGAATTAGGGATAGGAGAATAACTGTTCCTAATTCTATATTCTCCTGTTCCTAATTTTTAGAATAAAAAGGATTCTCGTCGTATTTGTCTTTTTGCTGATAAGCCCGAATGTACTTCACATAATTAGAAGCGTATTTCGGAATAGATCTAATTTCTTCGTCGGTAAGTTTGCGAACGGCTTTAGCAGGAGAGCCCATGTACATGTATCCGCTTTCCAGAGTTTTGCCGGGAGGAACCAATGTGCCCGCTGCAACGATCACGTCCGGCTCAATCACAACTTCATCTAAAATGGTAGCATTAATACCAATCAACACACGATCTTTAATGGTGCAACCGTGAACTACAGCTCCATGACCAATAGTTACTTCGTTACCAATAATTGTTGGTCCGGTTTGATTCATTACATGAATACAAACATTGTCCTGAACATTGCTTTGGTTACCTATCTCAATAAAATTCACATCACCTCTGATAGTAACATTAAACCAAACACTGGATTCCTTTCCAAGTTTTACGTCGCCAATGATATCTGCGCTTGGAGCTACAAATGCAGTTTCATCAAATTGAGGTGTTCTTTTTAAAAATTCGTAGATCATGAGTCTTTGTACATTATATATAAGTAAGGCGAAATTACTGCCAATAGGGTTATAAGATAAAAGAATAATATCCCAAAAGTTTTAAGAATGGATTTCCACCAGGAGTTTTCAAATACCTTTTTGAGATAAATAATAAAGTAGATCATAAATAATGAGCGCTCAAGGATCTGAATTCCTGAAACTAAGTAATCAAAAAATGATCCCTCTTGAATACCGAAAAACGAATACGCCCAAGTAGTAATAATAGAAAATGAAAGCAGAACAAACCAAACAGAGTGAATGTGAAGCGAAAAGATCAGGTACTCAACATAGTAGCCTTTTCTTTTTTTGTGAAACCACCTAGTAATCAACGCAAAGAGAGGAACAAGTACGAACATGGACGTTTGGATCAATTTCCCAAAACTTGAATCGAATTGGTCGGAACTAAGATTCACTAAAAAGACCTGCGTACTTTCGGTTATTATAACCAGAAAGAAATAAAGAATACTTATAGAGATATAAATTCTGAGTGGCGGCAGATAGGTAGCACGATGACCTGAAATATATTCTTTGGTAATCTTTCCGGGCTTGAGAAAAAGATCTTTAAGCGTCTTGAAAACACGGTTATCTACATTAAAGAGTGTTTCCACGGTATCTTCCAGATAAATGCGGAGAGGCAGTTTGGTAGGTTGAAACTTTTGCCCACAATTTGAGCAGTAGTTTCCTGAAACAGGCTCATTACAATTCAGGCAATGGTTATCAGGGATGGTATCAAGATGGCTGCTCATAGCTGAAAGTATAAAACCCTGATGAATATTATTTAAAAAGAATCTGTGTGCAAGAAATAATACTCAGCGAATGAAGAATAGATAAAAACATAAAACACAGAATCTGAAGTATCTGCTTGTTTAAAATGACGCAACGAAACTTATGCTAGTAGGTCGTTCACGCCCGGTGGCTGCATGAATGGGAACTTTAATTACGAAATTAGAACCTCGTTAGTTAACCTTTAAGCAGCGTCTTCCACATCATCCATTTTAACGCCAACGAGTCTGCTCACACCAGTTTCGGGCATAGTAACTCCATACATCATTTCAGCTTTACTCATGGTCTTTTTGTTATGAGTGATAATGATGAATTGAGTGTCTTCGCTAAAGCTTTTGATCATTTTAGCAAAGCGTTCAATGTTAGCGTCATCAAGCGGAGCGTCGACCTCATCAAGTACACAGAAAGGAGAGGGTTTAACCAAATAGATCGCGAAAAGTAAAGCAATAGCAGTTAGTGTCTTTTCCCCACCCGAAAGCTGAGAAATTCCTGAAGGTCGCTTGCCGCGTGGTTGAGCCAGAATCTCGATCTTAGCCTCGAGTGGATCTTCCACATCCTTTTCAATAATCAGATCACAGTTATCATCCTCAAAGAAGAGGGTTTTAAATACTTGTCTGAAATTAGTTCTGATCTCTTCAAAAGTAGTATTAAAGCGCTCAGTTGCTGTTTCGTTTATTTCTGCTATTGTTTCCAATAACTGTGTTTCAGCTTTATTGAGGTCGTCTATTTGTTCTTCATAGAAATCCAGGCGCTCTTTTTCTTCTTTATATTCGTCTATGGCCAGAGCGTTTACTTCACCAATATTATTCAGTTTTTGGCGAAGCCATCCTATTCGTTGCTTTACTTCGTCGGTAGTCATGTCATCCGGCATTTCGCCTTCAACCTGTTTCATCAGAATGCCATAGGTTTCCCAAATATGATCAGATAAAGCCTGACTTTGCATTTCCATTTTTTCCTTAGCCATAGCAAGATGGTGAACCAATTCCATGTTCACTTCTTTCCTTCGTCGAATTTCTTTCAGCTCTTTTTCAAACTCATTGATCTTGCCACGTTGAATACTGGCAGCTTCTTCTGCTTTTTTGAGAGCATCATCTGCTTCCACTTTCAGTTCTTGATTTGCCGACAGTTCTTCTTCTAGCGACGAAACTTGCTCGGTGTAGCTTTTGATGCGGGCTTTACTTTCTTCGGTTAACTTAGTTCTGTTTTCAATTCTGGACTGAACGCTGTTTATTCCGGTTTCAGCTCTTCGGACATCTCTTTCATGGTTTTCGACCTTGTTTTTAAGGTCCTGATGTTGGAGCTGAGCATCATTATATCTGGTCTGAGCTATGCTTCTTTCTTCTTCAAGAGACTCCAAAAGATCTTTCTTTTCATTCTGCTTTTTATCCAATTCAAGCATATTGGTTTGAAGCTCTTTTTGCTTTGGTTGGATGGAGTCTAATTCCTCTTGAGCAGAACCTTCGTTGGTTTTAAGATGATCTTTTCGGTTAACGAGCTCACCAATGTTCTTTTGGTACACTTGCACTTTAGAGCTTAAGCTATGTTGTTGTTGCTCAAGTCGTCGAACTTCTTGTTCTTTTTCTTTCAGGTTTTGACTTAGATTGCCAACATCCAGTTTTTCATATTTTTCTACAATTTGATCTAAGTATTCTTTGAGTTTTGTGATCTCTTTGGAAGTTTTAGCCTGCTCCTTTTCAAGTTTTTCGATCTTATCTTTTAATCCAACTCTGATTCCTGCGTTTTTACTCTTACTTCCACTTTGGAAAAAACCAGACTTAGTTACAACCTCACCGTCATAACTAACGCCAATAGAAGATGAGCTTTTAAGCTTAGAATACGCGTCTTCAACAGACTCGGTTACAACAATATTCCCAAGCAACAACTGCTTAAGTGCAGAATACTCCCTTTTCGATTTCACCTGATCAAACAGGCTTCCGTCCATAACATCGTAGGTAGCTGCAAGTTGGTCTAAAGGAATAAAAGTTGCTCTTCCTTTTTTGTTTTCTTTAAGGATGTTCGCTGCTCTTTTTGCTTCATCAAGAGTTTTTATCACAACAAAGTTGAGAGCGTCGCCCAAAGCTGCTTCTAAAGCAACCGCATGTTTTTCATCGGTATCAAAAACTTCAGAAACTGTAGTTAGATCTTTGAATTCGAATCTGTGTTTATCGATAAGATATTTAACGCTACTTGGGAACGCTTCATTAGAACTGGCAAGTTCATTCATCAGCTGTATCTCTGACTCTAAAGAAGACTTTTTACTTTGTAGAGACCGTAATTCATCTTTGATCTCGTTCTGTTTTTCAGCAAAGCTTTCCCTTTTTTCACGGGCGGTTTCCAGTTCAGACTCGAGTCCGTCTCGTTCTTCAGTAAGAGCGTCAAGTTTACCTTCAATTATCTTTTGTTCACCATTCAGGTTATCAACTTCATCATTAAGATCAACGATCTCGTCATCAATTCGTTCAAGGTCTCCTTCTGTATTTTCCAATCGGGATTCGATCTTGATTCTTTTGGTTTGAAGTTGATTTAACTCATTATTAGCACTGCTGAGCTGAACTTCTATTTCGTATAACTCGTGACGTTCGCGATTGTATTGCTGCTGAATTTGCGAATACTGTTTTTTAGATTCCTCTAAGGTGTTGGAAGATTTTTCCAGATCGTCATCAAACGATTCCAGGTTTTTTCGGCTATTTGCGAGTAGATCCATTAGTTCTTTCAGATCTATTTCACCTTGCTCAATATCTTTGGAATATTCTTTAATCACCTTTTCTTCATTCTGGATTTTTTCCTTGGTGATTCGAATAGAAGTGTCTGCTTCACGGATTGCATTATGAAGTTGACTTACCCGGCGCTGAGCTTCAGCCTGTTGTCTTTCTTTATCCTGAAGATTAGATCTGGCTTTTTCGTCCGAAGCTTCAAACTCTTCAGCTGCAACTGTAATCTCTTTTTTTTCTTTTTCAGCGTTATTAATTCGCTCCTGAAGTGGTTCAAGCTCTTCTTTGATCTTATTGAATTCATGAAGAGTGTATCCCTTATCCAGAGACTCAAGTTCTATTTTGTACTTTTTAGCTTTCTCCGCTTTTTCAGCCTGAATTTCTAAGGATCGTGTCTTTTTTCGAAGCTCGATTAACAGATCATCAACTCTTTGAAGGTCCTTTCTTGTTTCATCCAACTTACGAAGTGTTCTTTTCCTTTGATCTTTATAACGAGTTACGCCGGCAGCTTCTTCAAACAAACGTCGGCGATCATTGTTCTTATCGTTCAAAATTTCTTCAACCATCTTGAGCTCGATCACGGAGTAAGCATCGGAGCCCATTCCGGTATCCATGAAAAGCTCCATAATATCTTTAAGCCGACAAGAAGTGTTATTGATCAAATATTCGCTGTCGCCTGAGCGATATAAACGCCGAGTAATAGTTACTTCGCTGTATTCGATAGGGAGAATGCCTTTGTCGTTAACAAAGGTGAGAGAAACCTCGGCCATCCCAAGCGCTTTCTTTTTAGCGGTTCCATTAAAGATGACATTGCTCATGGCAGAAGAGCGAAGCAGGGAAGGTCTTTGCTCGCCCAGAACCCAACGTAAAGCATCTACAATATTAGATTTTCCGCAACCATTTGGACCTACTATGGATGTAATTCCGCTGTCAAAACCAACCTTAGTTTTGTGAGCAAAGCTTTTAAATCCCTGTAAATTTAGTTCGGATATATACAATTTCTAAAATTTCAAATGGCAAATTTCAAAATTCAAACAAATTCTAAATTCAATGATCGGTATTTGTTTGATATTTGTCTTTTGAGAATTGATGCTTCGTTGTTGATTAGACTGTCATGATTTCACTTTCCTTTTGAGAAAGGTAATCGTCTACTTTTTTGATGTTACTGTCAGTTATCTTTTGCACTTCGTCTTCTGCTTCAAATTTAGAATCTTCAGGTAAAGACTCAGCTTCAACAGTTTTTTTAACTTCATCGTTAGCATCACGGCGACTATTTCTGATACTAATTCTGGTTTGTTCTGCTTTATCACGTGCAACTTTCACCAGCTCAGTTCTTCTTTCTTCAGTTAAAATGGGTAATGGGATTCTTATAAAATCACCGTCGTTCATCGGATTCAGTCCTAATCCGGCAGCCATTATAGCTTTTTCAATATCCTGAAGAGTAGATTTATCATAAGGAGATACCATAAGCATTCTGGGCTCAGGTACAGTGATATTTGCTAATTGTTGGAGCGGAGTTTGTGAGCCGTAATATTCAACTTTAACTCCTTCAATGAGAGCGGGATTGGCTTTACCTGCCCTAATATGAGAGAATTCTTTTTTCAGAAACGAAAAAGCTTCATCCATTTTTAAATCTGCTTCATCAATAATGTCTTGTAGTTCCTCTGGGATCATATCAAAATGTCTGGTGAATAATATTAAAGCCAAATAAGGCTTTGCGAAGTTACTAAAACTCATGGTTATTTATTAATAAAAAAAGCCCTCCTGAAATCAACCAGAGAAGGCTTGGGGTACAAAAACTAGATTTTTTACAGATAAACTATGGTGGCAACTACGGTGCCACTGTATTGCCCATTAATTTTATTTTTCTGAGGAAGTGTGCCGCTGATGGAAATCGAGCTTATTCCGGACTCAATATCAGCATTAACCAAGCTGTCTGTTTTGATCTCAACAGTTTCTCCAAAAGTATTTGAAACACTAGAATGTTCATCTACAAAAATAAATACTTCAGAAAGAGGAGTGGAAGTAATAATAACTTCTCCATCATGATTGGAAGAAAGGTTTTCTGAAAGCTGAAGACTTGATACTTGTTCTGCTTGCACACCGCTTACTATCTTTACAGAAGCCTGCATAATTGCTGTAACCTGAGCGTGTGCATCTAGAGTGGAAAGCATCAGTACTAGTAAAATTAAGCGGGATTTTTTCATTCGAAAGTGATTGTTAAGTCACTTATCGGCAAATATTAAAAAATCTTAATATTAATTTTTCTTAATAAATAAGGTTTGCCGCTTATTTATTGATCTTAAATACCAAACAGCTTCTTAATCCAGACTTTGCGGGCTTTCTTTTTTATAGATAAAAGCTCCTCGGAAGTAATTGGGGTTTTATTGAAATCGATTTGAAGAGCTTCAAATGTCTTAGTGGGATTTTTTACACCCAACTTGTTTAAGAAAGTAAAGAACCCTGCTCTTGTATAATTTTTTCTATTTTCATCAAGAAGGTTTATTAAGTGATCCCATTTTTCAGGACTTAAGGAATACTCAATCCCAAGGCCTTTTGCATCGGCCAAGTTACCACTGTTTAAACAAAGCTCCAGTTGATGCTCCAGATTGGAAGGGAGTGGCTCGGGGCGTAATAACTTAGGTCCGTTTGGTTTCTTTTTTCCATATGGGAAAAAACTTTTCCATAGTTCACCTGACTGTGGGTCGTGATAATAGACTTCGAAGGTTCGGTCATTCTTGCGAAGCGGAATCATCTGATTAATTCTCTTGACTTGTTGATGGTAATCTAGAACATACATGGAATTGTCTTTTCTGATTTATATATAAAGTAGACTAGAATGTTCCTGATTTTGACTTAGAATAATTTAGAATAAGATTCGTAGTTTAGTCTAACTTGAAAACACAAATATTCTATGTCTAAATCAGTTAAGTTTTGTCTTATAGCATTATTTTTAAGTTTAATCAGCTTTGAGTCTTTTGGACAAGCTTCACTTGTTCCGTCATACCATCCGGTATATGAGTGGCTTTATATGCAAAGAATTAAAGGAAGCTTACCATATTACGATTATGAATCTCTGCCACTGAACAGAAAGGATATTTTAGGGTTTCTTGAAGACCTTAATCAAAATCCTGATTATAAAACAGGAAAAGAAGCACGGACATTAAAAAGTTTCTTGAGTGAGTTTAATCCGAGTCATTTGGAAGAAAATTCAACTCATTCTTTAATAACTAATAATTCAAGATTGAGTTTTGATCGTTTTAAAGACTGGATATGGAGCGACAATGAAAAGCATATTTATTCATATAAAGACAGTTCCTCGTTTTTAGTTTTTGATTATGGATATGGTGTTCAATCTATGTTTGTAAATGATGATGAGAAGTTAAGTGCGCCATATATTTCAAATCAAAACTTAAGATCATACGCTGCTTATCAAAATATTATTGGTTATCACATAGAGTTTATTGGGGTAGTTCCAAATAGTGGTGATCAAAATATTTTCCAATACGATGGTTTTTACAGTTATAACTGGAAATCTCTTACCCCTTCTCAAAACATAAGGAATAATTATCACTACGAAGCGTATGTAACGGGTGATTATTCCTTTTTTGAAGCATCTATCGGAAGGGGCAATTTAAAAGAAGGGGTTGGTCGTACTGAGAATCTTGTTTTATCAAGGTCATCGATACCATTTGATTGGTTGAAATTAAAGATTGGTAAAGAAAAAATTAGATATTCTTATACTCATGGATCGCTAAGCTGGCCTGCAATTAACTCGACTTTACCAGGTGATTCAACGATAAGTACACGTAACTCTCCACGGAGGTGGTTAGCATATCATAAAGTTACAATTCAACCATCACATCGATTTAGTATTGCTGTTTACGAGATGATCAATTATTCTAATAGAGGCGCCGAGATAGCGTATATAAATCCGGTAAACAGGTATCCGTTTGCTGAATGGGAGCTTCAGGATCAAGACAATGGATGGGTTGGAGCATACATTTTAGCAAGACCATTAAATTTTATAGAGATATACACTGAACTACTTATTGACGATTTGGGAAATAAAAAAGATATTTTCCTAAAAAAAGTATTTCCAGAAACCAGTCGATTTGCGAGACGATATGGATTAAGTGTAGCCCTAAAATCAGACATGCAATTTTGGGGGGAGTATACAAGGCTTGATCCTTTTATATATTCTCATCCAAGAGACCTAAACGCACATACGGATAAAGGCATAGGCCTTGGAAGTCAAATTGGTCCTAATGCCGATAGGTCTGAAGTTGGAGTAAAAGTTTGGGGGACAGGAAGATCATATTTGTCTGTGAGTTATTCCTATAATAGAAAAGGGTTAGATGAGTTTGATTCAAATGGGAATAGAATATTTTTAGCAGGAGCATCACCTAATGATGGGAGAGATCTTCCTATAACAAGAACAAATTTATTTTTAGATGGGGAGTTACACAAATGGCATCGCTATTTAATAAAAGGAAGCCTCGAGCCTAAAAGAGGATACATTATAGAGGTGCACTTTGATGTAAGAAAAATGGTTGAAGGAAATCAAATTCATGATCAAGCTATTTTTTGGGCAAATTTTACCGTGGGGATTTAATTCTCTCCAAAATAATCATTGATACCGATAGTATTTGTTTCAATCCATTGATGAAATTCAGGGATTGGTCTATCCGGGATAAAGACAGAATCCTGATTACTTTTCGTTTTCAAACTAGAAAAACTTCCAAAAACGGAAAATCAACATTAACCCTTACTAGCTTACTTAAGCTTTTCAAGCTCTTTTGTTGCCTGATCTTTAAAAAATTGATCATTATGATGTTGGTTTTCTAAAGTCAGTAAATGTTCGAAATGCTTCTTAGCGGATCTATCATTGCTTAATTTTAAATGAGTAATACCAATCCAAAAATGATGTACAGGGAAATCTTGAAGCTCAGCTGATTTTGTGAAATATTCCAAAGCCTGTTCATATGAAGCTTCAGGAGCGGTTCCGAAAAATAATCGAGCAAGAAATCTCATAAATCCTCCGAATTGAGAAACTTCGTAATGCCACCTACCTAAAATATGTAGAGCTCGATCATTTTTTGGGTCTATTTCAAGTGCAATTTCTGCATTAATTCTGACACTATCTGCCAGTTGAACTTTTTGTTTTATTCCCTGAACGTCTAATAGTCCGGCAAAAGCCATTGACTTTCTCTCGTAACCATTAACATTATCAGGATCTAATTGAATAGCCTGATTGGCTTTTTCTAAAGCTAAAGTAAAATATTCAACCCTTTCATCGGATGATATATTATTTCTGTTGGAATAGGACTGATCGCCTAACTCTAAGTAAATGATTGAGAGTTCACTGTAAGCAATACTACTGTCTGCACATTGTCCTTGGATTCCATTTTCTAAAATTGAAATTGCAAGCATGCGCTCATTATTTGATCGTGCTTCTTTAGCTTCATCCAGATATTCTTTACAGCTTGTTTTCTGTAGGGGGGGCATGCCTGTTTCCTGCAGAAAGAATATATTTATTATTAAAAAAAGGTTTACAAATATCATTAGCTTAAGCTACGCAATGTTAATCTTAGTAGTTCAAAAAGTTGTCTGATACAACCAAAATAATTTTATGTTCTCTAACGGTATTTCTTAGTTCAAATTCTGTAGTCTCGCAAAGTCCTGATAGCGTTAGATATGGCTTTATCCCCGGATTTTCATACAACTCAGACAATGGTATTAACATTTACTTAGAACTTCAACGCTTTGTTTATCATAAAGAAATTCAGCCTTTTCAAAGCTTTGGAAAATATTGGTTTAATTACAGCGGAATCGGTGCATATACACTTTCTTTATATCATGATGAAGTAAGAACATTCGGTACGGATAAAAGATCATCATTTGATCTTTTGACGTCACAAAATTATGGTAATTATTTTCCGGGCTATACCGTAGATGGAGGCTTTTCAAAGGAGCGATTTGATACTACGTCCTTTTATCAATTTGACAGTTTTTTGTTAAACATTGGAGTTGAAACAAGAATCCCGCTATCTGCGATCATAGATATAAGAAGAACAGATATTAAAATTGGTTTACGGGTTGTTCATGAAAGACCATTCGATTTAATTTCGGGTTCTTTCATGGAAACAAACCGACCTAAGGGATGGGAAGGTTCTACATATTCATTTTTAGAGATTGGATACCTGAAGGAAAACAGAGATGACGAGTTCAGTTCTAAAAGTGGATCATTGTTTTCTTTAGGTTTAAAAACATCAGTTCCCGGAATCAGCAGCTCCTGGATAGGTCAGATATTTAGTGAGTTCAGAGCTTTTAAGCAGTTTACTAATCCCGGTAAAATACCGGAAATTGTTTTTGCTCAACGATTTCTTGTGAATCAAACTATTGGAGATATTCCGTATTGGTTTGCCCCATCATTGGGTGGAGCCGGATCAGCAAGGGGTTATATTTATAGACGATTTGTGGGCAAAGGATTGGTTCAAAGTAACACAGAAATACGGACATGGTTGTTTAAGTTGCCATGGCTTGAAGCCAGGGTGGGTGTTAGTGGCTTTATTGACAATGGGATAGTTTACGATGGAGCTTTTAGAGATTACCAACGAGCATCAACGATTGGTTTTGGGGGGTTTACTTCTTTGTTTAATAAGGATTTTATTCTGAAATACGAGATGGGATTTTCGAAAGAAGGCACAGGAGTATATGTCGGTTCTGGTTTTTCTTTTTAATATCTATTCGTAATCAACGCTGTATCCATCCCCCATCCAATGGATTTTACGGGTAAAAAGAAATGAAAGAGGTATGTAAGTCAAGGCTATAAACTGAGCCATTTTTAGAAAGATAAAGTACTTAACATGAGACTTCAAACCCAGTTTATACTTTTGTGTAGCAAGTAGTAGAATGTCACTCAAAATTTGAAAAATCATTAGAACAACGTATATCTTCCATGAAAAAAGCCAACCATAAAATGGAAATGTAACTACAAAAAAGCCGGTCCAAAAAGAGGAGTAAAGAATAAATTTGTAATCTAAGCCATTGTCAATTCCTCCACGGAACCATCTTCTTAATTGACTTAAATAATGCTTAAAGCTTGGCACTTGTTTTATAGAAATCGTGGTTTCCGGGCTTACCGGAGTAACAATTTTAGATTTTGAATTTTCTACCATTTTAAGAAGCGCTAAATCCTCTGCAATACAGAACTCTGCATTTTCAAGCCCGCCGCTCTTTTCATAAATATCTCTTCGTATTGCCATATTTGGACCAACGCATGCAAAAGGCACCCCCCAACCGGACATCCCAAGGTTAAACATCTGAACATATGCCCAGGTCATACGCTCCAGTTTTCCTTGAAATCCTTTAGGCTCTACAACAATTGCCCCGCCTATCATTCCCGTATTTTCATCGATTACACTCAAACTGTGGGATAGCCAATTAGAGTTTACCTCACCATCAGCATCAGTAATAAAGACCCAATCGCCAGAAGCATGCTTCATTCCCCATGCTATCCCTCTTGCTTTTGCTTCTAGATGAGTATCAGGCATATCTTCAGTATGTAAAGCAAGAACATGATCATTTTCGGAAGCAAACCTGTTAATAATATCTTTAGTAGAATCTTCAGATCGGTCATTTACCAGAATTATTTGCAACAATTCTTTTGGGTAATCAAGATTGATAAGCGACTTTATACACGATGGGAAATCTTGTTCTTCATTTCTACCACTAACCAGAACGGTAACTTTGAGTGAAGCAGAGCGGATCTTATTTGTTTTTTTGTTAAGTAGAAAACCAGTGGTTAAAAAACTTAGGAGTAAAGGAGAGATCAAAAAAATACCCCAAAAAATCCATGCCACCCAACCCGCTTCAGAAGTATCAATTAATACTTGTTCCCAGAAATAAGAAATGTCGGATAATGACATAACGCTAAGCTTTTCTTACAGATTGCATAAATAACGAACTAAATCCTAGTGTCAATAAAGTATGGAATGGAATAAATGCGATGCTTAAGATTCTAAAATCGACAAAAAGGGCTAATAAAAAATATATAGCCAAGACACCTTCAAACCAGGATGACAAAGGTATTTCGCTAGGGGAATAAATTTTATTTCTCCAAGAGAGATCTCCCTCCTTGGCATTGTATTTTGAAGTTCTGTGAAAAAAGGATTTTTTGCTAAAAAAGCCATCAATCAAAGAAATAACCATAAATAAGGGGAATGCTACTAAAATTACAAAGAAAGGAAGAAAGGTCTTTCTCATCTCAATTAGCTTCTCTTTAGCATTACTGGCATACTTATCAAAAACAATCCAGGCAAACCATGGGGCGATTACAATATTAATAAGGGCAAGGGACTGATACATGAAAAAAGTACCCAAATCAGGATTAACCCTTAACAAAAAGATTAATGGAACGCTAAAAAGGGCGATTAAAAGGATTCCAACATATATAAAAACATTTAACAGTTCAAAAATAGCATGTATTTTTACTAATAAAGGAAGCTTTGCCTTTACTAGATTCCCCAAATGCTTTTTTATTACCTGTCCACGACCTTTTGTCCATCTGTACTGCTGAATCTTAAAATCAATCATATTAACAGGGAGTTCAGCGGGCGCCTCGATCTCGTTATCATACTTTATTTCCCACCCTTTTAATTGGGCTCTTAAGCAGAGGTCATAATCTTCGGAAAGGGTTTCTCCGGACCAGTCGCCGGCATCTGCAATAGTTTTTTTTCTCCAAAGTCCCCCACTTCCATTGAATCTTAGAAAATATCCTGCAACGGATCGGGCTTGCTGTTCAACCATAAAAAAAGCATCGTGAAGAAGAGATTGAACACGTGTTAAAAAATTATGATCTCTATTCAAATGACCCCATCTGGTTTGTACAACACCTACTTTTTCATCCTGGAAATAGCCTACCGTTTTGTACAAGAAATCAGGATTTGGTCTGAAATCGGCATCGAATATTGCAATAAACTCACCTTTTGCAATTTGAGTGCCTTCATGTAATGCCCCAGCCTTAAATCCCTGTCTGTTTTCCCGATGAATGACGACAACATCTATTCCTTTCTCTTTCCAATAAGAAGCACTCTTTTTTGCGATTTCTAAAGTCTCATCAGTAGAATCATCCAAAACTTGTATTTCTAATTTATCAGAGGGGTAATCTAATTTAGCACAGGCATCAATTACATGTTCTGCAACATACATTTCATTGTACATCGGAATCTGAACAGTAACATAAGGCCATTCACCATCTTTGTATGAAGGAGCTTCGATTGAGTAGCTTTTTCTATTTTTTAGAAAGATATAAAGGAGATGAAATTGCCCAATACTATATATTGTAATCAGAACGGGCCCAATAGTATATAGTACTATTATTACATATTGAACAATCTCATTTTTAACAAGCTCTTGAAGAAATGAAATAATTTCTGACATTAATACCCTAGATGAAGCTTCTCTTTTGTAGTTAAATTTACGGCGTTAAACATACGCCTATAATTGCTTTATTAACAGGGAAATTTGATAATAGTTTAATTATTGTCGGGGCGACAGGATTTGAACCTGCGACCCCTCGGCCCCCAGCCGAGTGCGCTACCGGACTACGCCACGCCCCGAATCAGTCGTCGATAGCAAAGATACATATCAGAATATGCAAAACTCAATTATTTATCTTTACTTAGTTTGACAAAGTTCGACCAACACCCCGTGATTATCTTTAGGGTGAACAAAAGCTACTAATTTATTATCGGCGCCATCTTTTGGTTGTTCGTTTAGAACAGTAAACCCTTCTTTTCTAAGGCGGTCAAGTTCTGCGTGTATATCATCTACTTCAAAGGCAACATGATGAATCCCTTCTCCCTTTTTTTCTATGTACTTATTGATTACAGAATCAGGTGCTGTTCCTCCCAATAGCTCAACTTTCGATTGTCCGGTATTAAAAAAAGCAGTTTCTACCTTTTCGCTTTCCACAACCTCTCTCTTATCGCAAGATCGGTTTAAGATTTTTTCGTAGGTCTTAACAGCGGATTCTAAATCCTTAACTGCGATACCAATATGGTCTATATGCATGTGTATAATTTTATTTTGATGGAAAGTAGGTAATCAGCATTTTAAATTCGAATGGAAGTAATCAGATTAATTAAGATAAAGAAGGATTGTTCGATAATTGGTGAATAAAATAAAGAAAGGAAGCCATGAACTGGAGGCCGGTACATTTAGATTATATTTTAGACACATATAACCCTTTCGATAAAAGAGTTCTTTTAAGCCTATTACTATGGATTATCGTAATTAGTGCTTCTATAGCTGCTTCCATCCAAATTGTACCGGATGATTGGATCAATCCTTCGGGGCAAAAAGTTCGGTTAATGGATTTCTTTATACTGAACCCGGCAATGTTAATTGCAGTTATTACTTTATTCTGGTTCGGATTTGAATGGGCTTTTATTCCTGTGTTTCTAAGCATGTTTATTATCGGTGTTTTCAGTAACCTGGACCCATTATGGGCAATCCTTTTTGGAATGTCATTTACATTCGGTCTATCTATATATGCAATCGTGTATCATTGTATAAAAACAGATTACACACTCCGATCTGTAAAAAGTGTAATTATCTATATTGTGACCTCTTTTATAGCTTCTACAGCTAGTTCGTTAGGTACGTTTATCTGGAGTTTAGAGCACAATATAACTGCTGCTGAAACGGCATCAATTTGGAACAGCTGGTGGTCCGGCTCTTTTTTACAAGCAGTGTTATTATCTGGAGCTATTTTATTCGTTTTTTCACCAACTGTAGAGAAGTGGAAATCAAAGTTTTTTGAAATTCCGAGTAGATCAGAGGTTTCTACAAAATGGGTATATAGCACCGTTGTGCTAATAACGATAGTAATTTCAGTATTTATTTTTTCAAGTGATTACTTGGGAAAGAAAAGAGTGTCTGAGGAGATATTACAATTAGAAAACTTGACCTCTTATTCTGTTACTACAGCACTAGAGTCATTCGAAATAATTACCTGGGTTTCTATCTGGATTGTCTTTTGTGTTGGGTTCGGGGCTATTTTTCTTATCAGTTCCTGGAATAATGAATTGAAAGAAAAAGTGGTAGAACGAACAAGATCTTTAAATGAAGCTGAAAAAAAATTAAAAATTTCACTCGACGAAAAAATTACTTTATT
This sequence comes from Balneolaceae bacterium UBA3186, assembly GCA_002364085.1. Taxonomy (GTDB): domain Bacteria; phylum Bacteroidota; class Rhodothermia; order Balneolales; family Balneolaceae; genus Balneola. The sequence goes on along the minus strand of DEXK01000012.1, from coordinate 167,875 downwards.
AAATGAGATACATCATAGGGTAAAAAATAACCTAGCGGTTGTAATAGCGTTGCTGGATCTGCAACGAATGAGAAATGCCGATCCCAATATTCGAAGAGTGCTTGATGATGCTAAATCCAGAATTAAGTCAATGGGCTTTGTACATGAAACTCTCTACCAAACAGAAGATTTCGCAAATGTGGAGTTTTCAGAGTATTTGAAAAGGCTTTGTAAGTCACTTGAAACTACCTTAAAAGCACCAGATAAAGACATTTCAATTTTATATGAATGTGAAAAAATGAGTCTTCCTATTGAAAAAGCCATTCCGCTAGGACTTTTAATAAATGAGGTAATTGTAAACTCGTACAAACATGCTTTTAAAGAATTAAATAAAGGCATCGTAAGTTTAAGTCTCAAAAAATCAGAGCAAGATTATTATCTGATTATTAAAGATAACGGGGTGGGGTTCTCTAATCTTGAAAAGCCTAGTAAAACTTCTAAAAGCTTAGGAATGAAATTGATAAAAACCCTTACAAATCAGTTAAAAGGGACATTGGATTTACAATCTAAATATGGAGATACCAGTTTTAGGTTACAATTTTCTTTAGATAAAAAGCCTTAAAAAAAGAAGTTCTCTCAAGGAAACAATCTCCTTGGAAACCATAATCAAAATATTGATTTTCATAGTATTCATTTAATACAATGCTCGCTATGAAATTATCAATCCCTTCTGTTGACGAAATTGTGAAAAGAAGCATTAGTGCTGCCTCTAGGTTTCCGTTTGCACTAGTATGCGCCGTAGTTGCGACTATCTCTGCATTGTGGTTTTCAGAAGTTGAGTTTGAAAAAACGAAAGAGTATTACTGGCTTAGTGATATTATTTTTGTGACAATATTGGGAATCTCATTATTCACGGGTATTCAGACTCTTTCCGAATCTTTACGCTGGCAAAAATCTCTTAATTTTTTCGCTAAAGTCATTGGATTAATTTTATTAGCAACTTATTACTTTGGTCCTGAAGGGTATATTACAGAAGGTGCTAACGAGACGTTTTACAGATACGCAGTTCTGTTTTTGATTTCCCATCTTTTTGTAGCTTTTGCTCCCTTCTTAAAAAGCCCCAATGTGAATGAGTTTTGGGGATATAATAAAACGCTTTTCTTGAACTTTCTTATATCAGCTCTTTATAGTGCAGTGTTGTTTTTTGGGTTAAGTATTGCGCTATTATCTATTGATAACCTTCTGGGATTTGATATTAAAGATGTACGGTATCTACAATTGTGGTTCATTTTAGTTGGAATATTCAACACTTTCTTTTTTCTGGCAAGGGTTCCAAAAATTGGTGAATTCGAACCAGCTGTTACCGAGTACCCAAAAGCTCTGAAGGTTTTTGTACAGTATGTACTGATTCCTATAGTTACGATCTACATCCTTATTCTATACAGCTATCTTATTAAGATCATGGTGCAATGGGAGCTTCCAACTGGTTGGGTTGCTAACCTTGTTCTTAGCTTTTCAATAGCGGGTATTTTTTCATTGTTATTGCTTCACCCGATAAAAGACGAAGCAAAAAATAACTGGATCCGCCTTTATTCAAAACTTTACTATATAGGATTGGTTCCACTTGTGGTTTTACTCTTTATATCAATTGGGACAAGAATTTCTGAATATGGAGTTACAATCAATAGGTTTTATGTTGCAACGCTTGCTGTTTGGCTAGCGGGAGTAGTTTTGTATTTCATTCTAAGTAAATCAAAGAATATAAAAGTAATTCCAATCTCTATGGCTTTAATTGCTTTAGGGATTACCTTTGGGCCGTTAAGTACTTTTTCAGTTTCTGAAAGAAGTCAGTTAGGGAGAATTACGGAGACTTTGAAAAAAAACAATATTCTTGATGAAGAAGGCACAGTTATAAAAACGGATAGTGAAATACCATTTGAAAGTCGATCAGAGATTTCTTCTATAGTTCGTTATATGATTGACAATCATGACCTAAATTCATTACAGCCTTTGTTTGATGATGATTTAAAGTCTGAGATTGATGCAATTGAAAACGAGGACCTTGAATTCAGAACGAAAGCGGAAAAAATTGTTTTACTAATGGGAATGGAATATGTAAATGAATGGGAGAATGTGATTACAGATTCCTTGAACCAAAAAAGATATTATGAATTTGATGCAGAATCTAAGATCGCTGTTGATATTTCATCTTATGATTATTCGTTTAACTGGCTAAGATTTTTTACTGGAACACCAGAGGTAACAATAACTTCCGGAGAGCAAGAGCTAAAACTGTCGCCAAACTTTGACGAATTCACTTTCGTAATTAAAAACAAAGAGGATCAAGAATTAATTACAATATACCTTAAAGAAAAAATCGAATATCTTCAGAGGAATTATCCGTCTGGTTCTTTTGACAGCAGAGTTCCGGTAGAGGTAATGATTGCTTCAGCGGAAAATGAAGATCTTTCGATAATGATGGTGATTCATACTGTAGGTAGCAATTCAGGGGATGATGCGAGCCTGAGTAATATTCAATTCACTTTATATTTAACATTCAAATAATGAAACATCACTCCACCAGTTCTTCAAAAAACAAACATCCTTTTTGGCTGAAGTCTTCGGTTACTTTAATAGGATTATCGCTTCTGTTTGTAATTCTGAGCTACGGAAAATTTATTTTGATGCCTTTGGCCTTTGCAGCTTTTGTGTCGATGTTGTTAAATCCTGTTGTAAGCAAGCTCGAAAGCTGGAAGTTAGGAAGGGCGTTCAGCATCATCTTAACATTACTGCTAGTACTCATTGTATTTAGCGGAATAGTGACGCTGATATCAGCGCAATTTGTTCAGTTTTCAGAACGTATCCCGGAAGTAACAGAAAGACTTAAATCAGTAACAACTGATGGAGTAGAGTTTCTGGAAGAAACAGTGGGAATTTCTGAAGAGGAAAGAACTGATTATCTGGAGCAGGGCCTTAGTAACCTGATCGACAAAAGCGGGCAATATATAGGTTCAGTTGTAAGCGCAACAACCAGTGCTTTTACGCTGATGTCGCTGTTACCAATTTTTATCTTTTTCATGCTGTATTATAAAGATATGTATCAGACATTTTTTAGAAGGTTGTTTGAGCGTAAAGAAGGCAATTCCATGATCGACGATGTGCTGGATAATGTGCAGGAAGTCACCCAAAACTATCTGGTTGGCATGCTTACAGTAATTGGAATTTTAGCCGTTTTAAATACAACGGGATTATTGTTGATAGGATTAGAACACGCTATTTTCTTCGGAGTGTTTGCGTCTCTTTTAGCCGTGATTCCCTATATCGGAATTATTATAGGTGCATTGCCACCACTTTTATTCGCTTTTTTGTTGGGAGATTCTTTACTGACACCATTGTTGGTGATTGCGGTTTTTGGAACGGTTCAGTTTTTGGAGGGAAATTTTATCACCCCGAGAATTGTGGGATCCAAAGTTTCAATCAACCCGTTTATGGCGATGTTGGCGTTAATTATTGGGGGAGAACTTTGGGGCATTTCCGGAATGATCCTATTTGTACCTTTGATCGGAATTCTTCGTGTGATCTTCGAGCAAATTGAAGAACTTAAGCCTTATGGTTATTTATTAGGGAATAAGATTGAGTACTAAACCCAGATTTATTTGTTACCTAAAGCTAAGCTTGCACTAACACTAATACTCATATTATAATATTGGCCATTGGTATTGTAGCTTTCTGTAGAGTTCAAGAGATTTCTAAGAGCAAGGGTCATTAATAGGGACTTATTAAAGAACCAAGCTTTTGCTGTTCCGCTTAGTAGTTTAATAGGGCGAACCCTAATAGTAGGCCAACCAAGGTTTTCATCAAGCATGCTAAATTCATTGATTTTTCGAGCAGGAATGTAACTAAAGCCTATTTCAAGAAATGCATTTTTGTCTAAACTGTATTTTATAGATTGTGAGAAATTCCAAGCAGTAACTCTTTGGTAACCCTCATTAAAAGCTGATGAACCATATGTATTAATATTTGATGTAAGCATTGTTCTGCTTGAAAAATCAGGGGAAATGGAAGCGTCTGCCGTAATGTTATAGTTTAATATCCCAATATTCTTTGTTTCATAGTAGTTTATACTTGTATTCAAGATTGGATTGCTTGGGATATACTCATACTCTGTTTTATAATTGGATAATTTCCAATAATGTTTTAATTCAATTTTTCCAGAAAAAGTAATTGTCTGGGTTTGAATTTTTTTTCTATAACTAATTCCAGAGTAAAAATTGACTAAGTCTGAATTGCTTAGAATTCGATTTTCAAGATTATTTAACATTGAAAATCCGACTCCTTCTTTAGCAAATAGATAATTATAACCAGTTCTCTTTAGATCTGTTCGAAATGTATTAAAACTAATTAGAGATTTATTTTTTGTTGAATTAATACTAATACCTTGTTCATAATTTCCTACTAGGAATAGATATTCAAGGTTATCTTTAATCACTATTGAGCTTTTCCAACTGGTAGTGTTATTACTTTTTGAAGTAATCTGATCATTCCAGTTGTATATATTGGCCTCAGCATTGAAGCTAATTTTCTCAGAAAACTGAAATGAAGCAGATTGATCAAAAGAAAATTCTTCCATTTCAAAAGCTTTAAGGCCAGCATCATACAAACTATCATAATTTGAGTAGCTTATATGCGCATTAAATCCTTTAAAAAACCCTGTACTCTTAGGTTTAATACTTATTCCTGATTGATACCTACTCATACTAAAAGGTAACTCTATTCCTGCCAATGGACTCCATTGGTAATAGTTTCCTTTTCTCGTTAATGAATTGATGAATTGGAATTCTAATGCATCTGTTCGAAAGTTATTGGTAAGCACAGCATCTAGGATAATATTTCTCTGAAGTCTCGGTTCTCCAAGCTCATCTTTATCTAAAGTTCTAGAAAACAGCCGTGTATTGACCTTGTCGTCATAGACAAAAAAATTTGTTCTAGAATATATGTTTCGAGATAGTATTAATGATGTATTCCATTTTTTTGGAAACCATAGAGTCATCTTTTCTACATTATCAATTACTTCAACATTTTGAGATCTTAATTCGGAACTAATGTGAGGTCCGGGGTCATTTATTTCGTTAGCCACGCCTTTTTCTAAGAAAATTGCGTTATCATCTTTTTTTAAAAAAATCTGAATGCTTCCATTCTCTGCAAGGTACCCATTTATAATCTTTGAGTCGGAATCAATGATTACAGAATCTATATTAGTCGGAGAGATGTTGGGAAAGACCAGAATATTTGATTCAATTGATAAAGCATTATATTTGACAGCATCAATAAAAATTAGAGGAGCCGTATAGATATTGCTTGAATAGCCATTCCAAAATACCTCGAACGTGTTTAAGTCATAGCTATCATAGGTCAAATTCGCATTTTTAAATATCCACTCACTTAAATTCATCCATGGATTTATATGATCCGAAGACTTTATAACGGTCTTTTGAGCGTTAACTTTATTTGAAATCAAAAGAATAGCTAAATAAAGAAATATTCTATGCATAAAAACCAAAGATCTTACTCAATAAACTCTTGTATTTTGTTGGGTAGTCCAATTCTTAATCGCACTCCATAGCCTATATAAAAAATATGCTGTCGTCTATAATTATAAATTTTCTGGTAAGTAGCACTTCCAAAAATAACCACTCTTTTAAATGAAATTTGAGGCTCAAAAACTAAGGAGTAAAGTAGCTCACTTTCATCCGGATTAGAAGTGAATTTTTTATCAAGCAACAATGTTCTTTGAATGCCAACATTTATTCCCAAAAAAATATTTAGTCTTTTATTTCTAAAAGAGTTAAACCCAATTAAAGCAGAATAGTTTGTCGCTGAAATATCAGAATAGCCTTCTTCTTTTCCTTTGTAAATGAAGTAGGTGTATTCAGCGCCTATAGTTAGTTTTCTATAGTATGGCACTCGAAGTTGGATAGAATAAGCGTCAGTTAGTGCCCAGCGTGATGAATATGATTCATCTTGTATCGAAGGCCTGCTCAAAGCCCCCCCGATCTCAATTGAACTAAAAGGTTGAGCGCTAAGGTTTAAATTACCTAGGATTAAAAATAATGGTAAACTGAAAATTCTCAATTTTATCTAGTCTTAAAAAATTTTATTACCTCTTCTGCGCTCTTCGTATTCAACACCCTTTCCTTTTCATATTTTCCTTTCCGAGCTATGCGAACTCCATAACTCATCAAATCAATACCGTCAATATTATGAGCATCAGGATTGATAGAAGTCATCATGCCTACTTCTTTAGCTTTGTTACCAAATTTCCAATCCAGATCTAAACGTCGTGGGTTGGCGTTGATCTCTATAGCTGTATTGTGCTCTGCAGCTAAAGCAACTAATTCATTAAGGTCTATCTTACTTTCTTCTCTTTTCAAGAGTAAACGTCCGGTTGGGTGTCCGATCATTCTTGTATATGGATTTTTGATCGCATTCCGGAACCGCTCCATCATCTTATTTTCCGGCATTTCTAAGGATTGATGGACGGAAGCGATGACAAAATCAAAACCTTCCAGAATATCATCATCGTAATCCAGACTTCCGTCAGCCAGAATATCTGATTCGATACCTTTAAAGATCACAAAGTTTGTCCCTGACGATTTAAACCCTTCGTTCAAGGCATCAATTTCATCCCACTGCTGCTTTACTTCATCGGGCTTTAATCCTCCGGCGTAAGCTGCCGTTTGAGAGTGATCAGTAATTCCTAAATATTCATATCCTCTTTCGATACAAGCTTCAGCCATTTCTTTGATGGAAAACTTGCCATCACTCCAGGTACTGTGAGCATGAATCACTCCACGAATATCATCGTCCGTTACTAGGTCGATTCCTTTATGAGTTTCAAAGATCTCAAATTCACCGCGATCTTCACGCAATTCAGGTGGTACAAAATTCAGGTCTAATAATTTGTATATATCCGATTCGGTTTTGAAATTCTGAGGAGCATCCCAATCGGTATCGCCGTCTTCTTTGAGTTTATACAAACCGTATTCATTCAAACTCATTCCTTTATTTCTGGCACGGGACCGCAGTTCTACATTGTGTTCCTTACTTCCGGTGAAGTACATCAAAGCAGCGGCAAAGTTTTCCGGTTTCACAATTCTGAGATCAACCTGTCGGCCGTCTGTTGTTCGAACAGAGCTTTTGGTGTCTCCTTTCCCAAGAACTTCTGTTACTCTTCCGTGATTGGTAAACACTTCAAATAATCCTGGGATATATTTTTCATCAGCTGCAATCAAAATATCAATATCGCCAATGGTTTCTTTTGAGCGGCGTAATGATCCTGCGAGTTCAATTTGCTGAACACCTTCCAGATCTTTTAAGCTGATATATATATCGTCGGCAATTTTCTGAGCTTCATCCAGTCTGCATCGTTCATCATATTTTTCCATCCATTCGATGGACTTCTGAATTTTCTCAGCAGACTTCCCACCTAATCCCGGTAGTTTTGCAAGATCACCGTTATTGATCAGCTCTTTCAACTCTTCAATTTCAGTAATACCAAAGGTCTCATGAATTTTGAGGATGTTCTTCGGGCCCAGTCCTGAAATTTCAGTCCATTTCAAAAGTCCCGGCGGTATTTTCTCACGAAAAGCTTCCAGTACGGGCATTTTCCCCGTTTCAGCATAAGCATAAATATCTTCCGCAATGGATTTTCCGATCCCTTTTATATCAGTCAGGTTCTTGTTATTGATGTACTCGTTGATATCATCGCTCATTCCATCTATTGTGAGAGCAGCTTTGTCAAAGGCGATGGCCTTAAAGCGATTCTCTCCTGCCAATTGCATGAGTTGGAATACTTCACGGAGTTTGGATGCGATGTCTTGATTGCTGGGCATGTCTTTCGATTTCTTTTGCCACGGAAGCACAAAACCACAAATCTATTCTATTGTTTTTGCGATATGGCGTTTTAGTGGCGGACTATTAATTCAAATCAATATCGTTGTTTTTTAATTCGGTCTCAATCCAATCTGTAAATTCTGAAACTCTGGTATAGAATTCATACACATCATACACTCCTTCCGGTTTTCCCATTCCCCTGCCATTTTGATGCGAACTTACACCAAGTATATATGCCTGGTCGCCATCAAACCATAGAGCGGGTCCTCCGCTATCACCCGGGCCGCTGATTCCTTCAAGTGGTAATGCATCTTCAGAATCAGGAGTGTCAAAAGTAAATCTAATAAAACCATCGTCACGAATTCCATCTACTTTGTTTTGAGCAGCACGCATTTTTCGATCTTTATTGATCGATCCTTCAATCATTCCCTTGTCACCGGTTCCCGCCCAGCCTGTGCCTGCAAAAATGACCTCTTTTCCGACTTCGTCATTATTGTAATAGAGCTTTGCCAGTTCAACATTGGGGACATCTTCTTCAAGAATTATTATGGCGATGTCGTTGGCTATACTTCGTCTTATATCAAATTCCGAATGATTGATCATCTTTTTGATAGCATATTTAACTCCATTAATTGTGACATCATTACCAATTTCAGGAACGGAAGCAACATGGGCAGCAGTCAGTATCACGTTAGGATGTATAAAAGTTCCGCATCCGACATTAAGCCTGATTGCAGAACCGGCATATTTTTCAGCTAAAGCGATGTATTCGGATTCATCTACATCGTGTCTCATTACTATATCCGTAGAAAAACCGGAGATGATGATCGCAAAAAGTAAGGTTTTAGAAAGCATTGGCACATACTTGATTAATAATTCCGTAAAAGTTATTCAAAAGAGTTGTTCAAAGGAAAAGTAAGCTGTAAAATCCATGAAGAACAAACAATTTTAATTCCTAACTACCACACTATGTATAGAAGTTTTAAAACTCTGATTCTGCTTCTTGCTTTATCGACAGCCACATTTGCTCAATTGCAGTCACCTGCTGAGTTTTTAGGGTACGAACTGGGAGAACAATGGACACCACATTATAAAGTTCATGCTTATTTTCAGCACGTAGCTGATAATTCTGATATGGTTACTATTCAGAAGTACGGAGAAACGTATGAAGGCAGAGAGTTAGTGATAGCTACAGTTTCTTCAGTTGCTAATCAAAACCGATCAGAAGAAATACGTACAAATAATTTGAAAAGGGTTGGCTTTATGGATGGAGAGCCTACAGCAGATAAAACCCCAATTGTATGGTTGAGTTATAATGTCCACGGAAATGAGACTTCATCGAGTGAGGCTGCTTTAAATACGATCTATACATTGATTACGGAAAAGAGAGAATGGCTGAATGATGTAATGGTTGTGATGGATCCCATGATCAATCCGGATGGAAGAGACCGATATGTATACTGGAATAAATCTGTAACAGGTAAAGAGCCAAATGTAAACCCGGAATCCAGAGAGCATAACGAACCGTGGCCTGGTGGAAGAACCAATCACTATTATTTTGATCTGAACAGAGATTGGGCATGGCAAACACAAATTGAAACTCAATATAGAATTCAGGCTTACTTAACTTGGATGCCACACGTACATGTTGATTTTCATGAGCAGGGTTTTAACAGTCCGTATTATTTTGCTCCTGCTGCCAGACCATATCATACTGCTATTACCGATTGGCAAAGTGAATATCAAACGATGATCGGTAAGAACCATGCTAAATATTTTGATCAGGAAAACTGGCTGTATTTCACTAAAGAATTTTTCGACCTGTTTTATCCAAGCTATGGCGACACTTGGCCTACATTTAACGGCGCAATTGGAATGACTTATGAACAAGCCGGACACAGCCGAGGCGGACTAGGGGTTAGAACTGCTGAAGGAGATACACTAAGACTTTGGGACAGGTTAACTCACCATTCTACTACCGGACTTTCAACAGTTGAAATTACGGCTCAAAACAAGGAAAGAGTAGTAGACGAGTTTGCAAATTATTTTAAGCAAACAAGAGAAAACGGAGCAGGTGAGTACAAGACTTTTGTAATTAAGAAGTCTAGTAACCCTGATAAAGTAGCAAGCTTACTTCAATACTTGATCAAGCAAAATATTGAATTTGGTGAAGCGACAAGCAGTTCGCGAATGGAGGGCTATGATTATTCAACGGGTGAAACAGGAAGAGTGAATATAGAAGAAGGTGATTATGTGATTAGTACTTTTCAACCTCAAGGAACTTTGGTTCGGGTGCTTTTTGAGCCAAAACCTGAATTGGAAGATTCCCTCACTTATGACATTACCGCTTGGGAAACTCATTACGCGTATGGGTTAGAAGGTTTTGCAGTAAAAGGAAATATTAGCCAACAGCCGGTTTCCAGTACTACTACTTCTTCTGTAACTGCAAATGTAAATAAACCATACGCGTATCTTGCAAAGTGGAATTCTTTGGATGATTTAAAGTATTTGGCAGCACTTCTTAAAAAAGGAGTAAATGCCCGTTATGCAGAAGAAGGATTTACATTAAACGGAAATAAATATGAAGCCGGCACGCTTGTGATCACAAGAAACGGTAACGAAAAACTGGGTGATGATTTTGATAAAATCGTAAAGCAAACAGCTGATGAACTAGGGCGTTTTTTAACACCTGTTGCTACCGGGTTTGTAAGTTCAGGTAAAGATTTTGGTTCATCTTCGGTGAGATTTTTAACCGCTCCTAAAGTTGGTTTAATAGCCGGTGATGGAACAAGTTCTAATATGGTAGGTCATATTTGGCATTATTTTGATCAACAGATCGAGTATCCGGTTAATCTGATTAACAGAGATGATATTGGATATATAGACTGGCATGAATACGATGTAATGATCATGCCTTCAGGGTCTTATGGAAGTACGTTTTCTGAATCCGGTCTTAATGATCTTAAAGATTGGATCCGAAGTGGAGGGACGTTAATTGCCATTGAAGGAGCAAATGGATTTTTAGCGGGTAAAGATGGTTTCAATCTTAAGAGAAGATCTTCAGACAGTGATGAGGATAAGAAAGATGAAGATCCGAACGAGAAGTTGAAAAAATATGGAGACTCAAACCGTGCGTTTGCATCCAGATTAAATGCAGGCTCAATTTTTGAGTTATCAATGGATAATACGCATCCATTGGCTTTTGGATATGATGATACCTATATGACTTTAAAATTAGGCTCTACAGGATATGAATATCTTGATAACGGATGGAATGTTGGTGCCGCAAAATCCGGCGCTCACAGAAGTGGTTTTGTTGGAACAGATGCTAAAAAGATCTTAGAAAACACACTTTCCTTTGGGGTTCAGAATATGGGTTCTGGTAGAGTAGTATATATGATAGATAATCCACTTTACCGAGGTTTTTGGCACAATGGGAAGTTGTTATTTGGTAATGCTGTGTTTTTTGTTGGAAACTAGAAAAGCCGTGCTAGTTATCGAAAACTTTAAATTCATAGGGTGCCTCAAAAATTGCGACTACTGAATCACCTTTTCTTGATACCTGAACTTTTAATATAATATTATCCTGAACGACACTATTTCTAGCAAGTTCAGGATAATTTATTTTCATTTTCGGTATAGAAGCATTAGTGATTTCATCCTAGTTTTTTGAGCCCAATTCCGCTTCACTTGCTATAAATCCGAATGCTGACCAGTTTCCGGCATCATAAACATTTTGCCAGATCTCTATTGCTCTGTCTTTTCTGCCATTGATGTAGTGCCAATTTCCTACTCCATATCCAACAGTTGCGTTACTTAGGGCGTCCGTATCTGTACCTAATAGTGCGTTTGGATCAAATTCTCCTTTAAAAACCAAAAGTAGTTTATGGTAACTGTCATTTTCAACAATATTCATTTCTGCGCGAACAGGATCAATAACTTTTCCTGCAAACTCATCTTGCCCATTTCTTCTCAGGCTCATGTAATACCAGTATAGTGCAGCTATCATCATGTCATCATTTGTGCTTGCGTTAATACATTCTACATAGGCTTTCTGCGCATTTTCGAAATCTTTGTTTAAATAATAAGCCAGCCCAAGGTGGTACCAAATATTAGTATGCAAACTACTTTTGGGTGTATTCATTTCATTGGGTAGGCCATCCTGTTCGATAATGTCTTCAGTGTTTCTTATAAGTTCAGCAGCTTTTTCGAGATCTTTAATAGCCAAATCAAAAGCGCGAAGTGAGATGTAGCGGTGCCCGCGATGGCGATATAAAGCAGGATTATCAGAGTCTTTTTCAATTCTTTCTGATAGCAGATCGATGGCTTCTCTGTATTCCCCGTTATACCCTGAAAGGCGTGCCTTCCAAATTAATACGTCAGACTCTCTGCTTTCTTGCTCCGCTGCGTCAATAAGGGAGTCAATTCGAATGGTTAAAGCATCAGGAAGAGAACTTGAACTGGTAAATAAAGTATCGCCTAAAAGTGAAACGGCTTGAACGTCTTCAGGAAGTGAAGCATATTTTGGAGCCGGAGAGGAACAGCCCAAAAAGAGTCCAATATAAATTACTGCTAATAAGTTCTTCATAAATCAGATTTGGTAGTTAGTTAATCACCAAATGTAGCAAATACTTAAGAAGTACTGAAATCAGAAAATAATTTATATCTAAAGATCTATTTCATGATAAATAGGTTGATCCTTTGCAAAGTCGAATAAAGTAAGTCGGCGCAGATTATAGTAACCAGACCAGTAATTTCTTAAGGCTTGAATATAATTCCGACGCGCACTGTCTTTTTCATTTTGAGCAATAAATAGGTTGGTAATATCGATCTTTCCAATCAAATAACGATTCTTTGATACATCATATCTTCGCTCAGCAATATTATCTGAAATTTCAGCTAATTCTACTTGTCCTTTAAGAAGCTCAAATTCCCTAACGGTACTTCTAACATTAAGCTCAAATTGTAATTTTTGATATTCAATGCTGTTTGCAGTTGCTAGCTGTTGATTTCGTGCAGCTTTTACTTGAGCCATATTTTTACCCCAGTTAAAAATGGGTATTTGAAAACCAATATTAAATGATTTCAAATCACCAGGGTTGTCATATACTTCAGCAAACTCAATAGCTGTATCATTAAGTCCATACTCAGCTCGTAAATTGGCGGTAAAACTTCCATTTCTTTTAGCTTGATCATAGGCTTGATTTGCCTGTATCTCATCCAACCTGAATTGTAAAGATTGACTGTTATTCTCTAAAGCCAGAGCAAGAGCTTTGTCAAAGTTCAGATCAACATCTGGAGCTGTTTCCGGAGCTTCGATCTCGATCTCGATAGTATCATCAAGGCCTAAAAGTGCTTTAAAATTTTCTTCGGCTCTTTGATAAGTTAGTTTAGCATTGGTAAGTGATGCTTCGGCATTTCTGTAAGCTAACTCCGTTTGAAGCAGATCATTTTCCGCTAAACTGCCGACTTCAAAACGTCCTTTTGAAATATTATATATAGAATCATTAACCGTAACATTGAAATCAGCAATTTCAACATTGATCTTTGATATCAATACATCAAAGAAACTTTGAGTAACTGTAAAGGAGAGGTCTTCAAGATCTTCTACAAATTGTTTTTCTGCAATTTTAAATCGTAAAGGCTCTATTCTATTCCTCCATTTCAGATTATTATACTGGAAAAGAGGTTGGTTATATACGATACTAAAGGGAGTACTTGACCACTCGTATCTGTTTTCTCCTTTAAAAATTCCCAGCCTGTTTAAGCTTGAAGTAACTGAAACGGAACCGCCTGTTGGTAGAATAGCCTGATTTATGGAAAGTCCTAAATTTGCGTTCGAATTATTAAAACTAACATTCTGAATCCCGTCTGCTGTGTTTACAGTTTGAGTTCCTAGTCTGTAGTTTGGAATATTTCCGTTCAGATCTAAGCTTGGAAGTAGATCGGCTCTGAAAGATTTATACCGCCACTTTGAAGCAATTAAGCTAAATGTAGCAGCCCGGGAAAGCGGACTGTTATCTTTTGCTATCTCAATACTCTCTTCAAGAGTAAGAGTGCGAGCAGTTTGCCCAAATAATTGAGGAGTGAAAAATAAGAGTAGTGCCAGAATCGGCAAAAAAAGTCTTTTATTCATGTCTTAATGCGTGTACAGGATCTTGTTGAGCGGCACGTTTTGCAGGAAAAAATCCAAAGACAACTCCAATTAAAAGTGCAACGCCGAATGAGATAAAAATTGAACTCGGAGTAACTATCGTCGCAATATCAGCGGTAGCTTCAATTGCAAAACTAAAGATCATTCCAAGAATGATCCCCATAATTCCTCCTGAAATACTAATTGTTAAAGCCTCTGTCAAAAACTGTAATTCGATATCTTTCTTTTGAGCACCTACAGCCATTCTTACTCCAATTTCACGATATCTTTCAACCACTGAGGCGAGCATAATATTCATTATTCCTATACCGCCAACTATTAAAGAAATTGAAGCAATGGATGACAATACGATATTAAAAATGCGTTTAGTTCTTTGCTCTTGCTGCAACAGTTGTTCCGGTACTATGATCTCAAAATCAACAACATCATTATGGCGGCGTTTTAACATTCTGGATAATACTTCTGCAATTGGAACACTGTATTTGGTATCACTTACACGAACTATTAGTTTATCCAGTTGATTGTAATTGCTGTCACCACTGTTATTTGAGCTGCTTGAGCTTACCATCATTCCTCCGCCAAAGAAAACAGTATTCCGATTTCCACTTAAGTCCTTTTTAGTAAGAAGCGCTCTGTTTTTGAAGCGAAGAAGAACAGTGGTAGCAGGGGCAAAAATATCAAGATTGTAATTTCTAATTCCCAGGCTTTCAATGTTCTCGGTACTTAGTTCTCTTTTTTTAAGTACGCCAACAACAGTAAGCCAAAGATGGCCAACTTTGATCTTTTTTCCGATTGGGTCTTGTCCCGCAAAGAACTTGGATCTTACATCGTACCCAATAATACATACAGGTGAAGAATTTTCAATTTGAGCATCAGTAAAATTCGAACCGTCGATTATTTCAAAGTTATTGATATTGAAATAATCATCATTCACACCTACAAGTTTGCCGGTCCTCATTCGGGCATTTCTGATAAAATTAGTTTCATAAACTATTTCAGGGCTTACAAACTCGATTTCCGGTAGTACGGATTGAATACTTTTAAGATCTTCTAGTGTGAGCCCCGGAGAAAATCTCTTAGCTTCTTCCTGAGCAGCATTTTCATCAACTTGACCTTCTTCTTGTTCAATTACAGGTTGAATAATCACGTTATTAGTTCCCAATAACTGCATTTGAGAAAGAACTTCTTGTTGGGCTCCTGTTCCTATAGCAAGCATTGCAATTACAGATCCTACACCAAAGATAATTCCCAAAGAAGTTAAAAGTGCACGCAGTTTATTTCTGCGGATAGCTTCAATAGCTATATCAAAATTATAAAGTAGTTTTTGAAGCACGATGGCAGATTAGTTGTTTGAGGTGATATCATCTTGCAGGTAAGACTTACTTATACCGGAAGTATCTTCAGGCATAGAAAGAAAAAGACGATCATCCATCGATATTCCACGATGAATAACAGCCTCGTTTTCATTAATCAAACCAAGTTCCACTTGCTGCATCTTTGCACCAAGTCCATCTTTCAGAAACACAAAGCTTAATGAATCCTGAGCATGAATGGTTTCTAAGGGAATTGAAATAGCATCTTCAAGACGGTTAATCTGGATTTCATTACTTGTAGTCATTGCAGGTCGTAATAAGCTGTCTGTTCCAGCTATTTCTATGATTACCTCATACACTTTTGAGTCAGAATTTGGGCGTTGTTCCCCGATATTTGCAACACTCGTTACTGTACCATCCAAAATTTTTCCTTGTACTGCATCCAGGCCAACAATTACCTTTTGTCCTTCTTTTACTTTCTGGATATCAATTTCGTTTACGTAGGTAAGAGATTCCATTACGGTAAAATCAGGAAGTTCAGCAACTATAGGATTCCAGGCACTCACTTCTTCACCAACTGTGATCTTACTGCCATTCCAGTTTCTCTTATAGATCAACATACCTTTATCAGGTGCGTATACTGTGAACTCACTCATCAAAGCTCGAATTTTGTTTAGTTCATTTTGCTTTTTTGATAGTTCAGCTTCAATTTCACTTATTTTAGCTACTGCTTGTTTTACTTTAGTTTGGTAGTTTTTCTTTTCCTGAGCTAGAGTTCTTTTTGCTTTATCAAGTTCGATCTCTGCTTGTCTTTGAACAGCCGGAGATTCGTATTTTGATTGTTCCACAGCTATTTCTCTTTCTTCAAGAGCGTATTCAAGATTTATAAGATTGTCTCGTGCTTGAGATAGTGTAAGTGTGCTATCTAATTGAGCCTGAGTTACTTGTGATTGGGCTTGTTGAACTTCAAGTTGTGCATCCTGCATTTTTGCAAGAATTGGCGAGCGATCTAATTCTGCTACAAAATCTCCTTCTTTTACAATAGATCCTTCCGGGATTAATCGTTGGATTTTCATATTGTTAATTCGAAAATCCCTAACTCCTTGAGGTCCTTTTATTTCAGTTGAATTTTTAGCTCTTAATTCTCCGGTGCTGATGACTTCAACTACAAATTCACCTTGTCTGGGAGAAGTATAGAGTTCAGCGGTCTCGTCCTTATTTCCTCCAAAAACCACCCATAAAATAATAACGGATAATACCAGAGCAATCGGCAGGATTAATTTTTTTTGCATAATTGTGTAGGTTAGAATTTCCCTAATAATACGAATTTAGAGTTAGACGAACCTACTAGTAGAATAGTTTTACAAAGTCTGTAAGTTTTACAGGAATTATCAATTAGTCTTCTTGAAACTCATCCTGTTGATAAAGGACTTCCCCATATGATATCTCTTCTCCTGCGAGCACAAGAATTGTAGTTGGCAATCCTTTTAGTCTTTCCTGAATGTTTCCATAATAAGTGAGGAAGTTTTTATCGGGTTTAGCCATTCCCATAAAAATAAGATCTGTTTCTTTTGATGATTCGTGAAGTATTTCATCAAACGTTCTTCCATTCGATACAATTACCTGAGCTTTGGCACCGGTACGTAGTTTTTGACTAATTTCAGTTAAGTTTTTTTGAGCGTCTTCAGCCCCTTTCTCGGAACTTACAACCATTTTAAGATAAACTTCAGCATCATACCAACTTCGGCTGCTTTGCAATAAATAACCCAAGATCATCATTAAGCCTCCATTTCCTTTTAAACCACCCCACCAAATATCAATGCGCTTTTTTTTGCCAAATCCTCTTTGTTTGTCATCATGAACGATAAGGACATTTCTTTGAAGCCTATGAAAAGTTGTAATCATCCGGCAGTAATCTTTTCGGATTTCTTCATTTTCACTATCTCCAAGAATAATGGTGTTTGGAACCAAAGCGCCCAGCCCATACGCTTCAACTAAACGCTCTCCTCCGCCAAAAGGATCTTCTGCAGTTATAACTTTAACCAAACCCTGAATTCCTCTTTTCGAAAGAAACTCACGAATATTGTCTTCTATTTTATTCTGATGATCTACGGAAAATTGATTGTTCGTAATTACTGTAGAAACAGTTAATAAACCTCTATTGTGCGTGAAGGACGAAGCCAGATCAATCAAGTGCCATCTTTTTGTAGGTGCTCCTGAAAGAACTAATGGATTTGGTCTCCATGTTTTAGGGTCTTCTTCAGTTCTAATTCTTAGTAGACCGGCGCGTGTAATTGCCATCCAAATACCACGGCGAACATCTCCCCATGTCGATTCTAATTCTCTGCGTTCTAGCCAAAAGTAAATAACTAACACAAAAATGAAAGCAATTATGGTAGCCGTAGCGTTAATCAAAAACATTACAGCAATACACCCAATTGCACCAGCTATTGAAAAGATCCAGTGAACTTTAAATTTCGGACGAAAAGAAGGGCTTCCCAAAATGCGCTCTATGCCAGCTGTGATGTTAAGCACTCCGTAAGTGGTAAGAAAGAACATAGTAAGAACGGGGGCAATTAGATCTAAATCGCCAAAATAAACAGCAGCCAAAGCGAAAACTAAAGTTACTATCGTTCCCATTCTTGGAGCGTCATCGTCACCAGAACCTTGACCAAGAAAATTCATCCATTTTGGCAAAACACGGTCACGAGCTAAAGCTTGTAAAACGCGAGGAGCACCCAGAATACTTCCAAGTGCACTAGATAGCGTTGCCCCCCAAACCCCGATCAGAATAGCATCACCCCAATAAGAGATTTGGCGCATTATCAATGGGTTTTCTATTAAAGTGATTGCGTCTGCTCTGTTGGCTAAGATTATGGGAAGCCCCATATAAATCAGATAACCGACTCCAACGGCAGCAAATGTCCCAAAAGGAATGGATTTGCCGGGGTCTTTTAGGTCACCACTCATGTTAACTCCCGCCATTATGCCTGTAACAGCCGGGAAAAACACTGCAAAAACTACCCAAAATGGCTCTGAGTTTCTGTCTGAAGCACCCCAAAGTTCAATTTCAGTGGGCTCTATTGGCTTTCCAAAAATTAAAGAGAGTAAAGAAATAGCTATCCCGAACATTATAAAATATTGTGCTCGGATAGCGGTTTTTGCTGATACCAAGGCCAAAACTGTTACAAGAATGGTAGTAATGATACCAACCAGTTTGAAATTCAGAATTGGGAAAACTTGTACTACACTTTCTGCAAAACCAACAGTATATAACGCAACGGAAAGAGCTTGTGCTATATAAAGAGGAATGCCTATGGCACCACCCGACTCTATCCCAAGAGAGCGACTAATCATATAATATGCACCGCCTCCTCTTACCCTTTGATCGGTTGCTATGGAAGCAATAGATAGCGCTGTTAAAAATGTAATTGCTGTTGAGAGAGTAACAATAATGAGAGTGCCGATCAGCCCAACATTACCAACTACCCATCCAAAACGCAGATACATGATAACACCGAGAATAGTAAGAATTGATGGAGTAAAAACCCCGCCAAATGTTCCAAGGCCGTCCTTAGAGCTTTCTATTACTTTTTCAGCTTTAGGTGCACTATTGATAAACGGAATTTTCATTTATCAAATATGAAGAGCATGCAATTATTGATTGGAGAAGAAAGGATCACTTTTTATTGTAGCGAGTTGTCCAACATGCCTGATTCCAAATCATACCTGGAAGCGTACTTGGTCTCATCAATAATTTCCTTTGGGTCATTATTTTCGTCAACAATAACAACAGTAGGTTTATGTGCCTTTGCTTCTTCGGGAGTCATTTCAGCATAGCTGATAACAATAATTCTGTCACCAATTTGAGTAAGTCGTGCTGCAGCTCCATTCATACAGCAAATACGGCTGCCTCTTTCTCCCGGAATGGTATATGTTTCTAAGCGAGAACCATTCGTGATATTAACAACTTGAACTTTTTCGTAAGGTAACAGATTAGCGGCATCTAAAAGATCCTGATCGATAGTGATGCTACCTTCATACATAAGGTTGGCTTCTGTAACAGCAAGTTGGTGTAATTTCGACTTAAACATGGTTATTTGCATTGCTATAACCTCAAATTTCAAAAATTAAGTTGT
Organism: Balneolaceae bacterium UBA3186; assembly: GCA_002364085.1. GTDB lineage: Bacteria > Bacteroidota > Rhodothermia > Balneolales > Balneolaceae > Balneola. Next base: position 148,397 of record DEXK01000012.1, on the reverse strand, counting down.
CAATCAATCGTGTTTTCCCCAAATAAGCTGCGATTGCAAGCACATATTTGTTACCGGGTTTCAACTGACTCACAGGTTGTAAAGTGTCCAATGAATAAACGGAAAGATAATCATTTTTAAAGCCTTTTGCTTCCAGTTCATCCTGTTGATGTTTTATCAAAAGTGCGGGATCAAAAACACCATTTTTAATTTGTTGTTCAACATAGGTCATTGCTCTATATAAACTAGGAGCAAGCGTTCTTTCTTCTTGAGATAAATAAGCATTTCTGCTACTTAAAGCCAAGCCATCTTCAGCCCTACCAATTGGAGCCATCAAGAGCTTTATATCCTGATTAAACTCTTTGACCATTTGTTCGATAATCCGGAATTGTTGGTAATCTTTTTGGCCAAATACTGCAATATCGGGTCTCACTATATTGAAGAGTTTATTTACTACCAAAGCAATTCCTTGGAAATAGCCTGGGCGACTTCCTCCATCCAAATGCACATTCAGCTCTTCGATATGGATGCTGAAATACTTTTTTCCGGATCCATACATGGTTTCGGTATCCGGCATAAAAACTACGTCAACATTTTCCTGTTTGCAGAGCTCAAGATCGGCTTCTAAAGTTCTGGGATAGGTTCCAAAATCCTCATGAGGAGCGAATTGTTCAGGATTTACATAAATAGAAACTACGATGGCATCAGCGTGTTCATGAGCCATCTTTATAAGCGAAAGATGGCCGTCATGCAAAGCACCCATAGTAGGAACAAAGGCAACTTTTTTCCCTTGCGATTTCAGGTGATTTACCTGCTCTCGTATTTCTTGTATGGATTTTGCTGTTATCATTTGAACATAAAAAGAGACGCAAATAAGCGTCTCGTTTAATTAAAGGTCATTCAGAGCGATAGCGAAGAATCTGCACAACTAATAAGCGGTGAAGATCCTTCATAAATATCCTCAGGCTGACGGGTGCTAAACCGCACGATCCATATCAAAACCCTGAAGAATTTGTTTAATTCTATTCAGGAATGCACCACCATGAGCACCATCAATAATTCTGTGATCATAACTCATTGATAAATACATCATTTGTCGGATCGCAATTACATCACCATTTTCTGTTTCAAGAACAACCGGCTTTTTCTCAATAGCTCCTGTACCAATAATGGCAACTTGAGGTTGATTGATGATCGGAGTTCCCATAATGTTACCCACACTTCCGTAGTTAGTTAAAGTGATGGTTCCTCCTACAAGATCGTCAGGACTTAATTTCTTACTTCTGGCTTTTGTAGCTACTTCATTCACTGATTCAGCAAGTCCAACCAAATTCTTTTGTTGAGCTTTTTTCATAACAGGAACGATCAATCCGCCTTCGCCGCCTTCTCCAAGAGCAACAGCCAAACCAAAGTTGATATCCTTTTTAACATGGATCTCATCACCATTAACAGAACTATTAATTAATGGGAATTCCAACATCGCTTTGATGATGGCTTCTACGAACAGAGGAGTGAACGTTAGCTTATGGCCTGTTTTCTGTTGGAATGCATTCTTATTAGCATTTCTCCATTTTACCATGTTGGTTACATCTACTTCAGCGAAAGTAGTTACATGCGCTGAAGTTTGAACTGATTTCACCATATGCTCTGCGATCATTTTGCGCATACGGTCCATCTTGATAATTTCAACATCACCGGAAGGAGATTTGATATCCAGTTGTCCGGCAGAAATTGAACCATCGCTGGATTTAGAAGAGCTACTTGGCTTACTTAATCCAGCAGAGCTTTGAGAAGATTTCGGAGCTGATACTTTTCCGTTCTTCTTATCTTCTACATATCCAAGAATGTCCTTTTTGGAAACTCTACCGCCTTGGCCTGAGCCTTCAATACTTTCAAGTTCTTCCTGACTGATTCCTTCTTCTTTTGCGATAGATCGAACAAGCGGTGAGAAAAATCTTCCGTCGCTTCCCATTCTTTGTGGCTCTGATCCTCCGGAAGAATCACTTGATCCATTATTCTGCATCAATTGATCCGGAGTGGTAGCAGCAATTTCTTCTTTAGATAATTTCTTTTCTTCTTTTTTAGCTGATGAAGAAACGGAATCTGATTTTGGAGCAGAAGAACCTGCACTTGCTCCTTTTCCAGTTGAAATGATTGCAATCGGTTGACCTACTTCAATAGTGTCATTTTCTTCGGCTAAAATTTCTATAAGTATTCCCGCAGCAGGAGAAGGTACTTCACTGTCCACTTTATCAGTAGAAATTTCTAAGAGCGTTTCATCTTCCTCAACTTCATCGCCAACTGATTTATTCCAGCCAATTACAGTTGCTTCAACAACAGACTCACCCATTTGTGGCATTACAACTTCAATACGCTCTCCGTCATCCTCTCCACCACCGGAATTTGATTCTTCGGCAGCAGAGGCACTTTCTTTTTCTTCCGCTTCAGGCTCAGACTCTTCTTCTTTAGTTTCTTCCTTTGCCTCTGGTTCCGGAGATGAATTTGTGTCTCCAACAGCATCTGCATCGGTCTCGATAATAGCAATAGGTTTCCCAACTTCGATGGTATCGCCTTCTTCAACTAAGATCTCAACAAGTGTTCCGGCTTCGGGTGACGGAACTTCACTATCTACCTTATCAGTAGCAATTTCGAGCAGTGTTTCGTCAACTTCTACAGTATCACCTACAGACTTGCCCCACTCAATTACTGTTCCTTCCATTACCGATTCGCCCATCTGGGGCATTACTACTTCTACCTTAGCCATAAAAATCTTTTAATTTGATGCCTTAACGGCGGTTTTAGCTGTTTTTGCAAAGGACTGTAAAGTTCTACATTATTCTAATTACTTCAAAATGCAGATAGTTCCTTTTATTGTTAAAAAAGCGCTTTTAGATCAGATTAAATTTATTAACATTTCTGAACATGTTAGCTCTATAATAAACTCGTGTTATGACTCCTTAAAAATCTCAGGAGACTCTCATGCAAATGAACAAGGAGCTGATATCATTGCTTAGACTATGTAGAATGGGTTAAGTCATAAATTAATTCAAGCATTTTACTATATGCGCAAGAAAGAAGTTGAAAAATTCTAGATTTCATTAAAACGATTCGTTAGTGCGACTAATTTTATCTAATCAAATCAGAATAAGAGAAAGTAAGTATTGAATCACTTGAAAACTCATTTACAATAATAAATCTTTTGTAATTTTTATCAACGGTAAATGTCGATATAAAACTTGTGTTAAATAAAAATTTTCTAATGGGATTTCCTGACCAATCAAAAACATGTATCTCTGGATTAATACTCTCATTTTTCCCTACTATTTCCTCAATTTGGCTAATACTTTTTCCTAGCCACAAAGCATAAATGTACTCATTTGTTGTTACTACCTTTGTGTAAAAATAAGGAGTGTCAATTTTGTTCTGGATATAGTTGGGCTCATAATTATCCAATTTAATACTTTCGAGCAATTCTCCATTGAAGTCATAAATGAGTAAGTGATTAAACCTTTCAGCAACAAGTACAATTTTCTCATGATCGGAGTTAATAGCCATCCACATATTCAAAAACCATTTTCTGTCAGAGATATTCAAGTCCTTACTTATAGAAAAAGGTTCAAAATCTAGGTAAGAAATATTAAAAGAAGAGTCGTCTATAAACGCTACCAGTCCTTCGCTAAGAGTTCCCGATGCGACAAGATTATTATTTATTTTCCCAACTTGCTGTGCATCTAATACTTTTGGAGGAATTCGAGTTTCATATAATATCTCGATCTCGTCTTTTTTTAGTAGCGCACTTAATGAGATTCTAACTAACCTTTTTTTTCCCCAATCATATAATTCCAAAATGTCTTTATTCGCTAAATCCGGTTGCAAGATCAATGGAGAGTCCGAAAATTCTTTGGGGCCTTCCCCTCTAGATCCAAAAGAAGTTATTAGCTCAAGAGTTTTAGAATCAAAAAAAGAAACTATATTATTGTTAGCATATTCATCAATAATTATTGTCATAGAATCCGTTACATATAAACCCGAAGGGGCTATTACTAAGTCACCTATGCTATTATGGATTGTCTTATCTAGTAAAATTCCCTTACCAAATGGTTCATGACCAATATTAATAGAGGATTTTTTATTTTCACTTCCACAAGCTGAAAGGAGAATTAACGCTATAGTTATAAGTGGAACACATCTTAAGTAGCAATTCATCGTATTTGTTTGAGGAAATTAGTTAACAATAGCAGATCCTTTTTTTTGTAAAAAGGATTGCCTTTATATATGATGCTTTTATCCTTTTTAAGGATAAGTATTTGATCTTCGTTTTTTAGGAATGGATTATCTATATAAAATTTATAATCAGGATCATAAATAGCAGGAAAAAGAATGATTCTATTATCTTCCGAAATAGCTTTGATATAATCACAGAGCTCACCAGCAAAAACAAAAACAAGTTCTTGGTTCTCAAAATTATTTATAAAATAGTCCTGGATTTTATCAATTTCTAAAGCATTAGAATTACAAGCCCCTTCAACAAATGCAAGCACTAAGTATTCCTGATTAAAAAACTCTGATACCTCTTTATTTGTTACAAAAGAGTATTCACTCGTAAAATCAATCAATAGATCTTTTTTATTATGATTGTATATATAAATACACATAAATAAAAAAGAAAAGGCTAGTGAAATGATAATTATAGTCCGTTTCATAAATTATATAAACCCATGGAATGAAAAAACTCACCCCATAGGCTTGATTAGTTTTATGTATTACCAGGAGTTGCAGTTTCACATACAAGTCTTGGTTTTCTAACAGTTTCACACCAACAGTTTTTTGCTTTGGTTCCAAATAAACCACCAGCCCAAGTTTTATATCCATTTGCCGCACAAGCTCCGGGACTTTGAGCAGAAGCTTCTATTACATAAACATCAAGCTCCCCAGAATCATCATTTTTGGTCACATTGAATGACATTATGGCAAATGTCAAAAGTCCAATTACAGTGTATTTTATTTTTTTCATATTACTCCCAATTTAAATTATTTATACCTTAATTAAATAAAGGTTATTAGGAATAAGTATTTAAAATTTTTAAAAGTCAAGTAACTAATTAATATAATTTTAAATTTAAATTCTTTTGAAGTTTACATATTAATTTACCTTGTAAAGGTATTAAGCATTTTAACTATGAATTTATCTATTAAGTTTAAGCCATTTTTTTTGGCTACATATGTTATGCTCTTTGGCTTAGATCAAAGCAAAAATGATTTTTTAATAGGAGTTGTGATTGAAAATAAGTCAAGTAATCCAATTGCGTATGCACATATAGGGGTTCCTAACTTAAAAATTGGAACTGTTGCAGATGAAAGCGGCAGATTTAAGCTTAAAATATCGAAAATGGACATTCAAGATACTTTATATGTCTCATCGGTAGGATATTCTACAGTAAAAATTAGTTATGAGGAGATTAGAGGAAAAGGTGAATTGAATATTTTATTAGATAAGAAAGTTAGTGCTCTCCAAGAAATATCAGTGACAGCCATGAAAGAAGAAAAAATTTCTTTAGGAAGATTAAGAGCTTATAATTTATCGGGATGGTCTTTTTCAGGACTTGCTAAAGGGAATGAAGTTGGAAGAATGTTTTCTAATTCAAAGAAGATTGAATTAGTAGATTTGAGTTTTCATATAAGATCAAGTGACTTCGATAGCCTAATATATAGAATACATTTTTACGAGTATAGAAGTGAAAAGCTCGACCTTATTAACAATAATGAAATATATTTAAAATCAAACACGACAAAAGGTTGGGTAAATGTTGATTTAGAGTCTCAAAAATTGATTATTGAAGGTGATTTTTTGGTCTCATTAGAATTAGTGGAGGGTTGGATAGACAATAAAAAAAATAGAATTGGAGCTATAGTTTATTCTGCAAAAGACTCAAGAAAAAAAGAAACTTTAGTCAGGATGCATCAATTTATGGAATTCGAAAAAGTTGATTTGGTATTAAGTATGCGTGTTAATGCATATGTTTTAAGATAGATTTAACCTTTCAAAGCCTGTTTCAAGTCTTCAATAAGATCATCCGGATGCTCTAAACCAACGCTTAATCTTATTAAGTTTTCCGGAGAATGTGATTGATCACCTTCACTGGAACGACGATGTTCCCAGGTGCTCTCAATTCCGCCAAGACTTGTTGCCCTTGTTATGAGTTTAGAGGAAGCAACGGCTTTAAGCGATTCTTCTTCCGTTCCGTCAAAAAGAAATGAGATCATTCCACCAAATCCACTCATTTGCGCTCTGGCGATTTCATAACCTTGGTGTGATTCTAATCCCGGATAATAAACCTCTTTTACTTTTGGATGATCGGAGAGGAATTCGGCGAGTTTTTGAGCATTCTCATTATGAGCTCGCATTCGGTAAGGAAAACTTCTGATACTTCGGCAAAGCAACCAGCAATCTCTTGGAGAAGGTACAGCACCTTGCCCTTGTTGTATAGTTCGAATTCGATCGAACATTTCATCTTGTTTTGCTGAGATGATCGCGCCACCTAAAATATCACTGTGTCCGGCTAAATATTTTGTAGTGGAATGCATCACCAGATCAGCTCCAAACTCAATCGGATTCAGATTTAAAGGAGATGGCCAGGTATTATCCACACAAACTTTCGCATTGATGGTTTTTGCTAAAGCACACACTTTTTCAAGGTCGGTAATGTGCATTAAAGGATTGGAGGGAGTTTCTGCGTAGATGAGTTTTGTGTTCGGACGAATATTATTCTGAACCTGTTCCAGATCTCTCATGTCAGTGAATGTAAACTCCAGATTCCATCGCTTACCAAAAGTATTCAACGTTTTTCGGGTTCCGTGATACACATCTTCAGGAACGATAATATGAGAGCCTTCTTCCATTGCCTGAAATACACTTCCGATAGCTGCCATCCCTGATGAAAATGCTGCACATGCTTCTCCGCCCTCTAATTCTGCGAGGACTTTTTCCAATTGAAGTCGGTTTGGGTTACTGTGTCTGGTATATAAATAATCTCCATCCTGATGTCCGGCTTCAGAATGTTCAAAATTCGTGGAAACTTCTATAGGAGGAACTACGGACCTTGATCCTGAAGAATGATTCAGAGATCCGTGAATGGCTATGGTTTCTATGTTTTTTGGTTTTTTACTCATAACAAATCTCCCGAATTGCTTTAATACGTTGTAATGCTGGCGGGTGCGAATAATTCAAGAATACATAAAAAGGATGTGGAGTTAAATTAGAAAGATTGTCTTTTGAGAGCTTTTTCAGTGTGGCGATCATGTCCTCAGGTTTTCCGGTTGTGGTAGCGGCAAATTCATCTGCTTCGTATTCGTGTTTTCTGGATGATATCTGCATAAATACAGACAGGATCATATCGATTGGTGCGTACAGCATTCCGAAGAAAATGAGTCCGGCGTACAAAGACATTTCATCCATATAAAAAGCATCAAATAATCCTTCGGCTTGCAAGAAAATCGAAAGCACAAATAACATAGCTCCCGTTTGAATTACACTAGTGATCATTCCTTTAATAATGTGCTTCTTTTTATAATGACCAATTTCGTGTGCAAGTACAGCTATTAATTCGTCATTGGTATGATTTTCGATCAACGTATCATACAGTGCAATACGCTTATTTTTCCCAAATCCGGTAAAAAATGCATTGGATTTACTTGAACGTTTTGAACCATCTATCACAAATAAACCTTGTAGCGGGAAGTCAACTTTATCGGTGTATTCTTCGATTGCGGTGCGTAGCTCCCCCTCTTCAAGCGGAGTAAATTTATTAAACATCGGCATGATCCAGGTTGGGGCCACATACTGCATCACCAAAGAGAAAATAGTGATTGCAATCCACGCATAAAGCCAGGCCAGATCACCTGTGTACATAAAGAAGGCAAGAATACCGGCAAGCAAAGGCATTCCGATCAATAGTCCAAGCCCTAATCCTTTTATCAAATCCAAAACAAAGGTTTTTGGTGTGGTTTTGTTGAAGCCAAATCGTTCTTCGATCACAAAAGTGGAATAAATACTGAACGGAAGTGAGATCACTGACTTGGCAACCATCAATACAGCGATGTAAAGTAATCCGGTAACCAGTTCTCCAAAACCCCACGCTCGTACAATTTCATCAAGCCAATTAAATCCGCCTGAAAACCAAAAGCCTAGAAGTACAACAAGATCAAAGCCACCGGTTATAAATCCGAACCGAGTTTGGGTTTTGGTGTATTCCTGCGACTTGGCATAAGTTTCTTGGTCATAAACACCATCAAATTCATCCGGTAATTCTTTGGATAATGATTTCAGATTCAGGTAATTGGAAACCAGGTCGAGTACAAAATCCACTGCAATAGTAGCAAGGATAATTATGGCGTAAATGTTCATGAATATTATAAGAAGTAATTTTTTTTATCGATTTTAAATTAGACAAACACTCAAACTAATTCCTACTAGTTTTAAAATGAAAAATTCAGATTCGAATTGCTTAGGGTTTAAAGGAGCATATCAGGAAATAGAGACTCCCATTTTCTGTAATGAAGCGAAATCAGAACATGGCATTTCTGTAAGGCATTCAAAAATGCTTACAAATAATGAATTGAGATTCAGAATGAATGCAGAAGACGGCTCTGCATATATAAGAACGGTTACTACCAAAGAGTCTCAAGGCTGGCAAAACGCGCATTACCACAAATACTTGAAAGAAACTTATTTGGTTGAAAAGGGTTGGATCGGCTATGTAGAAAAACTGAACGATAAAATCGTGTTTAAAAAGTTTAAGTCTGGAGAATTATTTACTACAATCCCGCTAGTTGCGCACAACATTTATATGCCTGCAAATTCCGTAATACATACGGTAAAGCATTCCGCGAATAAGGAATTGACAGAAACAGATTGGTTTGGTGATGGCGATGATTGCAAGCAAATTCACACAGCAATTAGTAAAAGGAGTTTTAAAGAAGTCGATTATGATGGGTTTCCCACTACGGAGAAACCCGAAAAACCAGTAAAGCAGGAGCTTTATAATGAGGCATACCGACATTTTGATACACTAATTTGGCAGGTTCCGGCTTGGTCTTCCGCATTATTTGCCGCAGTAATTGCAATAATAGGAGCGGTTTTTGGCATAGATTCTGAATCCGTTTTCTTTTCAGAGTTTATTCCTCAGAATGTTTTGGTATCGATCCTGCTGTTATTCTTTGGATTATTTACACTAGCACTTTCTTATGCTTTATACAGATTCAGATGGCATCAATCTAATGTAAAACCTTGGGGCGGTCGCTTAATATCACCACAGTTCTTTTTGCAATTACTTGTTTCAGTTGAGGCTGCAATTTTATTGGTAGGAGCATTGGTATTTTTATCAATAGAGCTGACTTATCCCGTTTCAGTAATTATAGCTTTGATTGCTGGGATATCTACTTACTATGAAGCTAAACTTCTTACTAAGACAAAAGCTGATTCGCATACCGGTTTCTCAGAAAGTTCAGATCATGGGTTTTCTTTTACTTCTGATGTGATCAAACAAAAGGGAAGTTGAACTTTTTAGAGAATGACTTTGAAATAGATCTTAAAACAAATTCATTTATGGTATAGCGATGTTTTATATTCAGTAATGAGCTCAAAAAAATTCAAATCCTCCCCAAAGCGATACCACCCTAAAGGTTTAACCATTTTATATGAGGATCATGACATTCTTGTGATCGATAAATCCAGTGGGTTATTAACCATGGGAAATGAGAAAGAATCGGTAAATACAGCTCATTATTTGCTGAATGACTATGTGAAGAAGGGAAACAGTAAGTCGAAGAAGAGAGTTTACATTGTTCACCGGTTGGACAGAGATACTTCCGGAGTTTTGATATTTGCTAAATCAGAACAAACTAAAAGATTTCTGCAAGACAACTGGGCTGATTTTACCAAAACTTATCATACTGTCGTTGTGGGAACGCTGTCAAAAAAGGAAGATACTCTCAGTTCGTATTTGGTAGAAAACAGTATCCATAAAGTATATTCGACAAATAATCCTGATGAAGGAAAGCTGGCAAAGACGAAATATAAAGTCCTTAAAGAAAATTCTGAATTCAGTTTGTTGGAAATAGAGTTGCTTACTGGACGCAAAAACCAAATTCGGGTTCATCTCGCTGATAAAGGTTGTCCGATCGCCGGAGATTATGTGTACGGTCAAAAAACCAAAGGTGTAAGAAGATTGCTACTACATGCTTCTAAACTTTCATGTATGCATCCGGAAACAAAGCAACAGATGAGTTTTGAAGCTCCTTTACCTAAAGAGTTTGAACGATTGATGAAATAGAATCAGTTTTTAGAGGCATTTAGCGATAGCTGAGACGGAAAATTAGTTTAATATTAAACTATTTGATATATTTGTATTGTTTTAAACAAGGAGGCAATATGAAACACAATAAAGGCTTACATCACATCTCGGTTTTAGCAGGAGATCCTGCAGAGAACTACGACTTTTATGTCAAAAAATTAGGAATGCGAATGGTTAAAAGGTCCGTCAATCAGGACGACCCATCTACCTATCATCTTTTTTATGGAAATGAAGCCGCTAATCCCGGATCAAGTATTACTTTCTTTCCTTGGCCACGGGCACATAAAGGAATTCCCGGAAGCGGAGAATCCGTAAATGTAGCTTTTCAAGTTCCGGAAGGAACAGAAGATTTTTGGAAAGAAAGATTGAGTGCTCAGAATATTCAACACTCGGATATCTTTGAGGTATTCGGGTGTCCGGCAATTCGTTTTCAAGATCCGGACGGACTAGAACTGGACCTGATATTCTCCGGACAACCCAAAGAAAAAGTGAGTGCTTTTGAGACCACTGTTCCAGCAGAGTCATCGATTCAAGGCTTTTGGTCAACACGCCTGAAAGTAGCTGACCCTGATGGAACGGCACATATACTAAAAGATGTGTTCAAATTTGAAGAAAAGGAATCAGAAGGAAAACTAACCAGATTTGCTACAGACGCTCAAAGAGGAAGCAATGTGATCATAGAAGAATCGGATGATGAGCAAGGAAAAGGCGGGAGGGGAATCGTGCATCACGTTGCTTTTCGAGCTAAAGACGAAGCAGAATTGGCTGAGCTCAGAGAAAAGGTGGCGGAGAAAGGATTACATCCAAGTCCGATTATAGACCGTCACTGGTTTAAGTCTGTTTACTTTCGTGAGCCAAGTGGGGTTTTGTTCGAAATCGCATCCGATGGTCCGGGATATGCAGTTGATGAAGAGTTTGAGGAACTCGGCGAAACGTTGATTCTCCCACCTTGGTTAGAGCCAAGAAGAGAAATGATCGAAGATAATCTGCCTGATCTGGGAATTTAAAAGCTAGTGAAATGGAATTATTCAGAGTTGATAAAGAAAACCCGTTTAAAGGACCTCATCAGAATCAAAAGACCGCTTCAGGAGGAGTTGATCTTAGCGACGCAAAGTACGCCATGATCATGATTCATGGACGTGGTGCAAGTGCAGAAAGCATTATCGGGCTTGGCAATGAATTTGAGAGGAATGATAAAATTACTTTTATGGCGCCTCAGGCAAGTGGGTTTACTTGGTATCCATATTCATTCCTTGCCCCAGCAGAGAAAAACCAGCCGGGATTAAATTCAGGTTTACAAGCTATTGCTGATTTAATCGTGGAGATAGAAAAAGAAGGCATTTCAAAAGAAAACATCTTCCTTCTCGGGTTTTCTCAGGGAGCTTGTCTCGTAACAGAATTTGTTGCCAGACATCCTGGAAAATACGCCGGGGTTATTGGCTTAAGTGGCGGCTTGATCGGTGATAACATTTATCCGTCAGTTTATTCCGGAGATTTGGAGGGAACGCCAGTATTTCTTGGTTGCAGCGATATAGATCCTCATATCCCAAAAGAAAGAGTAGGTGAAACAGAGGCAGTGTATGAAAAATTGGGAGGAAAAGTCACAAAAAAGATATATCCGGGGATGGGGCACCTTGTCAACGAGGATGAGATTCAGCATATTCAGCAGTTGCTGAATTCAAAATTAAAGATTCAAGATTAAAAAATTTGCTCTGACTAATTTTTAATCTTGAATTTTAAATCTCTAATTATTTTTAATGGAAATTCTCTGGCTTGGTCTTGCCTATGTTTTAGGTATGGTTGTTAAACAACTAAAACTGCCTCCTTTAATAGGATATTTGGTAGCAGGTGTGATACTGTCAGCTTTTGGGGTGTCTGACGAAAATGGTCTGCTCCACACGATCGGGCACTATGGCGTTATTTTTCTTCTTTTCACAGTAGGATTGCATCTCAGGATAAAGAATATTGTTCGACCGGAAGTGTTTGGCGCGGGAACTATTCATCTTGTGATCAGTGCCGGTATCTTTTTAGTAATTGCAATGGCTTTCGGTTTTTCAGCCATTGAAGGTTTGATCATTGGGATACTCCTCGGATTTTCAAGTACGGTATTGGCTGCAAAAACTTTGGAAGCTCGCGGTGAACTGAATGCGTTTCATGCTCGTGTTTCGATTGGTATTTTGATCGTTCAGGATCTGGTGGCAATTACGGTCTTAGCATTAACAGGGGGTGGAATTCCATCTGTTTGGAGTTTCGGACTGCTTTTATTGCCACTTCTTAGACCACTTCTTTTTAAACTACTTACATCAAGCGGGCATGAAGATCTTCAGCTACTTTATGGACTTTTGCTCGCAATGGGTGGAGCTGCTCTGTTTGAAGTACTTGGCCTTTCCAGCGAATTGGGAGCGCTTGTAGCCGGGGCGTTACTTTCAGGAACTCATGAATCAGACGAACTTTCCGAAAAATTGTGGGGACTTAAAGAGGCTTTTCTGGTTGGTTTCTTTTTAGAAGTAGGATTGGCAGGCTTGCCGAACATGAACGAGCTTCTATTTGCCGGGGCTTTATTTGCTGTTCTACCAATCAAAGCAGTTTTGTTTTTCTTTCTGCTGATACTGTTCAAGCTTCGTTCAAGAAATTCATTTATGGTGACTTTAACATTAACCTCCTTCAGCGAATTTACTTTGATCGCAGGTATGGTGGCGGCATCATCCGGCTTTATTCCGGAATCCACGATCATAGTTTTTGCACTATTAATAGCGGTTTCTTATACAGTGAATGCTCCATTATCCGCCAAATCGAACAGCTTATGGAAAAGGTTTGAGCACAAACTTATTCCGTTGGAAAGAAATGTCAAGCATCCGGGGCAGCAGGTAGTGAGTTTAGGCGGAGCCGAATATCTGGTAGTTGGTATGGGGCAGGCAGGATCTTCTGCTTACGATTATTTAAAGGAAAGAGATTACAGAGTAACGGGAATGGATTCTGATCCCGCTCAGATCGAATATAATCTGGGAAAAAAACGTAGGGTAGTTTATGGTGATGCTCAAGATGCTGAGTTATGGGAAAACATAGATCTATCAAGTGTTAAGGCAATTATGCTTGCAATGCCATATGCGGATACGAAAATCCAGGCAACTAAAATGCTTCGTGAAAATAAATTTACTGAAGATATCTACGCGCTTACTATGAGGGATGAAGAGCATCAGGCCCTTAAAGAAGCCGGAGCAAATGCAGTTTGTTTACCGCTGATACAAGCAGGAAGAAAACTTGCTGAAATAAGTATAAGTGATGAAGTTGACGGTTCAATGTCTCTGAATTTTGAAATGAATTCCTTTGAGTGATTACAGCTTAAATATCAGAAATGAAGAATACCCGAAAGGAAACCTGTCTTCACAGAATATCCTGATCGAATATGGAGATTATGAATGTCCGTACAGCCGGTTGGGGTACAGATACGTTCAAAAATTCTTGAAAGAAGACACAGACCTGAAATTCATATTCCGCCATTTTCCGATCAAGAAAAAGCACCCAAATGCTGAAATGTGTGCTGAATCAGCTTTATGTGCCGGAGATCAAGGAAAATTCTGGGAAATGCATGATCTTATGTTTGCTGACAATCAGAATCTGGGTAGAGAAAGATTGGAAGAGTTTGCTCAGGAACTCGATCTGGATAGAAGAAAATTTCATGTAGATCTGGATTCACATAGTTTTTTGAGTTGGGTTCAGCAAGATTTTAGAAGTGGCGTTAAAAACGGAGTAAATGATACGCCGACTTTTTTTATGAACGAAACCAAGTATGAAGGCAAATTAGCTTTCAAAGAGTTATTGGCTTTTATCACGAATCATAAATTAAGCTGATATGTCCTGCGAGCATGAAAATATGATCAAAATTACAGAGCCCACAACTCATGAATGTGAAACTTGTGTTCAGCTAGGAGATGAATGGGTTCATTTACGAATGTGTATGACTTGTGGTTATGTGGGCTGTTGCGATTCTTCAAAGAACAAGCACGCCAGAAAACACTATATGAGAAATGATCATCCTATAATCAGATCAGTTGAGCCGGGCGAAGATTGGCGCTATTGCTACATCGATAAGGAAATACTATGAGCACATTAAAGGAATTTGCAGTTCAAAAATTACACAGCTTTCCGCAGTTTGAAAACGTGCCTCTAGATCAGCTTGACTGGCTGGTAGAAAACTCTCGAATCTGTACCTATATGACAGATGAAAGGATCATGGAGCCGGGTACTGAGGTTGATAAGATGTTCATCATACTGGATGGTAGAATAAGAATTCAGCTTCCAAGAGGAAGTTCTTTTACAAGCATAGGCGATTTTGTGACCGGTGATATTTCCGGGCGACTTCCATTTTCCAGAATGCAATCTACTTTGGCTCATTTAGTAGTGATGGAAGACACTACCATTCTTGAAACTCATGAAGATCTCTTTGTAGAGATCACAAAAAGATATGAGCTGATCGAAGCTTTTGTTCACAGTTTATCGGATAGAATTCGAAGCTTCACCTCTCAACAGCAGCAAAATGAAAAGCTGGTAGCATTGGGAAAACTTTCTGCGGGATTAGCTCATGAATTAAATAACCCGGCTTCTGCCATGGTTCGTGGAGCCACTGAGCTAAAGAAACGCTTGTCTCAAACGCCTGATAAGTTCAAATCTGTGATGAGTATCAAACTTACCAACGATCAGATAGATGCGGTGAATGATCTGGTGTTTAAAAAAGCGGGAAGAGGGTCTTCAAATCAGCAATCTTTAATGGAAAGAACCGCGCTTGAAGATGAATTAACAGATTGGATGGAAGATCATGGTGTAGAAACAGGATTTGAATATTCTGAGACATTTGCGGAGTATTGCTTTAATACTGAAGATCTTGAATTTGTTTCTTCTCATGTAGAAGATGAATATCTGCCGGCGGTTTTAGGTTGGATCGAGGATGTTCTTACTACAGAGAAAATGATGGAAGAGATCGAAGACTCTGCCCGACGAATTTCCGATCTGGTTTCTTCAGTTAAGACTTATTCTCATATGGACAGGGGAACCGATAAAGAAGTGGTGGAGCTTAAAAAAGTCCTAAAGAGCACAGTTACGATGCTCAACCACAAAGCAAAGCAGAAAAAAGTAGAGATAGAACTGAATATCCCTTCTGATCTATCTGAATTCTATGGATATGTAAGCGAACTAAACCAGGTATGGACGAACTTGCTGGACAACGCAATTGACGCAGTGCCTCAAAATGGAAAGATCGAAGTAAAAGCTGAAGAGAAGAATAAAAATATGTATCTGTTTTTTAAAGATAACGGGAGCGGAATTCCGGAGGATGTGTTACCAAAAATATTCGATCCTTTTTTTACAACTAAAGATGTTGGCGAAGGAACCGGATTAGGCTTAGATGTAGTTCATAAGATTATTGAAAAACACGGAGCCTCAATTGATGTAGAATCTAAACCAGGACAAACAACCTTCGAACTTTGCTTTCCATTAAATAATTAAATTAAGAATGAAAAATTCAAAATTGTTTCCTTTCATTCTTAATTTTTCATTTTGAATTCCATAATTCCGAAGGAATGAAGAAACCCATAATTTTTACGATCGACGATGATGCTCAGGTGCTTAGAGCAATTACAAGAGACCTGCGCAGTAATTACAGAAAGGATTATAGGGTGATGAGCACTCAATCTCCGAAAGAAGCATTGGAGAGCCTGCCTGAGCTAAAAAAGCAAGGCGAAACGGTTGCGCTATTTCTATCAGACCAACGAATGCCTGAAATGATTGGGGTAGATTTCCTTGAAAAAGCAAGAGCGTATTTCCCGGGAGCTAAGAGAGTTCTGTTAACGGCTTATTCTGATACGGACGCCGCAATTCGGGCAATTAATGAAGTCCAGCTGGATTACTATCTTCTGAAACCTTGGGATCCGCCTGAAGAAAAATTGTACCCGGTTTTGGATGATCTGCTTGACGAATGGCAAGCTAATTTCCGCCCGGATTTTACAGGGATTAGATTAGTCGGATATCAGTATTCACCGAAGTCCCATACAGTTAAAGATTATCTTTCCGGAAACCTGATTCCTTATCGTTGGCTAGATATTGAGGAAAATGAAAAAGCCGCTGAATTATTAGAAGAGAATCAGATTGACCAAAAAGATCTGCCCGCAATATTTTTTGAGGATGGTGAATTCCTCACAGATCCAAGTCCGATTCAGATTGCTAACAAGCTTGGGAAAAATCCATCTGCTTCAGAAAATGTATACGATGTAGTAATTGTAGGAGCTGGTCCCGCAGGGTTAGCTGCGGCGGTTTATGGTGGCTCAGAAGGATTAAAAACATTGCTCATCGAAAAGAGGGCTCCCGGTGGTCAAGCAGGAACAAGTTCTCGAATCGAGAATTATCTTGGATTTCCAAAAGGACTAAGCGGTTCGGATTTGGCTAGACGTGCAATCACACAAGCCACAAGATTCGGCGTCGAATTTTTATCTCCACAAGAGGTCATTAATATCAAGATAAATGATCAGTATAAAACAGTTTGTCTGGCGGATGGAAGTGAGATCAATGCAAAAGCGGTAATTGTTACTACAGGTGTTAATTACCGAAAGCTGGAAAGCAAAGGAATTTCAGATTTTACCGGAGCGGGAATTTATTACGGCGCTGCAATGACGGAAGCTCACGCGTTCAAAGACAAACAAGTATACATTGTTGGTGGTGGTAATTCAGCCGGACAAGCAGCCATGTATCTGTCTACATTTGCAAAGAAAGTGTATATCACCATTCGGAAAGATTCGCTGGTTTCAAGTATGTCTTCTTATTTGATCGATCAGATAAACAGAACCGAAAACATCGAGCTTCTTGGAAGCAGAGAAATTGTAGAGGCATCCGGAAATGGTCATCTGCAAGGACTGAAACTCCTAAATAATGTGGATGAATCAGAATCGGAAGTAGAGGCAGACGGTTTATTCATCTTTATCGGTGCAAAACCTTATACCGATTGGATCCATGACAATGTGATCAAAAACGAAAGAGGTTTTATAGAGACCGGAAAAGATCTTCAGCGATACGATGAATATTCCAAAGTCTGGAAATTGGAAAGACGGCCCTATTTATTAGAATCCTGTGCACCCGGAATTTTCGCTGCCGGAGATGTTCGTGCCGGCGCTATGAATCGTGTTGCTTCAGCAGTTGGTGAAGGTTCTATGGCCATAAAATATGTGCACGAATATTTAGCAGATTCGAATTTATAGTAACCTTTCGATATATTAAATAAAGAAAGATTAAACCTATGTGTAATAAGCTAATTTTATTTTCAATAGTAGCTCTTGTTATTTCATGTAATGATTCAGGTCTCGATGGTTTTGGTCCTCAAGTAGTTACTGGAAAAGTATTCGATGTTTTCAAGGGAGACACTTTGTTTAATGAAAATGTGGAGGTTTCTGTGAATGGAAACTCTTTTTATACCAACAGTGATGGTGAGTTTCAAATACCTGATATTACTACTGGAAATCATTTATTTGCTGTAAAGAGTGAACATCACCTACCTTCTGACACAGTAATTACGATTGGCAAAGAAACCGGTACGCTTGTTAGCATTCAGTTAAAGCAAAAATTATTGGACTTTTTTCCTATGGGAGAAAATATCGAACTAAAGTATAAGGGAGAATCAAGTAGTTTATCTTGGGATCCAACGGGAGCAGATCCCATCGACGTGGGCACCAAAAAAAGTTACGAAAGCATTACAAAAACTAGTTTTTTAGACGAAACAGATTCATCATTTAGATACCATTTAGAAACTACAAACGAGGGCTTTGTTGTTAATTATGAGTCTAAGAATTCAGTAATTCAAAACTCAGATACAACAAATATGTATAGCAGGTATTTATATGTAGTATCTGAAGACAAGCATACCTCAGAATTATCCTTTGATTTAATTCACAGGCCATCTATCGATTTTGGTTCCTCTGGTCCTTTTTATAATAGGAGTTCTGTTGTTTATTGGAGAAGTAACGGAGATCAATTTTATGGTTGGTTTAGAGATAGATATCTACCTCAGTCTCGACTAACAGGCAATCAAGCATATAATCAACTACATATTGATGGAGGACTTTACACGGTAAAAGCGGATACTGGTTTGACCAATTATCAAGAATCATATAATGGTCATACGGGTAAGGGTACTACTCAGATAAGCTTAATTTCTTTCAAAAACTAATCTTTTACCAGCGCTATGAATCGTGTCGCTTCAGCCGTAGTCGAAGGCTCCATGGCTATAAAATACGTGCATGAATATTTAGCAGATTCGAATTTGTGATTATGGTAAATATGAGGTTTAATAAAAGTCTGATCTTAAGCTTATTGATTGCATTTGCATTGACAAATCAGGTGTATTGTCAAGAAGAAGATCAAAAAGAACAAGCATTTAAAAAAGTACAAAGTCTTGTAGAGTTTAAAGATACGGTTTCAAAGATCGACTCATTAAAACAATCAGGTCATAAAATAGATGTTAACGTTGTAGCCATTTGGGGATCTATTTTACCTGAGGATTCTACAAGTTCTATCGCATTATACTATCTTAACGAGGTTTTATTTAACAAGATTGAAAATCCTATTTATCTGATTAAGTTCGATAAAATAAAGAATGAGATTGTATCTGTTGAAGAGGTAGGTCAAATAAGTATCGAATAAATTTGACCTTTTTGCGATTGTAACCTGTTCTCCATTAAGTATATAGTGTCAAACAGATTCAGAAACAAATATCGAAATGAAACTACTCGATTAAAGTCTTGGGATTATGGGTGGAATGGGTCTTATTTCATAACGTTATGTGAGAAGAATAGAGAGCGATGTTTTGGAGAGATAAAGAATGATGAAATGTTTCTATCTGAAATTGGAAAAATCGCAAACCAATGTTGGAAAGAGATTCCGGATCATTTTCCATTTGTGAAATTAGGAGAATTTGTTGTGATGCCTAATCATGTGCATGGAATCATTATCATTGACAAAAAGAATAATGAAATGGATTCGAATCTAATTTTAGGGACGCATAATCTTGCGTCTCTACATGTATCAAAACAGAATTCATTAAACAAATTTGGTCCTCAATCTAAAAATTTGGGTTCAATAGTCAGAGGATTTAAAATCGGTGTTACAAAGAAGGCGAGAAAGATCAGAACTGATTTCCAATGGCAAGCAAGATACTACGATCATATAATCCGAGATCAGGAGTCCTTTAATAACATCTCTGAATATATACGGAACAATCCATCTCAATGGAAAGAAGACAGAATCTATTGAACTCCAATTACCAATCTATACCAATCCGATCTTTAACCGCATTTTTTAAAGAGTCTTCCAGTTCTTTCTTTTTCTTTTCAAGTTCTTTCTTTTTTTCTTCAACTTTTTTGATCTCTTCGTTTACGCGGTTTTCCAGTCTTTCATATTCTTTTCGAATCTCTGCTTCTTTTTCATTTTTAAAAGCCAGAAGTTGCTCTTTTCGGTTACCGATCTCACTTCTTACTCTGGATTCTATCTTTTGACGAGCCTGATCAACCTCTTTGCTGACGGTATTCCTTAACGCATTTACAAAAAGATCATCGAGGTTAGATCGTACTTTTACATTCAATGGACCATTAAGATTATCAACCAATGCTGTTACATTAATTTGGTCAGTACTGGAAACAGCATCTCTGATTAATTGTTGAACCCTGTTTTTAGATGGATTCTGTCCGAAATCAAAAGCAATTCCCTTAGCTTTATAACCAATCTCACTGTCAAATCTTTTGTCAATAATGCTTACAGATGCAGAAACTTCTCCTGTTCCGGTTTTGAGAGGATAAGGAAGTAGTTCAGAAGGAGAAATTTTTGAACCTTTTAGTCCAAACCCATCATAAGTAAAGTTGATCGTTTCCCGTGGATCGTCTCCTAAATAATTAAACTCTCCGGTAAGGGTCATTGAACGGTTGGAATCATCACTTCCACCAAGATTGAAGATAATGGGTTCTTTCGTTTTCTTTTGGTCACTGCTTATGTTTGTGATTTTTCCTGCAAGCTGAATTGCTGTTTTCGTTTCACCCGAAAGATCAATGTTCTGTATCCAGAGTTTTGGCCAATCATATTTGTCGCTGAATTTATAATCTTTTCCTTCATAGCGCTCAATCTTTTCTTTGTCTTCACCAACCAGGCGACTTCCATATTTTCTGGCAATTGCTACATACTCCAGATACCCAGAATAATCGGCTAAAAGATTGGTACCAAAAATTGATTGTGCAATATTCCCGGGGTCAATGGTTGGAAGTTTCGCCATATTCATAGCGCGCTGAAAATCGGCTTGAATCCAATTATCTACTCTCCCCGCACTAAATTTTGAACTTCCAAAATCATCCTGAAAATCTTTTTTCAAATTTTGTGCTCTGGTCTTTAAAGAATCTGCTTGCCTAACCAGCTTCTGAACGTTTTTTATGGCTTCAATTGCTTTTTTAGGGTCTTTAATTTCCTTTACATTGATAGCATTGATCGTTTTTTCAATATCAGCTATTTCTTTATTGATCTTAGTATTTGATAAGGTGCTGTCCCATTTTTGATAATTTTGAGCAAGCCCGTTACGTAATGAATCGATTTTATCCGGAGCTTGTAAGTTCAATTTTGACATTAAGCTGTCTACATTGATGTTGGTTTTTATATCGGTGAATTCCATTTGAGCATTTCTGGAAATCTCAGAAGTCACATCTACAACAACTTTAGCAATAAAACTTTGCTCTTCATTTTTAACTTCCTCAGGAATTTCGAAATAACCATCAGTTTCTCTTTCAGTGTCCATTCTGAATTCCTTAAGAATAACATCTTCAATAATCACTCTTTCCCACCAGGTTGGCCAAAAAAGAAAATCGAGCTCCATTTCTCCGGTTTCAAATGAATTTGTCATGGTGTTTTCAGGGTTAGCTACCTGTAGTCTGTCCCACCTTATTTTTAAATCAATCAGATCCACATCAAAACCATCAATTTCAACCAAGGCACCATTTGCGATGCTTGCCTGATATTCAATTTCAGATTCCAACATTGGATCTACACTGATCCAGCTAATTAAAAACCCAAGGGCAGTAATTATTACCAAAAATACAATTCCTTTTATTCTCATCATTAACCTCGCACTCTAACTACAGTTTGATAAATTGAATAGAACTTGGTTCCCTTTAAAGCTTTAACAAATTTAGTTTTCATCACGCGTTCATGGATATGAGCCCTGTATTGTTTAACACCAATTTTGGTAAGAGGAAACATAGGCGCACATAAGAGAACTGCGGTTACAAAGCTGCCTAAAACAACAGTGTTATTGAACTTGGTAATTGCCCAGAGTTCGTTATTGTACATATTGGTCCAGGTATTTTGCATACTTTCGTTTTCAAGCATCCAGATTCCAAAGCTGTGAAATATAGGATCGGCCAAATAAGCTACTCCACTAAATACAAGAAATGCCAGAATAACCATTCCAATATTAACCTTCAGAATTATCACTATGATTAATATTATTAAGTTGTGAACGGAGGCTACCGGAGTTAAGCCAATAATCATTCCAAGTATGAATCCCCCAGCTAATTGATTTGGGGAAGCCTCAGAAGACAAAGCTTTAAGAAGTTTTGCAATATATTTTAATATCAGGAACATACTATTTTAATGAATTCTAACCGTGAAAGGTTCAATATAATCGAATTTGTGTAGTTAGATAAATGAATTCGTGTTAAATTAAATACAAAGTTCAAAATTTTATTAAATGAGCAAGTTTTCTGTTACTATTTTAGTAGTACTGGCATTTATATCCTGCAAAAAAAAATCCAATGCCCCTGCTTTTGCTTGTAAAGGTGGTGTCGCAGATATTCAATACCCTTGTGATGATATACATTTGTTGGCAGTTGTAAAGCCTCAGGAGCTTCAGGGGTTAGAAAGTACTGATTCTCCAACAGTTCGTTTAAATGACATTTGGGGCTGGACGGATCCAATGACTAAGAAAGAATATGCATTAGTAGGGTTAACAAATGGTGTTTCTTTTGTTGATGTTTCCAACCCTGAAAAGCCAATAGTTATTGGAAAACTTGATGAAAGTAATATTTCTGCAAAGTTTAAAACTCTATCTGATCCTAATTATGAAGCATGTACTATAGGAATTGGAGATACCGAACAATCTAAAAATATACAAGAAGGGTCAACCTGGAGAGATCATAAAGTTTTTAAAGATCATCTTTTTATAGGTAGTGATGCTCAAGCGCACGGGATTCAGGTTTTCGATCTAACAAAATTGAGGTCTTATGAGGGTACTTTTTTAGAGTTTGAAGAAGATGCTTTATATACTGGTTTAGCCAACTCACACAATGTGGTTATAAACGAAGAAACAGGATTCGCGTATGCAGTCGGGGCTACCAATGCAGAAGTTTGTGAGACTGGAGGATTACATATTATTGACATAAACGACCCTAAAAACCCAGTTTTTGCTGGTTGTTATAGCGATACAACACCACCAAGAAGAAGGTCTAATTCTGCATACATACACGATGCACAATGTGTTAATTATGTTGGGCCGGATTCAGATTATACTGGGAAAGAAGTTTGTTTTAGTGCTGCAGAAAGGTCGCTGGTAATAGCAGACGTAACTGATAAAGCAGATGTTACCACAGTAGGGTTCGCTTCATCTCCAAGTATGTCGTATGCTCATCAAGGGTGGTTAACTGAAGACCATAAGTATTTTTTGATGAACGATGAACTAGATGAATTTAACTTAGGGCGTACTACCAAAACATACATTTTTGATGTTAGTGATCTCAGTAATCCAACATTCGTTAATTTTTATGAGCATAATACAGAGTCTATTGATCACAATCTTTATATAAAAGGAGATTATGTATATGCATCAAATTATGTGTCGGGACTCAGAGTAATGAGAATGAATGATATTTCCAGCGCAGAACTTGAAGAGGTAGCATTTTTTGACTCGGAGCCAAATATTTATTCAAATCCGAATCAGCAGTTTAACGGAACCTGGAGTAACTACCCTTTTTTCGAAAGTGGTGTAATCATTATGAGTGACATTAACAGAGGGTTGTTTATTCTGCAACCTGATTTCAACTAATAAAATCCTCCTTTTTTGCTAACTACAAAGAAGCCTTAGCTTTAGGATATTATAATAAACGAACAGGGCACGATCCTTTGAGTTAGGCACTATTTTGCGTACCTTTTTTCCGTTTTTTACTATTAGAATACGTTCAAAATTATACGAACTAATTTTACTCCCACTTAAAAATTTTTATGGATTTATTTGACAAGCTTGAGGGCAGACCAAGTCCTTTAGGGCCATTTACTTCAGAAGGCTACGGGTATTACACCTTTCCAAAATTAGAAGGTCCACTCGGACCAGAGATGCAGTTTAACGGTAAAGATATGATCGTTTGGAGCATCAATGATTACCTGGGGGTAGGAAGTAATGCTGAAATAAAGAAAATTGACGCTGAAGCTACAGCTAAATACTCATTAAGTTCACCTATGGGTGCGCGACTAATGACCGGAAATACAACGGAACATGAGTTGCTTGAACAGGAGTTAGCAGCTTTTTCACATAAACCTGCGGCTCAGTTACTGAACTTTGGCTATCAGGGAATAATGAGTGTAATTCATGCGCTTACTGATCGTAACGATTTTTTAATTTATGATGAATTAAGCCATGCCTGTATAGTTGACGGAAAGCAACTGTCTATGGCTGACAAATCTGTGTTCAAGCATAACGATATAGAGAGCTTCAAAAAGCAATTGTTCAGGGCCGCATCTAAGAAAAAAGATAATTCTTCTATTCTGGTAATTACTGAAGGTGTTTTTGGAATGACAGGAGATCTCGGAATTTTGAACGAGATCATAGAATTGAAAAAAGAAGTTCCATTTAGACTTTTAGTTGATGATGCTCATGGATTTGGCACCCTCGGTAATGATGGTTCTGGTACAGGAACGCATTTAGGTTGTCAGGATGGTATCGATATCTATTTTGGTACTTTCGCAAAAGCGGTTGCACTAATAGGGGCTTTTGTTTCATCTGAGCCTCGTGTAATTGAATTTTTGAAAGCAAATGTAAGAAGTCAGGTATTTGCAAAGTCACTTCCAATGCCTATTGTAGTTACTGCCAGAGAGCGTTTAAAAATGATCAAACAAAATCCTCAATGGAGGGAAAAACTTTGGGAGAATACTATTAAACTCCGTGAGGGATTACAGAAAATAGGTTATACTGTACTGCCTTCCGAAAGTCCGGTAACGCCTGTTCTTACTCAGGGAAGTACTGATCTATGCCAAGACATTATGCGTAAACTTAGAGAAGAACATGGAGTGTTTGTTAGCGGTGTAGCATATCCTGTAGTTCCAAGAGGAACTGTTCTGATTCGTTTGATTCCAACTGCTGCTCATAATGATGAGCATATAGAAAAAACTTTGGAAGCATTTGATTCAATTAAAGACTTTGTTTTTGCAGCTGCAGCTGAAATAGCCAGCTAATTAATTCTAAAGCACCTCACTATTTGTGAGGTGCTTTTATTACTTCAAGTTATATTCTTCTCTGTAAAGAATTCAGAATTTGAATTATTTTATCATTTTCATGATCTAAAAAATATTATTTAATGATACAGCGACCACAAACTATATTTTTAGCTCTTTCAGCCTTATCAAGTTTAGCAGTTTATTTTACACCGGTTTACGATAAAGCAATGCAAGACCCACAGGTGTGGATCGGATACGGACTTGCAAGCTCTATTCTTGTGGCAATCATTATTTCAATGATCACGATCTTCAAATACTCTGATAGAAAATCTCAGATAAAATGGGTTAAAATTGCAATGTTATTCCAATTAGTTGGAATTGGATTTGCAGTAGGAGTTCTTTTTTCTTTAGGAGGAATAGGTGTCTACTTGTGGGACGAAGCGTTGGGCTCTGCTATGACTGTATTGGCAATCCTACTTCAGGGAATGGCTATAAGATTTATAAAGAAAGATCTTGAATTGGTGAAATCAATAGATCGCATAAGATGACTTCTGATGCTTCAGAAGAAACTTTCTCTCCAATAAAGGTATATGGTGCCCTTTTTGTTGGATTAACGGCATTTAGTTTAGCACCAATTTTAGTGAGGTTTGCATCCAGTTATTCAGGTGTGTTATTGGCAACAATACGGACCATTTTAGCAGTGGTAATACTTGCCCCAATCTATATTTCCTTCAAAAAAAAGCAGAAAATTAAACCCGTTCAAAGCGGAAAAGAGCATTTATTGGTCGCAATTGCCGGAATTGCATTGGGTTTACATTTCATAGCTTGGATTAGTTCCATCTATTATACATCTGTTTCATCGGCATCGGTGCTGGTTTGTATTCATCCGATTATTCTCATAATTGCTGAACGTACGTTAATGAAAACGACCTTCCGTCCTTTGGTGTGGATAGGAGTGATAATTTCATTTATCGGAACCTTGATGCTTGGATATTTTGATTTAAACGAATCAAATATATTCCCGCAAGCCGGTTTAGGAAATACTTTAGCAATAACAGCTGCGGCAATTTTTGCTGTATATTTTTTAATTGGCAGAAAGATCAGACAACATCGAACTTGGATCGGGTATATATTTCCTGTTTATACTTATGCAGCAATTACCTGTATTTTCTTTCTTGTAATAACAGAGGGAGTTCCAACACAAATTGATGGTAAATTATTCCTAATCGGATTAGCACTTGCAATCGGGCCTCAGATATTTGGACACGGTTCGTTGAATTATGCTGTTAAATATGTATCGGCAACTTTGCTTTCCACACTTATTTTAGCTGAACCGGTTTTAGCTTCTATTATCGCATATTTCCTGTTTCAGGAATTACCGCTACCACTTTCTATTTTTTCCATGATGATTATTATGCTAGGAATTGGTCTTACTTGGAAGAGGCGGAGTAAGAGCGCTTAATCGATTTGCTACGAACTCAATTCTCAAAGAGAAGCATAGTATTTTTTAAATCTTCTACTTTTACAGGTTTAGTAAGAGGTTTAACATTTGCATAATCAGAGGCTTCTTGTAAGTGCTCGTACGTAGTGTCACCGGACAAAATAAGAACAGGGATATTATTGTTTTCTGCCCTTAAAGCCTCTACAACATCTAATCCTTTCATTTCGCCGATTAAATTTTGGTCACTAACTACAATATCTGGATTTAGAGCTTTAATCTTCTCAAGTCCTTCTTCACCAGAAGTTGATGTTTCAATAACATCGTATCCTAAAGTCGTCAACATTTTTTTTTGAACCAGCGCCAATAGGCTGTCGTCTTCTAAAAGGATTACCTTCTTCATGATTGCATAGTTTATTTAAGCTTAAATAAGGTAAGCTTTTTATCGGAAAATATTAAGAAATCTTAATATTTTACTTTGTAAAAACCTATCTCCTTTTTAAGGGTAAGGTAATTAATGGTTTAAGAGAATAGTTTCATTTACCCTTTAAAAAAAGCTTCTGAAATAGAGGCGAATTGTTTAGGCTTATCTAGAAAAGCATAATGCCCGGAATCTTCAATGATAACCAATGCTGAATTCGTAATACCTTTTTCAATTCGTTCTCCTTGATAAACAGGAGTAGCGTCGTCATTTCTTCCCCAAAGTAGAAGAATATCGTGAGGTATTTTAGGTAAGCAATTTTCTAAATACTCAGTAACAGACTTTACAAAGGTTTCTCTCATAACACCTGAGAGCTGATTGTATTCTCCGGACCCCAAACTTTTCCATAACGAAGTCTGCCTCAATTTTGATAGAGCAGAAGCTTGTAATTCTTTAGGTAAGATTAATAAAGGTAACTTTAAAATCTTAGCCAGGTACTTCTTGAAATAAAATTTTAAACTACGCTTGGGTTTCATCCCTGCACCGCCTGTTATAAGAACCTTGTCAATTTTTTCCTTTCCAAATTGTCTGCTGCAAAGTTTAAGAGTTATTCTTCCTCCAAATGAGTGAACCAGTAAATCAACTTTACTATCAAAATTATTACTTATAAATGATTCAACAGCATCTGCATAATTATCGATACTCCATGAAGTTTTTGGTTCTGGTGAATCACCAAATCCGGGTAAATCTAATACGTAGGAAGTTCTGATATGAGCCAGTGACTTTGCAATTGGTAACATTACCCGACGGCTACTTCCCCATCCATGTAATATGATGAGAGGTTTGCCTTCTCCAATTACTTCAAAAGTAATTGGCTGATTGTTGTAATTATAAGTTTGTACGTTAGACATGATCAGAAGCAAAATCTCACTAAAAGGAATCGAATACAAGTTGATTTGCTTATATATTGTTCCCTTATTGATGGTAAATTAGTCTATTATGAAAAAACTTAAACGAGACTTCTTTTTTTGGATTGAAAAACTTCAGATTACAAGAAAAGAACGTATAGTAATATCCGGATTAGTGATATTGGTTTTGATTATGACCGGGCTTTCGGCATTTATTAATGATCAGTATCAGGAAAACACCGAAAACTACGAAGCGATATTAAAAGAGTTTGAAGAAAAAAGCATTGCAATTAAAAATAAAGCCGAAAAAGAAGAATCAGAACTGGAGAGAAAAACGGAAACGGAAAAAACAAATTCGAGTTTATCCAATCTAAAAGTAAACATCAATACAGCAGGAATAGAAGAATTGCAACAGTTAAAAGGTATTGGTGCAACTTATGCGCAACGAATTATTGACTACCGTAAAGAAAACGGCGAATTTAAGGAGATTGAAGAACTCTTAAAGGTGAAAGGAATTGGAGAGAAACGATTACAAGACATCAAAGCGTTTATAATATTAAAGTGAATATTTAAGGAATTTTATGGCAGACATTTTATGGGTAGATGATCAGATCGATCAACTTCGTTCACACATCATCTTTTTAGAAAAAAAGGGATTTACAATTGAGCCTGTTACCAACGGGGAAGATGCCGTAACAATGATAAGAGAGAGAACTTTTGATATCGTTTTTCTTGATGAACAAATGCCTGGAATGGATGGAATAGAGACACTTGAGCAAATAAAAGGGCTTAACCCTCAACTTCCGGTTGTGATGATTACAAAAAGTGAAGAAGAGTCTATAATGGAAGATGCCATTGGAGGTAAAATATCAGACTACCTTATCAAGCCTGTAAACCCTAATCAAATTCTATTAACAACCAAAAGAATTCTTGAACGATCAAGATTACAAAATGAAAAATCTGCTCAAACTTATTTAAAACAGTTTGGAGAAATTTCGTCCAGAATTCATCCTAATACAGGCTGGAAAGAATGGATTGAAATTTTTAAAGAGCTTTCAAAATGGAAAATAGATCTGGAAACAGGTGATGAAAACCTTGTACATGTGCTTGAAGATCAATTGCATGAAGCTAATAAAGAGTTCGGTAAGTTCATCGAAAATGAATACCAAAGTTGGTTAAATGATAGAGATGGTTCCCCGGTGTTGTCGCCTCAAATTATTGAAAAGTATGTTCAGCCTCATTTGGAGAAAGGAGAAAAAACAATGTTCTTCATTATTGACTGTATGCGCTATGACCAATGGTTAACATTTGAAGCGGTTCTCTCTAATTATTATACCATTGACACAGATTTTTATTACTCGATTTTGCCAACCGCAACTCCCTACTCAAGAAATGCCATCTTTGCAGGGTTATTCCCATCTGATATTGAACGACTATATCCTGAATTATGGCAACAGGGGCAAGACGAAACTTCTTTAAACAGGCACGAAGAAGAACTGCTAAAGCGGCAACTTGAGCGAGCCGGAATTGAAATGAATTTTAAATACGAAAAAGTTCTGAATGCAGAGGAAGGAAAACGCATTGCTGACAAAATGCAGAATTATACGCAATCAAAATTAGCGGCATTTGTATATAATTTTGTTGATACTCTTGTTCACTCGCGATCCGATTCAGCAGTAATAAAAGAGCTGGCTCCTGATGAATCAGCTTTTCGTTCTATTACAGAAGCCTGGTTTATGCACTCCAATTTACTTCAAATGTTTAAAACGCTCTCAGAAGAAAATGTGACTGTTGTAGTAACCACCGATCATGGATCGGTACGTGCATTACGTGATACGAAAGTTTTCGGCGACAAAGATACAGCCAAGAATCTTCGGTATAAGTACGGAAGAAACTTAAAAGCAGACGAAAGAAACGCAGTTTTCTTTATGGATAATCCTGAACAGTTTAAACTTCCTGCGGTTACAGGTGTCAATAACTATATAATCGCAAAAGAAGATTACTTCTTTGTATACCCAACTAATTACAATAAGTATCAAAACAGATATAAAGATACTTTTCAACACGGTGGCGCTTCAATGGAGGAAATGATTCTTCCGGTTGCAACTATGAAACCAAAGTAAATGAAACTTAGAAGTAATTCTGTAAATACTACAATCAAATACGGACGGGAGTTTGCGGAAAGTCTTAATATTGGTGATGTAGTGTGTTTAGAGGGGGATCTTGGAGCCGGCAAAACTCATTTTGTAAAAGGCGTAGCTTCATATTTTGGTATAAATGAAGAAAAAGTAAACTCACCCACATTTACCTTAATTAACGAGTACTCAGGAGATATTCCAATTTATCATTTTGATTGTTATCGCATAAAGAGTTTCAATGAAGCTATTGAAATCGGAATAGAGGAATATTTGTATGGAGATGGCGTTTCCATAATTGAATGGCCATCAAAAATAAAAGACTTGATACCTGATAACGCCATTAAAATTGAGATTAAACATACAGGAGCCTCAGAAAGAAGCATTTTAATTTCAAATCGTTGATAAAGAGCCTTAAATTTAGCTATGTCATCTACTAAGAAGCGCAGACTTTCATATCGTTTAGATTTATTGCCGGTGATACTTCCCTATCACTTAAGGGCAAAAAACGATTTGCAAAAAGGAGATCTTGTATACTATGGGCCTAGTCCGGAATATTACGGGATTGGGGAAGTCGTGCAACTAGAAGAGAAAGTGTGTGTAGTTGATTTTCGCGGAACAGGGTTGATGGGAATTCATAAAGATGAACTTAGATCAAGCTACCTTATCCCAATTCATAAGCTTAATCTCTCCAGAGTTTTGAAAGGAAGATAATGCACCCGATAATAGAGGGGATTATAGACGGGGTAATACAAACTTCAGCACTTGAATGGATCGCTGTTATTTGCGGCGTTGCCAGTGTAATTTATTCCATGAGAGAGAATATTCTGGTTTACCCTACCGGAATTGTAAGTGTACTTATCTACGTATATCTGGCTTTTGTGTACAAACTGTATGCAGATATGGGAGTGAATGGATATTATTTTGTAATGAGTGTATACGGTTGGTACTACTGGACAAATACGGATGGGAAAAAAGACCAGATTCCGGTTTCAATCAATTCATTTAAGGAAAATATATACTCCGTAGCCATCCTCCTGGGTAGTTTTGGATTGCTGGTTTTTATATTGAAGAATTATACAGATAGTGATGTTCCGATTTGGGATGCCACAACAACTGCGTTCGCAATTCTAGGTATGTGGTTAATGGCTCGGAAGAAATTAGAAAACTGGATCGCCTGGATTATAACAGATATCATATCTATTCCCCTGTACTTTCATAAAGGGCTGGTGTTAACGAGTTTTCAGTTTTTGATGTTCACCGTGCTGGCAACAATGGGATATTTTGCCTGGAAAAAGTCGTTGGAGTCACAAGCAACAACTTCTAATTGAATTGGATCTGAAATTAAAGCCAATGATTGTTGATGTAAGGCTCTAAATTATACAAAAAAAGGGGCCCATTTGGCTCCCTCTTTAAAGATCTGGATAAGTCTAAAAATACTTTCTTTAGATGGAAAGTTGTTCTTTAGCTTTGTCAAAGAATGATTGATCAACTACAATACGTCCACTATTTTCATCAATGATCACTTTATTCATTCTGCGAACTTCTACCTGAGTTTGTGGAGGAAGAGCCATTCCGAAAGCGGCGCCTCTGTCCATAGCAACAACAGCAATGCCATTGTTAAGTCCATTTCTCAATCGATTGTAATTACGAAGGTATCTGGAATCAACTTCCTTTTCCACTTCCTTTCTCTTTTTGAGAAGTAATTCTTCTTCGTCTTCTGTAGACTTTGTAACGGTAGCCAGACTGCTGCTTTTTTCTTCCAGCTCAGCTTTAGCTTCTTCCAGCTCTTTTCTGGCCTCTTCAATTTCCGGACCGATTGCTTCTTGTCTTTTTTCAATCTCCTCGATTCGAGAATTCGAAGTCTCTACAACTTGTTTCTGAGCTTCGATTTCTTTTGTCAAAGCATCATACTCCCGGTTATTTCGCACCGCAAGTTGTTGGTCTTCGTATTTTTTTGTTTTCTCTTCTGAGCTTGCTAACTCAAGCTTAAGGTTATCAAACTCTACAATAAGATCTTTCTCTTCTTTTTCTAATTTTGTTAGTCGAGCCTCTTTACGAGCGATATCAGTTTCAATATCAAGAATCTCTTCAGGAAGATCGCCTCTTAACTGCTTAAGCTCATCGATGCGACTGTCTATGTATTGTAAATTTGCTAGTT
Source organism: Balneolaceae bacterium UBA3186 (assembly GCA_002364085.1). GTDB lineage: Bacteria > Bacteroidota > Rhodothermia > Balneolales > Balneolaceae > Balneola. The sequence goes on along the minus strand of DEXK01000012.1, from coordinate 116,504 downwards.
GTTGAAGTGCTTCTTTCATGGATTGCTTTTCAGCTTGTTTGAATGGATTGTGGTTTGGACTCCGATACATATGTTTGCATCGGGTTGGTTACTATCTCAGTAACAGATACTTTTAGGTTATCAAATGCTTCCGAAAGTTCTTTTTTCAGAGCTTCTGCTACAGGAAACTCACTCTCATAATGACCTACATCTACTAATAAGAAATTCTCTTGCTCTGTAAAATAATCATGGTACTTGATGTCTGCTGTAACAAAAGCATCGGCTCCGGCTTTGATCGCTTTTTCTTTCAGAAAAACACCGGCTCCTCCGCAAACGGCAACAGTTTTAATTCGGTTAACATCACCGGAAAAACGAATGGCTTTTACATTCAAAGCCTGAGATACTAGGTGTAAAAATTCATTCTTACCTAAGCCCTCTTCCGGGTATTGTCCGATAACTCCCATTCCGAAATTGTTTGACGTGGAAACTAGATCGGTAATTTGAAGAGCACCATCTTTCAGAAGCCCTTCTTTCTTAAGACCTTTCCTAAGAGCCGGGAGATGGTGTTTATCAATGGTAGCTTCAAAACATCGGAGATCTTTTTCACGGCTTTCTACACTGTAATGATGAACGTCTTCTGCAGAGTAGTAATTAAGCAATTGCACCATGGAATCACTGTTTTCCACAGAACTCACAAGACTTATCTTTTTACTGATTGAATAGTTCTTCGTTAAAAAACTTAGATCATCAAGGCCTAACATATTCGCTAAGACAAACGAGACGCCGTCAAGAGCAGCATCTAAATTTGTATGAGCAACCAATAAGCCAATATCGTTCTTAATAAGCTTATAAATGATGCGCCCCTGTTCATCAGTAGGATTTATTTTCCCGATCTTACTAAAAATAAGTGGGTGATGAGCTACTATAAGCTCACAGTCGTTTTGAATCGCTTCTGCTACAACAGCATCTGTTATATCAAGGCAAGTAAGTACATTTGTTACTTCAGCGTCAGGATCCCCAACAAGTAGCCCGACGTTATCGTAATCCATTTTAGTTCCTGGTGGAGCCCACTGATTTAAAAAGGTGGAGATGTGTCGGATTTTTGTAGCCATTTATCGTTTACCTTTTGAAATGTTTAAGATAAATTGACCCGACGGGAGCGCTATGAATTTGTAGAAAGTCAGTTGGTGCAATAAAAGTTTATTTAGGCTTTCTTTGAGCTTCCAAAAATAAGGGTAATTATTGAATGATAAAAGCTTTGTTTACTGTTATTAATGTAAAATTAATACTAAAAGACTGATTTTAATGGAAAAATCACAAATTTGTGAAAATATTAGGAAAGTTAAGAGCAAAATTGAGAAAACTTGCCGGAAAATTGGAAGAGAAACTTCGGAGGTAACCTTGGTTGCAGTTAGTAAGACCAAGCCTGCCTCTTACATTCGAGAAGCCCTGGAATGCGGGCAAATTGAATTCGGAGAAAATAGAATGCAGGAATTAGAGGAAAAAATTCCACAGTTTGAACCTGCTCAAGTTTCTTGGCATATGATTGGGAATATACAGACGAACAAGATAAAGCTGATAGCAGATAAAATTAGCTGGGTGCATTCAATAGAAAAACTCAAATATTTAAAAGAGTTTGAAAAACGCTCTAATGGAAATAAAATTAAAGCACTTATTCAGGTAAACATCAGCGGAGAAAAACAAAAAGGAGGAGTTGAGCCGGAAGATCTTGCCGAAATTCTGAAATCTTCAACCGACTTTGAACATGTTAAAGTGTGCGGACTAATGGGAATGGCTACTTTTGTGGATGATCCCGAGGATGTTCGGCATGAATTTAAACTCCTTAAGAATCTTTTTGATGATCATCAGAAGTTTAACTCAGGAAGTGTTAACCTCCGTGAACTGTCTATGGGTATGAGTAACGACTTGGAAGTTGCCATTGAAGAAGGAGCAACGATGGTGCGCGTAGGAAGCGAAATTTTTGGGGCGCGAAACTATGATTAACGATTCCCGTAGCCGACATTGTACTATTAATTAAAAACAGGGCATTATGTTATTTGGATTACCATGGTGGGCGCTTATACCTATAATTGCTGTTGCGGGCGGGCTTTTTATAGAGTATAGAAAGCAGGAGCTTAAAGCTGAAGAAAAAAGAATGGCAAGCTCAAAAGAGATACATGAGCTTCGTAAAATCATTCATAACCTTAAATCAAGAATAGAAAACTTAGAAGGCTCTGTAAGTGCTTCTCAATCGGGAACGAAAAAAAATGTACCCTTAGATGATATAGAGATAAAAGATGAGTACTATTCAGATGAAGATGAGAGCTCATCAAGAAGTAGAGTTCAAAATTAAGAGGAAATTATGACTGAAGAAGAGTTTATAGTATCGCTGGTAGCGATTGTTTTTGGAACAGGATTATCAATATTTCTTTTTTGGGGTTTTTTCAGCTTGATCAAATCATGGATCAATAGAAAAAGCGGTACTTCTCAGGGTGAGTTAAATCCTCAATTCTTTAAAGCTTTAGGTGATTTTAAGAAAAGTACCGAAAGAAGAATTGCCAATCTTGAGTCTATAGTAGCTGACCTTGAGGAAGAAAAAATCAGGATCCATGACACTCCAAGTACAGGTGAAATTGAAATTGAAGAAAAAGAAGTACGGTCACCAGACGAAAAAGAAGATGATTCGAATCTGAGGAACATGTTAAACGAATAAATGTTATTTTATTAACTAATAAGATTACTCTTAAATATTCGTGCGATGAAACTTACCCCTCTTGAAATTAAACAACAGCAGTTTGAGAAATCTCTCCGCGGTTTTGATGTCGCTGATGTTCAATCATTTTTAACTTTAGTTTCGAACGAAGTTGAGCATCTGCTCAATAAAAACAAGGAACTCGAAGACCAGATTGAAAAGCTGAATGATCGGGTACGACATTATGAACGTGTAGAAGAAGCGCTTCATGAGACTCTACAAACCACCAAAGAATCTGTGGCTCAAAAACTGGACGGAGCAAAGACGGAAGCACAGAACAAGATTGATAAAGCGGAAATGCAAGCTGAGGTGATTCTAAAAGAAGCCAATCATCAAAGGCAGCAAGTGCGACAGAACATTCAGCGATTGCTAGAGAAAAGAGAAGAAATTATAGCAGGAATGAACTCTTATCTTGAAAACTCCCAGGAATCTTTATCTAAATTTAAGAAAGACGAATTAGGCATTTTTAGTTTCCCTAAAGACGAGGACGTTAACTTAGATCTGGATCTTGATAGCGACAGAAAGTCTCGATTTAAGCTGGATGAAGACGAATCAGAAAGTGAAAACGAAAAAAATAAAACCGAGGAAATCGATCTGTCGTTACCACCTGGTACAGAACATCTTGATGATATCCTCGACGAAATAGACTAACAATATTTTCCAGAAACTATGGCATTAGATAACGTTGAACAATTTCGTTCAAAAAGAGATGAAGCCTTAAACTTTATACAATCAAAAACAGACTTCCAACCTGAGTATTTGTTGATTCTTGGCACTGGTTTAGGTCAACTTGGCGATGAGATAGATGTTCAGGATTCCATCAGCTATGATGAGATTCCTCATTTTCCTGTTTCTACGGTTGAAAGCCATGCAGGGCGGCTACTTTTCGGAATGTTAGGCGGTAAAAAAGTAATAGCAATGCAAGGACGCTTTCATTTTTATGAAGGCTATACTATGCAGCAGATCGCATTTCCTGTAAGAGTGGCTAAAGCTCTCGGGGCACATAGTTTGTTTGTGAGTAATGCTTGTGGTGGAATGAACCCTAATTTTGAAGCCGGAGATATTATGTTGATCACAGATCACATTAACTTTCTGGGTGATAATCCACTTATTGGACAGAATGATGATGAATTAGGACCTCGTTTTCCTGATATGAGTGATCCGTACACTGGTAGGCTAAGAGAAATTGCTGAAAACGTAGCTCTTGAAAATTCTCTGAAAATGCATCAGGGAGTGTATTTGGCTATTTCGGGCCCAATGTTAGAAACAAAAGCTGAATACAGATATATGCGTCAACTAGGTGCAGATGTAGTTGGGATGAGCACGGTTCCTGAAGTTATTGCGGCTGTACACATGGGTATGGATGTACTTGGAATTTCTGTTATAACAGATGAGTGTTTTCCGGATTCACTTAAGCCGGTAGTGTTGGAAGAAATCTTTGCCGCGGCTGCGCAAGCAGAGCCTAAGATGACTCAGGTAATAATTGGAGTATTAGAACGACTTTAGCCAATTTTTATCCACAAAAAGCGTTACTTTTCCACGTACCCTTGCGTGAATGGATAAAATTTCTTTTCTATGAACAACCCACACATTTGCGAGAAAAAATATGAGCATGGATGGATTTAACGGCGAACTTTGGAATGAATTTCAATGGGAAGCACATCTGAACGAAGTTGAGAAAAAGAGTGAGCAATTAAGAAGGTTTATTGAATCTGATCTGAAAGGCAATACTCCGAGATGGATCACTTTGTTGAAGGAAAGTCTTAGTGAGGACGACGCCTTTGAAGCTTATGTTGAAGAAGAACTTTTGATGGATGAAGCTTATTTTCCCGAAGATGAAGATGACTGGGAGGATGAAGAGGAATACGATGACGAAGATTTTCTATTCGGATTTGATGAATTTGACGAGTTCCCGGATGCTGATGAAGACGATTTCGATGCCGGAGAAGAATGGAAAAGCTTGAGTGAGGATTTTGCTCTTTCTGATAATGGTTCGTTAGATAATCTGGGACTATTCCGTGACGCACGGTTTTATGCCGTTGATATTTTGAAATGGGCAGAGTCAGTCCCAGCAAAGAGTCAGGATAAAATATTTTTAGAATTTGTAGGCGATAGCTTAAAGATCGCTGCAAAATTAGCAGGTGGTTATTCTTTTGGGTTTGAGCAAGAGTTTTTAGGTGCTAATATTGCTTACACTAAAAAAGCACTTCGTTTTGCTAATCAGTCATTAGAAATGATGGGGAAACTTAAAACAAAATCTTGTTTTACAAGACAGTCGTACACCGAATTTAATAGCCGACTATTCGAATTAAGAAATGATATTGGAGTCTATATACAAGACTTAAGAGATCGTTTTAATAATTCTATTGATTGATATTTTTGCCCTCAAAGACTACGGTTCCATCCTGATGTACTTTAAAAGTATAATAATCCTCCGAGATGCAACCTGAAGGACAATCCCCGTAGGCATTTGTATAAGTAACTGTAAGAAAATCATTTTTACGTTTAACAATAATGTTGCTTCCATCTCCTGCAGAACCATTAGTTTCAGCTATATCAAAATAACCGGTACGTTGAAGCATCGAAGAAATCTGTAGTGTATTAATTGGCTCATTCCTTCGTAATAAAAAAGCTCTCATATTTATAGAATCCCAGTCGTAAGATTCTTTTATATAAAAGTCATTATCCTTAAGTAGCTCGTCTATTTCTTTTACTCCAGTAAGTATCTGATCATTCTCCCAATTTTTTACAAAAGGATAATCTTTTTTAGGGTCTAGCAAGAGTTCGTTCAAATTAACATGTTCAAAAATTCTTGTGTTTGCTGTTATAGAGCGCTCTCTTCCGGCGTCTGAAGTAGCTACATGAACCTGTATATCATAATAAAAATGCTTCAAATCTTCGGATATGTGTATGAAAGAGTCTTCATTTTCCTTTTGATGTTGATAAGCTAAAATAGCTGAATTTTTTTCGAATAGATCTTTAGTTTCCTGATCTAAGGAAGCGTCAGATATTTGAGAGCGGAAGTTTCCGAAATCATCAATACCTGTGACAGAGGAGCAAGAAACAAAAACTAAAATAAATGAAAAGTAGAAAAGAGGTAAGAATCTGTTCATATTAAACGACTGTTTATATTTAGTATAAAATTGAAATAAATTGACGGCTTATCAACTATTATCCATTCAACGAGATAAACGATACATTCATCGAATAAATTATAGAAATTTTTGATATCTCTGTTTCTTTGGTTCGGAAACCAAGAAATAAATACAACTTCGATGAAATCATTAATTAGAAATACAACTTACTTGATGTTAATCCTGATCCTTTTCTCAGGATGTTTTCTTCAATCTTTACACCCTTTAATTACCAAAGAAAAGGCTGAACTAATAAAGGGTTTGGAAGGAAGGTGGGAAACGGAAGATTCCCGATGGACATTTTTCCGAGATTCGAAAGACATAAAGAACGTATCTCTTAGCGGGTTAAATGTTTCAGGAGACATGAAGTTTAGTTTCGATGAAGGAGACGGCCTTTCAAGAGATGGTAAAGGTTATTTCGTTATTTTCGAAGATCTGAACAATGATATTCCTGATTCAGTTTTATTAGAAGCCAGAGTGGGGAGAATTAACAATACCTATTACATGGACATTACCGTTTCTGATATTTTCCGTGATGTAAATTTCGAGAATTTTCACCTATTTCCAGTACATACATTTTCGAAAATCAACATTGAAGGTGATAATCTGAACATTGAGCTATTCAAATCTGACTGGATATCAGATCTGATCCTGGAAAATCGTGTTCGCATTAAACACGAAACAATTGGTGAAAATGTGTTGATCACTGCATCAACTGAAGAGCTAAACAAGTTTGTCGAAAAGTACGGAGAAGATGAAAAAGCTTATGAAGATCCCATCAATTTGAAAAGAAGAAGCAATGAGCTTTAAAAGGAAAGTATTGAACCAAATTGTCCAGAATGTAGTATTCTGGACAATTTCTTTTGCCATAACATTGAACCTTTTTTCAAGAGGGGATGAGATCAGGAAGATCGACTGGATCTATACATTTCTGTTTCACATTCCTTTTGCTATTGTAGTTACTCTTAACATATATCATGCGATTCCTAATATTCTTAAGAAGCATAACATTTGGTTATATCTATTCTTGATCGCTCTTGCCGGATTTGGAGTAGTTCAGGGAGCATATCACCTTTCTTACGGTCCAATAGCTGGTTTTGTGTTTCCGGAATACTATTTTGTTGGTGTTTATGATCCGTTGGAACTGTTCGGAATCATGTCGATTTATGTAACCACATCAACTTTGATCGAGCTTTCAAAATCATGGTTCAATAGAAAAGAAAAAGAAGTAGAAATCGCGCAGCTTGAAGAAGAAAAAACAAAAAGTGAACTTAAAGCTTTGCAGGCTCAGATAAATCCACACTTTCTTTTCAACAGCTTAAACACGATCTATGGTGAAGCACTAAAAAAAACAGACAAAGCTCCCAAAATGATCTTAAAGCTATCTGATATTCTGAGATATGTTGTTGAGAATATGAATACAAACGAAGTGCAATTAGATCAGGAAATAGAATACATAGGGAAATTTATTGATCTTCAAAAAGATCGACTGAGCAATCCGAACAGAGTCATCTTTGTAGTAAATGGAAATGTTGAAGACCTAAAAATACAGCCTCTTTTACTGATCACTTTTATTGAAAATGCATTTAAATATGGTTCGGTATCAGGATTAAATGAAAGAATTAAAATATCGTTGGCAGTAGAAGACAAAACTTTGGAAATGATTGTCGAAAATGCTCTCAATGATATAGAAGTAATTGGAAAATCAGAATCACCCGGAACAGGCTTGGCTAATACCCGAAAAAGACTGGAATTTTCATATCCCGGTAAGCATAGTTTGGATATAAAAAAGGATGAAAGTACGTTTAAAGCTGCACTTAAAATTGATCTGTCATGATACGATGTATAATTATCGAAGATGAACCGGTTGCCAGAGATGTTCTCAAAACATACGTTCAGGATACTCCGACATTAATGCTAGTTCACGAATTTGAAAATGCAGTTGACGGTCTGGCATTTTTGCAAAAGGAGTCCGTCGATCTGATCTTTCTGGATATAAATATGCCAAAGCTTTCCGGGATCAGTTTTTTGAAAAGCCTGGTTGATCCTCCCAAAGTTATTATTACAACAGCTTATTCTGAATATGCGCTGGAAGGATATGAATTGGATGTGGCGGATTATCTACTGAAGCCATTCTCTTTTGAAAGGTTTTTGAAAGCAGTAAATAAAGTGACTTTAAAGAAATCCGAAACAAAAGAAGAATCTATTACCGTTAAGGCGGATGGGAAACTATTCAGAATCAGTTTGTCTGAGATCCTGTATGCGGAAGCATTGGGAGATTATATTACTCTTTTTACAGAGTCACAGAAACTTACATTTAACAGCACATTGACTTCATTTATCGAGGAGGTCAACTCTTCAAAGTTTGTGAGAGTTCACCGTTCCTATGCAGTTTCTCTTTCAAAAATTAATTATGTGGAAGGGAATATGATCTCGGTGAACGAGAATGAAATCCCAATTGGGAAGTCTTATAAAGAGGAATTCAGAAATAGCTTCGAGGGATAGAAAAAGCCACTTCAGTTATTAACTGAAGTGGCTTTAAGTACACCCGGAGGGGTTCGAACCCCCAACCCCCAGAGCCGAAATCTGGTACTCTATCCAATTGAGCTACGGGTGCATTTTTAGGATTCCAAATATAGGAAACATGTATCTCTTTTACACGGCTAATCACAAAAGAGAATACCTAGTTTGGGCGATTTACAGACTTTAGTGCTTCTGTTAGTTTTATAGAAACCTTAAACAAGTTTCTTAGTCATGAAGTTAAAGTATTCGGTCTTATTAGTTACCCTTATTGCAACTACAGCGAGTGTATTTGCTCAAAAAACATATCGACAAATCTATTCAGATCCGTCTGAAGTTCAATCCGGCTATCTCGGGCTTCATTATTTTGGAGTGGATGCGGGATTCAACAATTTATCAGGAGCTTCTATTCTTAGTGTTGGAGCAGAGACTTTATATCCTATTAATGATAAACTCAAAGCGGAAGGTCTTTTTCTGTATTCTTTATTCTCTTTAGAAAAGACAAGCTTTCCATTTCTGTTAAATGCAGGAGCCGAATTCACTCTTTCTTCAAAAACTAAGAATACAACCATTCCTGTATTGCTGGCGTTTAGCTATGAAAGAAATTATCTGGAAGGGAAAGACATCAACACATATACTACGGTTAAATTACCGGGAGACATAATTTCAGAGCTGAATGTAAGAGGTGGGCTGTATTTAAGAAACAGCGCCTTTGAATACGAAGAAAATTTTACTTTTTACGAAGTGACAAACATCTTCCATAAAGGAGTTTATGCAGGGTTGGGTTATACCAGAAAGCTATTTATGCATATTCAGGACAGCGACGGATACACTTTTGCTTACGCAAGAAATTTCCGCCCTTTTGTGGATGTTCTTGTCTTACCAACATCCGTTGATGTAACATCCGGAGGGAATACGCAAACGCTTGAAGAAACCTTAGGCTGGAGAGCTGGAATGACCTGGCAGCTAAATCCCATGACTCAAAAACAAAATTTTGATCGTAAGATCGGTTTCTTTGGAAATTTGTTGTATAGATTAGAGTTTGGTCAGCGTCCGTTGGAAGGTTTTTATGTAACTACCAGTTTGGCCTGGACGATCAAGAAGTTTAAATAAAAAGATGACTAAAAATAAACGGAAAGATGTGAGAAAAGCTTCCAACTTCACCGACCTTTAGAATTATTGGCGAGGAAAGAACGTAATGAAAGCGACGGCTCCGAAGGAGCAATCATTACACTCAGGCTGATTCATGAATATGTATCATTAGAACGAAGACCTTTTGTAATGATTAGTCGATGCAATGGAGTTCGCGCCAATTATTCTTGTCGGGAGCGTTTGGTACTGTAGCCTGTGCTGAGGAAGCTCAGTAGCGGTACAAAAGTACATAAGCCAAGGTGTGAGATCTTTTTTTAGGGTTAGCTTAGATCAAGCTCTCTTCTCTGTCTCAAATACTAAGGGTGAATTTTTTTAAAACCAGCTCTACTAAACAATCAACATAGCATCACCAAAGGAGTAGAAGCGATACTTTTCTTTAATGGCGTGTTCATAAATACGATGCATTTCATCAAAACCCATAAGCGCAGAAACCAGCATTAGCAAGGTACTTTTGGGTAGATGAAAGTTCGTGATCAGAGAATCGACTGCTTTAAATTGGTAACCGGGAGTTATGAAAATATCTGTTTCACCACTTTGAGGGTCAAACGTTCGCTCAGTACTCGCTAAGGATTCAAGCACTCGTACACTCGTAGTTCCTACAGCAGTAATATGCTCCGAGTTTGTTAATTTATCAGCTGTTTTACTGTCAAGTTGATACCACTCGCTATGCATGATATGTTCATCAAGCTTTTCCGTTTTTACCGGAGCAAATGTGCCAAGACCAACATGCAAGGTTACCTCCGACTTTTGTATTCCCTGAGCATTTAACTTAGCAAGTAACTCATCAGTAAAATGTAAACCGGCTGTAGGTGCTGCTTTGCTGCCCAGATCTTTTGCATATACGGTTTGGTATTCTGAAGCCAGTGATTCGTCCTGTTCTATATAAGGAGGAAAAGGAGTGTATTTGAATGGCTCAAGTTCGGGAGCGTCCAGATCGTGAGAAAGAATGAGGGTTCTCAACCCGTCTTCTGCTACATGAGTAACTTCGGTGGTAATCCCGTCTGCAAGTTCAATAGTTTTACCAACACGGAATTTTTTGCCCGGACGTACTAAAGCCTCTACCGTATTATTGTTTCTGACCGAAGTGACGAAAAGTTCTTTTTTCCCACCATCAAACATAAGTCTGCACTTTTCAACTTTGCTGTTATTAACAACAAGGGTGGTTTCTTTGGGAAGATATTCTCCAAGATTGTAGAAAAAATCGTCTGTGATCTGTTTGTTAGCACGGTCGTACACCAATAATCTGGCATGATCTCTTGGGCTTGCCGGAGATTGAGCGATCAGTTCTTCAGGAAGATGGTAATCGAAATCGGAGAGGGTGTACTTCATTAAAGTATTTAAATCAAACTTTTTGAAGGATCGAAATAACTGCTTCCTTAATCCCTTCAACTCCAATACCTACTTCATCATGCAACTCTTCCTGAGTTCCATGTTCAACAATGACATCCGGAATACCAAGAATTTTGACGCTAGGGCGATTTTCTTTTTCGATGATATATTCAGCAACAGCGCTACCGAATCCACCCATTTTTGCACCGTCTTCTAACGTGATAATGTGATCATATTTCTCACAAATCTCATCGATGAGTTCTTCATCCAAAGGTTTAGCAAACCGCATATCATAAAGCCCGATATTAATTCCTTCCTCAGCTAAATCATCAGCAGCTGTAATTGCATATTTACCAATAGGGCCAAAGCTAAGCACAGCAATGTTTTCTCCTTCACGAAGTTCTATTCCTTTTCCAATTTCCAAAGTTTGAAACTCCGGACGAACGGACATTCCGGTTGCTTTTCCGCGCGGATAACGAATTGCCCACGAAGCATCTTCAAAAGTGGATGCCGTGAACATCATATCTCTCAGATCCTGCTCATTCAATGGAGAAGAAATAACCATATTGGGAACGGTTCTCATAAAGGCTATATCATATAGACCATGATGTGTTGGTCCGTCAGCTCCGGCAAATCCGGCGCGATCAATACAAAAAACTACAGGTAATTTCTGGATAGCTACATCATGTACTAACTGATCATAACCTCGCTGTAAAAAAGAAGAATAAATAGCACAAAATGCTTTTTTGCCTTCAGTTGCCAGACCTGCAGCAAAAGTTACGGCATGTTGTTCAGCTATCCCAACATCAAAAGCTCTTTCAGGGAAAGTGTTCATCATTGGCCACAGGCTGGAGCCACTAGGCATAGCAGGAGTCATACTTACAATCCGTTCATCTTTAGCGGCTAATTCCACTAAAGCTTCGCCGAACACATCTTGATATTTAGGAGCTCCTTTAGTCTTCGGAGCTGGGTTAAGTGCCTTTCCGGTAATTTTATCAAAAGGGCTGCTTGATGAATGCCATTTTGTTTGTTCACGTTCAGCCGGTGCAAATCCTTTCCCCTTCACGGTTACAACATGAAGTAACTTCGGACCTTTTACCGTTTTAAGATCTTCCAAAGTCTTTCTGAGTCCATCTACATCATGTCCGTCCATCGGGCCATAATATTTAAAACCAAGGGCGCGAAACAGGGAGCCTGGAGTGATCGCCGCCGTCACAGCATTTTCCAATCTCGAAGCAACTTTACGCAATTTCTCTCCGGCAGATTTGAAATGCCCGAGCATATCATAAATTTCATCCCTCATTTTATTGAAGGTTTTGCTGGTGGTGATATCTGTTAAATATTCTTTTAAAGCACCAACGTTAGGATCAATAGACATGCAATTGTCATTCAGAATAACAAGGATGTCGCTGTTCATGGCTCCGGCATTATTCATTGCTTCAAATGCTAAACCTGCGGTCATGGAGCCATCGCCTATTACCGCTACAACTTTTCGATCACCGTTATCCAGAGTGTTTGCAACTGCCATACCAAGCGCTGCAGAAATTGAAGTGCTGGAATGCCCAACACCAAAAGTATCGTATTCACTTTCAGAACGTTTTGGAAAACCGGAAATACCACCGTACAAACGGTTTGTGTGAAATTGTTCTCGTCGTCCGGTTAAAATTTTATGTCCATAAGCCTGATGGCCAACATCCCAAACCAAGCGGTCTTCAGGAGTATTGTATACATAATGAATGGCGGTTGTAAGTTCAACAACACCAAGACTGGCACCAAAATGCCCACCGTAAACAGAAACCATATCAATAATATAGTCTCGCAACTCATCACAAACATCCTGAAGTTGTTTCGGATCTAGTGCCCTAAGGTCTTCAGGAGTATCGATGGTTGCTAAAAGCTCACCCGGTTGTGGTATGTTCTGTTCCATAATTTCTTAACTATTTACTTCATTCACCTGTTCAATACGAAGTTCAGCATCATTTAGGATTTCTGAGCAAAATTTAGAGAGTTTAACTCCCTCTTCGTACAGATTAACAGACTCCTCCAGTGTAATGGACTCATCCTCTAATTTGGAAACAATTTCTTCCAGTTTATTTAAAGCCTCTTCAAAGCTCGGTCGTTCCGTTTGGTCCATTAATTTTATGGTGTAGCTCTATCATGAATAATTAGTTCCGTAAAATACGGGATTATTATGTAAAACACATTTTAAGCAAAACCGTATTTGGAGTAAAAGAGTTCTCTTGGAAAAGGTTCTTAAAAATTTAATTCCAGGAAATCATTTTGATGTTTTTGCCATCACTTTCAAATATTAAGGCTCTATCACGGCTGGTATAATATATATTGGAACGAGTAGATTCTAATCTTTCTACAGCTTCCGGATGGGGATGCCCAAATCTGTTTTTTTCAGCTACAGAAACAACGGCAATTTCCGGAGTAACTTTATTTAAGAAAAATAACTCTGAACTGGTTTTACTTCCATGATGTCCAACTTTTAAAAAATCGGTGTCTAGAAGCTGGCCGTAATTTTCTACCAGTCTTCGTTCCTGATCTTCTCCTGCATCGCCGGTAAAAAGAAACTCGTTATCGCCATGGATTATATTCAAAACTAAAGAGTGTTGATTGGGGTCGTTATTAAATTTTCCTTGTTCAGGACCCAAAATTAAGATGAGCAGGTTTTCATCAAGTTCTATACTAGTCCCAGCTTTAAGAGCAACAACAGGTATATCTTTTGAATCAGCTTCGGAAATATAATTTTGATATAAATTTGATTCGTATTTAAATCCGGAGTTATATATTGTGTCTATTTCGATTCCACGAATAAGTTCAAGAATCCCGCCTATATGATCGGCATGCGGGTGTGAAAGAAAAACAGCATCTAATTTTCGAATATTGTTTTCTTTAAAGTAAGGAAGCAGAATCTGTTTACCGGAATTAGATCCAGGGCTCCATGTTCCTGCATCAATAAGGAAGTGTTTTCCCATTGGAGTTCTAATTAATGAAGCATCACCTTGACCAACATCAAACACAGTGACGATCATTTTTTTAGGCTCAAGCTTTGTTAATAAAGAATCGAGGGGAATGAAGAATAAAGTAAAAAGAGAAACAGCCATAAGTCTCCACTTCAGATTAGGGTTTCTCCATGAAGCCACTACCAAAACAAATGAAGCCCAGAAAAGAAAAGTAAGAACATTAGGTCTTGTAACTTCATACCAAGACCATGAAATGGAAGAAGAATAAGAGACAAAATCATTTAACAATTCCAGAAAAACCAACGATGGATAATTAATAACAAAGCCTAAGATCGGAGTTACTGAACTAACTATTAGAGCTAAAAGAGAGAGTGGTACTATAATTCCCAAGAAAGGAACGAACAAGGCGTTGGCAATAGGGCTTATCAAGGAAACCTCACCAAAATAAAAAGCCTGAAGAGGATAGAGCCCGAATTGAACCACCAGAGAAATGATTATGACCATAATGGGAGTCCCATACCATTTTATCCGAATCCAGTAAGGAATAGCATTTTGAATGACAGGAAGAACCAGCAAAATTATTAAAGCTGCGCAAAATGAGAGTTGAAATCCTATTTCAAAGAGCTGATTAGAATCGATCAATAGAATGGTAAAAGCGGCAACACCCATCAGGTTAATTGAATCACTGCTTTTTGAAAATAATTTTCCATAGGTCAAAAGAACAGCCATCAAGGAAGCCCGAAGCACTGATACCGAAAACCCTGTAAGCCCGGCGTAAAAGAAAAGCACAACTATAAGTAGAGTAAATCCAACTTTAGTCCCGTTCTTTCTTGACCAGAAATAGGGGATTAAAAGCCAAAAAGGGGCAATGACTAAACCAACATGCAAGCCTGAGACCGCCATAATATGAGACAAGCCGGCTCTGGCAAAAGCCTGTTTAGTGTTTCCCTCCAATTCATTTTTATATCCTAAAAGCAATGCTTTTGCGATAGGTGCTGTTACAGAATCAAAATTTTGATCAACTAACTTAAGCGCTTTTTTACGAATCGAGATCCAGCTGAAAAAGGAAGAGTCAGGTCTGATTAGTATTAGAGAATCAGCTCTTATTTGAGTATAAATATTCCTTGATTCAAGGAAAGTCTTGTAATTAAATTGGGTGGGATTTCTAGGTTCAGAGATCGGGATTAAAGTCCCTGTTATTTCAATTTGATCGCCAAGTTCTACCGGGTGATTATTATCCCAAAGTATTCTGCTTTTGAATTTCGTTTCAGAAGTAAATCCGGAAAGGTTGATGTTGCTAACATTAAGGTCTAATCTTTTATCTCCCGAACTATTTTTAGAGATTGAAATCACATTCCCTGAAACCTGAATATCTTCCCACTCCAAATCAGATAAAAGCATTTCAATAGCGGATTGATTTTTCTTTGAATCAATGGAGTTAATTGTAAATCCGGTAGTAAAAATGATCAAACAATACAGAAAAGTAGATGTTCTGGTCAGTCGGATAGAAACTGTTTTCCTTGAAAGAGTCTCAAAAATGAAATAGGAAACTCCTAAACAAATTGAGAGTAATATGAGAACTAACAGATTCGTCTGGAAAAGTTGAGAACATAGAATTCCAGCAATATAAAGCAGTACTACCCTAAGTGCTGGGAACTGTTCGACTGGGAATTTGTATGAAGACCTCTTTTTCACATACAGTTAGACAGTTTTACATACGAAACCTTACAATATTATTTAATAAATATTGAGTTTATGTTCAACTGTATGGAAAATTTAAATCAAATAGAGAAGCTGGTTCCGCAACCGCAATCTTCAACAGAATTGGGGTTATCGAAGGTAAATCCACGAGCGTCCAGCCCATCTGGATAGTCGATCTCAATTCCTTCTAAGTACATCAGATGTTTAGAGGCTACAATTACTTCAACTCCGTAGTTTTCAAAAACAACATCATCTTCTGTTCGGTAATCCAGCCCTAATTTATAGCTCAATCCCGAACATCCACCGCCTTCTACAGCAACTCTAAGGAAGAGATTGTCATCCAGCCCTTCTTTTTCAATAATCGCCTTAACTTGTTTAGAAGCTCTTTCTGTAAGTGTTACGGGCTCACCGGTAAGCTCGTACTTTTCCTCTTTATTGGGGGAGGTTTCTTCTTCATCCACATCGATGAGCGAGGAAATAATATCGTCTAGGTTTTCGTCTTGATTTGTCATGCTCTCCTTATTTAGAACAAGTCAAAATTACGAATTTTTATGCGAAAATGTATAATGAACTATGCCTTTTTGTTCATATGTATCCAGAACTCCGGCACTAGCCATATCTACAAGAATACGTTCTGCTCTGTAGGTTGTAATATTCGAAATGATGGAAAATCGTTCAATGGTTATATCACCATATTCATTTAGAAACCGGAACAACTGCTGCTCTCGTTCGCCATATTCAAAAGTAACGCCTGTGGTTGATGTCTTGTTTTTTAGTATCTCAACTCTGTCATCCGTTGCAATTATATTCTCATCTTCTTGCCGGATATACACAGTTCTTTTGGACTTCCCTTTTACCGCTATAGGTTTATTATCTGATTCAGGGACCTCAACTACAAGCACATCTTTTTTACCGGCGTGTACCATTTCAATTTTTATATTGATGGGCGGTACGCATACGTCGTTTGCTGCTTGATTTAGCCAGAATTCTTCTTCATAATAGCTTTCAATACCGGCAAGCTCACCGTTATCATTAACTCCAATTAGAATTCTTCCTCCATTTGTATTTGCAAAAGCTACCATTTCTTTTGCAATCTTTTCCGGAGATGCAACTTTGTGCTTAAACTCAAGAAACGAACTTTCACCAGTGGCAATTAAATTCTTTAAGTCTTTTAGTTTCATATCAGAAACGACTATCGAGTCAGAATTGTGTAAATAAAGTTCGTATTCGTCTTTCATGATATTAAACTGACAAAGGTCAGCGTGTTCTATTATATAGAAACTTCGTCTTTAGGATCTCTTGTCATCAACGTATTCAAAGCGTCTTTAGGGTCTTCATTTTCAAATAAAACCCGATAAACTGCACAAGTGATCGGCATATCAACATTATTTCGCTTTGCCCAATCACGAACAGATTTTGTCGTCTTGATACCTTCCGCAACCATATTCATGCTGTCAATGATCTCATCTAACTTTTTACCAAGTCCAATTTGTGATCCCACATATCTGTTTCGGCTGTGTTTTGAAGTACAGGTAACAATGAGATCTCCCATTCCGGTAAGACCGGAGAAAGTTTCAGCATAGCCGCCCATCATTACACCCATTCTTTTCATTTCATGAAGCCCGCGAGTAATTAAAGCCGCCTTGGCGTTATCACCAAGCTCTGCGCTGTCAATAATTCCTGCAGCAATGGCCATGATATTTTTCACAGATCCACCGATCTCAACACCGATAATGTCGTTGTTCAAGTAAACCCGGAACATTGGGGTAAGAAAAGTTTCCTGAATGATTCTTGCTGTTCTTGTGGAATAAGAAGCAGCTACAACGGTGGTTGGCTTTAAATGAGAAACTTCTTCGGCATGGCTGGGTCCATAGAGAACTCCAATATTATCTTCTAGAGTTACTCCCTCCATAACCTCAACAAGGATCTGCGACATGGTTTTAAAAGTGTCATTCTCAATTCCTTTAGAAACGGTAACCAAAATTTCGTGACCGTCTAAACAAGGTTTTATCTTTGCGGCGAGTTCTCGTAAAGTGTGTGAAGGAGTTGCAAACAAGATCATATCCTGATCACGTAGGCAATGCTCTAAGTCATCATAGGCTTTGATGGAAGCCGGCAATCGGATATCGGATAAATAAGAAGGATTTCGGTGGTTATTGTTGATACTGTCAACCACTTCTTTTTCTCTTGCCCAGATTTGAACATTATTTCCGGCGGTATCTAAAACAGTTGCAAGTGCTGTTCCAAAACTACCTGCCCCAATAATCGTTACATTTCTCATATATCAACTGCTTCTTTATCTGGTTCAGGTTCTTTGTGATTTTCGGGTTCTTTTTTTGTTGAGGAAGAACCCACTTTACTTTCGGTTCCACTGAGCAATCTTTTGATGTTGGATTTATGCTTTACGATAATTCCGGTAGCTACAAAAGCACCAAAAATTACCATGCTTCCATCAACTAACTTGTCGAATCCGTACACATATTTCATAACAATTAAACTAACTGGATAGAAAAAGGAGGCCAGTATTGAAGCCAAAGACACATACCTGGTTACTAAAATAGTAGTTACAAAAATGATAGATGAAATTCCGATTGAGATGGGTTCAATTCCAAATAACATTCCACAAGCGGTTGCAGCTCCTTTCCCTCCTTTAAATCTTGCGAATATAGGGAACATGTGTCCAATTACGGCGAAAAGTCCACAACTGATTTTGAGGAAGGCATCAACTTCCCAGTTTGGAGGCGAAAGTGGTCCCGCAAACATATCCCAAGCTAATGCACTTACCCAAAAGGAAGCAACAAAGCCTTTCATAAAATCCATAGTGAACACAGTAACCCCCGAAGGCCATCCTAATACCCTAAAAGTATTGGTGGTTCCGGCATTCCCGCTGCCATGTTCACGAACATCTACTCCTTTAAAGAGCTTTCCCACCCAAATTGCGGATGGAATAGATCCTAATACGAAACTGATTCCTAAAACAGTAAGTGTTGCTAGCATGAATTATTTAATTTACCCCAAGATACTACCTGAAGTATAAGAAAAAAATTAAACGTGTCTTTCTGCGTGATAAGAAGAACGGACAAGAGGTCCGCTTTCCACATGACCGATACCTAATTTTTCACCGATCTCTTTGTATTCAGCGAATTGATCAGGATGAACCCAGTCCACCACAGGATGGTGCATCTTGGTTGGCTGCATATATTGGCCGATGGTAAGCACATCAACTTTATGATCCACGCAATCCTGCATTAACTCGATCACTTCTTCACGGGTTTCGCCGAGACCAACCATAATTCCGGTTTTTGAACGGATTCCTTCTTCTTTAACCTTGAGAAGTAAATCCAAAGATCGCTGGTATTTTGCCTGAGGGCGAACACGACGATATTTTCTTGGAACAGTTTCCAGATTGTGACTTAACACATCAGGAGGGGTATCGATTACGATTTGGAGAGCATCCCAAACACCGCGGAAGTCAGGGATCAAAGACTCAATAGTTACTCCGGGAATAGCTTCGCGAAGCGCTGTATGGGTAGCTGCAAAGATCGGTGCACCACCGTCTTTACGGTCGTCTCTGTTGATGGATGTAAGAACTACGTGTTTCAACTTCATTTTTGCAGCGGCATCAGCAACCCGAGCCGGTTCATCCCAGTCTAACTCTGTAGGTGGACGTCCGGTTTTAATAGCACAGAATGCACAAGAACGAGTACAGACATCACCGAGAAGCATAAAGGTAGCTGTTCCGGCGCCCCAGCATTCACCCATGTTAGGGCAACGCGCTTCAGAACAAACGGTATTCAGCTTATTCTCATTAATAGTATCCAGAACCTCTTTGAACTTTCCTCCTGATGGAAGCTTAACTCTAAGCCATTCCGGTCTGCGCTGTGTTGATTTCTTTTCTACTACTTGTAGTTCTTTGATCATATTTTTCTAAAATTTGTCTCTGTCATTTCGAGTGAAACGAGAAATCTAAAGATTAAGCTATAAGTTCAACTTTCAGATTTCTCCATACCATTCGGTATTGTCGAAATGACAAATCAAGAAGCGTAAAGTTACAAAAAATTCTTCTTTAGTTCTGTTTGTGTACCGCTTGGTTTTATACTTACATCAAAAACATTTTCGAAGTGAGTAACGATCCTTTTTTTTACTTCTTCAAGATCAATTTCACAGCCAATAAGCTTTTGCAAACTGGTTACTTCTTTGTCTTCAATACCACAGGGAACGATGTTATTGAAATATTGCAGGTTTGTATTCACATTCAGCGCAAAACCATGCATGGTTACCCAGCGGGAACAACGGATTCCCATTGCACAGATCTTTTGATCACCGATCCAGACGCCTGTAAGTCCGTCTATTCTTTGAGCTTCAAAACCATAATCCGCACAAACTTTAATGATCACCTCTTCCAGATAACGAAGATATTTATGGATGTCAGTAAAATGTCGATCTAGATCCAGGATCGGATAACCAACAATTTGTCCGGGTCCATGGTACGTGATATCTCCGCCACGATTGGTTTTTACATATTCAGCTTCTAATTCCTGAAGCTCAAGAAGTGAGCGAAGCATATTCTCTTCGTCTCCACTTTTGCCAAGGGTATACACATGTGGATGTTCGACAAAAAGAAGTACATCATTTTTTCTTTCGCCTTCAAACTCACCAATGCGATCCAGTTTTTTCTCGTCAATGATTCGTTGCTGAATCTTGTGCTGCAAATCCCAAACCGGTTGGTAGGGTTTTAAACCGAGATCGTAAAGTTGGATGGTTTTTTTCATTTTTTTCTATGTCATTCTGAGCGAAAGCGAAGAACCTCAGTGGATATCTTGTAAGATCCTTCGTTCCGAAACTTCGGAATCAGGATGACTTTAATTATGAAAGACAAAAATGGCTCCACAAGGGAGCCATTTACAATATTTATTTGTCATTTCGAACGAATGTGAGAAATCTAAAAGTCGTTTCAAAACCCGAAACTTAGATTTCTCCCTCTGGTCGAAATGACAGAGGCGCTGATAAGTAATCAGCACATCAGCGATCCTATTTCTTAACCGGAGTTCCTAAGTGAACACCTTCGTTATACGCTTCAGCTACAGCTTCCATTACCGCTTCAGATAATGTTGGATGCGGGTGAACAGCGTTGATGATCTCATGTCCGGTAGTTTCCAGATCGCGCGCAACAACCGCTTCAGCAACCATTTCAGTAACACCGAATCCGATCATATGAAGACCTAACCATTCGCCGTATTTAGCATCAAATACAACTTTTACGAAGCCTTCTTCATGTCCGAGTGCGGTAGCTTTACCACTTGCTGATAATGGGAATTTCCCGACTTTAACATCATAGCCTTCTTCTTTGGCAGCAGCTTCGGTCAATCCAACAGAAGCAACCTGAGGCTCGCAATATGTACAGCCCGGAATGTTTCCATAATTGATTGGCTTAGGATTTTTACCGGCTAATTGTTCAGCAAGTACAACTGCTTCATGCGAAGCTTTGTGAGCCAACCAAGGAGCACCGATGATATCACCAATTGCATAAATACCATCAACACTGGTTGAGTAATTTGATTTATCTACAACAATAGCGCCTCTTTCAACTTTTACGCCGATATCTTCAAGACCAAGACCTTCAACGTTACCTGTTACACCAACTGCAGAAAGAACAACATCAGCTTCGATCACTTCCTCGCCTTTCTTGGTTTTAACAGTCACTTTAACGCCGGAACCTTTTTTCTCAACTTTTTCTACTGTGCTTTCCAGCATCAGGTTCATGCCTTTTTTCTTGTAGATCTTACCAAGCTCTTTTCCAACGTCCTGATCTTCAACAGGAACCAAAGTTTTTTGAAGCTCAACTATGGTTACTTCTGTTCCTAAAGTATGGTAGAAGTAAGCAAACTCAACGCCGATTGCACCGGCACCGATGATCACCATTTTCTTTGGCTGCTTTTCCATGGTCATCGCCTTTTCAGAATCGATGATCATTTCGCCGTCGATCTCCAGATTAGGAAGTTGACGAGGACGAGCACCTGTAGCAATTATAAAATGCTTGGCTTTGATGCTTTCTGTTTCTTTTCCTTTTTCGTCATTAACAGCAAGTTCTGATTTTGACTTGAAAACACCTGTTCCCATGAAAACATCGATCTTGTTCGCTTTCATCAAGAACTGAACACCTTTGCTCATTTTATTGGCAACACCACGGCTTCTTTTAACCATAGCGCCGAAATCAGCTTTCACATCTTTTACAGAAATTCCATAATCATCGGCATGCTGAATAGATTCCATAACTTCTGCAGAGCGAAGTAACGCTTTAGTTGGAATACATCCGATATTTAAACAAACACCACCAAGGTGTCTTTTTTCTACGATTGCGGTTTTAAAACCAAGTTGTGATGCACGGATTGCAGCTACATATCCGCCGGGTCCCGACCCGATTACACATACATCAAATTCTTTTGCCATGATTTCCTTTTAATGATTTTTTCAAGATTCAGATGATTCTGCCATTAGAGCACAAAATCACGAAAGAAAACACATTTTTGTGCTTTCGTGTTTCCGTGGCGTATCACTAATTTCTGAATCCGGTTTAAGAGTAGAAATAGCAAATTCGCCAAGACTCAAAAGATAAGGGATTTTGTATTGAAGTTCGAGTTTGTAAGAATCATTGTTTTAAAACTGATACAACCTTTCACAAAATACTATTTCTACTTCGATTCAGTTTTATTATCATCAAGAAATCATTTTACAGATCAGAACGGTACAATAATATGATAGGATCAGATTTAAAGAAGGGAGTTTTCGCGCTCCTGTTTGTTGTTTTTGGATGGAGTACGGTTGCAAATGCTGCGAGTAATCCTGATGAGGAATACAAAACGAAATTGATAGAACATTTCGAGAAAAAAGGCGTGGACATCCGACCTTATTTTGAAGATTCCAGATTTAAATTGATTACCGGAATTACTGAAAAGTTCACCCGCTCTGCTGAGGTAAAGATCGATAGTTTCGAAAAGTATCAGAAGGTGTTGGGTTATGATAATAAGAAAAACAAGATCGCTTCATTCTATGAAACGCATAAAGAAGATCTGATCAATGCGGAAAATGAGTATGGAATTCCTAAAGAAGTGATTATTGGGATACTTGGGGTGGAGTCAGAATTCGGGAAATTCTCAGGGAAATATAATCCGTTCAACGCGTATGTATCTATGATCAAAGAAGGACATCGTGCTAAATTTGCTCTTGCTCAACTAGAAGAGTTAATAGAATGGGCAGATAAAAGAGAAGTAGATATTTTGGCTCTTAAATCCAGTTATGCCGGAGCAATGTCATATGCGCAGTTTATTCCCTGGTCGCTAAACCGTTGGTTTGTTGGAGATGACTTGTACGATATGAGCAATAATATTTACTCAGTCGGTAAGTATCTGTCTCATTTCAAGGAAATAACAGGCAGTGTTGAAGACGCAATTCTCAGATATAATAACAGCGAATTATACCAGCAGGCCGTACTTGGTTTGGCTGAAGATGCAAAAAAAGTGACAAGCCAATCGTAGTTTAAATGCTCTTCAAGGGTAATTAAAAGAAAAAGTTTGGATTTGTGTATTTTTATTCTACATTTGTAGAAACAATTCTAAACTTGTAGAGCAATGCAATTATCTCAAACTGAAGAAGAACTAATGCAGCATTTGTGGAAGCTTAAAAAGGCTTTCATGAAAGATCTGTTAGATGCATATCCCGAAAGTGAGCAACCCGCTCCAACTACGGTAGCCACTCTTTTAAAGCGAATGCAGGACAAGGGATTTGTAGACTATAAACAGTTTGGAAGATCCCGGGAATATTTTCCGCTGGTTAAAAAGTCTGATTATTTCTCAAAGCATGTGAACGGACTGATCAAAAAGTTCTTCAATAACTCCACCTCACAGTTTGCTTCCTTTTTTACTTCTGAAACGAATCTATCAGAAAAAGAACTACAGGAGCTGAAGTCTATCATTGATAAGGAAATCAAAAAGAAACAGTCATGATAACTTATTTGATATACTCTTCTGTTAGTTTAGCTCTTTTGCTAGTGATCTATTGGTTCTTTTTGGAAAAAGAAAAGAGGTTGATCTTCAACAGAGTATTTCTTCTCTGGAGTTTAGTGTTCTCACTCATTATTCCTTTAACACCGGTAGGGATCATATCGATAGAGATTCCTTGGTCTGCAATATTCCAATTTGGTGAAGCCGCTCCTTTGACCGGTTATCAAAATTTTGATGAAATAACTTTACCCTCAGAAGTAGTAGCAAATGCTATAGTACAAGAAGGTGTATTAGATTCAAATACTTCACCTGATAAAATCTTTTTTCTTATCTACGGTATTGTATCAGCGTTGCTTTTTATCAGACTGATAAGAGCTATTATCAAAATTCATCTTAAGTCAGAGACCAATCGAAAATGTCTAATACAAGGATTTCAGGTTGTTCTTCTGAATGAAAACGTGATTCCACACTCTTTTATCAATACAGTATTTTTGAGCAAAAAAGAGTTTAAAAGCGGAGAGATTCCTGAAGAAGTGCTGAATCATGAGTTTACACATATAAGGCAAAAGCACTCGCTCGATATTCTTTTTGTGGAGACATTAAAAATAGTTTTTTGGTTCAATCCTTTGCTTTATCTCTATAAAAAAGCAATCGCATTAAACCACGAATATTTAGCTGATGAAGCCGTGTTATCTAATGGTACAATTATAAAGAATTATCAGCAGATGCTGTTACAAACTATAGAGAGAAGTACCATATATAGTTTAGCAAGCAGTTTCAATTTTTTATCAACAAAACGGAGATTACAAATGATGACTCAATCCAAAACAAAAGTACAATTTCCGGTTAAAATGATGCTTTTGGCACCGTTTTTTGCTTTGCTGTCAATGATGCTGGGATGTGAACCTGAACCGAATAAGATTTTGTCCGATGCTGATTTAGGTAAAGAAATTACAATTGAAATTCAAGCTGATAACAACCTTCTGGTAAACGGTCAAGCCATGACTTTAGATGAACTGGAAAGTGCTTTAACAGATTTATCTGAAAGACCTGAATTGGTAAGAATGAACGTTAGTGAAGATGCAAAGTTCGGAGCAGTAACTGATGTTCAAAATGTTCTGAGAAGGCAAAAAGCTTATAGAATAATTTATAGTCATCAAAAAAGTGATAGTAGCGTTGTATTAACATTACCACCCGCAACTAATGAAGAACAGATATCTCTGGAAAGTCAGGATATTATGCGAATCTTGATGAGTAGTCAGGCTCTGCTTCTTATTAATAATGAGCCTGCGAAACTAAATAAGGTGAAGGATAATGTTAAACAGTTTGTAAATGACAGTAGCAGAGATCCTAGTAATGTCATTTTTTATATTAAAACCTCGCCTGAAGTATCATATGAATTATATCTTAAATTACTTGAAGAAATTAGATCAGCAATT
Source organism: Balneolaceae bacterium UBA3186 (assembly GCA_002364085.1). GTDB lineage: Bacteria > Bacteroidota > Rhodothermia > Balneolales > Balneolaceae > Balneola. The sequence continues at coordinate 91,529 of DEXK01000012.1, read as the reverse complement.
CATGAAATGAGGGATGAAGCTGCTATCAAAAAATTTGGTTCAACCTTTTCGAATTTTGAAGAGGATAGTCCGGAAAGAGAAGAGATCCGTAAAATGTACCCCATGAAATTGTCGACCACTCCCCCATCCGTAAAAGAATGATTTAGAACAAGAAATCAAGAAGAGAAAATTATGATTGCGTATCTAATTAAATCCGGTCTTTGTTTGGTGATCCTTTTAGGAATCTATTTACTTTTTCTGGAACGGCAAAAGATGCATCGTTTTAATCGGTTCTTTTTGCTGTTTAGTCTGGTCTTTGCTTTAAGCATCCCTTTTTATACTATTGATACCGGAAATGTAAGATTGTTTACACAACAACCTGCTGAAGCAATAGAAACAATCTCTGTTGCAACGTCTGATTTTGTTGAAAGGAATTTGGAGCCAAAACCAATTGTAGACAAGCGAGTTGAGTCTGCGCCCGTATCTGCAGAAACAAGCGATACGGATGTTTATAAACCGAAGAAACAAGAAAACTTAACCCGCAGTAATTCAGATTTAAGAATACCGTTAGAGCAACCTGTTTCAACTTCAGAAACTGATGTAGCTAAAGAATATAAACTGGATCGGGTTTACTCTTTGTCGGTAAAAGATGTCGCGATAGGATTGTATGGGTCAGTAACGCTTGTCTTGTTGACGAAATTACTTCTAGGACTGGTTACTTTCTACCGTAAAAGAGCATTAAACAAACACGCAGTGTATGGTACAGCCAATGTTGTCTTGATCCCGGAACCAACAGTTCCTCATACTTTTTTGAATACCATATATGTATACAAAGAAGATTATGAAAAGGGCAGGTTATCAAAACAAATCCTGGATCATGAACTAACTCATGCAAAACAAAAACATTCGCTGGATGTTCTTTTTATTGAGTTGCTGAGAGTTGTTTTTTGGTTCAACCCGATCTTCTATTTATATAAGAGAGCCATTCAGATCAATCACGAGTTTTTGGCGGATGATTCTGTAATTAGTAAAACTAAGGATACGGTTAGTTACCAAAAGTTATTAATTAGCTCAATCTTTCCTTCTTATAAAACGAGTCTGGCGAGCAGTTTTAATTACTCTTTGACAAAAAAGCGGTTTAATATGATGATGAAGGAATATTCGTTTTTGTCTGTAGCTACAAAGAAAATAGTGATGATTCCAATACTTCTGAGCGTTGCTTTGATTTTTTGCACAGATAACACAACCCAAAAAACAACTAGAATAAACGGAGTAGAATACTGGTATGGTTTTTTAAGTAATGACACCTATTCTAAGGTTAAAATACTTACAAAAGTTCAAGAACGTGATTCAATAACTAACTCAAACATATGGACTTTTTATGATGGAAATGGTAATCCTTTTTCAGGATCTAATACCATTTATTTAAAAGAAAATGATAAAGTGTATAGCATATCAAAGTTTGAGAACGGAAGACTTTTAAGTAGAGTTTTATTCTCGGATAAAGATGAAGAAGTGTTTAGAACGGAAAACGAATTTCGAAACGGACTGCTTTTCACTACCAGTACAAGTCTTAGAGACACATTATATCAGAAAAGTACCTATCCACCATTTACAAAAAACAATTCGAGAATATTCCAGCGCTTTTATCCAAATGGAAATCTACAGTTTGAATACGGAACCAAACAAGAGGCCGAACGACAATTTTACCATGGTCTTTTAACACTTTATGGTGAAGATGGAGATATAATTGAGCAAGAACTCTATGAGAATGGAGAAAGGGTCCCAATTACAAGAGAATTTTTAGAAGAAAGATATCTTGAATTAAGAACTAGGTATAAAAAGACCCTTGCGGAATACCTTAATATGGAAGTATCTATGAGTAGTATGGAGGAATTAAACATTGCTTATTGGGAATTGAAAACAGCTCAGGCACGTAGATTTGCACTGGAGAAAAAATTAGATACTACAGGAGTAACTCCGCCGCCGCCTCCAATTCCCCCAAATCCGGAGCAACGTTTAAAGAATGCTAATTAATCCAATTCCTTCGTCATAAACCACCATTTCGGTTCGCCGTACTCAAATCCTTCTCTTTCATAGAGATTCTGTGCGGGATTATCTTCGCGAACTTCGAGGGTAATTTTGGAACACCCCATTTTTTCTGCTTCATCATGAACAGCATCCAGAAGTTTTGTTCCAACTCCCATTCCTCTTGCATCAGGGTGAACAGCTACGTCATGGATTTTGAAAGTTTTGCTGGCTGTAAAGGTTGAATAACCAATAAAGCAGGTCACGATCCCAAGGACTTTTTCTTCATGATATGCCATATAAGTCATTGTAGTAGGGATTTTCTTCATCTCAGCGATCATATCAACTCTTACTTCTTCGCTGAGTGGTTCATCCTGACCCATAGGATCTTTGGCAAACAAGTCTACGATATTTACAATATCAGCAGCATGTTTTGGGTTATCAAGATCGGCTTTAATAATTTTTACTTGCTCGGAAACCTTAGTTTCAGTAATCAATTTTAGTATAGATGCATTAATTTTTTTGCGAACCTTAAACTAGGGACTTTTTAGCGGCTTATAAAGTGGAAATGAAGATCTTTACAAAATGGTTATATCATTATTAATACGGAACAAACTAGTCTGAAGACACTATAAGCACTTATGAAAAATTTTAGATCACTTTTCGGGACAATATTAATAATAACCGCTCTTTTTTTGGGGTGCAACAGTAACGATGCTGGCAACAGCGGAGGAAATGGTAACGAATTTTCCAGCACACAAAATGTTGGAGATTCTGCTAACGACTTTTTATCAAATAGTACTTACAGCTCGCTAATAATAGAAGTTGATTACGTTGATGGCTTTCAACCTACACAAGGTGCATTAAATAATTTACGATCGTTTCTGCAAAGCAGGCTTAATAAAACAAGTGTTTCCATTTCATTAGACGATGAAATCCCTTCACCTGGTAATTCTCCATATTCTGCTCAAGAAGCTTTTGATATCGAAAAAGAATTCAGAGACACGTACACTGAGGGAAATACAATTGCAGCCTATTTTCTAATTCTTGACGGACAATTTGAACAAGAAAATGTTCTCGGATTTGCATATTTCAATACATCCATGGCTTTGCTGGGTGGTACTATTGCAAATAATTCTGGAGGGTTTGGTCAGCCAAGCAGAGAAACAGTAGAAACAACGGTTCTTCAACACGAATTCGGTCATATTCTTGGGTTAGTCGGGAACGGAACCCCAACGGTTCAGGATCATCAGGATGAAGCTAACGGAGCACACTGCGATGTGGATAGCTGTTTAATGTATTTTGCTGTTCGGACGTCAGACTTTACAAGCAACCTAATGGGTGGAAATGTACCAGAACTCGATGCTCAATGCATTCAGGATCTTCAGGCTAATGGAGGAAAGTAGAGCAATAACCAACATTCAACACTCAATTTCCAATATCCAAGTTGGAAATTGAGTGTTGGTTATAGGAAATTGAGTATTGGTTATTGATCTAGCCTTGCTTGAATTTAAATAAATGCTGAGCTCCCACCTTTTCTTCAGCCTGATTAAGCGCATACATGGATTCGAATAGCACAATAGGATTTTCTTCCATGTCTTTTGTTACATGCGTAGAATAACTGGATTCCAGTTTTTTAATCACCTCAGGTTCATCATTTGGCAACCATCTGGCGCAATAGTACGAAACGGGAGTTTTAACGAGTTCCACACTGTACTCTTCCAGCATTCGGTGCTCGACCACTTCAAACTGGAGCACACCTACTGTTCCCAATAAAAGTTCGTTTCCAACGCCATTTGGTACTTCAAATACATGAACCACTCCTTCCTCTGAAAGTTGCTGTAATCCCTCGCGAAGCTGTTTTCTTTTAAAAGGATCTTTAGTAGCGACTTTTTGAAAATGCTCCGGAGTGAATAAAGGAATCACATCAAATCGGACATCATTTTTTTCATAGATAGTTGTTCCGATTCTGAAATCACCGGGATTGAAAATAGAAACAATATCTCCCGGATAGGCTTCTTCCATTAATTGGCGTTCGTCACCCATCAAAGTATGAGGGGTTGCCATTTTAATTTTCTTACCGGTATGAGAGATAACTACATTTTGTCCACGTTGGAACTTTCCTGATGCAACCCGAATGAAAGCAGCACAATCGCGGTGTCCGGGATTCATGTTGGCCTGCATCTTAAAAATAAATCCTGAAAAAGAATCATCAATGGAGCGCTCTCCTCCAGCTGCCTGTTCATACATTTGAGGAGAAGGAGCAAGTTGATGGAAATAGTTCAAAAACACATCCAAACCAAAATTATTAAGTGCCGAACCAAAGAAAACAGGAGTAACTTTACCAGTGTTATAAAGCTCCTTATCCATATTCGGATACATATCTTCGATAAGCATTACTTCTTCGCGAAAAGCATCCTTTTCCATATCAGAAAGATTGCTTTGCTCTAGCGCTTGTTCTACCGACATTGTTTCTGTGATGGCTTTTTTAGCACCGTGATCAGCTTTTTCATATACATGAACTTTATTCCCGATCACATCGTAAATCCCCTGAAATTTCTGTCCATAACCTAACGGCCAGCTTGCAGGAACTGCTTCAATTCCTAGTTTAGATTCCACATTACTTAGCACTTCCAAAGGATCCATTCCCGGGCGGTCGCACTTGTTTACGAAAGTGATTACCGGAACCTCGCGAAGCTTACATACTTCAAAAAGTTTTTCGGTTTGTTCCTCCACACCTTTTGCAACATCAATAACCATCAAACCACAATCTGCTGCTACAAGCGTTCTAAGTGTATCTTCTGAAAAATCTTTATGACCGGGAGTGTCTAGCAGGTTGTACTTGATGCCGTCTTTTTCGAAACGCATTACAGAAGAAGTAACGGAGATTCCACGCTCTTTTTCTATCGCCATCCAGTCTGAGGCTGCATGATGCGAAGCCTTTCGGGCACGAACGGAACCTGCTTCATGAATAGCTCCACCATAAAGAAGGAGTTTTTCCGTGAGTGTGGTTTTACCAGCATCCGGGTGAGAAATAATTGCGAATGTACGTCTTCTCTTTGCTTCTTTAAGAATAGGAGAATCGGCAGTTGCCGTTGAGGACATGGAATGTTCTTTTGCTTTAATTTTCTTAAAAATAAGGTTTAATAGACTTTTTTACCTATTCTATTGTTGATTATTTAAGTTATAACAAATACAATGAATTATGGCACGATCATTTTTCACTTTTATTTTAGTTTTATGTTTCTCCACTTTTGCGGGCGCACAAATTATAGATGATAGTTCTATTGAAGATGCTCAGAATGGCGGATATACATTTGTTGAAGGGATGTTTGTGGCTTATCTGGCGGATACCGTTTCACCGGGATTTATCCGGGATCAATTCAGAAAGCTTGAAATAGCCGTTCTTGATGAGCACATAAAACCAATAGTAATTTCAGTTGTAAATGTACCTTCCAAAGAAACTTTGGAAAAGCTGAAAAACCATAAAAATGTAACGGCATTTTATGCAACGTCTTTAAAAGATGAGACGATAAAACTTGAGCAACTTTTAGAAGACACTTTTTTATCCGCAGAACAAAAGGAACAAATAAAGAAAGAGACCGCACCGGTTGAAACTTTCTTTGTTGAATTTAATTATTCGATAAACAGAAAAGCATTAAAAGAATTGATGGGAGAATTCAGAGATGTGGCTTATAAAATTATCTCAGATCAGCCCAGAACAGTCACCCTGAAAGCTGAGCCTGGAAATGAACCATTACTGATGGATAAAGTAGAGCAATTTTTATTTGTGGAAAGCACGGCTATGATCGGCACGATTAAGAATTAGATAATCATGAAAACTATATTTCTATTTTTAATAAGCATCGTTTTCCCGGCAGTTGTATCTGCTCAGATCCAAAGAATAGAATCAGGACAGTATAAATTTGCGAAAGGAGAAGTCGAGATCACATTTGTTGATACAGTTTCGAAAGCCTATGCCGAAGAAAAAGTAACAAAAGCAGGCTACGAAATTATTTCATCAGATATTGTTCCCATCATGTTTATGTGGCCTGTGCATATAAAAGAGATGGATGTTTCCGTATTTGAAAGTGATTCATTAGTACATACTGTAATCGCTAAACCAAGAGCTTATGACTCAACAGCAGTTGAAGAAATGATCGTTCGACAAAACATGAATAAAGAGGAAGCCACAGAAGCACGTATTCGGTTTAGAGAAATGAGTGAAATTGTTTGGGTAAGAATTTGGCTACAGTATTGGGTTGATGAAGAAACTGCGAGTCGATTTCATATGGAATACAAAGACAAAGGGTTTGATCTTAATCCACAAATGATAGTTCCCAAAACCATGGTAGTAAAAACAATTCCCGGAAAAGAGAATGATGCAATGAGAGATTTAAGGAAGTTGGAGATAGTAGAAAGTGTTGCTTTTATTGCTTTGATAAATGAGTAGGGAATTGGTTCAAGGCCTCAACAAAACTTTTAAACACTTATCTTTTTCTTCATCGAAGAAACGGTATGCTTCTACGCCATCCTTCAAATCAAAAGTATGAGAAATCACATCTGTAAGTTGAATTTCTCCGTTTTGAACTAGTGGAATAAGTTTTTCAGCATAAAAACGGGAAGAGCAACGTCCTGCTTTCAAAATAATGTTCTTGTCGTACATATCGGATGGAGAAAAAGGAAGCTGATCAAAAGCTTGAACTCCTACAGAAGCTAAAATTCCACCCGGACGAAGAATATCAAAAGCAGTTTTCATAGATGATTTACTTCCCACAGCCTCAATAACTGAATCTGCTCCAATTCTATTTGTTCGTTCCAGGATTTTCTCGACAATATTTTGTCTAAGGTAATTGACGGGAATTGCGCCATTCTGTTCAGCGAATTCTAATCTGAAATCGATTCCATCAACGGCAACAATTTCTTTACAGCCAAAATATTTAGCTGCTTTTATAGCCATTATTCCTACCGGACCACAACCAATCACCACACAGGTGTCTTTTGATTTTAACTCTGCCAATTCCGCTCCGAAATACCCCGTGGAGGCAATATCAGCCAGTAGGTTTCCTTGTTCCCAAGAGAAATCGTCCGGAAGATGAACCAGAGTAGCATCTGCCATTGGAACTCTTAAATATTCGGCATGTACTCCTTCTAATCCGACTCCACTTTCTTTCCAGCCATAAAGCTGACTTTTTACACATCGGGCAGTTAATCCAATCTCACAAAAATGACATTCTCCACAATTCACTGTAAACGGAGATAAGACCCGGTCACCGACTTTAAATTTAGACACTTCCACTCCGGTATCCACAACGGTTCCTGTAAATTCATGCCCCATTATCGTTCCGGGATCAATCCCTGTTTCCCTTCCGTGATACACATGCATATCAGAGCCACAAATTGCAGCCCGTTCTATTTTTACAATGGCGTCTTTTTTTGAAATAATTTCAGGCTCAGGGACTTCAGAAAGTTGAACGCATTTAATTCCCTGAAAGGTGATTGCTTTCATTAAGAATTAATTGTCATCCATATTTAGAGCGGGCTTTTTTTGACCACGATGACAGGTTGTGCAATTTACAATAGCGGTGCGATCGCCTAAAGCTTCAATGTCTGCGAGCAGATCATTGTTAATTTGCGCAACCATTTTGGACATTTCTCTGGTTATTACTTTTTCAGCCTTTTCATCACTGCTCCAGTTTTCAGGATCATGACAATGAATACAAGTAACACCCAAAGAGCGGGAATACCCCATCTCCATAATTGAAATTAGTCTGCCGGCCGGAACCCTGTTCAACATCTGAATATTCTTGTAAACCTCACCGGAAGGGTCATTTTCTAAACCTTTAATTTGTTCCCGGAGTTTGGCGATAGCTTTTTTTTGATCGAATTCTGAAGTGTCAGCCAAGGCGGTATAGTTTGTCTTTTCTCTTTCCAGTTGTTTGATATCAACATGATAAATACCTAAGCTTAAGAGAATAGCGGTAAATGATAGATAAAGAGCTTTCATAAGAATTCTATTGGTTACTTTAATTAAACGGAAAGAATCCTCTTTTTCCATTAAAAAAAGGTTGGTTGCAAGATTTTACTTACGGTCTTTCACTCTGTATACAAATTTCAAACCGCTCCAGTCTTCATCAACGGCACACACTTTCACATCTACCAAGCCAATATTTAGTCCTAGGGTGCGCACCTCACTTTCTGGAAAAGCAGAAGTATAATGTTTGGAAGCTTTTTTGATCCATGAAACCCAGATTGACCCGTTTTTATCAAGTTTATCTTTTAACGGGGGAAACAGATTATGAAGCTCTTCTTCAGTTTTACAGAATACATGAATGAAATCAATGAATTCTTTACAATCTGATTGTACTATCTGAACACCTTCAGGAAAGGTGCCCAATATTTGTGCATAATTATCAGGCTCATTTATAAACAGCACACTGTAACCCGATTTAATACCAAGTTTTTTTAATAGTGGAGTTCCTGAATATCCTGCCATATTGAATATTTAATAATAGATAAAATAATCAATACAAGTGAGATATCTACAATTCAGATAAGAAATCTGAAAGGTTTGAAACTTGATCATTTATTGATTCTGAAAAGTTAAATCGTCTTTTCGCAGAGATATTAATTTTTTGTATGCCGGAATTAGTTTGTAGAATAGTATTTTTAGAATCGCCTTTCGCTATAAGATCTAAGGAAGCGGATAATAAGGCCGTGTTCTTCCCATTTTTATTTAAAACACAATTTAATCGTGTCGCTCCAAAAGGGGTTGCTGTTAATGATACGGCAAGCTTCAATGTTTCATTTAACCCGAAAATGCTATAATAATTGGGAAGAAATAACTCATTTGGGGCTCCTTCAAATTTAAAATATTTAGGGCTGGATGTACTTTTTGAGCCGTATAGAAGTTCGCACGATTCCAAAATCCATTTCCTTGATTCAGGGTGAGATTTGTTTCCAACAAAACCTCTTTGAACCCAATAGTCAAAATGCTCTGTAGATTCATGTTGAGAGTTGAACCCGCTTGGTAATTCATGAAGTTCTTGTAAAGTACCGGATGAATCTCTAAACCAATAATCTTCCAGTCCATTAGAAATAAGTAGAAATGGGGCACCAATTTTTTGGTTGTAACGAGCAATTTGTATTGAAGCTTTCTCTGAAAGCGAGACGTCTGGAGATTTACATTCCACCAGCAATAGAGGTTTGAATTCTTTGTCGTAACAAATGATATCAGTTCTGGATGCAGATTTATCACCCGGCAGATTTACAGGAGATTCAAAAGAAATTCGAGCTTTAGAAAAGCCGGCATCAAAAATTAGATATTCAATGAGCTGTAGCCGGACTCTTTCCTCAGGCAAATCAACAAATGCTTTTTTGAGAATGGGATTCCAAAGGAGTTTGGTTCCATCTCTGAATACATATTGAGGATATTGTTTATGAGCTACGCTTTTCAAGTAGTGAATTTTTTTTGTTCCCGAAAATAGTGTTTAGAATCATAGAGACAAATAAATCTATGAACTACTTAGATAAAACGTATCAACAGAATCTGAAAAAAAGATAAATCACCAGTATCTTAAGTGATGGTTGATATCAATAAGATTGAGTTTGAAAAATTTAAACCGGTTTGGTGGGCCCCTGAAGTTCATTCGCAAACGGTAATCGCATCTTTCTCTAAAACCAAAGATCCGCTATCAGAAAGAATTGAGATAGTAACTCCAGACAATGACTTTCTGGAGCTTGAAGTTGTGGATCTAAAAAATGGGAAGCCGGTAGTTGCATTATTTCATGGTTTAGAGGGTTCTTCCGAAAGGCATTACATCCAAAACCTTATGAGCGATCTAAGAAATGCAGGTTATTCTTCAGTAGCATTGAATTTTCGGGGATGTGGGAAAAAGATGAACCTACAAAGAAGAATGTATCACTCTGGAGAAACCGAAGATTACAAAACGCTCTTTAAATGGATTAAAGAATATTTTGATAGTTCCGAGGTCTATGCAGTTGGTTTTTCTTTAGGCGGAAATGCTTTGGTGAAATCATTGGGTGAGCTCAAAGAAAATCATCCAGTGGAAAAAGCAGTTGCGGTTTCTCCTCCATATGATTTGAAAGCGGGCTCTCTTAGAATGAATGAAGGTTTCAATAAAGTATACCAGAAGAGGTTCCTACATACATTAAAGAGTAAAACGAATCTGAAAAGGGTACAGTTTCCGGACTTCCCAACATTTACAGGAAATTCTGTGTATGATTTTGATGATCAGGTAACGGCTCCAGTTCATGGTTTTGAGGGAGCGGATGATTATTATGAGAAAAGTTCATCAAAACATTTCTATAAGTATGTACAAAAGCCATTATTGATAATTCATTCAAAAGCAGATTCTTTATGTCCTCTGGAATTCGCGCCCTTTAACGATCTGAAATCAAATAAAAACATTAGAACACTTTTCACTGAATCAGGCGGACATGTAGGTTTTATTAGCCAAAAAAGAGGTTGGCTGAACAGAACTATCATCAAATGGTTAAATAGCTAAAACGATTTGTATCTTTCAAATGTTAAAGAAATTCATCTAAACTAAATTTACTTATGGTAATAATAATAGGAGCCGGTCCAATTGGGTTGGCGACAGGCATTCAGCTAAAGCGAAAAGGAATTCCATTCAAAATTATCGAAAAAGGCTGTCTGGTTAATTCACTTTTTAATTACCCCACTAATATGACTTTCTTTTCAACCTCGGATAGGTTAGAAATCGGAGATGTTCCATTTATTTCTCATGGCCCAAAACCAACTCGTAGCGAAGCTTTGGAATACTATCGCAGAGTTGCAGAAAGTTTTGAGTTGCCTATCCAGCTTTATGAAACGGTTGAATCTTTGGAAGGGGTAGATGGAGATTTTACTGTTACTACTAGTAAAGATGTTTATAAAGCAAAAAAAGTGGTTGTTTCTACTGGTTTTTATGGGAGTGCAAATATGATGAATGTTCCTGGTGAAGAACTTCCAAAAGTAAAACATTACTACGATGAGCCGCATCCTTATGCATGGCAGAAAGTGTTAGTTGTTGGTGGTGGAAATTCAGCTGTTGATGCGGCACTGGAATGTTATAGAGCCGGAGCAGAAGTATCGGTTGCCGTCAAATATGACACAATCAAACCATCTGTAAAATACTGGGTAAAACCGGATATTGAGAACCGAATAAAGAACGATGAAATTACTGGATATTTTAATACTGAATTAAAAGAGATTCGTGAGAAAGAAGTGGTATTGAACACACCTGATGGAGAGAAAGTTATAGAAAATGATTTTGTATTAGCAATGACGGGGTATCATCCCAACTATGATTTAATGGAGAAGTTTCAGATAAAACTTACCGATGATGAAAAATGCATGCCTGTTTATCAGGAAGAAAGTCTTGAAACAAAGAGAAAAGGGGTTTATGTAGCCGGGGTAGTGTGTGGAGGTTTAGACACCAGTCGGTTGTTTATAGAGAACTCGAGAGTGCATGCTGATCAAATCGCGGATCATATAGAAGAGAAGCTGAGAAAATAAAAAAGGGCAAGCGATCTATATCACGCCGCTACGACCAAATTACCGCTGCTGCATTCCTGCCCTGACGGAGTTCAAAGGGAGCTGGCTGTATAGGACTTGCCCTAAAAGGGTCACAAAGATACAGGTTTTAATGGAGAAGGTAAAAGCAAGATGTAAGATTTAAGAAATAATATAAAAGAATGTTTTAGGCCTTATATCTTGTGTCTTAAATCTACTTACTTTTCATCACAAATACGCCATCCCAAAGATCTCCCGGAGGATTTTTCTTTAACTCTTTAGTTCGGTCTAACAGCATTTTAGAAGGGTTAATATCATGAATTTCTAATTCCAAAGATTTACTAAATAGTTTTTCAGCTTCATCCCAGTGTTGAGTAAGATATGCTTCCATTCCTTGCTCATATAATCCAATACAATCAAATAATTGCTGAGCTGCTTCTGAACGAAGATCAGCAACTTCAAACATCTTAACTGGTTGTGTTCTTCCTTTCACAATTATTTTATCTAAATATCTGAACACACAGTCATTACCATATTTTTCAGCTTCTATTTTGGTTGATTCTGTAATCATTGTATACACACCAAATGCTTTTGCGCCACTTTCACATCGAGCTGCCAGATTTACATTGTCTCCCATCATAGTGTAATTGAATCTATTCTCAGATCCCATATTCCCGGTAATCATTTCTCCGGTGTTCATACCCATTCGGTTTTTCATTCCGGCAACAATATCAGGCCAGCCATCTTTTTTCCACTTTTCTCTTAAGTGGAGCAACTCTTTTTGCATTAGTTGAGACGAAACACACGCCCTTAAAGCATGATCTTCAAAAGGGAGTGGCGCACCAAAAAAAGCGACTATTGCATCCCCAATATATTTGTCTAAAGTGCCTCCTTTTTCGGTTAGTATGTTGGTCATGGAAGTTAAATATTCATTGATGAGTGTAACCAATTGTGACGGGCTCATCTGTTCAGAAAAAGTAGAGAATGATTCTATATCACTAAAGAAAGCAGTCATATAAGTTTCCTCTCCGCCAAGTTCAGGATCTGTTCCGGATTCTATCATTTGTTCAACTAGAGCAGGAGAAACATAAGACGAGAACATGCCTTGAATTCTTCTTTTTTCTTTTTGTTCAATAAAGTATTGATATGCAATAGTGCCAGCCTGAGCTACGAATAGGCTAAGAAGTATTGCTGTAAGGTTTAAAAAAAGATTTGAATTCAGAAAGGTTTGAATAACAATGAAGGTATATCCTCCCATCAAAACAAACATGGATGCTCCTCCCCAAAAGGGGCCCAAAAACCTGTTAATCATAACAAGAATAAGCGAAAACCCAGCCATAAGCAGTAACACAGGAACAGCTTTTTGTCTGCTTATATAATTTCCATCCAATATAGTTTGTATGGAATGTGCATGAATTTCATACCCTGGTCGCAATAGCTCTTCCTTCTCACCTAAAGAGTTTATTTCTTCTTTGAGCAAAGGTGTTTTATAAAAGTCTTTTAATGCAGGCATAGTAGCGCCTATTATGGCTATCTTGTCCTTGAAAACGCCTTCATGTAACCACCCTTCTTCAAAATCAGGATCATCAAAAGCATTGATGTCAAAGCCGGCGTCACGTTCCATATTTGTAGTATAATCTGCGTCATCAATTACTTCTGCAAAATCATAAACCGGAAAATGACCCTCTTCACCGTAGTAATTTATGATAAACGAGTTTATGGCATCTTTTTCGATCTTATATTTACCGAGTTCAAATATTGGTGATCGATTTCCATCAACATTGCTTATGGAATCTCTGGGAATATTATCATAGATGATAAGTGCCTCCAAACCAAGCTTATAATAATCTTCACCATTGTATGTGGTTCCGAAAGAGTATGTTCTGATTGCTCCGTCAGTATTAGGGTTTACATCAACCAAACCAACAGGAATCGGGTTATTATCCTGAAGTAACTTTTGAGGAAATAGTCGGGTTCTGGTTTTCCCAAAATCTACAATCTCTTCCCTGAAATCACCAGCAAGAACTACGTTTCCATATTTTTTAAGTGCTTGGGCAAAAAGGGTGTCGTTCTTAGCATCATATTGATCAGGTTGGTCAAAGATCACATCAAAAACAATAGCCTTTACACCGGCCTTGTTTAAATTTTCTATCAATTTTGCATATACATTAGTAGGCCAGGGATATTTTTGTGGAATCTCTGAGTCAGCTTCGTCGCTTATTGGTATTAATACTATTGGAGACTCTTCAACAGATAAAGGTCCTCTAATCTCAAAAAGCAGATCTCTAAAATCTAGTTCAACAGAACGAAAAGTGGGAATGTTTGACATCAAACTTGAAACCAAAAAAGCCACGCCTGCAATTAACAGATATAAACCAATTGGTTTGCGACCGGATTTCTTTGATGACATCAATTAAAAATTAAATAAGTAGCGAAGAGAAACTATGCTATCATTAGAGTTTCCAATACCTGAAACATTAGTAAAATTAGAATCAAAAATAAACGAGTGATAAGTATTGATATCATATTGAGCGCCTATCTGAACTACAAATGTGCTGAAATCAGATTCTACTACATTGGGATCTAAAATAAAGTAATCGTTTACGGGAGTATCATCGTCTGAAACCGAAGGCTCCACAATTAATGCTCTGGTTCTAGACGTGTTGCTCGTTACCGCAACTCTGCCGTTAAAATTAAGTTTCCCATCTAAAATGAAGAAACTGCCTCCAGCATAAAGTCCGAATATATCGATATTAGTTTGGCCGCTTCCGGTTTCTGTATTATTGAATGTAAGGCCAAGCTGAGTTCTCAATCTTATATCATTGAACCTGCTTGTTATATTGAACGAAACAGCTGAACTCTGAACGTCTCCGAAGGCAAAAACCTCGTCTTTAGTATTTAAATTATTAAAACTAAGTGAAGCGTCATGTATAATATTGAAAAGATCAAATTGCTGAGTTATAGACCCACTCAGGTTTAAAGTTGAACTTTCTTTTGGAACGGGTGTTACTAACGTGTCAATATTTCCTGATTCATCCACATCGATAACAAAGTTTTGAACAGCTGCTTTCTCAAACTGGGGCGCGACATTAGGATTGAATCTAATAACGCCATTATCTCGATTTCGATACCTGAAGCCAAAGCTCATTCGGGGTAATTTTCTGGAAACAGGATACCAACTTAAATTAGACCGATATGTATTTGATGTGGTGGTAGCACTTTTGTTATTAGTTACATTATCTTCTAAGGTTTCGTAGCCTAAAGTTACGTAAAGGCGGTTTTTAAAAAGCCTGAAGCGGTCAGTAGCAGTAAAACCTGAAATATCGCGTCGTACGGTTGAGTTTGCTAATGAACTGAAATTCGGCCCTACCCAGCGATATTGTAATTTAAAATTATTTGATGGGTAATTGATCGAAAACTCACTGTTTGATCCTAAAATGCTTGTTGGAAAGAAGGGTTCAGCTTCAGAACTATCTGTATTAAAATCCTTAACCCGGATAGGGAGGATGTTCATATTCTCGTTAATAATAATAAGTTGCGAGAGGCTTGCAAGTAAGTCTGCATCGTCTTGAGTAATGTCAAACCCAAGGTCATCAGCGCCCTGAACTGTTAATGAACCACCATAAATATCATTATTTAATGCACTGGCTACAGTTTCGCTTTCAAGTCGAATTCTGTTTTTTGCTAATCCCATTTTTAAAGTAGTTCCGGCAATAAAATTCCCTTGAGGCCGAACACTTCCATTCTGTATTTGTAATAGCTCAGGATTGTCTTCTAGTTTTTGGAAGTCACCTTGGTTCAGGTTTGAATATAAAGAAGCGGGAGCTTCCAGAAGAGTATTAAAATTTCGGATGTTAAAAAGGGAGGTAGTATCATCTTCCACTTTCATTGCGTGAACACCTATCTGAAAGTGTCTTTCATTTCCTAATGCTACTCTTGCAGCGGTAATTTTTCTGGTAAAAGTTCCCTTACCAAGATTTTCATATTGAAGAGTGTATGTGGTGTCAACAACGGCCCCATTACCATCAGTAACTTCGGCTCTTTCTACACCTGAATAAAGATTGCTTATTTTTCTATTTACTTCTCCATAAACAAACTGAACATTAAAGTAGTCTTTAAATAAATTTGCCTGCGTATTAATTCCGTAAATTCTTCTACCTGAAATTGTAAATCTACTAATGTTCGGGTATACATGACCGGCATTAAATCGAAGCCATTTTCCTAATTGAAGATCTGCTCCATACCTGTTTTGGGGTTGAAGTCTGTCAGATTCTTGTGATGTAAAAAAGCCATTTAGAGAGTATCTAAAAAGCCCAAAACTACCAGATAAGTTTGATCTTGCGGTGTAGGCATCATTAGTGCTACCTGCTATATCCTGGCTTCTCGCTCCTAATTCTATTCTTCCAATTGGTCTGTTTCGGTTATTTCCATCAAAGCCGGTTGGTCGTGCTCTAGAAGGATCAACTACATCAAAATCCCAGCTGGTTATGAGAAAAATATCCGTCTCTGTGTGATATTCCAGTTTTATTTTGTGGCGTCCATTTTTAAGATTTTTAGGAACATATGAAATGAAATAATCACTGGTATCGGCTAACTCTGTAACATCTCTGTTATCTATAAATAATTTAAACTCTCCGGGATCAAGATCATTTATGTCGTAATACAGAGCAATTGCAATAACCACATCATTAGGAGCAAGGGCGTTACCAGCCACAGGAGAAAGGATATTAAACTCAATATTTTCATTTGGTTTAATGCTGTTTCCGGCACCATCGCTTCTTCCTGATACAATATCAACTCTTACAGGGTTTTCAGAAGGAGAGTTATCAGGGTAGAAAACCTGAGAACCTGATGTAAGGTTAAGTTGAAAATAATACTCAACACTTGATGCGGTAGGATTATCTATTTCCAGATTAGCAGTGAAAACACCATTTTCAAAAATAACTTCTTGTTGTTGAAAGCCTATTCCTTCATCGTAATTAAAAAATAGAATAGCTTCTTGAACATCATTTTGATTAACGCTTGGAACAATAAATTCCAGAGTATTCATCTCTCCTCGCACTAAAGCTGTTGGACTTTGATGTTGAACTGTAAATTGAGCAAACAAACTTGTTTGCGTAATAAATAAACCAGCGCATAGCGCCATTAGTCTAAGTAGCCAGCTTAGCATAAATCTCCTATAAGCCTACTGAATAATGGTAACTAGTTACCTTTTTCGTAGTAATCAATGGTTATTTCCCGGATTTGACCATTTGCATCTCTGAAGCGGAATTTGATCTGTTTTTTGATCAGATCTTCTTCCAATTCATCATAGCCGCCGTCCAGATCGTCAATTTCATCGTCAGTAAGAGTTCCCGACTCAATTTCATCAGCAGTCTCATTAACCTGAGCATACATTTTTTCAAATAAAGAAACCGTTTCCCCGGATTGTAAAGCCGTAACATCAACTTGTCCTTCTCTAACCCAAACGTAACCGTCAGAGGTGCTACCAAATTGCGTTCCTTTTACCGATGCCAACGACCTAGATGTTGATACTTCAAAGTCATTGTTTCCTTGAGGTTCAACATTAAGGAATATTTCACCAAGACTAAGGTCAATTCTGGTATTAGACCTTTTCGATGTTCGCTCACTTTCACCTCTAACAATAAGCAGGGATTGAGGTTTTACTTTTGCTATGCTCTTATCCATAAATACTACAAGGGCATATCCTTCCGAGTCTGTTCTTAAAGTATCTCCATTAAACAGCTGTTCGCCTTTATCAGTATCCAGATTAAGTCTTTTAGATCGATCAGCACTTTTGTTTTCTACGTCTACATTGGGCTTAAATCTTTTAACAATAGCTAAAGGGCGGTCATTTTTTTCAAACTCTACTTTTAACGCCCCAACTAAAAGAGTTAAAGAAATCAATAACAAAAAATATGGACGAATTTTTTTTAAGCTCATCTCAATTTCCTCCTCCCAGCACAATGTCACCCGCTTCAATTTTTCTTAGCAGTTCTGCTAAAATAATTGTTGCCTGAGCTCCCGAATATGTTACACCATCAATCTGAAAACTTTGAATTGTAAAGCCGGAGCTAACAAGATTTTCAAACGTTCCGTTACCAACCAAATTTATAAGAGCTTTTTTGGTTTCTTCAGTAATAACAATTGAATCGTCAGTAGTTTCTGGTTCGGACAGTTTGAAGCTCCATATTTCAGAAGTTCTTTCTTCAATATTTATTCCTGATTGAATAGAAGTGCTTAGTTGCCAAAAATAAGTTTGTCCTGGTTCAAGAGGAATTGCTCCAGAAGATGGGTACTGAAAAGATTCTCCGGTAACTCTTATATCAAGATTCTCAAATTGTAATAAAGACCCACCTTCTTTAGGCGGGGCAGAGCTGCGCGCACTTTCAAGTAAAGATTCGGGGCTGTCAGTAGCAGAATTCTTAACTACCAGAAGGCGGTATTCAATTCCTTGCTCACCTTCCCAGCTAAATTGCGGATAAGGATTGGTTATTTCCACATTTGCATCTGTAACATCTCCCGGTGTTCTTAGAAAAAAATCAACAGACTCAGAAACAGGTACAGCGCCTCCAATTTCGGCAGATATGGAAGCCAGATCTACTCTTCCGTTTTCATTTGTGTTTTGGAAAACAATGATTTCTATAGAATAAATATCAGCTGGTAGGGTTGTGGAGCCGTCAAGGCTTTCAATAAATTCATCGCCTTCAGTGGTAAGTCCGCCGTCAAATTTAACCTTA
Source organism: Balneolaceae bacterium UBA3186 (assembly GCA_002364085.1). Classification (GTDB taxonomy): domain Bacteria; phylum Bacteroidota; class Rhodothermia; order Balneolales; family Balneolaceae; genus Balneola. The sequence continues at coordinate 73,244 of DEXK01000012.1, read as the reverse complement.
TCACTTATTCCTTGTACCCCGTCTTCTGATAAAGTGTTGTTATTTATATACACTGATTGCGTCGGTTGCAATGAAAAAGGAAATCCTGGCCTGGAGGTTACATTTACAATTTCTCCAATTTTTCCAGCAAAAACCTTCACTTCAATATATAAATCAGTAACAACTTCATTAGTTAGGTTTTGTATATAACCTGAAACTAAAACCGGACCCCGGCCCTCACTATCTAATCCTAAATTGGTTAATCCTATGAATTGTGAATTAGATAGTATATCGTTTATATCTATTTCAAGAGCTACTATTTGGTTTTGAGCTTTTACTTTTTCTGCGGGAACAAAAAGAAAAACAGACAGTAGAACTAGCAGAAAAGATATATTTAGAACATTTTTTTTAAACATAAATCCATCTCTTGTTACTTATATGGATATATAATACTAAAACTGGTGTTGCTTTCCACTTTTTTTAGCAATTATATAGAGTTCTAATAATTGAAAAAAACGAATGATTTAAAGAAATAAAGCATTAAAGCAAAGAAAGTGGAGCTACAGGGATTCGAACCCTGGACCTTCGCGCTGCCAGCGCGACGCTCTAGCCAACTGAGCTATAGCCCCAAAAATGAGTGCAAATATATGGCTAGTAAAAAAATAATCCTAGCAATATTGCTTTTTAGTTTGATAGACGCCGTAGTATGATTATTTTATACAGAATTTATAATTAAACCTTAAATAAAAACTAACTCTAATAGGAGTTCTCCTAATATGAAACGAACATTACATTTATTAGTCCTTGCATTCTTTTTGGTTGGTGGAGTTGTATTCCAGGCAGGTTGCAAATCTAGTGAACCGGAAGTCGTAGTACCAGTTGACACAGATGGCGACGGGCTAACTGACGAACAAGAAATGGAACTTGGAACCGATATCAACAACGCTGATACTGATGGTGATGGCTTGACTGACGGTGACGAAGTAAACACTTATAACACAGATCCTTTAAACGCTGATACAGATGGCGATGGACTAAGTGATGGTGATGAAGTTAATTCTTACAACACTGATCCAAATAATGCTGACACGGATGGCGATGGCCTGAGTGATGGTGATGAAGTAAACAAGTATAACACAGATCCTAACGACGCAAATGGCGACGCTGATGGCGACGGTGTTTCTGATGTTGATGAAATCAATACTCACGGAACAGATCCTAACAATCCTGATTCTGATGGCGACGGTTTTTCAGATGGACAGGAACTTGAAATGGGTACAAATCCAATGGACGGTTCTGATCCTGTATACATCGACATGAACGCTTTCAATACTATCAATTTTGGTTTTGATCGTTCTAACATTTCCGATGCAGCTGCAGCTGATCTTGCTGAGAATGTTGAGTTACTTCAAAATGCACCTGCATTTAGAGTACGTGTTGACGCTTACACCGATCATGTTGGTGGAGATCAATATAACTTAAGACTAAGTTTACGTCGTGCTAAGTCGGTAGTAGATTTTTATACTAGCAACGGAATTTCCGCTGATAGAATTGAGTCTAGAGGACTTGGAAAAGCTCCTGTGGCTTGTATGGATGAAACAGAAGAAAGAGGTTGTGAAGCTAACAGAAGAGCTGAATCACATCCAATTAGTACTCTGAAGTATTCTCCAAAGAAATAATTCTTTGTGAACATTTATTAAAAAAGGCGAGTCTTATGGCTCGCCTTTTTTTATTGCTTCAGTTTTTTGTTAAAAGAATCTTGCAACACTAACTCCAGGATAAAATCCGGGATCGTCAATTCTGAATGCAAGATCAATTCTAAAGAGATTAAATATATTACTCAGTGAACCTCCTACTTCTAAGTGGAGATCATCAGTTCCAAGCACTCCAAATTGATTGATATTAGAGCTAGAGTTCCATGTTTTCCCAACGCCTCCAAATGCAATTACAGAGAGCCCTGTTTGAGGTGCATTTCTCCACCCAAGAATCTCCAAAGGCACACTTCTGAAATTGTGTTCAGCATTAACGGCGAAATAGCTCGATCCTTGATAAGGAATATATCTTTTAGAACGGAATGCCCCAAAAGGTGTTATATAACCAAAAGAAGCATCTAAAGCTCCATTCTTTTGTACGGGTAGGTCGCCCAAATAAGTCCCTGCGTTTACTCTTATATCCAGAGCATTAGGGAAGAAACGTTTTTTATAAAAAGTATTAAAGCGTTTAAAGAGATTGATTTTAAAGCGGGTATAATCCCAATCACTTCCAATTACTTTTGCCGATTGCTCAATTGTAAAACTTGCACCATTCAATTCAACTACACCAAAGTTATTAGTAAGGTCTCCGCTAGAAACCTGAAACCGTAAGGCGCTCAATGTGCCGTCCTCGATTTGAGGATTTATTCTCTGGATGTTATTTCTTCCTAGAATATCATAACTGGTTTTAAAGTTAATAGAACTATGCTCTTCATAATTGTAATAAAAACGGTAGGTGAATCTATGTCGAGAAGGTCTGTAACCGGCAGCTAATTCCAGTTTTTCACTTCTGTAGTAGTTGAAATAATCATCAAAGCCAAAAAGAGGCATCACGCTTGCAAATGTTAAACCATAGAGATCTGAATTATAACTAGAGAATGTGTCAGCATTGTATTTTGCTGAGACAACAAATCTTCGGGTATTTTTAAGCGGCCACCAACTTAACATAGCCCCATATGAAAAATCTTCATATCCTATGCTGTAACCCAAATTCACATTCGATTCAAGTCTTCTGTTATAGTATCTGCGTTGGTGCTTTAAGCCAATATTAAATACATCTACTCTATTAAAGCGTCCTGTTGGGGAAAGATCAGAAATAAATTTAGAGATAAATCCATCTCTTTTTTGATTTCTTCTATTTCCCGTGCTTCCTGTATCTCCCGAATTTGTACCATCCGAGACAGTAGTTTCTCCTCCCTCAGTTTCTTCATCCCAATCTATAAAACGAGTTAAAAAACCTTTAGGACGAAATGATTTTTCAAGAGTAGCAGTACTGTCTAATATTTTATAAGCGGCTGTTTCTTTTGAGGAAAGAGGCACCGGTTCAATGGTGTTTTTAAAAATAGAATCAGATTTGGCTATAGTTGTTGAATCAATACTAAATAAGCTAAAGCTTTTATACAGAGAGTCGGGAAGGTCAACATTAACTTGATAGTTGTTCATTTTAGAAACCTGATGAAAACCTATTGGCGGAAATCGTAGTCCAACAATCCCAACTTCAACGAGCCCATCAATACGGACATCTACCGGTAACCAGAAATCGCCACCAAAATTACTGAACTGTTGTTCATAATAAAGATTGAAGTCTTGAACGGGGGGCGGAAAAACAATTACGTTATTAGGTTTCAGCTTTACAGAAAGCAAAGCGAAATCTTCGTCAAGAACAAAGATAGTGCCTTCAAAAAGAGGCTGTAATTTACGTCGGGGTTCAACAGAAATTTCAAATACAATTTTGTTATCAATACTTGTAAAATCAACAAGTTTAAAAGTATAATACTTTAATGCACGTTCATCAGTAATACCTACAACATCAAAACCTGCAATATCTAATTCATCATCGTAAAAGTTGGGTAAATAACTAACCCCGGCAAAATTATCAGCGCCTTCCATATTGGCAGTTTGTCTACGGGACTTAAGGACTTCACGTGGTCCTTTCTTTTTATCCCAAAAAACTTCAGAGACGCTTTCAGTCACAGAAACGATTGTTGTATCATTTAAAAGTTGCTGTCTGGAATAGGCTTCCGCTTTGTAGGTGTTAAGCTTTGCTCTCCAGATCTTTTTCCTTGCGATTACTTCTTTCATGATAGCAATAGCCGGATCTTCTGTAGTTACTACAAGCTGTTCCATTTCAGCAACGGATTCTTTCAATAGAAAATCCAACGGTCCAGAATGGTTTCTGTCAATAGTCCTTTTTTGAGTTTCAAATCCAATATAGCGAACCACGATAGTGGCAGGGAAATATCTTACTATCAGGCTGAATTCTCCATCTTCATTGGCAATGGTTCCGGAATAGGTTCCTTCAATAATAATATGAGCTGCGGGAAGGCGGTCACCGGTTTTTGCATCGGCGACAATACCATCAATTCTGGTTTGTGCAAATGTTACAATAGATGAAAGAAAAAATAACGAAAAGAGTAATATTTTTTTATGCATAGCTTTTTTGAATTCCAGCACCTTTACTGATTTTCGTTTCTATTGTTTCAATGGTTACGAAACAATTGGTATAAAATTATACAGTTAGGCCGCTGAAGTAAAAAAGCTACTTAATTTTACTTTTTCCTTTTAAAACAGCTCCAAGAACACCGGAAAGAATAGCTGCACCAATAATTGACCAGATGATAGGAAACTGACTGCTACCAATTTCAATTGACCAAAAGCGGGGAAGATCTAACTCAACAGCAATCCATTTTCCAAGTATTGCGCCAATGAAGCCAACACCAGCTGATATTAAACAGCCACCGCTGCCGATTTTAAAACCACCTAAGCTTTGACCGATTCCACCACATATTGCAGCGATTAATAAATAGATAAGAAAATCAAAAAGTCCCATAATATTATTGTATTGCTTTATTTTGTTCTAGAACGATAGCTTTTTCTAAAGGTTTCATAATTACTTTATCATCTAATTCAAAGATGTTTCTATTGTCAGTATGTACTATATATCTATCACCTCTGAATAATACATAGTAAGTTATGTCATGTCCCCTAAATTCCCTTCCTATAATTGTGCCACAATCTTCTTCAAACTCTGCTTTTGCAATTCCCAGATGCTCAGGGCGTATCGAGCAAAGGATCAGTCCCTCAGCATTTTTATTAATGTGAACTTCACCAAATTGAGTGTCTACTTCTTTTCCGCCATCTGCATAGGCACGAAATAAGTTGGTTCTACCTAAAAACTGAGCTACAAATTGCGTTTTTGGCTGATAATACACTTCCTCGGGAGTTCCGATCTGTTCAATTTTCCCATTGTTCATAACAGCAATCCGGTCGGCAAAAGATAAGGCTTCTTCTTGATCATGAGTGACGAGGATAGCACTCATGCCTGATTTTTTTAAAATAGTTCTCACCTCTTTTCTGGTTGTATCTCTAAGCATAGCATCTAATCCGGAGAATGGTTCATCCATCAATACCAACTTAGGTTTTGGGGCAATTGCTCTTGCTAAAGCTACTCTCTGTTGTTGCCCACCAGAAAGTTCATCGGGTGTTCGGTCTTTATATTTTTCCATGCCTGTTCTACAAAGAACTTCCTCGGCATATACTTCACGTTTGTTTTTAGGGATATCTTTTAACCCGAAAGCAACGTTTTGAATTGCCGACATATGCGGGAATAAAGCGTAGTCTTGAAATACAAATCCAATCCCTCTTTCCTGTGGTAATACGTGGATTTTATCTTGTTCAACTATTTTATTCTGGATGGCAATAGAACCGGAATCGGCATATTCAAAGCCGGCAATCAACCTCAATGTTGTAGTTTTTCCACAACCACTTGGGCCGAGTAAAGCAAAAATTTCATCAGGCTTTACGTCAAAAGAGACATCATTTACCACGGGGTTATTTTTGGTAAACGATTTTGAGATATTTTTGATTTCTACAATAGTTGCACTCATAGTGATTCAAACAAAAAATCTTTTAAGTAGATTCATTCTGAATAAGATACAGTTTTAAATTATTGAATGGATTCTTTTTTCTTTTCAATATTTGGGAAACAAGCTGTTAAAACGTAAGTTAAATAAATAAGAAAATTACACATTAATAAACTATCTACATCATGAAAAATATTGGAGTTAAACTATTATTTGTTGTGCTTGGTTTTACCATTATTACTGCCTGTGGTGAAACAGAAGAAGAAAGGCGTGCAAAGGAAAGAGCACGAATGGATTCACTAAGACAGGTTCAACAGCAACAAATTGCAGAAGAAATGGCTCGTCTTGAAGAAGAAAATACTTCAGATGCTACCGATGAAGATGAAGCAACAACAGAAGCTATGAGCGAAAATAACATGGCTTATTCATTTGTTGAAAATGGAGAATATGCAGTACAGGTTGGGGCTTTTCGTTCTGAAGACAAAGCTAAAGGATACATTGCAAAATGGTCTGATCGGAATTATCCAAGCGTATATACCGTAAAAATTGGAGAAGAAGAATATGGTGATGTATGGTTCAGAGTAAGAGTTGGGTTCTTTGGTTCTAAAGAAGAAGCAGCAAAACTAGGTGCTGAACTTGCTGAAGAGATCAATTCAGGCTACTGGGTATCCAAAGTAAGATAAACTTTTTAATTACCTGGAATTTTAGTTGTATATCTGCCAGGCATTTACGTAATTAACGGTGCGCTCAAGTAGCGTCTCTCTTGATGAATAGTCAGCCCCACACATCCGAAACATGTGCGGGGCTATTTTTTTGTAACCTTTTTTCCTTGCTTCCGTAATCGTATACCTTATTAATTTTTCATATTCTCAAGTTTACACTATTATTGGAATGCATTTAACTCTCATTAACTTTTAAAACCCAACAAGAATGAAAAACTTTGGTATTTCTATACGGGAAGTTGAAAACATTCGTGTACTTGACATAAGTGGCGAACTTGACGCCCATACTGCATCTCAGCTCGAAAATTCTCTCAAAGCCCTAATCGACCAAAATGAAATTTGTATCATCGTAAACTGTAAAGGTCTGGATTATATCGCCAGCGCAGGCTTAGGTGTTTTTATGGCATACATTGAAGATGTAAGAGGAATGGGTGGCGACATTAAGCTCACAAACATGAATGAGCGGGTATACAATGTATTTGACCTTCTTGGTTTTCCTACATTATATGATATTCACGATGATGAAAGCGAAGCTCTAACGGGATTCAACAAATAAAATATTTTGGCAGCTTCTAACAACATATACTCTTTATCGGTTGAGGCTTCTACTTCTCAATTGGCCAAAGTACGTGATTTTGTTGCTGAGCACGCCGAACGCTTAGGTTTATCTGAAAAGGAAATTGGTAATATTCGTTTAGCGGTTGATGAAGCATATACGAATATTATTAAACATGCTTACAAAAATATTCCTGCTAAACCTGTTGAAATAGAACTGGGATCTGATAATTCTCATCTCTGGATTTCTATTAAAGATGAAGGGGAAAGTTTTGATCCCGGCGCGTACAATGAGCCGGACATCAAACAGAGAATTAAAAATAAACAACGCGGAGGTATGGGAGTTTACCTCATAAGAAAGTTGATGGATAATGTTCAGTACAATCGTTCAGGACATATGAATGAAATCCGAATGATAAAACACTTGTGATGCCGTGAGCTCTTCAGCTAATCTTGATGAACGGCATAGTCGATTTGAGCTACGTACCCTTTTAGAAACCAGCAGGCTCTTAATTGAATCTCAGGACCCGGATTTTGTATTAAATAACCTACTGCTGATAACTATGGGAAAGTTATTGGTGACTAAAGGGATGATCCTGATCTTTAAACCCGGTGAAAATGTATACTATGCTTCCAGAGCTAAAGGAAGGGGCTGGCTTAAAGAGAACGATGAGGTTAGCGTAGATTTTTCATTAGAAGATTTAGATACATCTGTTTTACATGGAGAGAAATACGCTTCCATTTTTGAACAAATTGGAATTGAAAGAGAAAGCATTCTTTTCAATCTCAAAACAACGAATCATCATATCGGTTTTTTGTGTCTGGGGCCCAAAGGAACTAAACAGGAGCTTACAGAACGTGAGATCGAATTCATCGAAAGTCTCACCATTATCTCTTCTGTTGCTATTGCCAATTCTCGGATGTTTAAAGAAATGCGTCACATCAATCGGCGCTTAGACAGAAAAGTACATGATCTGAATACGCTATTGGAATTAAGTAAAGACTTTAATTTAATGGTCGATCGTGAAGAAATAGCAAGAGTTTTCAAGTTTGCTATGTTGGGGCAAATGTTGATCAGAACCTTCTTCTTTGCTTTAGAGGTAGATGATGAGAAATCTATTGTTTCCATTAGTGGTATAAAAGAAGAACCAACAAAAGAAGACCTAGACGCTCTTTTTGATTTAGAAGATGTAACTCATATTTCTGAAGATTCGGATTGTGAGTTCCTTAATGAAAATAACATCAGGTTGGTAATAGGTCTTAAATTTCAGAATGAAAAGATTGGAGTTGTAGGCGTAGGACTTAGAGGTAACAAACAGGAATATGGTCCTGAAGAAGTTAATTTCTTGCAATCGTTGGGTAATCTCGCGTTACTTACCATCCAAAAATCATTGTTATTGGACGAACGTTTGCAAAAGCAGCGAATGGAAGAGGAGCTAAATCTTGCAAAGAATATTCAGATCGGTTTGTTGCCAGACCCTTTACCTGAAATCGATCGTTTTGATCTCGCAGCTATAAATATTTCCTCTCGTCAGGTTGGAGGAGATTATTTCGATTTTATTGAAACTCCTGAAAAAAATCATCTGCTGGCAATAGCAGATGTAACAGGAAAGGGAGTACCGGCTTCGTTACTAATGGCGAATCTGCAGTCGATGTTACATGCTTTAGCTCCAATAGATGTAACTATGAGCGAAGCAACAGGGAGTATTAATGATATTATCTACAACAACACTCCGTCAGATAAATTCATTACATTTTTTTGGGGAATTATCTCTGACAATGGCACAAAATTTAAATACGTGAATGCTGGTCACGATCCGCCAATTTTATTCCGAAAAGGATCGGATGAACCGCTACTACTGGAAGCAGGAGGTGTGATACTTGGTGCAATGCCAACAATGTTACCGTATGAAAGTGCAGAAATAGACCTCAAACCTGGTGACTTGATCGTTTTCTTTACAGACGGAGTTACAGAAGCAATGAGTCCTGATCAAACTGAAGAATACGAAACAGAAAGGTTGAAAGACTGCATCAGGAAGAATAGAGATAAGCCTTCTCAGGAGATTCAGGATGCGATCATCGCCGATATCAATGCGTTCTCCAATAACATTCAGTACGATGATATTACGATCATAGTTCTGAAGGTAGATGAGTAGAGCGTAAGTTTTTGGGTTTTTCAGGATAAAAGTCCTTACTAGAATGTCCTCTTTGTGTATTTTGTTTAATTGAATGTCTTCCAAAGTCCTTCCTGGAAAGCCTATAAGTAGCGATAAAATTTTACTCTGATCTATTGTTTAATAAACTAGATAGTTTTACTTTGTATTTAAAAGTACTTTTCATGAATAAAGAAAAAGACCATTTAAAGGATATTTCAGAGATTCGTTCCATGATGGAGCGGTCATCAAAATTTTTGTCGCTTTCCGGATGGGCCGGAATTATGGCAGGCATATATGGTTTGACAGGAGCGTATGTTGCTCATTTTGTGTTTAATTTTAAACCTGACAGTACAAAATACTTATTCTATGATTTCGGTGAGATCATTTTACTTGCTTTAGCTGTTCTTTTGTTATCACTGATAACTGCCGTTTTATTTTCAAAAAAGAAGGCTTCAGATAAAGGAGAAAAAATCTGGAATTCCATATCAAAAAGATTACTAGCAAATATGGCAGTACCTTTAATTGTTGGCGGTGTTTTGATCATATTCTATATAGCGAATGATTTATATGGTCTAATTGCACCCACAAGTCTTATATTTTATGGCCTTTCTCTTTATAATGCCGGAAACTTCACAATTAGAGAAGTTCGGTTTATGGGCTTTGTTCAAATTGGTTTAGGGCTAATAAATATTTGGTTCCTTGAATATGGTCTTATTTTTTGGGCACTTGGTTTTGGTGTTACACATATTCTCTATGGAATTTATATCCATATAAGGCATGAAAGGTGAAAGTATCAGTTAACGATTTACATAAAGCGTTCGAAAACCGGATCAGGCTGGGAATTATGTCTGTTCTTGCTGTAAATGACTTTTTGGATTTCAACTCTTTGAAGGATTATCTGGATGTTACAGATGGAAATCTTGCAAGCCATATTAAAACGCTTGAAAAAGAAAAATTTATAGATATAGAAAAGAGATTCATAGATAAAAAACCTAATACCCGATATTTTATAACGGAAAAAGGGAAAAAAGCCTTCGAGGATCACCTAAAAGTTCTTGAGGCTATTATAAAATCACAAAAATAATTTTTTTACCCAATTACTTTGTATTTCAAAGTAATGCAATTATTAAATACTCTAAATTATAGAACCATGAAATCTGAACATAAACTCAAAAAACATTTAGTACTCGTTATTTTGGTCACGGGTGTTTTATTACTGATTCCACTTATTGCCATGCAGTTCACAACCGAAGTAGTCTGGACTCTATCCGACTTTCTGATCGCCGGACTATTACTATCGTGTACAGGACTGGCTTTTGTATTTGCTTTACACAAAATGGAAAACAATTCTTACCGTTTAGGTGTAGGAATTGCATTGATATCTACCTTGTTTTTAGTATGGGCGAATCTGGCAGTCGGCATTGTAGGCAATGAAAGCGAAGATATTAATGTATTGTATTATATCATTCCTGCTATTGGATTAGTTGGAGCATTTCTATCAAGGTTTCAGTCACACGGCTTGAGCTATACATTATCAGCTATGGCAGTTATACCTTTGATTATCGCCATCGTAGCTTTGATGGGTTATTTACAGGAGCCACCACATAATACAGCTACTCAAATACTTGGAATAAACATGTTCTTTACGGTAATGTTTTCGCTGGCTGCAATTTCTTTTAGAAATGTAGCTCGGGATGAGAATGAAAAAGAATTGATTGCAGAATGATAAATGATCTAGGTATGTGAGAAGTTTATGAGTTTCTAAATCTTTCACATTCTGGGTCTTTAGCTCTGCGGAGTAACTCCAAGTTGAAGCAGAGCTTCCATTCAGCATTCCGAACCAGAGGCTCGGAACGAGAATAAGCAGAGCTTCCATTCAGCATTCCGAACCAGAGGTTCGGAACGAGATGGAGTTTGCTTTTTCAATATCCAAATATGAGGTTCGGAACTGGGTTGAATGAGTTACCAAAAAAAACTACACACATCCTCCGTCTTTTGATCTGTACGATCAAAATCCACCTCCTTCAAAGGAGGATTTTCTTTCTTACTAATTTAATTCTAGTTACGTAGCTCTGCTGCGTAACCCTCTGTAGAAGCAGAGCTTCCGTTGAGCATTCAGAACCATAGATTTGGGATGAGGCTAAATCCCCACTTCTTTTTCTATATATTTAAGCAGAAATGTCTCGGCGACTTTGAATGGTATGGAAGAACTGGTTGATTTGAGCTTATCTTTGAAGTTTGACCACGCAGATTCATTTTTGGCTGCAGTTAAAAACTCGTGCCCGTTCCAAGTTAACCTAGTAGGATAAACTGTTATCAATCTTCCATCTTGAGCTCGATCAGCATAACCTTCAATTAGACCTGCTTCATACATAATATTTATGTGATCTGAAATTAGGCGTCCATCATAACCAGAAATTTCTAACTCAGATCCTTCTATAATATGTTTAGGTTGAATCATTTTATCATTGTTCCGTTTTTCAAAAAACAGAAGGATTTCTTTAACTAGTTCTAAATCACGTTTCATTTGATAGGTGTTTATTAAAGCTTAAGATATTTATAATGTACAAAAAAAGCCCTCTCTCGAGGGCTTTTCAAATCAATCAATCAGTGATTAAAGTCAGCAACTATTCTTCGCCCAAAAACGGATATCTGTAATCCGTTGGAGTTACGAAAGTTTCCTTGATCGTTCTTGGGGAAACCCAACGTAGCAAGTTGATCATCGATCCTGCTTTGTCGTTAGTTCCCGAACCTCTTGCTCCACCAAATGGCTGCTGACCAACAACTGCACCAGTTGGCTTATCATTGATGTAGAAGTTTCCGGCAGATTGCTCCAATCGCTTGGTTGCAAGCTCGATCATGTATCTGTCCTGGCTGAAAATAGAACCTGTTAACGCATACGGAGACGTATTATCAACCAATTCGAGTGTTTCTTCGAATTTGTCTTCATCGTATACATAAATGGTAATAACAGGACCAAAGATCTCTTCACACATGGTGGTGTACTTTGGGTCTTTAGCTAGCAAAACAGTAGGTTCTATAAAATATCCTTTTGATTTGTCATAGTTACCTCCTGCAATCAATTCCACATCATCACTTGCTTTAGCATCGTCAATGTACTTTGCAATTTTATCGAATGACTTCTCATCAATAACGGCATTTATGAAATTACTGAAATCTTCCGTGCCACCCATTTTGAATGACTTAAGATCTTCAATCACATAATTTTTCACATCTTCCCAAAGGTTAGATGGAATATATGCTCTTGAAGCCGCGGAACATTTTTGTCCTTGAAATTCAAAAGCACCACGGGAAATAGCGGTTGCTACTTGTTTCGCTTTAGAAGATTTGTGAACCATGATGAAGTCTTTACCACCGGTCTCTCCTACAATTCGCGGATAAGAACGGTACTTATAGATATTCTCACCAATAGTTTTCCAAATCTGCTGGAATACAGCAGTACTTCCTGTAAAGTGAATTCCCGCAAAATCTTCATGAGAGAAAATGATTTCCCCTGCTGTCGGTCCGTCTACATAAATAAGATTGATCACACCATCAGGAACACCTGCTTCTCGGAAAACTTCCATCAATACGTTGGCAGAATAGATTTGAGTGTAAGCAGGTTTCCAAACTATAGTATTACCCATCATCGCCGCAGAAGTTGGTAAGTTACCTGCAATAGCTGTAAAGTTGAATGGAGTAAGAGCAAAAACGAAACCTTCTAACGGACGTTGTTCCAAACGGTTCCAAACACCTTCTGATGATTCCGGTTGCTGAGAATAGATCTGAGTCATGTACTCAACATTGAATCTTAAGAAATCGATGATCTCACATGCAGCATCAATTTCAGCTTGGAATGCATTTTTTGACTGACCCAACATAGTGGCAGCGTTCAATTTAGCACGGTAAGGACCCGCAATCAATTCAGCAGCTTTCAGGAAAATACTGGCTCTGTGTTCCCAACCCATATTTGCCCAATCTGCTTTCGCTTCCATAGCAGCATCAATAGCCTGCTTAACATGAGAAGCATCACCTTCAGAAAAATGACCTAAAATATGTTTATGGTCGTGCGGTGGAGACATTGGCATTTTTTTATCGGTAGTAACTAATTCGCTTCCGATATACATTGGAACGTCAATTTCTTTTGATCGAGCTTCTTTGAGTGCAGCCTGAAGTTCTTCTCTTTCAGGAGAACCCGGAGCGTAGCTCAAAATAGGTTCGTTGATTGCAGGAGGAACGTTAAAAAATCCTGTTGCCATGGTTTCTGTTTTCCGGTTTGAAATTCAAAATTTTAGAGACTTAAATATACGGTTTTTCCGATGGATTATGAAGGAAGGATAGTTATTGGTTATTAGTTGTTGGGAGGAGTACTAAAAACCAATAACCAATATCCAACTACATTCACAGCTTCTCCAAAAACTCTTCCGCTGTATCCAAGCGATCCTGTAAAGTCTCTTCATCCATTTTATCTAAATTACTAAGAAGCATATTTAATCTTGGGTTTCCTTCAAAGAAATCACGATGAACATGCATGAATCTCCAGAATAAAGCATCCCAGGTTTCATTCCAGTCTGCTTTCCCATAATCACTCATTTTCTTGATGTAATTACTGCTACTGATGTAAGGTTTAGTCGCCATCAATCCACCGTCCGCAAATTGACTCATTCCATAGACATTTGGAACCATCACCCAATCGTATGCATCGATATACATTTCCATAAACCATTTATAGACTTCATCGGGATCGATCTCACACAATAGCATAAAATTTCCAAGAATCATCAGTCGTTCAATATGATGATTGTATCCGGTTTTAAGCACTTTTTTGATAGTGTCATCTACAGGTTCAATTCCGGTTGTGCCGTCATAAAACGAATCCGGAATTTTCCGATCAAATCCCCAAAAGTTTTCGGTGCGTTCCTGAGTGCCTTTCTTTTCATACAATCCACGCATGAATTCCCGCCAACCTATAATCTGACGAATAAATCCTTCTAAAGAATTGATCCGAACATCATTCTCCTTAGCATATTTCAAAGCTTCATCAACAACAAACTGAGGAGTTAGCAATCCAACATTTAGCATCGGTGTAAGTACGCTGTGATTGAGAATCCGTTTTTCAGATACAATGGCGTCTTCATAAGGTCCGAATTCATCAAACCTTTGTTCAAAAAACTGTTGCAACCATTTTCGGGAACCTTCAAAATCTGTTGGATAAAGTTGTATTTCTACCAATTCGCCAAAATTATCAGCAAAGTTCTCTTCTACATATTCACGAGCTTTTTTATAGAAATCCGTTTCTTCCGGGAATTCAATATTAGGTGGAGCCTTTTTCTTTGGGTACTTCTTCCGGTTGTCTTTGTCGTAGGTCCAATCACCACCCACCGGATTATCATCGCCTTCGATTAGAATGCCACGTTTTTTCCTTTCGTCCTTGTAAAATGAAGTTTGGAAGAATTTCTTTTCTTTTGAGTCAAACCAATCCTGAAGATCATGCCGTGTATTTAAGAATAATTGATTTTCGTATTCATCAATTTGTATAGAGTATTTTTGAGTGGATTCAGCAATCCTTTTTTCCAGCCAGTTATCTGTAGGATTTAAGAAACAGATCTTTTCAACTCCTTCATATGCAAGATGGGCAATCAACTTCCGAATATCTGATTTATCATCATTAGCTTCGATGTACTCAACATCTTTATCCTGATCTTTCAGCCAAGATTCATAAAACTTCATTGTAGCTCGATGAAAGGCAATCTTCTGTTTATGAAATTTATACTGATTGAAGAATAGCTCCTCTTCGATCAAATAAAATGGGAAATCGTTGTCCAAAAGTGGGCTCTCTTCAAAAAGCTGATGCGGAAATACTAAGTTTACTGTTTTCATGGTTTTCGATTGCTGTCATTTCGAAGGAGTGTGCGACTGAGAAATCTAAATTTGTGTATGAAGGCAATTTTTAGATTTCTCGCATCCGCTCGAAATGACAAGAATTATATTTTTTTATTCCTCCTACACCTTTCACTGCAATACTTTACGTTGTCCCAGTTCTTTTGCCAGGTAAATGGTAGCCTGCATATTGGACATATCTTTTCGGGAAGACTTTCTTTCTTATGTGCCATCGAATAAACCTGCAGGATGTTTTAGTTCTTTCTTCGCTTTATTCCAGAATTTGAAAAAAGAGGAGTAATATCCTTTTGTAGAAAACATCCAGTCTCTGGGTTCTTCATTTCCGGAATAATTATTCAATGGATGTTCTTTGAAATAAATATCAGAATCAGGTAGGGAAAACTGATTCTTTAACTCATCAAATTCTCCAACATAATTCTGAAGATTCGGGATATTCTCTCCAAGGTCTATGACAAACCGAATAGAATTTTCAGACACAGGGTATTTTTGAAAGATGGAAGGTTCTAATAATAAAATTCGATTCGCATCTTCGTCTTCTTTCCACTTGGGATCCATATTATAGAAATTATAGATCAAGGTGGGTTTATCAGAATCGATTTCGATCTCTTTCGAGTCGGGAAGTAGAGTTTTTAATTCAGGAAGAACTAAATCTTTAAGCGTTTTGGGAGTATAAAAATCATCAAATGCTTCGTATGGTACATCGAGAAAAGTTCCACTTTGATCGGTATTACAATACTTATTGATGTTGTCCTGGTTGGCTATATATTTCTTATTACTATTTGATCCCGCAACCCATTGCCAGCTAAGTGCATTGCTTGCCCAGTCGCCGTCTTTTAAATGATAGTACATCCATTTAGCCGGTACCTTCCAATGACTTTTTCCCATGTTGCAACAAATAGTAGCAATGTACATGCGTACATGATTATGCAGATACCCGGTTTCATAAAATTCTTCAATAGCATCATCTACCGCTTTGATTCCGGTATTTGCTTCTATAATTACTTTTGGCATATAATGATTTTGGACATCCGGTTGTGGATGTCTTAAATCAGAATTGATTTCATTTCCCTTTTCGATCCAGATGAGTTGCCAGTAATCTCTCCATGCTAATTCCTGCAACCACTTCTTTATTTCATCGGGCTCAAAACCACGATCCAGTGTTCGCTTCATCACCTGCTTCGTAGAAATAACTCCTCTTGAGATATAAGGGGAAAGCTTACTTACATCGCCGTCTATAAAATTACGCGTTCTGCCATAATTGATTGGATCAACCTGATCAATTTGTTCTAAAATCTCACTGTATTTAGTTGTAAACATCTTAATCTAACAGTAAGTAATGAGAAATAATTTCGGTTATGCTTTCCCGATCAGATCCTGAGCAATAATACTGGATGAAAGTACGCCGGGAAGTCCTGCCCCGGGATGGGTTCCTGCTCCAACGAAATACAGATCTTCCACATCTTCAGATTTATTGTGAGGGCGAAACCAAGCAGACTGAGTTAGAATCGGTTCTACAGAAAATGCCGAACCTTTATGGCTGTTCAATACTTCTTTAAAGTGAAGTGGGTCGATGTAATGCTCAGCCACTATGTTTTTCTGAAGATCAGGTAGATAATTTTCCTCCAAGAAATCCATAATAGCATCTCGATATTTCGTAGCAAACTCGTTCCAGTCTGTACCACTGTCTAAATGAGGAACAGGAGAAAGAACGTAAAATCCTTCATGACCCTCAGGAGCAATGCTGGAATCTGTTATGGTAGGCATATGCAAATAGAGTGAAAAATCATCGGCAACATATTTTTTATGGAAGATATCATCCAGTAAACCTTTATAGCGCTTACCAAGTATGATGTTGTGATGTGCTAATCCGGAATCCAAATATCGTTTTTTAGTTCCAAAATAGATCACAAAAAGAGACATACTGTACTTAGTACGATCGATCTTCTTATCCGTATATTTTCTTCTGTGCTTGGAATCGATCATGTTTTTATAAGTAAATCCAACATCGGAATTTGCTACAATAACATCCGCATCCAAGATATCACCGTTTTTTAAACGCACCCCGATAGCCTTCCCGTTTTTGACTAAAATTTCATCAACCTCAGTTTCGAGATGAAACTTTCCACCTTGTTCGGCAATCAATTTTTCAAAAGCATTTACAATGGCACCGGTTCCACCCATTGCATAATGAACTCCCCACTCTCTTTCTAAATAATGGATCATTGCATAAATCGAAGTGGTGTCAAAAGGATTACCTCCTACTAATAATGGATGAAATGAAAAGCATTGACGTAAAAAATCATCCTTTATAAACTTAGACACATATTTATAAACGGTTTTATAGGATTGAAGCTTGATGAGGTCGGGAGCAACTTTCATCATATCCATAAACTTCAAAAAAGGTTGATCAGCAAGTTCCACAAATCCTTTTTGAAAAATAGCTTTGGTTGTAGCTAAAAATTTTTCGTAACCGGCTACATCACCAGGGCTTCTTTTTTCAATTTCTTTGATCGTAAATTCATGATCATTGTTGTAATCAAATTTTTCCCCATTGTGGTCGAATATCCTGTAGAAAGGATCACAGGGTACAAATTCTACATAATCAGATCTTTTTTTACCGGCCGCTTCCCAAATATCATCAAACATAAATGGAGCAGTTATTACTGTAGGTCCTCCATCAAACTTAAAGCCTTTTTTCTCATAAACATAAGCACGTCCACCTAATTTATCTCTCTTTTCTATAATGGTGACATCATGCCCGGCGGAAAGCAAACGAGATGCAACTCCCAATCCGCCAAAGCCACTTCCAATTACAATGATCTTTTTTTTCATACTGATTTATATTCGATTCAATCGGTAAACCGAAAAAATCAGTGAATCAATCCCGAAACTATTAATCGTTTTCAAGTTGTTTTACAAAGCCATTAAACCCTTTTCGTTTAAGGCTTCGCATATCTTTTTCAGCTTTACTTCGATCTTTATAAACTCCAAAATAGATTCTGTATACTGTTCCCGAATCAAGATCCAGAGTTTCAACCCTGCTTCCTTTTATCTTTTTTGACTGAGTTTGTGCCGGCGCAAGATCATTGTAAGAACCCAATTGAACAGTATAAGTTGGAACCTTCAGATCCGTCACTCTTGAGTTTTTGAGATCTCCTTTTACTAAATAAAGGGTAACATTGGCTGTTCCGGGTCCGATCATGTCTACCGCTAGAGCAGCTCCTTTAGAAAGATCAATGATCCGATCTTTAGCATATGGTCCTCTGTCATTTATGCGCACACGAATAGATTTTCCATTGTCTTCATTTACGACGATTACTTCGGTATTGAAAGGAAGAGTTCGGTGAGCTGCTGAAATCCCATTCATATCAAATGTTTCACCATTAGCAGTTAACCGCCCATTAAAATTTGGTCCGTACCAACTTGCAACGCCAGTCTCGATCTTTTGACCTTTTTTGGCAGGAAGGGAAGAAGTGCTGGGTGAACTAATGTTATTACGATCTGCTTTTGTAGCTCTTTTGGTTGCACCACATGAAATCAACAAGGTGAAGGTAAATACTGACAGCAGTATATGTATAGCCAATCGCATAAGTAGATGTTGCTTTCTTTTTTCTGAAGATAATGAAATCAGAGTGCTAAATACCACCCGAACGGGTAGTGAAATACAAATTGCGTTCAATTACTTTCGAAGTCAACCAAATTGAAAGAAATGAAAATAAAGTCATATTTATTCAGTGTACTTGTATTTGTAATTAGCTCAGATGTAGGCTTTTCTCAAGGAGGAATATTGCCGGCATCAGGATTTTTTTCGAATAGTAACGTCTCTGTTGTGTTTTCAGCAGGAGAAACTATAGTTGGGGAATTTGGAAATGAATCTATGAGCCTTGCTGTGGTTTCAATTCCTGATCTTTCTTTAATTCCAACTTCAAATGAATTAAAAGAAGATCTTCCTAAGGAATTTGGGTTAAGTCAAAATTATCCAAACCCTTTTAATCCTTCCACAACTATTAGTTATGCGTTACCAAAGGCTTCAGAAGTCTCAATAGATGTCTTCGATATTTTGGGAAAAAGAGTAGCGTCATTAGTTAATCAAAGAAAGACGGCGGGAAATCATACCGTTCAGTTTCAGGCGTCAAATTTATCTAGCGGGGTGTACTTCTACACTCTACGGGTTGGGGGAAGAGTACTCAAGTCAAAAAGAATGTTATTAATCAAATAAAGAAAAAGTCATGAAATCATTTATACAAAAAATAGTGTTTAGTATTGCTGTGGTTCTTGTAACTGCGGTAAGTGTGTATGCACAGGTGCCACAGGGATTCAATTTCCAGGCGGTAGCCAGAGGTGCGACCGGAGAAATTTTAGCTGATCAGGCTTTAGGGGTTCAGGTATCTATTATAAAAGGAACTGAAGATGGAAACCCTGTTTATGAAGAAACTCATTCAATAACTACAAACCCGTTAGGCTTAATACAATTAGTGATTGGAGAAGGAACTGCAGCTGAAGGACAGATTTTCTCTGAAGTAGATTTCGGAAATGACAACTACTATGTAAAGCTTGCTATAGATCCCGCAGGAGGAACAGAATATGCAGATCTCGGAACTACAAGATTGCTTTCTGTGCCCTATGCACTTGTGGCTCAAAAAGCTATTGATGGTAATGGAAACTCCACAGGAGCTATTACTGAGTATAATCTGAATACAAGTGAGAACGACACTTCATTTATAGTTAATGCTACAGGGACAAAATCTATATCAGGAGCTTTAAAAGTTAAATCAAGTACCGATGGTTCAAACAGGGGTGTTGATTCAAGAGTAGTTTCAGGTTCAGGGAATGAAAGTTCTCAACTGGGATCCTATGGAAGAGCTGAAGGAGAGGGATCAGGATCTCATTTTGGATCATATGGAATAGCGCTGGGGTCAGGTGGTGGAAATAACTACGGAACCTTTGGGTGGGCAGAAGGCACGGGAAAATTTAACTTCGGGGTTCAGGCTGTTGCAAGAGGTGATGGATCAGGTGAAATAGTCCCATTAGGAGAAGAAGTAGATTTTAATTTCGGTTCATATAATATTGCAGGAGGCTTTTATTCAAGCGGAAACCTGAATGGAAATGTTGGAGTTGAAGCACAAGCCGCAGGAGAAAATGGAAGTAGAATTGATTTTGGTGTAATTGCCAGAGCTATAGGTACATCAAACAGTCCAAATATTGGTGTTCGTGGTGAAGCTTTTAATTCTCCTCAACAAAATGTAGCCTTAGAAGGTGAAGCAAGTGGAAGTACTTCTAATCTAGGATTAAGACTGAATGTATATAACGGAATCTCTAACATTGGGATGGAAGTTAATGCAGATACAGCGGCCATTTTAAATGGTCACTCAGTAATTAATGGAGATCTTACCGTTAATGGAACAATTAACGGTTCAGGTGTTGGTGGTGGACCAACAACAGACTATGTATTTGATACTGCAAATCCTGACTCAACTTTCTTGATAAATGTTAGTGGGCCTGTTAGTGGGACAGGTCTAATTAGTACCGCTAGTACAAGTGGTTCTAATTCTGGAATCGAAGGAAAAGCACATTCCGGAGCAGGGAATGCTGAATTCCAAGTCGGTACATATGGAGAAGCAACAGGTGAAGGAACAGGAACACATATTGCAGTCTATGGTTCCGCTGTAAATCCAGAGGGTGTTGGAACAGGTGGTAGAAGATATGGGCTATATGGTCAGGCGAGATCAGTAGGTAGAGAAAACATCGGTGGTTTTGGTATTGGACTTGGTGCCGGTGATGGTGAAGTAATAGCTCTTGGCGATGAATTTGCAAGTGGAGAATTCAACGTAGGTGGGTTTAATATTGGCTTGGTAGGCTTCGCAAGACAAAACCTGAATGGTAATATAGGTATCAGAGGCTATGTTTACGGAACAGAAGGAGCCAGAGAAAACAGAGGGGTTTCAGCTGAAGCAGTAACTCAAGCAAGCGGGCGCAACATTGGTACACAAGCAATTGTTCATAGTTCACAAACTAAAAACATAGGCTTTCAAGCTCTTATGTTTGATGGAGGAACAGGTGTAACATCAGAAGATAATCTTGGGATTGAATTAGATATTTCAAATTCTTCAACTTCCAGTAATAAGGGAATAACGGCTAACATAAATGGAGCATCAGTAAATAATACTGGCCTGGAAGTAAATGTTAGTGGTGGTTCAAGTTCGAACATTGGAATGATCGTAAATGCAACAACTGCTGCAGAATTGAACGGTAATGTTTATGTAAATGGAGACCTAAACTATTCAGGAGCACTCAACAATACCTCTGACCGTAATTTAAAAGAAAATATTCAGCCTTTAGCCAATGGAATTGAAACTATAATGAAGCTAAACCCAACTACCTATAACTTTAGAGGCGATGGGGAATATAAAGGATTGGCACTTTCACGTGGTCTTCATTACGGACTTATTGCTCAGGAAGTGGAAGAAGTATTACCATCATTGGTAAAAGATAACACACATACTTATTTGGAAACGGCAGAGGGAACCGGTCCAAATAATCCGGATGAAAAATCAGAAGTTAAAGTTCTGGAATACAAGACTATGAACTATACTGAATTGATTCCGGTATTAATTAAAGCAGTTCAGGAGCAACAAGAAGAAATCGAAAAGCTTAAAAAGCAGATCGAGATTCTCAAAAAAGACAAATAGTAGTTGTAGCTTTCCTGCTATGTTTAACTAGCCCGTTCAGTTTTTCTGAACGGGTTTTTTATGCAATTTATATTTCGGTTGAAAACTATCGTATCTTTTAGAAATTTTAAGTAACCGACCTGATGTTCCTAACCTACTATATCATTGGCATAAACGTATTTGTTTCACTTATAGGCCTTTTTGCTTATCCGAAAGTAATTGAAGTTGGTATGATGATACCATACAGAACAATAAGAAATAAAACTTGGTATGAACTCATTACATCCGGATTTGTACATGGGAGTATTTCGCACTTGTTATTTAATATGATCACCTTGTTTTTCTTTGGTCCGGTTCTAGAAAATCAGATTGGTGAATTACAATTTCTGGGGCTTTATTTTACAGGCTTGATTGTATCTTCAATTCCGTCTTTGTTGAAACATAGGGATGACCCTCAATACGCAACACTCGGAGCTTCTGGTGCTGTTGAAGCAGTACTTTTCGGTTTTATTTTACTGTTTCCTTTTGAGTCACTTTATTTAATGTTTATTCCTGTACCTATTTATTCTATTGTATTTGGAATCTTTTTTATCGGATACAGTATTTACGCCAGTAAGAAAGAAGGAACCATAAATCATGAAGCGCATATTGCAGGTGCAGCGTGGGGAATTATTTATATGCTCGCTTTTGTACCCTTCACAATCGATCATGTGTTATCGATGTTGGGACTTTTATAGATGTAAGATTTAAGACAGAAGATGTAAGAAAATCAAAATTAGAATTTTTCTTACATCTTAAATCTTACGTCTTTTATCCATTCTTACTTCTGAAATCATTCATAAAGTCAGTTAATGCCTTTACGCTACTTAATTCACATGCATTGTAAATACTGGCCCTGATTCCGCCGACGCTTCTGTGTCCTTTTAAAGAAACAAGGTTATGTGTTTTTGCTTCAGTTAAGAATTGTTGTTCAAGATCTTCGGTGGGCAGCCTGAAAGTAACATTCATTTTAGACCGAGATGCAACTTCTGCGGTCCCTCGGTAAAAATCGTCGGAATCAATAGTACTATAAAGAAGTTCTGCTTTTTCGTTATTTAAGTTCTCGAAGTAATCTAAACCTCCTTTTTCTTCCAGCCATTTTAGAACCAGGCTTACCAGATAAATAGTAAAAGTTGGTGGTGTATGAAAAAGCTTGCCGGCATGGGTTCGGTAATCAAGCATTGTCGGGATTCCGGTCTTGTTTATCCCCGCTAAAAAGTCTTTTCTGATAATGACTACTGCAACACCTGATGGGCCTAAATTTTTTTGAGCACCAGCGTAGATCAAGCCATATTTTTTTATATCAATAGGGCGCGAAAGAAAATCTGATGAAGCATCGCAAACTAAAGGAATTCCATTTGTTTCAGGTTCAGTAGCAAACTGAGTTCCAAAGATAGTATTATTAGAAGTATAGTGTACGAAATTAGCATTTGGAGTTAATTTCAACTCTGATGAATTCGGCACCCTACTGAAATTAGAATCTTCACTGGTGAATGCAATATTTACATTGCCAAAGGCTTTAGCTTCTTTTATTGCTTTTTGAGACCAAGCTCCTGTATTGATATAATCAGCTGTTTCATCTTGACCCAAAAAATTCATGGCAATTTGCAAGAATTGAAGACTGGCACCGCCTTGAAGAAACATGATTTCGTAATTGTCTTCCAAATTCAAAATTCTTTTCAGGCTCTCGCGGGCGTCCGAATCAACTCTAGTATACTCGGGACCTCTATGGCTCATTTCCATAATAGAAGAGCCTGTATTTTGATAATTAGTAAATTCAGCTTTTGCTTGTTCTAAAACATCCAGTGGTAATGCAGCTGGACCTGCACTAAAATTATGAGCGCGTTTCATTTATTAAATATTTTTTGATTAAAAAGTATGAACTAGAAATCCTGATCGAAGTTTTGGTTCAAACCAAGTAGATTTTGGAGGCATTAATAAACCCGCATCGGAGACATCTACCAGCTCTTGAATATTTGTTGGATACATACTTATTGCCATGTCAGCTTCTCCAGAATCCACGAGATGTTCTAACTCACCAGTTCCTCTTATACCGCCAACAAAGAATAAGTTTTTATCAGTTCTTTGGTTAGTGATCCCAAGAAGAGGTTCAAGCAAATGTTCTTGAAGGCGGGCTACGTCCAAGCCGGAAGCAACATCAGTTTTTTTACTTTCTGGAAGTGAAAGAGAATACCAGTTTTTATCTATGTAAATACATATAGTACCTTTTACTTCGGGCTCAGGGTTTTGCGTTTTGGTAAGCTCAAACTTTTCGTTGAGTTGATTGAAAAACCCATCAGGTAAAGTGTAAACGATCCTGTTATAAGAAAGAATATCCATTTGCTGCTTTGGAAACACTACCGCCGGGAAGTAATTATATTCCTCGTTTCCTGTGTGATCAGGATTATTATTTTTCATTATTTCAGCGGTTCTGGAAGCGCTGGCGCAACGATGATGACCATCAGCGATATATAAATGGTTTACTTTTGCAAAAGCGGAGTCAAAGCTTGAAGTATCGTCGATCTTCCAGATCATATGTTTAACGTCATCTACTTCTACCTGATAAATTGGGTTTTCATGTTCAATCTCTTTCATCATTTCGGAGATACCAACTTTATCATCAAAAGTAATCATCACGGGCTCTGCATGTGCTTGCTGAGTTAAGATGTGCTTTGTTCGATCGTCTTCTTTATCGGGACGAGTTAGCTCGTGTTTTAAAATAATTTCTTCGTCATATTCTTGCACACTTACACATCCAAAAATTCCGGATTGAGAGCGCCCTCTCCAGATCAATTTATAAAGATATAATGCTTCCCTACTTTCCTGCATAAAAAAGCCAGAATTTAACAAAGCCTCCAGGTTCTTCTTCCCTCTTGCATATACATCTTCAGAATGGATATCAACGGAAGGAGGAAAATCAATTTCCGGTCGAATTACGTGTAAGAAACTATTAGGTTTGCCTACTGCCATTTCCCTGGCTTCTTTAGTGTTTATTACATCATATGGAACGCTAATAACGTTCTCAGCGACATCAATTTCTGGTCTCCAGGCTTTGAAAGGCTTTACAATCGCCATTTTGATAATTAATTTTAGGATTAAAGTGAGCTTTAAGGTAATTAAAAAACAACTTTATTTAGTTGAAAAGACCGTATTTTTAAAGAAATCTTAAAATAAAAGAAATATGAATACAGATAATTTAAATCCTGAGCAACAAGATCAACTTTTATGCATGATGTTGATCCAGCAACATCAACAAATTGCAATGATGGGATTGGGGAAATTGCAAAATCCTGCAACCGGAGAGATTGATAGAGACCTTGCTTCGGCAAAATATGCAATTGATACTTTGAATATGTTAGATAAATATACAAAAGGGAATCTACCTCAAGAGTTGAAGGGTTTTCTTGATCAGACGTTAACCACACTTCGGTTGAATTATGCAGATGAAAAGAAAAAGGGTGATGACAATTCTTCAGATGATTCAGCCAGTGAAGACTAAAAAAGTAGAAGCAGCCGGTGGAATTGTTTTCAGAGAATTTGAAAATGAAACTCAAGTGTTGATGATCTTTAGAAATGGTTTCTGGGATATACCAAAAGGTAAAAGAGAAAAAGGGGAAACTATTGAAATGTGCGCCAGAAGAGAAGTAATGGAAGAGGTTGGTGCAGATTCCCTTCCGATAGTATATACAGAGTTAGTGCCATCTTACCATACTTATCAACAAAAGAGGAAGATCTATAATAAGACAACCTACTGGTATGCAATGAGTTTTAATTCGGAGCAGGTTTTTTCTCCTGAGATATCAGAAGGAATTGAACGCGTAAGTTGGGTGCAACTTAATGATGCGATCGAAAAGGTGGACTATGAAAATTTAGTACCTGTGTTAGCAGATTTTAAGAACAAACTAGCAGATATAAAAAAGGCGTGAATTGTTTCCAATCACGCCTTTAAATCTTTATAAGATTAATATCAGTTACTGAGTTTAAACAGAATTGGTAAACTCATCTGAACTTGTACTGGTCTACCACGTTGCATACCAGGAGTGAACTTTGCTGTTTTAATAACTCTCAAAGCTTCTTCGTCACAACCACCGCCAATACCACGGATAACACGAGGGTTAACAACGTTGCCGTTTTCGTCAACTACAAACTGTACAGTAACACGACCTTCAATGCCTGCACGGATTGCAACCTGTGGATACTTAACTCGCTTTTGTAAGCCAGCTTGGCCTCCTCTAAGTTCAGGCATGTTCTCTACCACAATAAAGATTTCCTCTTCTTCATCTTCAGCAGGAGGTGGAGGTGGAGGTAAATCCATTGGGCCGTCCAAATCAAATTCAGCAATATCGAGAATCTCATCCTCAATAATCTCATCGTTCGGTACTTCAACAGGAACCGGTGGACGAGGTGGAGGTGGAGGAGTCTCAATTTGTTTAGTTTGAATAGCTTCTTCCATTACAACTTCTTCCTGCTCTTCAATTGGAGGAGGTGTTGGTGGAGGACTGTATAAGTTTATCCGAACTGCAGCTATAATGAAAAGCAATGCTACAATTAAACCTACTTCGAGGTAAACATTGTAAGATCGCTTTAAATCAGCTTTCGAATCTTTTCTTCTGTTAATCATAATTAATGCCTTTTTTCTTGAACTTCAAAGAAAATGATATTTCAGTTTGACTGCAAGTTATATTTTAATGTTTATGTAAAAAAAACGTGTTTTATGACAATTTATTCTGTTTCAGAAATTTAATACTATCTTTTTAGTTGGAAGTTAACCATCTGAACCATTTTTACTCTTACTAAAACACCATTTTGAACTCCGGGAGAAAATTTCACGAGTTTAATTACTCTTAGTACTTCTTCATCAAGTTTTGGATGTACACTTCGTATAATTTCAGGCTCGGTTACATTTCCTTTTTTATCAATTATAAACTGGACCAACACTCTGCCTTCTATACCTAGATCCTGAGCAATTTTAGGATATTTTATTTTAGAATACAGCGATTGTTGACCACCAATAATGGTCGGCATTTGTGGTAAAAACTCAACAGCTTCCTCTTCTTCTTCTTCATCTGGAAGTTGGTCTGGAGGAGTTAAGATCTTTTCGTATGCTTCATCAAACTCAGGAAATTCCGGAATTTCATCGTCTAGGATCTCGTCTTCCGGTTTTACGATAAATACCATTGGTTTTTTAGGAGCAACCTTTTCCGGTGGAGTGATTGGCGGGAGAACTAAAAGAGTATCCGGCTTTACCGGAAGTTGATCAGGTATTTTTGAGTTACTTTCAGTTCCAAGATTGATATTTGTAGCTGCTATTATAAATAATAGAGAGCAAATGATTCCAATTTCCGAAAGTATAAAGTGATTCTTTTTTAGGTCGAAGTAACGTTTCGTTTTCATTGTGGAAGAGATTTATTTAAGGTGTAATTCAATAAATCTCTTTTAGAAAGATCTTAGTATAACATAATCATGCAGTATGAGTTTGATCTGATGGAAACATTGATCTGAAAATAAAATGAAGCACAAAAATTGCAAATAACGCACCAAAAGCATCGGCAACGAAATCCAAAGTTTCAGGACTTCGGTTAGTTGGTACTACATATTGTAAAAACTCGATTAGAAGACCATAAAAACAGGCAAGAAAAAATACTTTCCAAAGGCTGGGCCTCCTTTCTTTGTAAATAGCTCTGAATAATCCAACAAGAAATGTCCAACCTGCAAACATGATAAAGTGGCCCACCTTATCATAATTCCAAATATTCAGAGAAATAGATGTTTTAGAAGGATATAAAGTAGCAATCAAAATAATAACGGTTGAAATAGCTACAAGTCCTCCGAGAAAGCGTTTATATTTAAAGATGATTTCGATGCTTATATCTCGCTTAGATTAAATGAATTGGCTCAAGTTCAGTGGTTGAATTATTGAAATGAATCTCAGCTTTTTGTTTGCCGTCAATTAAAGCTTTTATACAGGCTGACTCAGTTTTTTTTATGATCAAAAGATAACCACCTATTTTTCCAGCTAATATATCTCCAAAACCAGCACGGGAAAAAATTCGTGTATCATAAGCTGTTAAATAGGCATTTCCGAAAGTTGTTCCCAAAATACAAGGAAATCCTTTTGATAAAATTGTGACCCCATTTTCCTTCGAGGCTTTAGAAACTTGAAGTAATCGGTCAAACCCATCTTGAATTTCTGAAGACAGTAAATTTTTTAACTCTCCCGGGTGTGGAGTTAAAATCCAGTTTGCATTATCAGGTTTTTTCCAACCGTCAGATTCAGAAAGAGCGAAGAGAGCGTCAGCATCGATAACAACATTTCCGATAAAATCAGAAAGCAATTCCTGAACAAAATTTACGGTTTCAGGGTCTCTGCCAAGCCCGGGGCCGATCAATAGCGATCCCGGCTTTTCATTTAAGATCGCTTGTACCTGCTCAAAGTGAGAAGTTGCGAAATAAGTGTCTTTATCAGTGCCAACGGATTTTTTGATGATCTGAGTCAGGTTCTTTTCATAAATATTGAGTAATCCTTTTGGAGTGATCAGAATCACGGCTCCAACCCCGGTACTCCACGCACTTTCTGCTGCTAGAATTGCTGCTCCTGTTAAACCCTCCGAGCCTGCAATGATATATAGTACGCCACCATCATACTTGTGCTCGCGATGTTTCGGATTAGTGTCTGATTTTGAAAACCAATCTTCATGAATCAGAAAAGCAGACTTCTCTTTGAAATGATTAGGAAAAGGAAGTTCGCACAGTACAATTTGACCTGAATGTTCAAAACCGTCATTCAAATAGAAACCTGTTTTCAGCGCACCGAATGTAATAGTGAAATCGGCAAGTACAGCGTTTCCCATTTTTCTGCCGGTATCAGCGTGTAAACCGGAGGGTAGATCGAGCGAAAAAACAATTTTGTCAGACTGATTTACTCCATTTATCACATCATTATAAGGAGCTCTGACTTCGGAGTTTAATCCTGTGCCAAATATGCCGTCCACAACAAAATCGTATTCGCTAAAATCGAAATCAGATCCCCATTCAACGAATGTGATGTTTCCTGTCAACTTTTTGAGTAGCTCCTGATTCTTAGATGTGTCTACACTCAAAGAATCAGGTTCCCCAACAAAACAGATCGTAACCGGATGATCCTTCTCAGAAAGAATTCGCGCTACAACTAAAGCATCTCCGGCGTTGTTTCCTTTTCCGCATATAAATAAACCATGAGATCTAGAATCGATTTCAGATAGGATGAAATCCGCAGCTTTAGTACCTGCGAGTTCCATCAACGTGAAACCATCAATCCCAAATTCATTGATGGTACGTTCGTCCATTCTCCGGCACTGTTCCGCAGAACAAAGATGATATGGATATGGAGGAATGTTCATTTGTTTAAATAGAAACTATGCTTGTTACAAAATTATACTCAAAAACTTACCCTCTCTTTTGTTTTCTCCCCCGAGGGAGAAAGACTTTATAACTTAATCCGGTTTAGTTAAAAAGTTTCCCCTCCCACGGAGGGGATAAAGAGTTAGGTAAAGAGATCAATAAGACCTTGCAAACAACACTTTCTGTTTCGAAGGCTTTCCTGTAACCATGCATTTTCCTTCTTTACCGTCAGTTTTTAAAGGAATACAACGGATTGTTGCCTTGGTTTCATTTTTAACCAATTCCTCGGTTTCTTCAGTTCCATCCCAGTGAGCGTAAATGAACCCGCCTTTTTCTTCCAGAACTTTTTTGAACTCATCGTAAGTTTCTACTTCTGAAGTAGCTTCTTCTCTTCTTTTCTTAGCAGCTTCAAAAAGATCAACCTGAATGGTTTCCAAAAGTTCTTTAACCATAGAGCCAATTCCATCTCTGGATTCAAAAGACTTACTTAAAGTATCTCGTCGTGCTAACTCTACATTTCCTTTTTGAACATCTCTTGGTCCAACTGCAATTCTCAACGGAATTCCCTGTGCTTCATGCTCAGCGAATTTGAAGCCGGGCTTGTAATTATCTCTGTCATCCAGTTTTACCCGAATTCCAAGATCTTTAAGCTCGTTGTAAATGGAATCACCATATTCAAGAACAGTTTCTCGCTCTTCATCACTTCTGTAAATCGGAACGATCACAACCTGAGTCGGAGCCAATCTTGGAGGAATAACCAATCCCTGATCATCCGAATGCGTCATGATCAATCCCCCGATCAATCGGGTTGAAACGCCCCAACTTGAAGCCCAAACATATTTATGATCGCCATCGCTATCCTGAAATTTCACATCAAAAGCTTTGGCAAAATTCTGTCCTAAAAAGTGAGAAGTTCCTGCTTGCAATGCTTTGCCATCCTGCATCAATGCTTCAATACAGTAAGTATCCACGGCGCCTGCAAACCGTTCGCTTGCAGTTTTAACTCCGGTGATTACCGGCATGGCCATATAATCTTCTGCAAAAGTCCGATACACTTCCAGCATTTGGAGCGTCTCATCTACTGCTTCCTGTTCAGTTGCATGTGCGGTATGACCTTCCTGCCACAAAAACTCCATCGTTCTAAGGAACAATCGAGTTCTCATTTCCCAACGCACAACATTCGCCCATTGATTTACTAAGATCGGAAGATCACGGTACGATTGGATCCAGCCTCTGTACGTATCCCAGATAATAGTCTCTGAAGTTGGACGAACAATAAGCTCTTCCTCCAATTTGGATTCCGGATCAACTTCCACTCCGCCATCTACAGCTTTTAATCTACTGTGAGTGACAACGGCGCACTCTTTTGCAAAACCCTCTACGTGTTGAGCTTCTTTAGAAAGAAAAGATTTCGGGATAAAAAGAGGGAAGTAAGCATTTTCGTGTCCGGTATCTTTGAACATTTTGTCCAGACCTTGCTGCATGTTTTCCCACAGAGCCATTCCTGTAGGACGAATAACCATACATCCACGCACCGGAGAATGTTCAGCAAGTTTGGCTTCCTTTACAACATCCAGGTACCATTGTGAATAATCTTTTTCTCTTTTTGTGATCTTCTGCGCCATAATTTTCTGTGCAACCCTGTCAGGGTTTCTGCAATTTTTTATTCAGGGATAATATCTCTAAACCCTGACAGGGTTTAGAAAAACCAAAGGTAACAAACTTAGAAGTGAGTTATAGCAGATTTCCCTGAAAAATTGTTTACGGTTGATGTTGGAAGTCCTTATATTTGGAGTTCTTTGAAAAAAGAAGAGCCACGAAAGCTCGAGATCACAAATTGTCATTTGGAATTTGAGTATATAAGCTTTCAATTTATTGACAAATGGCGTGGTAGCTCAGATGGTTAGAGCGCACGACTCATAATCGTGAGGTCGACGGTTCAATTCCGTCCCACGCTACACAAATAGAAAAGCCCGATTCAGAAATAATCCGGGCTTTTTTTATTTAAGACCCCATCCGGTATATTTATTCGAGTAGGTTTTATTAACCGCGTAACATATTTTCAAAATCAGGGTATCAGTAACCGGATTTTATTCGGTTCTTTTAAAAAACAAACTAACATCACGTGAATAGGTCAGACCAGCTCGAACTCATTTATATTGCTCAAAATGTATTTCTGAAAGCGTATGAGAAATACGAAGAAGTTGTGCAGGATTTGTCCGATGAGGAAAAAGAGCAGTCCAATCTGATCACTTCTATTCACGATTCACTCCAGAACCTGAACAGAAAGATCAAAGCTCATCTGAATGGCAAGATCGATATCAACAAACTACTGGATGAGTTCAACTTCGAAAAAGGAATTCTTGAAGGGGAACTGGATATGGCTCAGAATGCCAATCCAAGAGTAAAGAGACTGGCAAAGAGAATATTAGTAAGTATCGATGAATTTTTGGAAAAAGCAGGAACCGGGAAAAAGTCATTGATTCCCAAAAGATTTAAAGATCCGAGTCAGTTCAAATCTAAAAAGATCGCTTATCTGTTATGGCTGGTCGGGTTTTTCGGAACACTTGGCTTTCAACGTTTTTATCTGGAAAAGTATGGAACGGGACTTGGTTGGTTTGCAACCGGAGGAGCCTTTGGCCTTGGGGCTGTATATGACCTGTTTACTTTAGGTAAACAAGTAAAGGAACACAACAGTATTGTTGAAATGAAGTTCCATGAGTTAAGGCAACCCGAGAAAAAGCATCAGATTTCCGGTAGAAGTGATGATTTCTATCCATAAAAAAGCCGACCCCAAATCAATGTAGGTCGGCTAATATCATCTACAGACGGCTATTACCCCATTTGCAATTAAAACATAAGTCTAACGCTCAACACGCTCAATAGTGAGATTTGCGTAATTTGTATACGTACTTTTATGTAGTGACGGTGTAAATGTCAAAACTAAAATTACAAATAACAGCTACGGTACGTAAAAAAAGCTATGCTACATCGTTACTTAAAGCGTAGCGGACAAGGCTGGCGGTGTTTTTTAAACCGAGTTTCTTAAGAAGATTAGTTCGGTGTTTGTCGACCGTTCTCGGGCTAATAAATAATTTTTTTCCGATCTCTGAACTGGTGAGTCCTTTTACCAAATATGAAAGCACTTCTTGTTCTCTTGGGGTGATAGAGGTTTTTGTTCCTTTTTTTAGTCTGGATAATCGTAAATATTCTCTGGTCATCATTTTTGAGAATTGCTTACCAAGATGAGTTTCTCCTTCAGAGATCTTTTTGGCTGCTTCCACAAGTTCGATCTTGTCAGCAGATTTCAGGAGCAACCCGTTTGCACCGGAATCCAGAAATTCATTTAGAGTTTTTTCTGAAGCATTATCAGCAAGAATTAAGATCTTAGCGTTGGGGAATTTATCAGTGATCTTATTGGCTAATTGGATTCCACTTATTTCAGGCATATCAAATGAAATGACACACAGTTCTGGCAACACGTTTTCATATGCTGTTAAAATAAGCGCACCATTATCTATTTCGCTGAGGATCTCAAAATCTGCCTCACGAAGAATGGAGCTTAATCCATGCCTGAATATTTCGTTGCCGTCCGCAACAATGGTGGTAATAGTACCCATGAGACCTCCCCAGGCTCATTGGTTTACAAATGGACAGCTAATTTAATTAAAATAGTTGGTTAGGCAAGAATTATTTTTCTTGATGTTATGAATCAATGCATATAATGGGTCATCCTGAACTTGTTTCAGGATCTTACGGAGTGGCTTAGTTTAAATATCCGAGCATCTATTATTTTAATGTATCATACCAATCCCGTTTATTAATGTATTGCTAGTTTATCCGAAGTTGGTCAAAAATATAGATAGGCTTTGTTTTAAGTCATTAATAAAGATTCAAGATGTGTTCCTTACAAAGATCCCGAAACAAGTTCGGGATGACCTGCTTGCAATATTGAGGTTGGGATAAAGAAACTTTGTCAACGAATCACCTAACATCTACAAGGATGATCTTTTTATTTTGGGCATCAAAATTCCAAAAGCACCCAAAAACTTAGCCCGCTTTTCATGCTCCAAAGAATAGTCCTGAACCAGTTGGTATTTACCAATCCATCGATCAGTGAATCCACTTTGCCGTGTTTTAAGGCATTATGCTTGGGTACGGAAAGCAAAAATGTGAAAAGCCATATCAATATCACCAGATAAAAACCAAAAGCGTTGAGAGTTGTCCAGCCTTCCATCCATGCAAGAACGCCTGAAGTTGCAAGTTCAATGCTCATAACAGGCATCACAATAATTCCGGTTCTCATAGAGTGATGTTTATGAAATCTGCTAAAATTTTCATCACTTATGAAGTGAAAAGATGGATAATGAGCAAGCTGCACATACCAAATTAAACCTGTCATAAAAAAAGTAGAGAAGGTGTTTATCAAAAAAATAGTTTCAAGTGACATCAAACAAGCTATTCGTTATGGTATTCCTTATTTTTGGCGTTCTTATAACCAAAGTTTTCATTCTACGATTCACTTAACCTAAAAATGACTTTAAAAAGAACACATACCTGCGGAGAATTAACAGCCGAGAATATCGGTGAAGAAGTAATATTAAACGGTTGGGTTGGCCCACGGCGTGATCTTGGTGGAGTGATCTTCATAGACCTTCGCGATAGGTACGGAATCACTCAAGTAGTTTTTACTGAGACAGATGAAAAAGTACATTCCAAGGCTGAAGAACTAAGAGCTGAGTATGTAATTGGCGTGAAAGGAAAAGTGATTACTCGAGGCGAAGAAAACATCAATCCAAATTTGGTTACCGGAGAAATTGAAGTAGAAGCTACTGATCTGATCTTTTACTCAGAAGCAGAAACTCCGCCGTTTGAAATTAAAGATGGAATTGCTACCAATGAAGATGTCAGGTTAAAGTACAGATACTTGGATCTCAGACGTCCTGAATCTCAGGACAGATTGATGCTCAGGTCAAAATTTTATCAATCAGTGCGCTCTTTCTATCATAATCTGGAGTTTGCTGAGGTAGAAACGCCTGTACTTATGCGAAGTACACCAGAAGGTGCCAGAGATTATTTAGTGCCAAGCAGGGTGAATGAAGGGAAATTCTTTGCGCTTCCTCAAAGTCCACAGACCTACAAACAATTACTTATGGTTTCAGGGTTTGACAGATATTTCCAGATCGTGAAGTGTTTTCGTGATGAAGATTTGAGAGCAGATCGACAGCCGGAATTTACTCAAATAGATGTGGAAATGAGTTTTGTGGATGAAGAAGATATTTACTCTACTCACGAAGCGTTAATGAAAAAGGTATTTAAGGACACGGTGAATTACGAGGTTGAAACACCTTTTCCAAGAATGAGCTACGAAGAGGCTATGAATACGTATGGCTCAGATAAGCCGGACATAAGATTTGGACTAGAATTTAAAGATTTCTCCGAGATCGTTAAAGATGCTGAATTTAAAGTGTTCTCAGGAACAGTTGCCGATGGCGGCGGCGTAATTGGAATCACTGTTCCCGGACAAGGAGAAATGGGGCGTGGTGCGATAGACAGATTAACCGAACGTGTTAAAAAAGAAACAGGTGCAGGTGGTTTAATCTATATTAAGATGCAGGAAGACGGACCATTATGCAGCGTTGGGAAATTCCTTACTGAAGATATCGTTGCTGAAATGGTAGCAGCTTCGGGAGCTGAAAAAGGAGATCTCGTTCTAATTCTAGCCGGACCAAAACCAAGTGTTCTTAAGCAACTCGGTCAGTTAAGGTTGATGATGGGTAAAGAATTTGGCTTGATAGATGAGAATACTTATAAGTTTTTATGGGTAACTGAATTTCCATTATTGGAATGGGATGAGGAATCCAGAAGATACCACGCTATGCATCATCCGTTTACATCGCCTAAAGAAGAAGACATGGAATTGATGGAATCTGATCCGGGTGCAGTTAAAGCAAGAGCTTATGATCTGGTACTAAACGGAAACGAACTTGGTGGCGGGTCTATCAGAATTCATGATCAAAAATTACAGCAAAGAGTATTCGAATTACTGGGCATTGGCGAAGAAGAAGCTCAGGAGAAATTCGGATTTTTACTGGATGCATTCAAATATGGCGCTCCTCCACATGGCGGAATTGCTTTTGGAGTAGACCGAGCGGTGATGTTGTTGACCGGAGCTAAAAGCTTGAAAGAGGTGATAGCTTTTCCGAAAAATCAAAAAGCACAAAGTTTGATGGATAATAGTCCGGATGTAGTAGACAAACATCAACTTGATGAATTACATATTCAGTTAAAAAAGAAGTTAAGCTGATGAAAACAGGCGGCATTGACGGGTGTAAAATCGGATGGTTATTCATCTCTTTTGATGAGGGAAATGAAAGATGGGAAGTACTTGAAACCAAGGAGCAATTAGAAGAAAAGTTTCTTGAAATTGATCGTGTATTTCTTGATATGCCCATTGGTTTAGAGGACGAAGAATACACTCGTGAATGCGATGCTTTAATGAGAAAAGAGGTAGGTGGAAGTTATTCATCAAGTGTTTTTTCTCCCCCGATTCGTCCCGCACTTGCAGCCCCAAGTTATGTGGAAGCAAATATGATCAGCTACGAATACACAGAGAAGAAGCTATCACTTCAATCTTGGAATATAACCCCAAAGATTCAAATGGTGGATGATCTGCTTACTACTCATAAAGGACTTGAAGAAAAAGTACTGGAAAGTCACCCTGAACATTTATTTCAGATCCTGAATCAGGGAGAGATCTTTCAAAAGAAAAACCTGAAGAAAGGCATAAAGCACAGACTTGGTTTGATAGAAGAAGAAGAGCCTGTTGTAGATGATTTTTTCCGTGATATTAAGGAAGAATACAGACGCAGTGAGATTGCAGAAGATGATATTGTTGATGCAATGGTGTTGGCTCTGTTTGCCAAATGGTCAAAAGAAAAACCTCTTAAAACAATTCCATCAGACGTTGAGAAAGATGCAATGGGATTACCAAAGGCTTATCACTTTATTTAACTAGTTTTGAGTTTTTAGTGTTGAGTTATGAGTGGTAACTCAACACTAAAAACTAACCATTTGAAACTCACTTTAGGATTTTCTTGTACTTCACACCCGCTTTGTGAACATAATTTATTCCATTAAAAGCGGCTATTCGGTAAGCTTCACTATATGTTGGGTAATTTAATACATGATCAATAAAGTATCGGATATCTCCACCCAAATTCATAACTGATTGCCCTAAATGGATCAGGTCACTGGCTCTTTCACCAATAATATGAATGCCAAGTATTTTAAAAGTATCCTGATCAAAAACGATCTTAAGTAAACCTGTTTGTTGATTACTTACATCCCCTTGAGTGATATTTTTGTAATATGCACGACCTACGGCAACATTAAAACCTTTATTAATTGCCTCTTTTTGCGTGAGACCAATGTTAGAAATTTCGGGAATAGAATATATAGCAAAAGGAATTTGTTCAGGCATTTCCAGAGAATTATCCTCACGGAACATTTCGCAGGAAGCAATTCTTCCTTGTGAAAAAGAAGCTGAAGCTAATCTTGGAAAACCCGCAACATCACCGGAAGCAAAAATACTCTCCACTGAAGTTCGGAAAGTGCCATCCGTTTTAACAAAGCCATCTTTGTCAAGTTCTATGCCTACTTTTTCAAGTCCGAGTGACTTAGTGTTCGGTAGTTTTTTCCCTAAATAAAGTACATGCTCGGTTTCAAGGACATATTTTCGATCTTTCTCTTTATCATCTTTTAGGGAATGCATTACTTCAACTGAGCCTCGAAGATCATTAATTCCGATTGAAAGATCTCTGACTTGCTCAATAATTTCTATGGAATTATCTGCCAACACTTTATCTAATTCAGATCTAATGTCCTGATCTAAAAAAGGAAGAAATTCAGAAGTATAACTAAGAATAGTTATTCTGGTTCCAAGTGATGCAAACGTTGTCGCGTACTCAAGGGCATTAATCCCACTACCTATTACCACCATTCTTCTCGGAATATGAGTTAGAGAAAGAACAGAATTATCATCTAATACAATGTTATGATCAACTTCAAATCCACCGGGTGCTTTATTATAGCTGCCTGTAGCAAGCATAATATATTCAGCCGTAAATTTCTTTTTTCCTCCTTCATGATCTTTTACTTCAACTGTATGTTTGTCAACTAAAGAACCATAACCTCTGTAAGTATCTACTTCATTTTTGATAAGGTCATTTTCAACTTTTTTGTTTTTACTTTCCAGAATTTGATCTTTATAAGAAAGTAAATCTCCCATCAAATATTTAGTGTATGGCTTTTCTTTTGCTTCTTCAGGAAATTGGTTTTGATAGCGTTGAATAATTCTTGATGTTTCCCTAAGTGCTTTACTTGGTACCGTGCCAGAATTTATCCAGGCTCCACCTAAATGTTCTTGATTGGCTTCAATAACGAGTACTTTTTTATCAAATTTTGAACTTTGCATTGCACAAGAAAAACCTGCGGGGCCGCTTCCAAGGATAATTACGTCGTAGTCGTACTTTTTCATAGTTACTTAAAATGAGAGTGAGCTTCAAAGATACTCGATTTTTAATCCTAAATCAGATATAGTATAGTATAATAGTGTAAACAAATTGCTAAGATAGACACTATATATATGTATAAGAACGAAATTGACTGCGTCATTGCTTATTTTACTACTCAGAAAAGATGGCATCAAATTTGTAGATGCATAATAACAGAAATTTAAATTAACAAAGAGGAATCATGGCTTACGAACTACCTGAATTACCATACGCATATAATGCATTGGAACCTCATTTTGATGCAAAAACGATGGAAATCCATCATACTAAGCATCATCAAGGATATACAAACAAAGTAAATGCCGCTCTTGAAGGGCATGCATTCGCAGATCTTGAAATTGAAGAAGTACTTAGCAGAATCAATGAAGTGCCTGATTCAGTAAAGCAGGGTGTAATTAATAATGGTGGAGGTTATGCAAACCATAAGCTATTCTGGTCTATTCTTTCGCCAAATGGTGGTGGAAATCCGGACGGAGATATTGCTACTGCTATAAACGAAACTTTTGGAAGCTTTGATGCATTCAAAGAAGAATTCAGTAATGCTGCGGGAACACGTTTTGGCTCTGGTTGGGCTTGGCTTTCAGTAGATGGAAGTGGAAATCTGAAGGTGCATTCTACCGCAAATCAAGATAGCCCATTAATGGAAGGGTTGACTCCGATTCTTGGATTGGATGTTTGGGAGCATGCATACTATTTAAACTATCAAAACCGACGCCCTGACTATATTTCAGCATTCTGGAATGTGATCAATTGGGATGAGGTAAACAAAAATTATAAAGACGCGAAATAATCTTTTAAAGAGATTCGTATCTTAACTCCAACTTAACAGGAGAAATTATGCAATTTGGATTTGGAATAGGTCCCGACACTTCATGGATGAGAGAAGAGCTTACACAATTTGGTGTAGAAGAACTCAAGACCCCGGAAGATGTAGATCGTGCAATGAAGGAATACAAAGGAACCATGCTAATGGCGATTAATTCGGTATGTGGCTGTGCAGCCGGAAATGCTCGCCCAGGGCTGGGAATTGCTTTAGAAAATTCTGAAGCAAAACCAGATCATATGGTTACTGTATTTGCTGGTCAAGATAAAGAAGCTACAGCGCATGCCAGAGCTTACTTTAGTGAATACCCACCTTCTTCACCGGCGTTTGCATATTTTGTTGATGGAGAGATCAAAGCAATGATTCCCAGACACAGAATAGAAGGTCGCACAAGTGAAGACGTTGCAAATGATCTGAAAATGGTTTTTGAAGCTTTTGGTAAAGAAAAAGAACAGAAGTAAAAAAGCTTTAAATAGTAAACTTTATAACCCTGAGTTCGTAAGTTCTCAGGGTTTTTTTTGATATTAAGTTTAAAGAATAAATTTTATTGCCGATAACTCCGGTTATACAAATGTTAGGAGATTGATGAAAAAAGCGATCATTGTTGAAGATAATTTATTGATCTCGGTCATTTACAGACATTATCTTGAAAAAATGAAATATAAGGTTATTGACGAAGTAACCACAGGAGAGAGAGCTGTTGAGATATTACGAACTCAGGATGTAGATCTTATCCTCATGGATATAATGTTGGATGGAGAAATAAATGGAATAGATGCCATGAGTGAGATCAGGAAATTCACAGCCAGTCCGGTTATTTTTGCAAGCGGTAATTCTGATTCAATAAGCATGAATAAAGCCGCAGAAATATCTAATTCGGTTTTCTTGGTAAAGCCGGTGACAGAGTTCGACTTTATTCAAGGTGTTGAAAAGGTGTTAGGTTTTAAATCTTTAGCTTGATTATTTACCGCTACCAAAATCTACTTCTTTACCATCTTTGAAAATTCTAAGTCCGTCAGGATTGCTTTTGGTTCCGTTTGGTCCGAATTCAATTACACGGGCGGCAAGTTCTTCTTCGGATTTTAGTTCACCAACCTGTCTGGGCTCATCTTTATGAAAAGAATCCACAT
This sequence comes from Balneolaceae bacterium UBA3186, assembly GCA_002364085.1. GTDB lineage: Bacteria > Bacteroidota > Rhodothermia > Balneolales > Balneolaceae > Balneola. The sequence goes on along the minus strand of DEXK01000012.1, from coordinate 33,701 downwards.
GTAAAGTTTGGGTTGGAAAAGCGAATTCAACTCCTACTTCTTGTGCCAATTTTAGAATTTCCAGAAAGAAATTATGCTTTTGCTGTAATTCGGTACTCCAGTCGGGCACTTTAAAGAATACATAGATCATTACATCTAAAGAATGAGCCCCAAAGGCATTGAAATGAACTTCATAAAAATCCTGACGAAAATGAGAGTTCGATTTAACAATTGCTTTAATGCCTTCTACAAAAGCTTCCATTTGTTCAGGTGTTGTAGAATAAGTCAGATTTAATGTAGTACGAAGTCTTCGGTATTCTCTTAACCCCAAATTGTCCACTTCATTATTAGATATATTTGAGTTTGGTACGCTTACCAATGAGTTGTAAAAAGTGCGAATACGGGTTGATCTGAAACCAACTTCTTCAACAGTTCCCTCCACTCCTGCTACTTTTATCCAATCACCAATTCTAAATGGTTTATCAACAAAAATAGTTACAGAGCCAAAGAAATTTGCTAATGTATCACGCGCAGCCAAAGCTACTGCAAGTCCACCTATACCAAGTCCTGCTATTAATGAAGCAACATTATACCCGTTGTTTTGGAGTATTAGAATTGCTCCCATAACCAACACGAAGAATCTGAGAGTTTTACGAATCAGAGGTACAAGTTGATCATCCAGCTTAGTTTCGGTTTTGGAGGTCAAAACTCCTAGATATTTTGAGAATACATCCGATAAATTATAGAATAACCAAATGAAGCCAACAGAAACTGCGATTTCTAAAACCAAAGAGAGATAATGATTTACAGTAACTGAAAGTTGGAGGTTTGTAAAAGTTGCCAACCAGAAAAACATCATAAAAATAAATCCGGAAGGTTTATCTATTCCATCGATGAGATCATCATCCCAAGTAAACTTAGTTTTTTTAGCTAACCTGTGGATATAATTATCTAAGATAAACTCAAATATCTTTCTAAGGATCAATCCAAACAAAAGCCAAATAAAAACAGCGATGTATTGCCATAATTGTATTCCAAACCAATCTTGTTTTAAAGAATCAGGCAATTCTCCAATAACAGCTTCAACCAATGATGAAAAGGTTTCTCTGTAAAGGAGAGGGATCTGATTAATTGTAGCTTCCGAGAAAATCCACTCGTTGTTCTTTTTGATAAGATAAACTTCAGGAAGTTCATCGAATAAAATATACTGTTGTAAGCCAGAAAGACTGTCAACGAAATTTTTGGTATTTGGGATGGCGTCATATTCAACCAATAAGCCTCTGGCATCGAGAACATTTTTTAATTCAGTGGCAAGTTCAATACGTTCATCAAGGCTGCCACCGTGTATTTTCATGGTTGATGCCGCTTTTACTAGGTCAGTATGACCTGTTTGTTGCCAATGCAAAAAAGTATGAACTGCTTTTTGTGGAGTTGCCAAAGAATTGGTTACTTCATTTTGGTATGCAGAAATTGAGATAGGTAACAGAAACAGTATGAAAGACAGCAATGGAAAGAAAGAACGCTTTATACTCATAATCAGATCAGGTTTTTAGATGCCTTTAAAATTAAGAATGTTTCAGGCGCATTAAAAGGTGAATTAAAAAAGAAAACAAGTAACAAAAAACTTAAAAAGCCGTAGCTTCATTAGCTGAGAATTCGAATATATAAACGGGCAAACGAAGAGTGATAACAAAAAACTCTTACATATTAATATTACTGGGTATTTTGGGTTTTACAGGGTTTGTATTTCTTAGACCTTACACCGATTTCTATGCGGGGGAGCCTATTTCTGAAAGTAGAAATGAGGTGGAGTTAAAAGTTGCTCAGCTATCTCAGGTATTTGGGTTTTCCTTAGATAGTTTGGAAGTATTTACTTCAAGAAAGCAACACAACAGATATTTCGATGAAATAAATGACACGCTAAACGGACGCTTTACTCCCTTTGAATTAAATCAAAGAGATAGAAACCTGCAATCCTGGGTAAGTGTAATTGGGAAAAAAGGAGCTGTTAGCGAAACTATAATTAATCCCGGAACGCTATTTGAGTCTTATGGAAGATTTAAGATGCGTTTTTCAAATTCGGGAAAAGTGAGCAGGCTTTCTTCTAATGAATTTGCTCCAAACCCAACTTTTTTAAAGGGAAATTCTCCAATAGAAATTGCGGAAACGATAGTTGGGGATATTCTTGGCTACGACCTGAGTATGTATAAATTTTTAAGCTCAGACAATGATACGAGTTCAATTGTTCAGGAAGACCAAAATCTGGAAACACCAAACGAGGTAGCAAACAGTTCATTCAGTTCTGGTTTGGTTTTCAACTGGATCAGAAAAGGTGATAACTATAGTCTTCCAAACACTTTATCTATCAATCTAGAGTCGGTAATTAAAGAGCATGAAGATGAGGATACTTTTAGTACAGAATTCGGATATAAGATCAACTCTTTTGTAGCTAAAAATGAGTTTGAACCTGAAAATTTCGAAAACACTTTTACTCCTCAGGCTACTACTTTTACTTTCATGTTTTTTGGGTGTTTGATTTTAATAGTAGCGTGTGCATTCACAGTTGGTATAAAAAACATTTTTAAAGGAAAAGTTGAGTGGCGAAGAGCCTTGTTCATGTTCGCTTCTGTAGGTATTGGTGTTTACGGATGGCAGGCACTATACGCTATGAGTTCATTAATGCCATTTTATGAAAATACAGTATTAATTGGTGCTGCAATTAATAGTTTAATTTTTGGTTTAGCGGTTGGTTTGTATATGGCTTTAGCTTATGTAGCATGGGAAGCATTGGCTCGTTCTCAGAAACACCGGCAACTAGATGTAATTGACGCCTTATGGCAGAGGAAATTTTTTGTAAGAGAAACCGGTTCGGGTCTTATACATGGGTTTGCGCTAAGCGGGATCGTGATTGGACTCTTCAGTCTGATGGTTTATGCGCTGAATTTATACTTCTATCAAGCTGACAGTCAGTTCGGATTTACTGAACCGAGCAATGAATTTCAGTTGCTGACTATGAATATGAGCAGCTGGACTACAACCTGGTTAGTGGTTTTTGTACAAATTGGATTTGTTTACGGGTTGGTTCATCATTGGTTTAGCAACAGATGGGTTGCTTTGATACTAAGTATATTATCCAGTGCTTTATTTGTTTCTACTTTAGGCAGATTGATTGGAACGAACGGAGAATTTTTTCAAGACTACTTAATCTTTTTGGTGATCTCAATAGTAACGATCCTTGGTTATCGTTTCTATGGAATTCTTACTGTTTTAACAGCATGGTGGATATTCGCGATTACTTATATGATCACTCCATATTGGAATTCACCAAGTATTGAAGTAGCGTATATTTCGTGGGCACAGGCAGGTATAATAGCTATACCCTTAGTTTATGGATTGATAGCATATCGACTTGGAAAACCTCTTTCAGAAATAGGAGATTATGTTCCTGAATATGAAGAACGAATTTCGCAACATTTAAGAGTAGAAAGAGAAATAGAAATAGCCAGGGAAAGTCAATACAAGTTGATGCCTGTAAAACCACCACAGGCAGAAGGTTTTGACGTTCATGGTTTCTTTCTTCCTTCTTTTGAAGTAGGAGGAGATTATTTTGATTATGTATTAAGCGAAAATGGAGATGGTTCTGCAAAAGCACTTACAATGGTAGTTGTAGATGTTTCCGGGAAAGCTATGCGGGCGGCTATGCCAGCTATTTTTACCAGTGGATTGCTTCTATCCAGAATGAAAGAAGACTCACCCGCTCAGATACTCTCTGAAGTAAGCGAGCCTATATTCAGTAGAACAGATAAGCGAACATTTATAACATGTGCAATGGCACGATATGATCTCGCTACGAAAATGCTGACAGTTGCAAATGCTGGACATTGCAAGCCCATTTTAAAGAGAAATGGAAAAGCTGATTTTATACAAACTCCTGATCCAAAATTGCCTTTGGGAATCAGGCCGGATGTGAAGTATCAGAATCTGGAATTCAAGCTTAAGAAAGGTGACTTTTTCTTGTTATACTCTGATGGGTTACCGGAAGCTGCTAATGAGGAAGGTGAATGGTTTGGATTTGATGAAGTTCCTGCTCTTGTGGAACGGATTGATACAGATAACCTTTCTGCTAATGAAATAGCACAAGAAATTAAACGAACAGTGCAAAAATTCAGTAATTATCAGTTAGCTGATGATACCACTGTAATTTGCTTAAAAGTATAACTAATAATAAACGCCGAAAATCATGGCTCAAGAAACAGATTTCTCATTCAACGTACCGCCGGAGTTTGAGAAAATAACTAAGAATATAAAGTCGATTGTCGTCGGCTTGATAGCGGTGTTGGTAGTATTCTCATCTTTTTATACAGTTGAAACTGAAGAGGTAGGAGTTATTACCAGATTTGGAAAATATATTTCCAAAGCACAACCGGGTTTAAACTTTAAGATTCCTTTTATAGACAAGGTGCAGTATGTGCCTGTTCGAAGGCAACTTAAAGATGAGTTTGGTTACAGAACAGCGACTGCAGGAGTAAATTCAACCTATAGAAAAGCAGGTTATGGTGGAGAATCACTCATGCTTACCGGTGATTTGAACCTGGCTGATGTAGAATGGGTTATTCAATATAGAATTGATGATCCATATAACTATTTGTTTAAAGTTAGAAACCCAGACGAGACACTAAGGGATATTTCAGAGACTGCGATGCGGCAAATAGTAGGTGACAGAACAGTTGATGAAGTAATTACTGTTGGACGTGCTGAAGTAGCATTAGAAGCCGAACTTATTATCCAGAAAATCTGTGATGAGTATGCTTTAGGTATCAAAATTGAGCAGTTAGTACTACAAGATGTTAACCCACCGGATCCGGTAAAACCCTCCTATAATGGAGTAAATGAAGCTGAACAGCAGAGAGAGACTCTTATAAACGAAGCTCGCTCAGATTATAACAGAGTAATTCCCCGTGCTGCAGGTGAAGCTGAACAAACTATTCAACAAGCTGAAGGTTATGCACTTAGTCGTGTAAATACAGCAGAAGGTGAAGTTTCAAGATTCAATGATCTGTACTCTGAATACATTAAAGCACCTGAAGTTACAAAGACAAGGATCTTCTTAGAAACGATGGAAGAGATACTTCCTAAAATGGGACAGAAGATCATTACTGATGAAAAAGGTAACAGTGTAATTCCGTTGCTTCAGCTTCAAATGGACGGCGCTAAAATAAAACAACAAGGAAACTGAGGTTAGTATAATGAAAAACGTAAAAGGAATAGGATTACTGATCGTACTTGGTGTTGTTGGTTTAGTAGCATCGCAAGCACTATTTATCGTATCAGAGAAAGAGCAAGTAATCATTACCCAATTTGGTGAACCAATTGGCGAAGCTATTACTGAGCCGGGATTAAACGTAAAGGTTCCATTTTTGCATAAAGCAAATTACTTTGAAAGAAGATTCTTAGAATGGGATGGCGATCCAAATCAAGTACCAACGAAAGACAAAGTATTCATTTTTGTGGATACCTATGCGCGCTGGCAGATTACCGATCCTCTAAGATATTTTGAGACCCTTGGTGATGAGCAGGGAGCTCAGGCAAGGCTTGATGATATCCTGGATGGTGAAGCAAGAAACGCAGTAGCGGGACACAACCTTGCGGAGCTTATCAGAAGTACTAACCGAGAGCCTGCTCAGGATGCTAGCAGAGCTGATATTGTAAGTGATTCACTTCAATTTATTAGCGTTGGTAGAGATAAAATTCAAGAGAAAATACAGCAACTAGCTAATGAAAGAGCTAAAGACCTTGGAATAGCAGTGCTTGATTTCAGATTTAAGCGAATCAATTACGCAGAAGAAGTTCGCCGAACGGTTTATGATCGTATGATCTCTGAGCGAAATAGGATTGCTGATAAATTCAGGTCTGAGGGTCAGGGTGAAGCTTCTCGTATTACAGGTGAAAAGGAACGTGAATTGCTCCGAATACAGTCTGAAGCTTTTCAGGAAGCAGAAACCATTCGTGGTAGAGCCGATGCAGAAGCAGCAGCTATCTATAACGATGCTTATAATAAAACCAGACAAGCCAGAGAATTATATGCATTTGTTAAAAGCATGGAAGCTTATGGCAGAACGATAGATAAAGAAACTTCACTTATCATATCTACAGATAGTGAGTTTTATAAATATCTGAATTCGATAGATAATTAATCCGATATTGATATAAAAAAGCGAAGTCTGTTAAACGGCTTCGCTTTTTTTATTTGAAGCAGATGGTCTGTATATCTCAGGCAATCCGTTGACGGTTCAAGAATGATAATTCAGAAAAAAATTCGTCCTTAGGATTTAAGACGGAGAAGAGAGCTCAATTCCATTACCTATTGCAAGATTATCGCAGGGCTAAAGTCCTTGCTTGTTTATGTACGAGTTAAAGACAAGAACATAAGCTAGCAGGAGATCTATCCCCGGGTTTCCAATATCCACGAGTTATTTATAAAAGTGCTAAACTTTGTACCGAAAAAAATAACTTGTCTTTGGGAAAAGGCCGGTTTGGACAGGAATCTCAAGTATTGTATTGGAAAATTAATCACTCACTTTCTTGTAATCATTTCTAAAACTCTCATGGAGTTCTATTTTCCCGGATGGATTTCGTTTCTTTGCAAACAAAAGAATACAGATCAGAATAAAAATCATTCCTAAAATTCCGAGCAATCCAGCCTCGGGTCCAAACTTACCACCGGTCCAAATATCCGGACCAATTTCGTTTGTTTGCAGAACTGATCGTCGTCCATCAAGTCCACTTACTGGTAATCCATAAATACCTCCCATAATCCAGTTCCATGAAAAGTGAATTCCTATCGACATGGCAAGTCTTCCGGTCAGTAGAAAAGGAACCGAGAGCATAAAGCCCGCCAGAATAATATTAAAGGTAGAAATTGTTGAAGCATTTGGATTTCCGGCATGAGCAAACCCGAACAATACGGATGTTAAAACAACAGCTATCCATGAAGCTTGCTGAGTGGTAACCTTTCCGATGGTAAATCCTTCAGCTAAGTTTTTTATCGGATAGCCTCGGAATAGAAGTTCTTCATAAAAACCAACTGAGAGCATAGTTAAAAAGTAAGTAAACGCTGACCAAGCCCAGATTTCGACACCAGCTCTTTCCCAACCATAGCCTGAAATTTCAAGCCAGGAAAATCCGTATTCGATCGAAAAAATGATGGTCTGAGCCAAAAAAGCGATAAAAACTCCGAACCCAAACTCTATCCACCATATTTTGGAATGCTCGAGACCAATCGAAGAAACAGGCCTTTTATCCATTCCCTTTACAACAAGAAAAGCAGCTAGGAAGCATCCTAAAGAGATGGAGAGCGAAGCAACCCAGCTAATGGAGATAAGGCTAGATGGTCTTATGAAAAGAATAGAAATAACCAAAAATACCAAGACTCGAATTCCGGCCCGGAACCTATGTTCAGAATTATTGTAAAGAATATTCATGGGTGTTGGCTTGTTATTAACTTGGTCAATCCATTCCTTAAAATACTAACTCTTTAAAGAACTACACCATTATGAAAAGATATGTTTTGCATGCGGAGAAAGAAATTGTTGAAGAGGTTTTTGATGTAACTTCATCTTCTGAATCATTATTCGATCCTTCATATAATGTTTTCCCGGGTTCTCCAATGCCTGTAGTTTTTCATGATTCTGAGCGGGAAATTAAATCAGCAGTTTGGGGAATTAGCTCAAAAAACGAAAAGATAACAAGCTTCAGCAAAAGTGAAGTAGAAGAGAATTCGATAAAAGATATGGGCTTAAAACCTTGTCTGATTCCGGCCAGTGGGTTCTATTTATGGAAGCAATCCGTTAATGATAAATATCCTTTTTATATAAGAATGTTGGGAAGAGAGGTCCTGGGGTTAGCAGGACTGTATCAGGAAACTGAAGACAAGAAGGGAAAGAAATCATTAGAATATGCTGTAATTACAAAAGCATCAAATGTTTTACTTCAACCTTTAGAGCCTACAATGCCTTGTATTTTAGATCCCGAGAATTTTGAGCAATGGATAAAAGGTAATGAAAAGGAGGTACTGCAATCACAATTTCAGGACACACAATTAATACCGGATCTAGCTGTATACAGAGTGCCTGAGTTAGTAAACGATCTTTCTAATAATTCTAAGGAACTTATACAGGCTATTCCTAAACTGAGAGACGAAGATTAAAGGGGATTTTGAATCCATATCGGATTCAATTAATATTCTGGAAACTTATAATAAGCGGAGGAGTTATGGAAGGTAAGAATATGGCAGTTTGGTTTGAGATCCCGGTTAAGGATATTCAAAGAGCTAAGAAATTCTACGAGACAATTTTTGATATTCAACTCTCAAGTATGGATATGGGCGATGAATTTAAAATGGAAGTTTTTCCCGGTGATCAGGATTCCGTAAGTGGCGCATTGGTATATAATGATTCTTGGTACAAACCAAGCAAAACGGACGGACCTTTACTTTATCTGAATGGTAACCCTGACTTACAAACTGTCCAGGATAAAATTGAAGCAGCAGGCGGAACGGTTACTATCCCCAAACGAGAAATTTCTCCCGATTATGGTTATATGGCTGTCTTTGAAGATACCGAAGGGAATAGAGTAGCATTGCATTCTGATAGCTAAAAACAGGAATTGTTTGGAAACTTTTGACATAGTAATGGTTATCGCCATCATCCTGTTTGCAAGGCTTGGGGTGCGGTTGGTGTACAGGTGGTACAATCAAAAAAATGAAGAGGGTCCGCCGGAAGTGTGAAGCAGATTTATTATTGGGTGATCAGGCTGTCTTTTTGTTTCAGTGAAGCGAAATAGGCTGCACCCACAATGCTTGCTTCATTTTTGAATGTAGCAGGCTTAAGCTTGGTGTTGATCTTAATAAAAGGGAATGTCTTTTCTGGTTTTTTGCTTACTTGGCCACCGAGAATGATAAGATTTGGATGGAAAACTCTTTCATAGTGTTCTAGGCTGGCTTGCAATCTTTTAGCCCACGTCTTTCTTTTAATGCCTTCTTCTTTTCGAGCTTTATTAGAAGCCTGTTGTTCAATAATAACACCTTTTACCTGCATTAAACCAAGTTCGGTGTTTGGTAACAAGATTCCATTATTAAAAATAGAAGATCCAACTCCGGTACCAACAGTAAGTACAATAGTAGTACCTTTTTGATTCTTCCCAGCGCCAAAAGTCATTTCAGCTAAACCTGTGGCATCAGTGTCATTAATTACATTAACACTACATCCGGTTATTTCTGAAAATAAGTGATCTGCGTCTGCATCAACCCAAGCTTCGTTTATTCTATTGGCGGATAATACAATACCTCTATTCATTGCCGCAGGAAAGGCACATCCGATTGGACCATCCCAATCAAATTGTTTTACGATATCATGCATTTTGGAGATGAGCTTATGAGGACGGGTATCTTCAAGCTCTCCCGTAGTTTTTTTCTTGGATATTATTTCTCCAAGAACGGTATTTACTATCGCTCCTTTTATTCCATAACTACCGATATCAATGCCAAGTACTTCCAAATTGCTAAATATACCTGTTAAGCTTTTTTATCTTAGAAAAAACAAAGAATTTTCAGCTTTCTTTGTGGTTAAAAATCACTTCTCAACCATTACCCAGCCTTTATTCTCTACCATGTCTTTGGCATACTTCCATTTAATACCTTCTTTCACTTCACCAGTGGAGGTATTTTGGATGCTTACTTTATCATTTCGGCCTGGTTCGTCTTCAACTACAACAGGTTTACGCTTTACGTTTGGTCCCATTGGTTTTTGCTGATTTCCGTTCTGTGATTGACCGCCTTGCATTCCCATGTTAGTCGAGTCGGCCTGACTTGCTTTCATACGACTGGTATCGAATCTGGATTTTTGTTGCTGAGCTCGTTCAAGATTATCATTGTTAGCTTGACCTTCGGGAATCGATTTCCAAATGGTAGAAATTACTTCAGTATTGATCATCCCAATTAACTGCTTGAACATATCAAAAGCTTCACGTTTGTATTCAAGTAACGGATCTTTTTGACCGTACGCACGAAGTCCGATACCTTCTTTTACAGAATCCAACTCGCGTAAATGTTGCATCCACTTGTCATCAATTGTTGCCAGAACCGCGGTTCTTTCCAGAGCTCGTGCCACTTCTTTTCCTTCGTTTTCTAAAGCAGCGTCAACATCTACAACCACGCGCATTCTTTTAATGCCATCGGTAAAAATGACCTGAACTCTTTCAGGACGATTCTCGGCTTCACTTTCAGCAATTCTCTTCATTACTTCGTAAAGTGGTTTAGCCATGCGCTCTTCTTTCTGGCGATATACTTCCAAAGCTTTATCAATGATCTTGTCTACAAGCTCATCCGGATTCATTTTTCTCCAGGCTTCTTCATCAAACTCTACATCTACTGCAAGATTAATGAGAATTTCCTGATGTAGCCCTGAATAATCTCCAGCGGCAATATGGTCTTCAACCAAGCTTTCCACAAAATCTTCCAACATATCCATGATATCAGAGATCAATTGATCTCCGGAAAGGGCGTGACGACGACGAGCATAAATCACATTACGTTGATTGTTTAATACATCATCATACTCAAGCTGTTTCTTTCTTATGCTGAAGTTATTCTGCTCCACTTTTGATTGAGCTCGTTCCAGAGATTTTGTCATCCATGGATGAGTAATTACCTCTCCTTCTTCAAAATTCAATCGATCCATCACATTGGCAACACGATCTGAACCAAACATTGACATTAGATTATCTTCCAGAGAAACATAAAACTGAGACTCACCCGGATCACCCTGTCGACCGGAACGACCACGAAGCTGCAAATCAATTCGGCGAGATTCATGACGCTCAGTACCAAGAATTGCTAAACCACCATTCTCTTTTACTCCCGGAGCTAACTTAATATCAGTACCACGACCTGCCATATTCGTTGCTACGGTAACCGCACCGGGTTGTCCGGCAGATTTTACGATCTCGCTCTCACTCGCATGTTGTTTCGCGTTCAATACGTTATGAGGAATTCCTGCTCTCTGAAGCATTCTACTCATCGTTTCAGAAACATCGACGCTGGTAGTACCAACCAAAACAGGTTGTCCTTTTTCATGATATTCACGAACCTTTTCAATAGAAGCATTGAATTTCTCGCGTTTCGTTTTAAAGATCAGATCTTCTTTATCATCACGCTGAATAGGACGATTGGTTGGGATTACAACTACATCCAAGTTGTAAATTTCGTTGAATTCACCTTCTTCCGTTTCAGCTGTACCGGTCATACCTGAAAGTTTGTGGTACATTCTGAAATAATTCTGAAGGGTGATAGTAGCATATGTTTGAGTAGAAGCCTCTACTTTAACTTGCTCTTTTGCTTCAATTGCTTGGTGTAATCCGTCAGAATAACGTCGGCCTGAAAGTACACGACCTGTATGTTCATCAATGATCTGAACTTTTCCATCCTGAACGATATACTCATCTTCTTTTTCGAAAAGGGTGTATGCCTTCAGTAACTGATTTACAGTATGAATTCTGTCACCGCGCTCTGCAAATAATCTATGAAGTTCATTGAATCGCTGCTCTCTTTCTTGGCGAACCTCTTCTTTTGCTTCCTCTATTTTTTTCTCTTTGTATTCGTCGCTAAGATCTTTCTGTTTTACCTCTTCAATCTTTTCTTTTTCAAGCTGTTTAATTTCTTCTTCGATGTCTGAAGTTTCAGCCCCCAAGTCAGGAATTATAAAAAAGTCAGGATCTTCCCCTTTTTTGGTAATGAACTCACGACCTTTTTCTGTCATCTCAATGGAGTTCAATTTCATATCCACGGCGTAATACAAGTACTCATCTACTTCAGGCATGTTCTTGGCATTATCCTGGAGATAGAAAGCTTCTGTTTTTTGGATCATTTTCTGGATACTAGGCTCCTGAAGCATTTTTCTGAAGCGTGAGTTCTTCGGGAATCCGCGTTGTGCTCTGAATAACGCCAAGCCGGCTTTTTCTTCGTCTCCGGCTTCCAGATGTTTTTGAGCTTCTTTCACTAGCTCAGAAACCAATTTCTTTTGTGCATCAACCAGCGATGCCATTCTTGGTTTCATTTCCTCATATTTATCCGACTTGTTATCGTTAGGAACCGGACCTGAAATAATAAGTGGTGTTCTTGCTTCATCAATAAGGATAGAATCAACCTCATCAATAATAGTATAGTGGTGCTCGCGCTGAACCAGTTGTTCCTTTTCAATTACCATGTTATCACGGAGGTAATCGAAGCCGAATTCGTTATTAGTTCCGTAAGTAATGTCTTTGCGATAGGCTTTTCTTCTGCCTTCAGAATTTGGTTCGTAATTGTCAACACAGGCAACTTCCAACCCGTGGAAATTGAAGATTGGTTCGTTCCATTCGGCATCACGTTTTGCAAGATAGTTGTTAACGGTGATAACATGAACACCACGTTCTGCAAGTGCATTCAGGTAAGCAGGGAAGATAGCTACCAGAGTTTTACCTTCACCGGTTTTCATTTCTGCGATCTTACCCTGATGAAGTGTAATGGCACCAACCAACTGTACATCATAAGGAATCATATTCCATTCAACTTCATCGCCGGCTACTTTCCAGCTTTTACCGACAAATCGACGGCAGGTATCTTTAAGCACGGCATAAGCTTCGGGCAAAATGTCATCTAGTGTGTCTTCAAGTATATCGAGCCACTCTTGTTCTAGAGTTTCCAGTTCATCGGCTAACCTTCTGCTTTCTCCTTGCGAAAGGTTTTCAATGTCGTCCATTTTAGCCTTCACTTTTTCTATTTTTTTAGAAGTTTCGGCGGTGGCATCCTTAATCTTTTGTTTGAATTCCTGAGTCTTTGCTTTCAGTTGTTCATCGCTCAATTTTTCCATTTCAGGCCCCAGAGCATTGATTTCTTCTACAATGGGTTGGATAGCTTTAATGTCTTTTTCACTCTTGGAGCCAAAAATTTTGGTAATAACCTTTCCGATCTTGTCTAACATAAATTGTACAAACTTTAAATAAATAAAATGATGTGTACGCTATTTGCATACAGCATGATAAATTACGCAATTATTGTACCAATTTTTTATAGGATGTAGGATATAAATAGTAAATAGTGGTTGTTAGTAATAAAAACCATATATTACCCACTTACACAAACAATTATATAAGTAAATTAATATGAGTACAGGAACAGTAAAGTGGTTTAATTCAGATAAAGGATATGGTTTTATAACACCTGATGAAGGTGGAAAAGACTTATTCGTACACCACTCTGAAATTCAAACTGATGGCTATGCAGAATTAAAGGATGGTCAAAAGGTAGAATATGAAGTAGGCGAAGGTCAAAAAGGGCCATGCGCAAATAATGTTGTTGGTTTATAAACCACTCATTACGTAGTTCCTGACTTAAAGAAAGGAATTTTCGGAAGCTTGCTTCCAACATAAAAATTAAAGCCTTGTTCTGTTTACAGAACAAGGCTTTTTTTATGGGTTGAGTTGATAAATGGAAATCAATCCACAGTAGTTTTGATTTCTTTTTTCTTCAATCTTCAAACAACGCTTTTACTTTTGCTTTATCAAGTTGATTGTGAGTTGCGAAAAAGTTTTTCTTGGTACCAAACCATTTTAAGGCTTCTTGTGTGTTGATATTCGTTGCTTTGTCTGATAAGTAAGAATGCCAGCTACTAAAAGGCCAGTTATTCGGAGTTTTCACGAATCCATGATGAACAGGGTTATTATGGATGTAAGCGATTAAACGAATGAAATACTCATCTGAATCGATGAGCTTACGCCTGAAATTGGGAATGAAGAGACTGCCTTTGCGGTCATATTTTTTATTGATGGATTTGGTATAAGAATTAAAAAGATTGGAGAATTGTTGGCTAACAATTCTGTTCTCCAAACCTCCAAGGTCTGCCAGACTTTGGAGGTTTGGTTTATCCTTTTTCTTTCTAAGAAATCCCAAAATTTCATCTTCTTTTCTAACCCGAACCATCAGGTGTAGGTGATTTGGCATCAGGCAATAAGCGAATGTTTCTACTACAGGATGAACGTGATGTTGATAACGTTCCAAAAAATATCTGTAATTATCTTTACACCGAAACAGGTTGTCGTTTCCATTGGCATGTGTCCAGATGTGATAAGTATTTCCACTTTCAAGTGTTATTCGAGGTTGAGCCATGGTTCTTGAATTATTTTAAGTTATCCAAGTAAGACTCATAAAAGCTCGATTCCTTACAAAATATTATCGATTACTTCGTGAAATGATAAAACCCTCAAAAAGGTTATACACAGAAAGACAAAGGGTTAAAAGATTTGTATCTTCCAAGTCTACTCGAATTTTTAAAATTATTCTGAAATGAGCGACAAATTTAAAAGCACTAAACAAACATTTGAAACGGGTAATGGGGAAGCGACTTTTTATAGTCTTCCTAAACTTGCGGAAATGGGTTATGATAAAGTCAGCCGACTTCCATTTTCAATAAAGATATTACTGGAAGCTGTTTTAAGGGAAAATGACGGATATGCGATCACAGATGCCGATATTGAGACATTAGCTACTTATAACGCAGAAAGCCCTGAAGGAGAAATACCATTTAAACCATCTCGTGTGGTTCTGCAAGATTTTACCGGAGTACCGGCAGTAGTTGACCTTGCTGCACTCCGATCTGCTATGCAACGAATGGGCGGTAAAGCAACAGATATTAATCCGCAAGTTCCGGTTGATCTGGTTATTGATCACTCTGTTCAGGTGGATATGTTTGGTAAAGAAGCAGCTCTTATGTTCAATGTAGAAAAAGAAATGGAACGTAACAACGAGCGTTATGAATTTCTGAAATGGGGTAAAGAGGCATTTGATAATTTCAGAGTAGTACCTCCGGGTCGTGGAATTGTTCACCAGGTTAATTTAGAGTATTTAGGGCGTGGAGTTTTTACTCGTGTGGAAGCAGACGGAACTAAAACCGCTTATCCTGACACTTTAGTAGGAACCGATTCTCACACAACTATGATCAACGGACTTGGAATTTTAGGTTGGGGAGTTGGTGGAATTGAAGCGGAAGCAGCAATGCTTGGTCAGCCTATTTCTATGTTGGTTCCTGAAGTAGCCGGAATGAAATTAACCGGGAAACTTCGTGAAGGCGTAACTGCTACCGATCTTACTCTTACGGTAACTCAGATGCTGAGAAAGCATGGAGTGGTTGGTAAGTTTGTAGAATTTTATGGCGACGGTATCAGTAATATGAGTTTACCTGATCGCGCAACTATTGCTAACATGGCTCCGGAATACGGAGCTACGATGGGTTTCTTCCCAATTGACAGCGAGTCGCTCCGCTATATGAGAAGAACAGGCCGATCAGAAGAGTTAGTGAACTTGGTCGAAAATTATACTAAAGCTCAAGGTTTATTCAGAACAGATGATACTCCGGATCCGGAGTTCTCTACTACCCTGGAACTAGACTTGGGTACAGTTGAAACATCTCTCGCTGGACCAAAACTTCCGCACGATAGAATTACACTTAGTAACATGAAGCAAGCGTTTGAAACCTCATTAACAAGTGACAACCCAACTATGGGATTCAATCTTGCTCAGGAAAGACTCGCCAGCAAAGGTTTGTACAAAAATGGTCAAGAAATTGAGATGACTCATGGTGATGTTGTAATCGCTGCTATCACAAGTTGTACAAATACATCTAATCCTAGTGTGATGCTTGGAGCGGGAATTGTAGCTAAAAAAGCTGTTGAAAGAGGACTAAAAGTTCCGGCTTATGTGAAAACTTCTTTAGCTCCGGGATCGAGAGTTGTAACTGAATATTTGCAGGAAGCAGGTTTAACTGAATACATGGATAAGCTTGGATTCAACTTAGTTGGGTATGGATGTACAACTTGTATCGGTAACTCTGGACCATTACCTGAGCCTGTAGAAAAAGCGATCAAAGACGGAGATCTTATTGCAGCAGGTGTTCTTTCCGGAAACAGAAACTTTGAGGGACGAATTCACCCATGGGTAAAAGCTAATTTCTTGGCTTCACCTCCATTAGTAGTTGCTTATGCACTTGCCGGAACGGTTAATATTGATATGAATAACGATCCGATTGGTAAGGATAAAGATGGAAATGATGTTTATCTAAAAGAGATATGGCCAACAACAGAAGAAATTGCTGAGCATTTAGATAATGCAATTCGCCCGGATCTTTTCGATAAAATGTATTCCGATATTTTCGAATCGCCAGCTTGGGAAGCAATTCCTGTTTCGGGTGGTGATCAGTTTGCATGGAGCGAAGATTCAACATACATCCAGGAACCTCCATTTTTCATGAATATGAAAGAAGAGCCTGAGCCAATTAAATCAATTGAAGGGGCTCGTGTTCTTGTTAAAGTTGGAGATTCAATTACAACCGATCACATTTCGCCGGCAGGGAATATTAAAGAAGACGCACCTGCAGGTGAGTACCTGAAAGCTAACGGAGTTGATAAGAAAGATTTCAACTCATATGGTTCGCGAAGAGGAAATGATCGGGTTATGACACGCGGGACATTTGCTAATGTTCGATTTAAGAATCAACTCGCGCCCGGTAAAGAAGGTGGATTTACCGAATACCATCCAACTGGTGAGATCACAACAATCTACGATGCATCATTAAAGTACAAAGCAAGTAATACTCCATTAATTGCAATTGCAGGTAACCAGTATGGAACAGGATCTTCAAGAGATTGGGCTGCAAAAGGAACAAATTTGCTTGGGGTTAAAGCAGTGATAGCAGAATCTTATGAGAGAATTCATAGATCTAATCTTGTTCAGATGGGTGTACTTCCTCTTCAATTTAAAGAAGGAGAAACTCCGGAATCTCTTGGTTTAGAAGGTTCTGAAACATTCACTATCCATTTAAGCGATGACATCAAAGCTCGTGGAGAAGTTAAAGTAACTGCTGTTAAAGAGGATGGTGTTGAAATCAACTTCACTACAAACAGTAGAATCGATACTCCTGTTGAAGTAGATTACTATCGCAATGGTGGAATTCTTCACACAGTGCTTTTAGATTATCTAAAGAAAAGCAAAAACTAATAGATAGCTCTTGCTTGTATTTACTTTGAAGCTCTGGTTGCGAACGTAGCCAGAGCTTTTTTCTTTTTTACAAAAATATACCCGATATTAGAAAAATTTAAATCGGGTAAAAAGTGCAAAAAATAGAGCACACTAAACTACTTGTTCATTCCATTCAAAGCATTGGCAGGGCAGTAGAACTAAAAGAGCTTCTAGTAAAGAGTATGAACGCAATACAAACTGTATTGGGTGCGGAAGCCAGTACGCTTATGTTGCTCGATAAAGGAACAGGAGAGCTAAATGTGAGTATCCCAACCGGCCCTGTTAAAGATGAGATCACAGGTTTTAAAATTCCGAAAGATAAAGGAGTTGGAGGGTGGGTAATCCAAAATAACAAAGAATTCTTAAGCAATGATGTTTCGAAGGAGGAAGCATTTTGGCAAGATCTAAGTTCCGATTTTGAAACCAAAAGTCTGCTTTGTGTTCCGTTAAGAGATAGAAACGGTGAAGCTTACGGTGTTCTGCAAGCTGTAAATAAAGAGCATGATCTTCCATTTTATGAAGAGGATTTAGAAGTATTTAAGATATTAGCGGAACATATTTCTTTAGCCATTCAGAGAAACAGAGAATATGATGAGATGGAAGCGAAGCTTGAGAAAAAATCGCTTATTCTTTCGGAGACACATCACCGTTTAAAGAATAATTTGTTTGCCATTTCAGCACTTATCGAATTAGAATCAAATAGAATGAAAGAGGGCGGTTCGGTAGAGGTTTTGAGAAACGCCAGTTCAAGGTTAAAATCCATCGCACATCTTCACTCGTTATTATATCAAAATGATGGAACAGATGATGTAGGACTTCAGGTTTTTTTAAATCATATCATTGAAGATGTATCAAGAATCTACAATAAAAAAGAAATCGATATTCAGGTAGATTCGGAAATTGATGATATTGAGATTTCTGCTGAGCTTTCTATTTTATGTGGACTAACCCTAAACGAGTTGCTGATAAATGCATATAAGCATGCTTTCTTGAACAGAGACTCAGGCAATATAAATATCAGAGTTCGAAATATTGCAAATGAAAAAATTCAACTAACTTTATCTGACGATGGGGTTGGGATAGTAGGTCTGGAGAATCAATCTAATCATTTATTTGTAGTTCACGCTTTTGTGAAGCAAATGAGTGCCGATATTAAAGAAGTTACAAGTGATAAAGGCACTAGCTTTACCATTCAAATACCACTGTGAAATTATATTATACTAGTTAGAGTTAATGCGAATGAGTTTTTTGTTTTTTGAGATGAAACGAGCATCTTTGTATACTCAAAAATATGCCTGATAACCAACAAAATATAAGACTATTACTCCATGCGATTGAAGGAATCAATCGAACAATGGAGTTAAAACAACTTTTGTTAAAATGTATGGAGTCGGTTTGTACAGTAATTGATGCAGAAGCCAGTTCATTAATGCTTCTTGACAAAGCAACCGGGAGATTGCATTTAAGCGTACCTACAGGACCTGTAAAAGATGAGATAAAAGGACAAATCATACCAAGAGATAAAGGTGTAGCTGGTTGGGTTTTAAGAAACAGGAAGCCCTATCTGGTCAATGATATGGCAAATAGTAAAGAGTTTTTTGGTGATATAAGTAAGGGTTTTACAACAAGAAATATGGTTTGTGTTCCAATGTTTGACTCTACTAATAGTGCTATTGGGATAATGCAGGCCTTGAACAAAAAAAACGGAGAAGATTTTACAGAGAAAGATATCCCTGTTTTAGAAACACTTTCAGCACATGCTGCATTATCTATAGAGAAAGCAAAGGAAGTAGATGAACTCAAAAATACCATTAAAGATAAAGAAGTAAGATTAAAGGAAATTCACAGAGGTTTTGAAAATAGTTTATCAGCATTAAATGCATTGGTGCAATTACAGGTGCCTTTACTTACAGATGAGAATGCTAAATTTTTAATGAAGTCAACAGGCTCAAGAATTGAAACTATTGCACATGCTCACGAGGTTCTGTTTAATTCTGAGGACAATGAACTTATAGATGTAGGTTTTTATCTGGGCCATCTTACTTCAACTATTGTTGAAATATTCGGAGACTTTGATAAAGATATAAGTTACAATCTGGATATAGATAAAATAGAATTAAAAGCTAGTACAGCATTAACCGTTGGCCTTATCATTAATGAAGTGATCCTGAATATGTATCGGGAGGCATTTATAGGTTATGATAAAGGAAAGATCTCCATTGCTGTAAAAAAAGATGGTGGGGATAAAGTATTGATCAGTATTTCGGATAATGGCAATGGTATTTCTGAATATCTGGATGGAACCGTAACTGGAAATCTTGCTTCAGTTGTTATTAAAACACTGGGTGATAAACTGAATGCAGAGTCGCGACAACATACAAATGGAGATGGTGGAACGACTTTTACTCTTATCTTTTCAAGAGAAACAAATGAGATTTTAAGTTAGACCTTTCATTGCAAATTTTTGAGCTGCAACTTTGTTAAGTGGAGAGTTAAGAAGTAGCCTTACAAATAATTCTCTATATATTGGAAAACGTTGCTTTCTTCCTATTCTCATATTCCATTCAGCTCTGCGGGAAGCTTTTTTTACAATGTTCTTTTGTTGATTCTGGAAACCTAATAAAAACTCAGTTTCTTGTTCAGGATATATGTTAATTTCGGATAGAGCCTTTGCTAATAACCAAGCTCCGATCCAACCTAAATTCATGCCTTGTCCACCAATTGGGCTAACAACATGAGCTGCATCTCCACATAAAAGCACTCTGTTCTTAAAAAAACATTCTGCTTCAAAGTATTGAACATTAAAACTACTCAACATTGTGTTTTTAAGATTCTTAAGATCATGATCAATTCTATGCAAAGTAATTTCAGAAATAAGTTGAGCAGTAGGCTTTTCAACCAAAGAATCTGTTTTAACAACCCATCTTCTCATTTGATTTGGGAGCGGAAAGCTTTCTATTAATCCTTGTTTTGGAAGGAAAACAACAGCATTGTCACCAATAGTTGTGTTGTCTTCAAAATCTCCCATTATATAAGTATCAGGATATTTCGTTCCTCCATAAAAAATTCCGGATTGTTGACGAACCAAGCTGTTTTTACCATCACAGCCAACAACATAAGTTGATGAAAGAGATAATTCTTTTCCATCTTTTTGGTAATAACAGATAGCTTCATCCATGTTTTCTTCAATATTTGTCACCAATGCTTCTGTAATTAAACCTTGAGGATTCAATGCAAGGAAGTGTTCTCGTAGGATTTTTTCAGTTTCGAATTGAGGGCAAGCAAGAATGAAATTATATGGTCTTTCTAGCTGCTCGAAGTTTATACTGCCGAGCAGTCTTTTCCCATTATGCGCCAATCCTTTTTTTATGTGAATTCCTGCATCAAGAAACTTACTTGCGATATTGGTTTTGCGAAATAATTCCAAAGAAACAGGATGAATTCCTAATGATCTTGAATCAGGAACAGGCTCTGCTCTTTGTTCAAGAATGGCGCAGTCTATTCCTTGTTTAGAAAGACAAATTCCGAGAAAAAGCCCAACAGGTCCCCCACCTACAATGGTAATTTTAAATGTATTCTTTGTCATAAATAAGAATTAACCTAAAGGGAAATAGTCGTGATACTGTCCAGTATTCAGGAGCCACAGATGAGAGTTCTTCTAAAGTGTAGCTACGTTTTATTGAAATTCTTCCATCATAAGAAATGAAAGAGTTTTTAAACATTATTTTAGAAAAAATAGTAAATAGAACATAAGCGATATCATTTCTTTCTATATCATTGAAGATTACTTTTTTTGAGGCGAGTTGTTCAGCTTCATTACAGATATCGATAAAGTCTTTTTTGTGGAGATGATGGAGCAGGTGATTGGAAATTACAAAATCAAAAGAAGCCTTTTCTTTTACCAGATCAGATGATAGTTGATGCCGGAAATGTATATTTGAGGGAGTGTTTTGGGTTTGAATATGTTCGAAAGCCCGGCGATCCGCTTCAATTGAAGTAATATCTAGATGAAATCCATCTTTTGCAGCCAATTCTGATAGTTGAATAGAAATGTCTCCGCCTCCAAAACCGATATCTAACAAACTACCTGTACCATTTTGATTTTTTAAAACAGGACGGATCTCCTTTTTATAGATCGTATTCCATTTAGAAAGCAGCTTGTTTATCCTTTTAAATTGATGAAAGGTATTCGTGAGTTTTTCAATATCACAATTAGGGTCGTCCATCATTTCCTTAAGTTCAGGTTTTCTATGACGGAGAAATACACACATTAAACCACTTTCAATAAACCACTTTCAATGGTAAGGCCCGGGCCGAAAGCCATCGGGAGTACTATAGAGTCTTTGTCCGGCTTCGAATCCATTAATTGTTTTAAAACAAAAAGAACTGTGACACTACTCATATTCCCATATTGTGCCAATGTGTTTCTGGAAGCAGCCACTTGATATTTTTTCAGGTGTAAAGCCGATTCAATTTTGTCAATGATGGCACGTCCGCCTGGATGGATAGCCCAGTAGTTAACATCATTATGATTAAGGTTATATCTATCGAATAATGGTTGAATTACTTGCTTTAAATTACTTTCTATAATATCAGGGACGTACGTTGATAAGATCATATCAAAACCGTGATCGCCAATATCCCATGCCATATCTTTTTCTCCATTTGGAGTAAGTGATGATGCGAAAGCTTTAATTTCGTACGAAGATTTTGGAGATTTCTTACTACTTACTAAAACACCGGCAGAACCATCCGCAAAAACAGAAGCCGAAATGAGGTTGTCAAGATCTGTTTTCTGTTGAAAATGTAGCGAACAAAGCTCAGTAGCAACAATAAGCACTACTGCATCTATATTATTCTCACAAAAAGAGCGAGCCATTTTTAATGCAGGGAAAGCAGCGAAACATCCCATGAAGCCCAGGTGAAAACGCTGGGTTGAAGGAGAAAGACCGAGTTGTTTTACAAGGTCGTAATCAGGTCCCGGGGCATAAAATCCAGTACAAGAAACCGTAATCACATGAGTAACATCATTTTTATTGATATGAGAATTGCTATCTAGTAATTTTTTACCGGTTTCAACGAAAAGAGAAGACGCAGCGGTTTTGTATACGTCATTTCTTTCTCTTGTAGTTGGAGTAGAGCTTATAGTACCATTTAAGTAAGGATTCGGTTTTTCAGTTTGATGGAACTCATTAATAACTGAGTGCCTTTTCTCAATTCCTGATTGCGAATAAATTCTATGTAGAATAGCTTGAGTTTTTCTGTCTTTAGCTAAGGCAGATTTCATAATTTCTCTTACCACATCCTGAGAGTTAGACCCTTCAGGTACAGAGGTTGCTATGTCGTGAATATATACAGGCATGTTTATGTCGCATTATACGACTTACATTACGATTATATATCACGAATAGTTCAAGTTTTTAAAGCGAGGTGATTTTGTAAACTATTCTTGAAACTTAGTTGTAACAAACCTTAACTGGCCACTAATCAACAGCCGTTAAAATGTGAAAACGAAAGTTATGAAGAATCGCTGCAACAGATAACCCAGAGATCAATCCAATCCATAGTCCTTCCGGACCAAAGTCGGAAATGATTCCTAAATAATATCCAATTGGAAATCCTATCAACCAATAAGCAATAAAATTCACGATCATTGGAGTTCGTGTATCTTTAAGTCCTCTTAAGGCTCCAAACCCTCCAACCTGAAGACCATCAGAAATTTGAAAAAGACCGGCCATAAATAATAAGGAAACCGACATTTTACTTACTAAGGGGTCATCAGTATAGATGCCAATTATTGTTTCGGGGATAGAGAATAACATAACCGCAGTTAATGTCATTATAGAAGCGCACATTCCAATTCCTATAAACCCACGAAGCCGTGCTTTTGATAACGAACCTTGACCTATTGAAAAGCCAACTCTTTGTGTAATTGCCATTGAAAGACCAAAAGGAATCATAAACAAAGTTGCAGCTACATTTATTGCAATTTGATGTGACGCTGAGGCTTCTACACTTAGTGTTCCCATTAGTACACTTACGCTTGCAAAAAGTAATATCTCCATAGCTGTACTAGCCCCGTTAGGTAGTCCAACTTTGAGAAATTCACTGAAAATTTTAAGATCCGGACCCTTTGTACGGGCAAAAATATCAAACCTCTTAAATGGTTTAAAGTTTATCATAAAACCAATAAATACGATTGCTGCAAAGAGATTGATCAAAGAAGTTGCATAGCCTGCTCCAACCGCACCCATTCCCGTAATTCCTAGACCTCCGTACATAAAAATGTAATTTGCACCCACATTTAATACCAAACTTACTGCGGCAATGTACATTGCAGGCTTTGTAACGGAAAGGCCTTCACTGAAATAACGAACCCCGGCATAAGCAAATAAAGGCAAAAGTCCCCATGAGATAGCTTTAAGGTAATCTGTTGCAATTGGTACAATTTCATCAGTAACACCAACTATGTTCATAATGATATCTAAATTCCGGGTAAGGAAAAATGTAGGAACAGTGAGCATTAAAACAAGCCAAAACATCTGTCTGGCACTGGTTCCTATTTCTTTGAATCTTCGAGCTCCAAGATGTTCTGAGACAATGGGATTTATAGCTATAAGTGTAGCCATACAGAAAATAGAAAGTGGTAAATACATAGCATTTCCTATAGCTACACCGGCAAGATCAAGAGCTGAGAGATTTCCTGCCATTACTGTATCAGTAAAGTTCAGGCCCATTCTCATAAGCTGAGTGGCTATTATAGGTCCGCCGAGCTTGAGAAGGATGGAGCTTTCTTTTTTTATTTCTTGAGTTGTTGCCGCCATTTTTTCTTAGCGGTAATGGTACGAAGAAGCGAAGTGAATGGTAACCTATTCTTTTTCTTTTCCTGTAAAAAGATCGAAACTTAAAACGAAGGAAGTCCCTTTTCCAACTTCTGAATTAAAATTGATCTCTCCTCCATGTTCTTCAACAACTTTTTTACTGATAGCCAACCCTAAACCTGTACCACTTGACTTGGTGCTGAAATTTGGGACAAAAATGGAATGCTCGTTTTCTTTGGAAATACCCTGACCATTATCTGAAACCTCAATATTAGCTTTGTAATTTGCATGCCAGCTTTTAATGGTAATTACCCCTTTTCGGCGCTTAGGAATAGCTTCAATTCCATTCTTAACCAAATTAATGAACACTCTTTGCAGCTCATCTTTTACTCCATTGATCCAAAGGGGGGATTTATTCAAGTTTATGTCAATTTTGATCGATTGCTCATTTGAATATAGATCAGCAACATTTTGAAGCACTTTATTTAAGTCGATCTTGGTAAACTCTTGTTCCATAGGTCGGGCAAATTTCGAAAAATCAGACGCGATTCTGCTAAGAGATTCGATCTGTTCAATCATATTAGAATTGATCTTGGAAACTTTTTTCTTTAATTCCTCAGGGTCAATATTTGTAGCCTTTACCTGTCGTTCCAAATGTTGGAGGTTTAACTTCATGGGGGTTAGTGGGTTTTTGATCTCATGAGCTACTTGCTGAGCCATTTCTTTCCATGCAGCTTCTCTTTCAACTTCAACTAAATTCTTTCTTAATTCCTGTAAACGATACACCATTAAATTGAATGTATTAGTTAAAGATCCGATTTCATCATTACTTTTAACAGGAAGTGTAGTTTCCAGGCTTCCATCTGAAATTGTTTTAATTCCTTCACTTAATTCTTCAAGCGGGCTTGTCATCCGGTTTGCTATAACTGCGGCCGCGAAAATGAACAGGCCAAACACCAGTACAAAAAGCCCTACTAAATAACTTATTGTAGTAAGAAGTTGTTCATTAAAAGAAGGTGTTTTCAAAAAAGTTGGAATTGCTGCTATATTAGTAATTATGCCATCTTTTTTTATGGGTGTATATCCAATTAAGAACTCAAGATCACCAATAGTAAACTCTTGTATTTCAATCTCACTACCATAGTTAATAATAGCATTGTACACATTCCAAGGCACCTGAGCAGGTAAAAGATGTTGAGAAAATATCTGTGGAGCTGTTGAGGCAATAAGCCTGTTTCTTTCAAATAGAACGGCGTCAGAATTAATGAGTGTACTGGATAAAAGCAGCGTTTGATTCACATCACGATCTTCACTGTTCTCAAAAGTAGCATTAATACCAACCAATTTATTTTCCAATTCATCAATTGTTATTTCCTGGCTTTGGTTAGTTATTGCAACAGAAGAAGTGGCAATCAAGGCTGTTAAACAAAGAAGTGAAGCAATAATGAAACGGTCTATTAGACGATCTCTGAATTTTCTGTTTGTCCCGAAGATTTGAAGGTTTCTTCTCCATTGAACCAGCAATGATAAAAAGAAGATGAATAGGATCAAGTAAAAGAAAAACCTTAATACAGAAAATACATGGTTGAACAATGTGACTTTTAGAGTTGAAACCTTAATTACATTATTTTGAGATCTTTTCCAGAATAATTCAACAACCTCAGTATTCTGTATTGTCTCAGTTACTGTAAATAGAGAATCTGAATTCAATTTCTCCATATTCTGGTTAGAAAGCATACTATAGTTTGGGATCTCAATAGGTATTCCGGAAAGAGAATTCCTGATTAATTTTCCGTTTTCATATTCACTTAAAAGAAAAGTAGAGTAGCTGTCTTCTTCTTTTTTACTGGCAACTACAGCACGCAGAGGTTTTCTGTATTGTGGTTGCTCTTGATACACTGAACAAATGATCCATCCCAATTTTTGATCACTTGTAGGAGATTCGAAAAAAGGGATCCATCCCTGACGAAAAGAAGTGTACTTAGCAGGAGGTTGTTCGAGAGGGTTCCTTCTTATGATCGGTCGTATTATGTCTCTTCTTATTCTTTCTTGTACATAAGGAACTTCAAGGCTGAACATATCATAAGTTTTTGTCCAGCCTGGAGCGTTTAAGTTAGAAGTGAATTCAGAAATAGGATCACCGTTACGATCAATAAGTTGGATAGAAAATGAAAAAGATTGCCAATTTGGATTCTGCTTAAACAGCAAATCGACCTGTTTATTAAATTCTGAGGTAAGTAAAAATCTGTTTTGTGTTGAAGAAAGCTGCAACTTTGATAATTCTTCTTCCAAAAGATAGAGTGTTTCTAGAGTGATGGATTCAATTTCCAGATCATTCTCTTTAGCAAATCTGGATGCCTCTTCAGCCATAGTATTAGCTCGCCATTCTATTTGGCCATAATAAAAAGGAGTATAAGCAAGGCCTGATGCAAGAGCACAAATCAGGAGAAGAAGTCTAAGTCTGGATTTTGATCTGAGATCAAGAAAGCCGTACCAAGAGAGGTAAGCGAGGCCGGCCAAAATTAAAAAAAGCCCGCCAACAAGAACAGATATCCATAATTTATCAAAAATTACATTGGATATATTTAGTAAAAAAAGAGTAGAAAAAAAGCTGATACAGATCAGGCCTATGGAAAAGTAGCCTTTAAATTCTATTGATTTCAGTAAAAAAGTAATTAGGTAAATAACCGACCAAGAGGTAGCTATCCAAAGAACACCGCCAAACAGATAATATAATAATACACTGAGCCCAGGAATAAGTTTTAGGTCATTCAGGTTTAATGAAGTTTGCGAAATGATTCGGAATAAAGTAATAGAAATTCCAACCAGAACAACGGCAATGAGGACTCCTATTATGGTATAAACGACAAGCCCAAATCCGCTTGGGAGTTTTTTAGCGAAAGTTTTGTTGGAGTAGTAGAAATCGGAAATGAATACTGCAAAGGCAAAAGCAAGAAATGCATTTAATCCTAAATAGAATAATTCTATATGAACTGTTTGTTCTCCAAGTACTAGATCAAGATCCAAAAAAGGAAGCAAAGTCCAAGAAAGAGCCCAAAAGACAAAAATAGAAGCTGTTGAAATAAGGAATACTTTTTTAGGGTTGTAAACGAAGGAAAGTGAAGAGAGTAAAAATTCTGTAACCACTATAATCAAAACAATGAATATCAATCTCAGTTTAGCATGGTCTGCTTTTCTGGACTTCAGGTATTCCGGAATATCACTTTCGATGGCGTATATAGATGCTGAAAAAGAGCCTTCTGCAAAAAATTGTTCTGCTTTAAAAATTGTATTATCGGGAGCTGTTCCATTCAGATTAAAGTGAATTGGAAAGTTAAAATCTAAACCCAGCACATCAGAAATAGAGACTTCAGAACTTCCTCCCAGATCTAAAACATTAGATTGTTTCAATTTTAGTGCGGTAATAAGGGAATATTCATGTCCCGAGTTATCAATGAGAAGCTGTGTAGATTGAAGGGCTGATACATTCTGAGCGTTAACTATATTTATCGAAATTGAATCTCCTTCGGCTAAAGAATCATTTTTTAAAACTCTAAATCCTGTCCATGCAATTGCTTCAGAACTATCACTTAATAATACTCCCCAAAAGCCTTGCTCATTACTGATTAAATTGTAAACCTGTTCGGGTGATGAGCTCTTATTAAGTAATGGAGTGACTTGGTTGCCTAAATCGAGGCTTCTTTTTTTGAAATCGGTAATAAATTTTTCAAACGATTTTGAAGCTGACCTTACATTTTGGGAGGCCATATTTTCAATATCATTATAAGAAGGGGTATTGGAGTAAAAATTAATTTCCAATACAGCCAAGCTAATCACACTTAATATGAGAAGTGTAAAAAGAGTTGTGATCTTTTTCGATTGCAGGGCTTTCAATTTCAAATAAGGTTTGGAATATTGCTATCAGCTTCGCCTTTAAGCACGGAAACTATAGCTTTAGATGCAAGCATTCCAATTTGCTCCCTTGTTTCATAAGTTGCGCTTGCAATATGAGGTAAGAGGACACAATTCGGAGCAGTGAGTAATTTTGAGTGGACTTCAGGCTCATTTTCGAAAACATCAATTCCAGCTCCGGCAATAGTACCCATATGAAGAGCATTAGCTAGTGCAGTTTCATCCACTACTGCGCCTCTAGAAATATTAATAAGTATGGAGTGCTGAGGCATGAGGTTAAAAATTCTATCATTTACCAGATGATGAGTTTCATCAGTTAAAGGGCAATTTAAACTTAGTACATCAGAATTCTCAGCAAGTTCCTCAATTGAAGAAATATAGGTAGCGTTAAGAGCTTGTTCTACTTCAAGGTCTACCTTAGTGCGATTGTAATAAGCTATGTTCATACCAAAAGCCCGTGCTCTGTGAGCGAAAGCCTGACCTATTCGTCCCATTCCTGCTATTCCAAGAGTTTTACCTCTCAGTTCCATTCCTAAAAAGCCTAATGGCTCCCATCCTGTAAAATTACCTTCTCTTAAATACTGTTCAGCGGCATTAAATTTTCTAGTTACAGCCATTAATAGCCCCATTGCGAAATCACCACAAGCTTCGGTTAAAACATCAGGAGTATTTGCAACTTTTATACCAAGAGATTTTGCAGCTTCTACATCAATGTTATTATAGCCAACTGCAAAATTTGCAACGATTTTAAGGTTTTGAGCTGACTCTAAAACTTCTTTAGTAACAGGTGTTGAAAGCATGCAAAGTAGAGCGTCATAGTCGGAAATAGTTCTAACCAAATTATCTTCGCGTTGGAATTCACCTATTTTGCCGATGTGCAAATCTGCATGCTCGTTAAGATAGGTCAAACATTTTTCAGGGATTGGCTCAGTAACAAGAACTTTTGGACGAAGGTGAGCCATTGTGTTTAATTTAGTTCATCTTTGATATGAGTGATCTTAGCATCATTCCACATTTTTTCAATGTTGTAATAATTTCTTTTTTCTTCACTCATAACATGCACTACAATGTTAACATAATCGAGAATAATCCATGCTCTGGAACTTCCACCTTCTTTTCTCCAGGATTTCTCTGAACATTTATTTAACACATCTTCTTCTACTACATCAGCAAGTGCCTTTACTTGAACATCTGAATTACCATGACATATAACAAAATATTCGGCTAAAGTTGTTAATTCAGAAACATCTAAAACTGTAATATCATTAGCCTTTTTACTTAATAATGCCTCTGTAATAGTACTCAAAACTTCATTTGTTTTGAGGTCTTCTTCAGAATAAGCATTTGAAAATTGTTCTTTTTTTGGCAAAATGTGTATTTAAGTTTAATTAGTATTTAGGTTCTTGTAATCTTTTCCAAGAACTACGGTTACATCAAGATAAAAATCTTCTGACTCTTCCCGGATTATATTTTTTTCGTCTACTCCAAGAGCATTGGCAACTCTTTTCGCGTTATCAAAAGATGAACTTCTTGAAATTACGAAAGTGTTCTCTACATCAAATCGTTCAAAGTTTCCCACCTCAACAACATCAAATCCATTACTTCTAAGTAAATTAGTAAAGTTGTTGGCTATTCCGGATTCACCACAGCCATTTAATACTTCAAGCTGAATTATTGAACCAATTAATTCAGAAGGCTGATCGGCTCTTTGGTTAAAAATTCTTGGATAGACAATACGTGTAAAAAGGGCTAGTAGTAATCCTAAAAGAAGAACACTTAAAAAGCCAATTGCTGCGTTTAAATAAAGGTTGTTTGGCGATGAATTCTTCTCGTCTAGATGTTGAGCCATTCAGAATTTAATAATACCTAGAATTAAAACGATTGAAATTATTATATCGGTTATACCCAAAAGGAGAGAATCCGTAAGGGTTATATGGAAGTCTTTGGTATTGAAACCGGATAGTTGCGTTGTCACTAATCTGATAATTCAACTCAGCATTACTTATCATAATTCTTGGTTCATTTTGTCCCGCACTGTATAAATTACTACCTCCAAACGGAGAGTGGAACAAAGACACATCAACTCTTCCTTGCAGCCTTTCGGTAAATGCAATATTCATAGTGTTTGTGTAGGCGTTCAGGTTTTGGTAAGATCCCCCGAAAGAGGTGAAACTCATGGAATAGGAGTGACTCATTTGAACATTGTTTTCAAAAAAACTCGCCAATTTATTTTGAATTGTTGCGCTTTGAGTATTTACTACAGCGCCTCTGTAATCAAATGGTTGAGAAACATCCCCTCTTAATTGAGCATTGGAGTTGAATGAAAACAATAATAAAATTGCCGGAATAAGTAATGAAATAGATTTATTCATGATGTATATGATTTGGTTCCTAACGATGAACCGTACCTATAAGTATAACTAAACAACACCTAATAATAAATAGTAGTTCAAATGAAGTTGAATTGAAAAAGAATGAATAAAACACTATCTTTCTCAACTTTTGAAAATAGCAATTTAAAACCTCCATTCAACCCAAGGAGAGATGAAACTCACCGATTTTAGATACGAACTCGAAGGACTAAACGTACCAGAAGAACCGTTAGAGAAAAGAGACGATGCTCGTTTAATGGTTCTGAACAGAGCAGAAGAAACAATTGAACATAAAAAGTTTTCAGATATACATGAGTATTTGAACGAAGGCGATGTTGTGATTTACAACAACACCAAGGTTTTTCCGGCTCGATTAAACGGTAAAAAAGAAAAAACCGAAGCTGATATCGAAGTATTTTTATTGAGAGAGCTTCAGCCAGAGAATATGTTGTGGGATGTGTTGGTTGAGCCTGCAAGGAAAATCCGAATTGGTAATAAACTTTATTTCGGAGAAGAAGACGACGAATTAATGGCTGAGGTTGTTGATAATACTACTTCAAGAGGGAGAACTATACGTTTCTTGTTTGATGGTGGATATGATGAGTTATATGAAAGGCTCGACGCTTTAGGCAAAATGCCATTGCCGCCATATATAGAAAGAGAACCTGTAGACGAAGATAAAGAACGATATCAAACTGTATACGCAACTGAGCGTGGTGCGGTAGCAGCGCCAACGGCAGGGATGCACTTTACAGAAGATCTTATCAAGAAGATAGAAAAGAAAGGTGTTGAGATGCTTCCTATTACGCTTCACATTGGCTGGGGAACATTCCGTAATGTTGAAGTAGAAGATCTAACAAAGCACAGAATGGATTCTGAGAATTACTTTTTATCTAAAGAGACCTCAGATAAAATTAATGTGGCTTTATCGTCTAAAAAGAACAAAGTTGTAGCAATTGGAACAAGCGCTGTTCGTGCAATTGAAACCAGTGTGATGGCAAGCGGTATGTCAAAAATGGGAACTGGTTGGACCGACAAATTTATATATCCACCATACCAATTCAAGATTACTGAAGGATTGATAACAAATTTCCATAGACCGGAATCAACATTGTTGATGCTTGCAGCTGCTTTTGGCGGGTATGATTTTATTATGAAAGCATACGAAGAGGCAAAAAAGGAAAACTATCGCCTATTTTCATTTGGCGATGCAATGCTGATTCTTTAATTGAGTGCAAAGGCGGTCATAATTCCGGCTGCCGGCTCAGGAACCCGTTTAGGTTCTGAGGTTCCTAAGGCTTTTGTAGAAGTTTCAGGTAAGCCGATTCTCCAAAGATCTATTGAATGTTTTTTGGGTATTGAAGGATTACGGCAAATAATTATACCAACAGCCAAAGATTATATTGACCGCTGTAAAGAGTTGTGTTCAGATTTAGAGTCTGAATACATCTCTTTTGAAGTGATAGAAGGTGGTTCTGAAAGGCAGTATTCTATTTGGAACGCATTAAAAATTTTGCATAACAGTATTGAGCTGGTGGCGGTTCATGACGCAGCCAGGCCTTTTCTGAGGCAAGATTATATTTTGCGATGCTTCGAAGTTGCTAATGAAGCAGGTGCGGCGGTTTTAGGGGTTCCTGTAAAAGACACAATTAAAAGAACTGATGAAGTTGGTAGTGTTGAGGAAACTCCGAACCGAAAATATTTATGGCAAGCTCAAACTCCACAGGTTTTTAGAAAAGATTTAATCTTGGAAGCATATAAGTCAGCTTCAGCTGATGGTTATTTAGGGACAGACGATTCTTCACTAGTTGAGAGAATTGGGGCAAAGGTCAAAATGATAGAAGGAGATTCGGAAAATCTAAAGATTACATACCCTTTGGATTTGAAAGTTGCTGAACTAATTGCAAAAGGCTGGATATGAAAAATATTAGAATCGGTTACGGATACGATGTTCATAAATTAGTTTCGGGGAGAAAGTTAATCTTAGGAGGAGTGGAAATTCCTCATATTATGGGATTAGAAGGGCACTCGGATGCGGATGTTTTACTCCACACAATTACAGATGCTATGCTGGGTGCTTTGGCTTTAGGTGATATCGGGACTCATTTTCCGGACACAGATTTAAAGTATAAAAATGTTGACAGTAGAATTCTTTTGCGCAAAGCCTACGGTTTGGTTAAGGAAAAAAACTATGAACTGGGAAATCTAGATGCCACAATAGTTGCTCAGGAGCCAAAATTAAAGCCGTATATTCTTCAGATCAGGGAGACTATAGCATTAGATTTAAATACTGATATTGAAAATGTATCAGTAAAAGCTACCACTTCTGAATGGTTGGGTTTTGAAGGCAGAAAAGAAGGGGTCTCTAGTTCTGCGGTAGTCCTTCTTACAAAAATTGACTAGATGGCAGATCAGATCGTCCAAAATATAGTAGAATGGATTAATGTGGTTCCGCCTTTGGGGATCTATTTGATTTTTTTTGGTATCGCTTATCTGGAAAACTTAATTCCTCCAATGCCGGGAGATGTTATAGTAGCTTTTGGAGGATATTTAGCGGCCGAAGGTACAATTTCAATATCCATTTTATTTGTTGTTACTGTAATAGCTTCAGTAATTGGTTTTATGAATATGTATTGGTTTGGAAAGAAGTGGGGTTCTCAAATAGAAGACAATCCGAAAAGCCATTTTATATTACGATTTATTGATTACAAGTATTTTCAGAAAGGAAAAAAATGGATGAATGAATGGGGGCAATGGGTTGTATTTGGAAATCGCTTTTTGGCCGGAACCCGATCTGTGATATCACTTACTACAGGAATGAGTGGATTAAAGATTTCATACACTGTTTTGAACTCTTTAATCAGTTCAATTTTGTGGAATGCGTTACTTATTGGAGCCGGTTGGTATGTTCGCGACAATTGGGAAGTCATCGGGAAATATTTGTCTAACTACGGAAAGCTGATTCTTATAGCTATAGTTGCAGTAATTGCTATAAAATTCTTAGTTTTCAGGGGTAGTAAAAAGAAAGTGGGGAACAGTAAATAAGTTGTGATTTTTTTCGCAACGATATGTTGACTATATGGTGAACTATGAGTATTTTTCCAGTCTTTCGAAAAATGCCAGTATAGCTCAGTTGGTAGAGCAACGGTTTTGTAAACCGTCGGTCGTCGGTTCGACTCCGGCTACTGGCTCAGAAATTGATTTATTGATAGAATTTGGGGAGATACCAAAGCGGCCAACTGGGGCAGACTGTAAATCTGTTGTCTTACGACTTCGTAGGTTCGAATCCTGCTCTCCCCACGCTAAGCGAGCGTAACTCAATTGGTAGAGTGTCACCCTTCCAAGGTGAATGTTGCCGGTTCGATCCCGGTCGCTCGCTCATTGGAATAGAAGCCGATATAGCTCAGAGGTAGAGCACTTCCATGGTAAGGAAGGGGTCGTCGGTTCAAATCCGACTATCGGCTCTGTCGGTAATCGTTTTTTAAAACTTAATTTAATACAAACAAGACAAAG
>DEXK01000009.1 GCA_002364085.1 Balneolaceae bacterium UBA3186 | reverse complement strand
TTTCAATATCGGAGCACTTTTTTAAAGAAGAGCGACCGATTAGATGTTGAGAAATTTATCAGGAGATACAAAAGAGATCTCCTGGATAAACAAACCGGACAAACAAAAATGGAGATGGAAAAATGAAAGATGATGAATTAAAAAGTAAAAATAAAGGATTTAGAATAGCACTGACAATAATCGTTTTGTTATTTCTCTCAATTGGAGTCATTGCAACTATTAAAACCTACGATTTAGATAATATAGAACGAGTAAATATAACAGACCGCATGAGAGAACCAATGGTTCAAAATTATGATGGTTGTACTTACATACGATTTGCGCATACGCACGAATACATTCACAAGGCGAATTGCTCGAACCCGGATCATAAAACGGAGGGCAAGTGATACTTTCTTTTAAACCACAATTCGTAGATCCGATTTTAAACGGAACTAAGATTCATACTATCAGAGAAGATTCAACAGATAGATGGAAAGCCGGCAACTCTATTCAGTGTGCGACCGGAGTTAGAAGCAAGAACTATAACTGCTTTTTAGAAAGTGAGTGTGTGAGTGTGCAAAGCTTTGAAATTAAATACTACGATAAAAAGACATTCGATGTGTTTGTCGACGGTAAAAGTATTCCACTTCGTGATTTTAAAAGTCTTTACCTAAATGATGGATTCAGAACATATAGTGAATTTTTAGAATGGTTCTCTTCAGACTTTAAAGGCAAAATCATTCACTGGACAGACTTCAGATATTGATATGACCCAACCCATCGACAAAGAGTTATTTAAGAAGTACATCGCTGAGGAGTTGCGGAACGTTTCCGGCATGAAGTATCAAATTACAAATGCGGAAATTGACAAGCTCAACGAAAGTGATTACACCAAGCAAGAGATCCTGATCACTCTTGAGGAAATGGAGAACCACAAACCCCTCCAAAAAAAATACCTGAGCGTGTACCGCACTTTGATTAGTTGGATGCGCCTGAAGCGACAAAAAGAGCAGCGCTTTAAGGACAGCCAATTGAAGCGAATGGGTATGACCGGAAAGATGACCTACGAAGAGGCATTGACTTGGATGGAGCGAAAAGGAATCGCCGCTGCCGAACTGGAGAATAAGTTCGATAGGAAGAAAGACCCGAATGGGAAGTACTACTTTACCCTGAAGGGGAATTAAAAATTCAAAATTAAGAATTAAGAATTGATGAAGAACAACGAATCGAAGAAGCCGGAGCTGTTGCATTCTGTGATGGCGTATAAAAGTCAGGTATTGAAGCATCCTACTTTTGTGGTAGTGATTACGCGGAAAGCACATACCGGCTATAAATTTGAAACCTCACATGTAAACTCACTTAACTGATAATGATGAGATTTTACCACATTACCCTTTGGTACAGATACAATGATGGAAAAAACCGATATGAGTTTAATCACTTGGAGTATGGTTGGAATTTTCTTTCTAAGCCCGTTCCAATGTTTCCGGCTCAAAAGAACTGGAACAATCTTCAATGGATGCGCGAGCATACCGTGATGGATGTAAGATCAAAGGCGGTGGCTTAGGAATTAAAAATTAAGAATGAAAAATTAAGGATTATGAAATTCGAAATAGAATACACACCTGATTGGAGCAACAAACCTGTTTGGAAAACAGAATTAGAAGCGGAGGATAGAGCTGATGTTCGCTATGAATTTAAAAAGTTCTATCCGCGTGCAACAATAAAATCCATTAAGCTAGTTGAAAAATCTTGAGCATATTCGCAGAAATAGAATCTCTTGAGCAGCGCATTCAAAGCATACTTGCTGAGTCGGGATCGTACAGCTCGGTGGATGATTTTGTGCGAACTTACACCGATACGATTTTGGATGTGCTTGGTTCGTTTTCAAAATCGGAATTGGCATCCATCAATATTGATGATGTAATTGAATCGGCTATTCAGGCTTCTTCTGATTTTATTAACGTGAACATGAAGGATGAGATCCAATCTTCCATTGATGATGTGCTTACCAGGACAACTACTTTCTACCAGTCGGTTGGCGTGGAGCTTCCCGGACTGAAGGACGCCATCAATCGAACCGATGATATTGCGGAGATCTCGAAACTCTTCAGCACTAACTTGGCAAGCATGCGTGAGGAGCTTCGCGAGGGAACCAAGGAAGTAATGCAGAGCGAATTGGCTCAGGGATTTTTTAATCGCGAGGATCTCGAGGAGCTCATCTTCCAGTACGCCGATGGCAAAGCACACTACGCCCGTACAAACGCTCGATTGATTGTTAGCAGCTATAACCGCATCGGTCGAGAGCAAGTGCGAGAGAGCGCAAGTTTACAGCATGGCTTCTATTACGGTGACGCCCGGGTGAACACTCGCCCTTTTTGTTTGCGCCTTATCGGTAAAGTCTTTACTCTCCAAGACATCGAGCAAATGGATAACGGTCAGTTGAGTCCTGTTAAGATCTATGCCGGCGGATGGAATTGCATTCATTCTTGGCTTTGGGTTGATCCTGAATGGGATGAGGAGTTAGCAAGTAATATTAATACAGATCCGGTTGTGCCGCTCGAAGACAATAATCTACAATTAAAAGTACCGGGTGAATGAAATGGCAAATAGAAAGGCGATTGATTATTTGATATTAGAAGCTGAAAATAGGCTGGCTTTGATAAGAGATGTTCAAGATCACGTGAATTTGGGATTCGAACCGATCGGGGCAGTTGTTATCACTAAAGATTCTAAAGAGGGCAGATTACCAAGAACTATACATACTTTTTACCAAACTTTAGTGAAATATAGAATTGATAATTAATGGAAAAGGATCAAGTTATATATTACCAATTAAATTCGCCAGATAGAGCTTCTTCATATAAAGGGTTTCAATTAATACTAGAAACTGAAGGTGTTTCATCAAATTTAACTGTTCATGCTGTTAGTGCTGATCAAAAGCTAAAAGTAAAATCCGACGATTTATGGGAATGCGTAACAGAAATAATGAGAGAAATAGACCTTATTAAATAACTGGAGAAATAGATGAAATTAGAAGCTGACAAATTAAGAACAGTACTATTGGAAGTTGAAACAATTCTACCGAATACTACTGAAGATGGAAGAAATTTCGTTGAAGATATTACTAATAAACATGGTTTTGATAGAAACGAACTAATTGAATACTTGCTGATTCTAAGAGAAGCAAATTTGATTAGAGCAACATTTAATTCTATGGATCAGATCGGTGGTAAATTACCAGGATCTATTGGAGGATTAACTTATAATGGTCATGAGTTTATTAATAAGGTCAGAGATAATAGAGTATGGGATAAGGTAAAAAACTTTCTAAATAGCACCGGTACCGGTGTGTCTATTGAAGTGATAAAGAATGTAGCCACAAAAGCACTTGAATCTATTATTTAAATGACACTCAACCAATCCATATTGCCGGCGTACCGAAAAGCTAAGGGAGCTGAGAACTTTCGGTCGGTATTTGATAACGAGCTCGCGAAGGCATTGCAGCATGGATTGAAGATTGAGATGAAGCAACGGCAGCTCCGCGATCTCACCGATAAGATTTGGTACACTTCTAACTTAATGAAAGGTCGCCAAATTAAAACCGAGGGCGATTGGCTTAAAATGGTTGCTCAGGTTACGGAGAAGTTTTTACTGGAGCAGGTAGATCAGTACAAGAGAGCACCGGCAAAAGAACCGGCACTGATTGAAGCTCCTGATTTGGCGGAAGCCATTTACGGCAGAGGGAAAGTTCCGGAGACACACCACCCGGATTACAAACGCCACGAAATAAAAGCACCCCTGGAAGGACACCAGTTAATAACAAAACAATACAATTAAGGAAACATCATGAAACAATTAATAATACTTACAATTGCACTTTTCCTTACTGGATGTGCTACAACACTACCTCCAGCAGGGCCCGCTTCATCTGCAATGGAAAAAGCCGATGCTATTTGGATATTATCTGATGATGAACCGGAAACAGCATATAGAAAAATTGCGCAAGCTTTAACTGATGCAGGTTATTCAATCTCATCATCAGATGCTGTATTGATGAACATTACTACGGAACCATTTCAACCAAAAGAAACTTTGGGTAGTAGCTTATCAAGCGGAGGAATGAAGGTAACTATCAACGCTTCGGTTCGTGAGTCGAATGGAAAGACAGCTGTTAAACTTACTGGCAAGTTTTTAATTCCACCTCCTTATGGTTCTGATGATAACGAAATCCAAAATCGAGGAGCTAAATCTAGTTACACTGGTAGAAGTTGGAGTGAACTTGAAAAGATCGCAAAATCCTATTCAGGCGGAACACTAGAATACACTCGAAATATGTAGATTGACAATGATCTGCGATTCGCATAAGGCTAGTTTTGTAAGCGATGCAATTATAAAATCTTATGCCAGATGCATGATCATTATGTAAAACCTTCTTACATTACAAGCTCCCAAAAACACTAAGAAGAAACTAACACCGATTTGATGCCGGTGTTGTCACTGGTAGTCAATCCGGTGGTGATTCTTAGTGATCACTGGGAGCAACCCGGCATCATTTTTAAAACTCCCAAAACACTAAGCTATGCCTACCCCAAGAATTACCATTCATTTTGAAAAGAAACCAATCCGAATCTTTGGACTCCCTGATGATCCCGTTTTTGCATTTCAGGATATCGCATCAATAGTTGGTAAGAAGTATTCGATACCAAACTATGAACTCATTCCTGAGCTTGAGGCTTTCAGTCTACAAGAGGAATCATTGTCGGTAGTAAACCGTGCCGGAGTTTACAAAATGATATTCAATGCGGGTGATGAGATACAGGCTTTAGATTTCGAGAAGTTTTTTATTACGGAAGTAGAGCCAGCTCTTAATAAATATATTTAAACCAAAGCCAAATCTAGCTTATTGAATTTAACTTGATATTGTTGCTGAATAGGTTTGGCTTCCCATACATTAACATTATTTTTATAAACGTCAGATACTATTTTCAATAATTTTTCTTTATTTAGATCACTTATTTTAAGTCCTAAATATATATCTGTCAGAGCTTTTAATGGATATTTAAATGTAGTGGGTTTTTCAGAGTGAAAGGCTCTAAATTCTTTTTCATGCTTCCAGTCATGGTATTTTGTTAAAAGCGGGCTCAACCTTTTGTTGACGTCACGTTGATTTTTAGATATCAAATCCATTAGCCTTAATAATGGAAATTCCTTTTTATAATTTACTCTAAAAGCTTTATTAAAAGGTTCAAAGCGAGTATCAAAACCTAAACAAAATCCAGAATGCTTTTCTGTATAATAACTCCACATCAATATAGAATTATACAATTTTGATAAACACAG
This sequence comes from Balneolaceae bacterium UBA3186, assembly GCA_002364085.1. Classification (GTDB taxonomy): domain Bacteria; phylum Bacteroidota; class Rhodothermia; order Balneolales; family Balneolaceae; genus Balneola. The sequence continues at coordinate 1,618 of DEXK01000009.1, read as the reverse complement.
GACTGGGTTTCCTTGATAAAACTCAGTTATCATTTTATGTATTTGAGTCTGTTTCCCAAAATTAACATCATTAGTATTGTTAATAAAATCATCAAATGAAATATTATTTCCGGAGCTTGAAATGTATCTGTTGTGAAGTAATAACTTCTCTTTCGAATTCAAATTCTTTATGATCGGATTAAGAGTACAATCGAAAGGATCATTGAGTAATGTGGGATCTTGAAAATACACCTGACAATTGATAAGGTTAATTAATGAATATTGATCTTCGAAAGACTGGTATTTATATAGTATGTTTGGCAATTTTTCCATGCAGAAAAGAATACAAAAGAAAGAGCCTGAAACACAAATACAATCTAGAATAGCTCTTGCTGAGGTTTTCGGTAGTTCATTATTAAGATCTCCATCCTTCTGTTATTTAGGTTTCTTCTTATTCCTATTTTTTCAACGATCAGATCTCGTTCTTTAGCTTGCTCTAAGATAAAGGGATGATCAAATTCACTCATCGCCCATTTTATTCCTGAAGATTGGAGCGTATCAAATAGGTCGCTTGAGTTTTCAGGAGTAAATCCCTGGCTGTAATTATTGCTAGTATCAAGATAAGGCGGATCGGCATAAACAAAAGCTCGGTCTCTATTTCCTTTTTCAATCTTCCGAAAGACCTCCTGAAAATCCGAACACATAAAGTCGACATCGTATATCTGCTCATAAACTTTTCTAAGCCTGGAGAGAGCAAGCTTCTTAGTATTCTTTGAAGGGAATGAAAGAGTCTCCATCTTTCCTAAGTATGAAAAGTTACTTAATACAAGGAAGCGAACAGCTCTCCATACTGGATCAATTGGCACGCCGGACTTCCATTCCTTCCAAAGCTTTTCATGGATCGGAGTAAAGAATAAACAGTCGTAGAGATCCTCCCATCTACGCTGTATCATTATGAAGAGATTATAGACCTCTTCATCAATATCATTCAAGATGTTGAATTTTGCTTTCGGCTTGCTAAAGAACATTCCACCGGCTCCAAAAAAAGGTTCAATGTAAAGTTCATGTTTTGGAAAGAATGGGATTATTTTATCGGCAAGAGCTCTCTTGTTTCCCAGTCGTGTTAATATCATCGATTGATTTTTTTTGCGACCAAAAGCACAAGCACTATTGCTATCAATCCACCGATCAAGGCAGTTCCCCACCACGGTATTTTGCGTTCGTACTTTACAGTCTCTTTGGTTTCGGTTATGGTTTTCTCGGCAACGCTCACCTGTTGGGTATCGGGCTTAACTTCAGCGATCACTCGGTAGCGATTCACACCTTTGCGGACATCGCGGACACTGTCATTTTTTATGATTCCTGACGCGGACACACTTTCCGGATCTGCGGACAAATCTAAATCAGGAAGCGGTATGATGGTGACGCGAACGCGATCATCTTCGACAACAATGGTATCTGCTGCAATGACGGGAACGTCTAAGATATGCCCGGGAATAGGCACACTCACTTGCACAGAATCAATGCGTTCAGTGCGTGAGGAGGTTATTCGTTCAATTTGGCGACAGCCCGAAAGTGTCGTGAGCAATAAAATCAATGGTACTATTTTTGTCATGGTGTGTCCGTTTTAATTAAAAGG
>DEXK01000014.1:165515-201439 GCA_002364085.1 Balneolaceae bacterium UBA3186 | reverse complement strand
AGATAAAAAAGCCTAACCTAGCAAAAGGTTACCTACTTTTGTCTTGATACAAAAGTAGCAAAAAATCAAGCCGAAGTATTTACAGAACCATCACTATTAATCTGTTAACGAATTACAAGACATCTACAATCCCGAATTTTGTCAGTGAATTATCTCGCATAATCACCATGGAGCGGGAGGAGTTTCAATTTCATTTGTCAGATCAAACTGAATGCTAAAGTATCTGTCGGTTCCCAACCTTCTCAGATTATAGGTAAAGGACTTTCCGTCTTCTATTTCAATCCACCAAACGTTACTTGCAGCAGCAGGAATTAATTCAGCCGTAAAATTATCCGCCGGAAAGCTTTGAATAGTTGACAAACCGTGATTGGATGCCGTTCCACCGTATTGAGTAATCTCATCTTCGGTTCCATCTTCATGTCGGTGATCATGCTTTAAAGTTAAAATGTCATTTTTCATTGTAAATACCCATGTTCTAGACCGATCCTCCCCTGCAAAAAATGGAATCCTTATTTCATTTTCTTCACAAGAACGAACATGCATAACTAATCGAAGTTTTCTGAATTCATCTTCTGCAGGAGCTTCCAATACTTTACCTTCATAAGATTTTCCACAGATCTTCTCTATAGAACTCCAAAAATCCTGAGAAGGTTGTGCTGAAAGTGTAGAGCTAAAAAATAATGCCGTAAAAAGGAATGCGTATCTCATATTTTTGTTTAGTTAGTAATTGAGATTGGTAAAAATTTCAGCAATAATATACTAACTAAAAACTAACAGGAGCTATCAATGTCTGAGCTGATAAAATTATATGAAGATCATGTGGATAGAAAGAAACTCAAACATATCGTTGAGATCCTCAGAAATGGAGGATTGATCATCTACCCTACTGATACCGTGTATGGATTAGGTTGTGACATCACCAATAAATCAGCATTAGAAAAGCTCGCCAGAATAAAAGGCGTTCGCTTAGATAAAGCCAATTTCTCTTTTATTTGCGAAGACCTCAGCAACTTATCTGATCACGTAGCCCAAATTGAGACGCAGACATTTAAAATCCTGAAGAGAAATCTTCCCGGACCTTATACTTTTATTCTTCCGGGCAGTAACAGTTTACCAAGCGTATTCAGAAAAAAGAAAACCGTTGGTATACGCGTTCCCGACAATCAAATAGCTTTGGCGCTGGTCCGGGAATTAGGAAATCCGATCGTTTCAACTTCCATCAAAGACGATGATGAGATTCTTGAATACACTACCGATCCAAGCCTGATGTTCGACGAATGGAAACATCAGGTAGATGTAGTTATTGATGGAGGGTTTGGAGGTAATGAAGCATCTACTGTGATCGACCTTACAGGACGAGAGCCTGTATTGATACGGGAAGGAAAAGGTGAAGTGTTGGTTTAAGTTTTAAACTACATAGTGCACATCGGTTTTGAGAATTAATATTTCTCTGTGCCCTCTGTGGTTAGACTATTTCTTCCAATTCTGCAATCTAAGAAGCAATACTGCCGCTCTTTGAGTCTGTGTTTTAAACTTCGGAAGATACCCTACTTCATTTACCGTATGATCGTCAGCACCGCTCATTCCAACAGCATCAATTGCCATGTCAACATAATCGGCGGTGAAAGAAACATCTGCTGCTCCAGCTTTAAGCGGGTTTACAGCCTCGACTTTTCCCTGACCCAGATCTTCACTCACTTCAGAGTAAATAGAAAGCAATTCTCTGTTTCCATCAGTAGGCGCCATAGGTGGATAGCCGGGATAAAATGTAAGTGTAGCTTTGGTTTGAGGTCTGTTTTGAGAAACAATATCCTGCATCTTTGCTTTTACGCGTTCTACCTGTTCAGGCGAAAGTCCGCGAAGATCTCCGGATATGATTACCTCTTTTGAAACCACATTATCTTTCCCAAAAGCAGTTCCGGATTTATTAACATCATCATGTTCGATGGTTGTTCCACCAATGATCATTCCCGGATTGAAGGTCAGAAATTCTTCTGATCTGAGTTCCTCATAAAAAGCATTCAAAATTCGGGAAGCTTCAAAGATAGCTCCGGCTCCAACATCTTCTCTGAATATTTGTGAGGAATGCGCCGGATTTCCTTCGGTTTTCAATTCCCATTTAATGGAACCTCTTCTGGAAATATTAGCAGTAGCGGGATTTCCATCTCCGTTTTCAAAACCGATAGCAATATCTGCCCATTTAGCGGCGTCTATCAATGCTTTTTTGGATAGTGTTAATGGAGAACCGCTGTATTCTTCATCCCCTGTAAAAACTACCCAAACATTCATGTCTTTGAGATGGTTATTTTCCTTCAACGCTCTTAATGCCTGAAGCATGATCACATTTCCTCCTTTCATGTCTGCAATACCGGGAGCTTTCAATGTGTTTTCATCAACCATCGTCATTTCCTGAAACGGAGAATCTTTTTCGAATACGGTATCCAGATGACCTATCAATAGAATTTTTGGAGCGTCTTCACTTCCAAAGTGTTTGGCGATCAAATGACCTGAACGATTGAATTTTGATCCGTCTTCCCAGATAGTTTCAAAACCAAGATCATCGAATTCTTTACGAAGCACATCCCCAACCTGCTTCACTCCTTCGAAATTCATCGTTCCACTATTAATGGCAATGGTCTCTTTCAGAAGCTCCAATCCTTCTTCATTGTTGTAATCAACTCTATCTACCAGTCTACTTTCAACTGCAGAAAGTTGGGCCTTTAAACCAATCGGTGTCAAAATTAAAAGTAGAATTAAAAGCTTTTTCATGTTTTCTAACTTTTTAAAGTCTCGTATTAAAATTATTAGGTGTTCATCAAGGAATGTAGAACCACACACCTATGCGGTAAAGTAATTTAGATTTTTTATCACTTTATAGCCCCATAAAAAGGGGATTAATTATAAATAAATTTTTACTGCTATGAATAAATCCAATAATTGGTCTGTAGAACCTCACTTTGATGCATCTGAAAACGCAAAAAGTCCTAAGGCCGTAGAAATAACCGTCAACAATCAAAACTCAAGTTATTCAAGAGGAAATAAAGATTTTAGCATTGATGGAATAGTACTAAACCATTCAACAAATGGAAAAACTTGGGAGTGGAAAATTGCGACTATATCAAACTGGCCTGAATTTAAAACTAAGACATGTCACAAAGAAATTCATTTGCCATGGTGTGATAGGGAAAGAATACCATATCCTTGTGCTTGGAGAAGGACCTGCAAAAAAGTTGCTTATGTTAGAGTAAAATACTCGGGCTCGGATCTTGATAAAGCTTTAGAAAAAGCCATAAAAGAATGTTCAAAATTTGGACTAGCCGCCGCTTTACCTTTAGTACTAATAGGACAGTTTGGTGCTGCAGGTGTGGCTTTTCTTGAAGCTTTGAAAACATGTTTAATCAAAAAAGGAATTAAATATGTTGGCCGATTTAGCATCGGGGTTTACACAACAAAAACATGTGGTGAATGGAAACGAATCTAACTTAAAAGTGCAAAGGAGTTTTAACTTCTTTGCACTTTACATTAAATAAATTCTATTCTTCCACTTCCTCAATAGCATAAGCATCAATAGGAATACAAGAACAGATCAGATTTCTGTCGCCGTATGCATCATCTACTCTGGAAACACTTGGCCAGAATTTATTTTCTCGCAGATGTTCTAACGGGAATACTCCTTTTTCTCGATCATAATCACGGTTCCAATCTGAATCCATAACAACTCTCATTGTATGTGGAGCGTGTTTTAGTACATTACTTTCTTTATCAGCTTTGCCTTCTTCGATCTCACGGATCTCATTTCTGATCTCGATCATCGCATCACAAAAACGATCCAGCTCTTCTTTGCTTTCACTTTCTGTAGGTTCTATCATCAGTGTTCCTGCAACAGGGAAACTCATTGTTGGTGCATGAAATCCAAAATCCATCAACCTTTTGGCAAGATCAACGGCTTCAATGCCTGCACTTTGTTTGAACGGACGCAAATCAATAATAAACTCATGAGCCGAACGACCGGTTTTGCCAGTGTAAAGGATCGGATAGTGATCGTCCAGAATATCTTTGATGTAATTCGCATTAAGAATTGCCATTCTGGTAGCGTCCGTCAATCCTGACTCTCCCATCATTGCTATATATGCGTAAGAAATCGTCAAAATGCTGGCACTTCCGTAAGGCGCCGCCGAAACAGCTGAAATTCCTTTTTCTCCACCTGTTTTGATAACCGCATGACTTGATAAAAATGGTACTAAATGTTCTGCAACACCGATCGGTCCCATTCCGGGCCCACCACCACCGTGTGGAATACAGAATGTTTTATGAAGATTCAGGTGACAAACATCCGCTCCGATAAAACCGGGACTAGTCAAACCAACCTGTGCATTCATGTTTGCTCCATCCATGTAAACCTGTCCACCATGCTCGTGGATCAGATCACAAATATCCTTGATACGATGTTCAAAAACACCGTGCGTTGATGGATACGTAACCATCAGGGCTGCAAGTCGGTCGCTGTATTTTACGGTCTTTGCTTCCAGATCATCCATGGAAATATTTCCGTGTTTATCTGTATCCACAACTACAACATCCATACCGGCCATTACAGCACTTGCAGGATTTGTACCATGAGCAGAATTCGGAATCAGAGCCACATTTCTGTGATCATCTCCACGGCTTTGGTGATAAGCTCTAATTGTCATTAATCCGGCATATTCTCCTTGTGCACCGGAATTTGGTTGCATAGAAACTTTATGAAATCCGGTAATTGAGCTCAACCACTCATCTAATTCATTGAAAAGCTGAGTATATCCTTCTGCCTGCTCAACCGGAGCAAACGGATGCATTTGCCCAAACTCAGGCCAAGTAACCGGTATCATTTCAGCTGTTGCGTTCAGTTTCATAGTACATGAACCCAGCGAAATCATCGAATGTACTAAAGAGAGATCTTTGTTTTCCAACCTCTTCATATACCGAAGCATCTCATGCTCAGTGTGATACAAATTGAAAACAGGATGATCCAGATATTCGGATGTTCTTGCTAAACCTTCCGGTAATTTTACTTCTGTTTTCTCTGAATGGGCGATAACGTCAAAGTTTGAAGTTCTTCCTTCCGCTTTCGCAAATACAGAAAGTACTTCTTGAACATCTTCCAGTTCTTTGGCTTCATCAAAGGAAATCCCAATTCTGTCAGCTCCAAAATATCTCAAGTTGATCTCATTCTCTTCTGCGATCTTACGAACTTTCTTTTCAGAAGCTTTTACAGTAATAGTATCAAAAAACACATCCGTTTCCACAGCAACACCCATTGCTTCTAACCCGGATTTGGTAAGCTTTGTCAAGCCATGAATTTTTGATGCGATCTTTTTCAACCCTTTAGGTCCGTGATACACTCCGTACATTCCCGCCATCACTGCCAGTAAAACCTGCGCGGTACAAATATTTGAAGTCGCTTTTTCCCTTCGGATATGTTGCTCACGGGTTTGAAGGGCCATTCTATAAGCCGGCTTACCTTCCGCATCCTGAGTTACGCCAATTATCCTGCCCGGAATCTGTCTTTTAAAATCTTCTTTAGTCGCGAAATAAGCTGCATGTGGGCCGCCGTAGCCCATTGGAACACCAAATCTCTGCGTAGTACCTACCACTACATCTGCACCCATTTCGCCGGGAGGTGTAAGCAAAGTCAAACTCATCAAGTCTGCAGCAACTACAGCGTGAACAGCATTTTCATGTGCTGCTGCAATCACGTTTGTGTAATCAATTACCGATCCATCTGTAGCCGGATATTGCAGAAGCACTGCAAACAATCTTGGATCTGTCACATCTACTTCATTATGATCACCTACCACAACCTCAACTCCTATTGGCTCAGCTCTGGTTTTAAGTACATCAATAGTTTGTGGATGACATAAATCACTTACAAAAAATACATTAGCTTCCTTTCTTTTAGCTCCTTTTCTCTGCCCTAACAACATGCTCATTGCTTCCGCTGCAGCAGTTCCTTCGTCCAGTAGCGATGCATTAGCTAATTCCATACCCGTTAGGTCGCTAACTAATGTCTGGAAATTTATCAGAGCTTCCAGTCTTCCCTGTGCGATCTCTGCTTGATACGGAGTGTAAGCTGTGTACCATGCCGGGTTTTCTAAAATATTTCTCTTAATCACATTCGGAACATGGGTATCATAATAACCCATACCAATGTATGATTTGAATACTTTATTCTTCGAGGCTAGTTTTTTAAAATTAGCTAAGAAATCAACTTCACTTTGAGCATTAGGTAAGTTGAGTTTCTCTTGCAATCTGATATTTTCCGGAATGGTTTCATCTATCAACTGATCTATTGAATCAGCATTGATGGTTTTGAGCATTTCCTTAATTGCTTCAGGATTGTTACCATTGTGGCGATGGGCAAAGGTTTCTTTTTCAAAGCTGATATTCATTAAACTAGCTTCCTAATTATTTATGAATTGAGATTTTATGAGGTCAATAATGACCATTCAAGATTGCAAACAAAGTATTTCTTAAAAGGCTCCCAAAATTACAAAAAATAGATTATAAATAAGCGTAAAAAACTGTTTCCGTTGTACTATTTCTCACATTTTTTTGATTTATTACAGTCTTGTATAATAAATATCAAACAAGAACTCTTTTACTATGAAATTTTTTCGAATACCAGGTTTTTTTGCTGTTATGTTGATGGCCCTATTTACCACAGCAATAGTAGCTCAGGATGAAGAAAATGGACTAAAAATTGTTACTGACCCCGAAGTTATTTCTCTGGATGTGGGTCAGGAACTTCAACTTAAAGCAATGCTTGTGAATGCTGAAGGAGAAGTTCAACCTGATACTATGATCTACTTTTCAAGAGCCAGACGCGCTCTTTCTGTAACAAGAAGCGGCTTAATGAAAGCTTTAGAGCCCGGGTCTTATACCGTAATTGTTTATAAAACAGCTCAAGGCGACAATCCGGTAATGAGAAAAAATGTAACCGTTACTGTAAACTACCCAAAATTAGATAGAATCGTTTTTAATGATGTTCCTAACAAACTCTATGCAGGAACTTCTTTCCAGTTAGAAAGCCGAGTCTATGATGTCTTAGATTTTAAACGTGAAGACCTCGAAGTATCCGATTACAAGTCTTCAAATACAAAAGTGCTCAACATCAATCAGTTTGGTAGAATTAACGCTAAATCTACAGGAAAAGCTACCATCACAGCTACCATTGAAGGTGTTACAAAAACTCAGGAAATTGAAGTTGTTAAAAACCCTGTAACCTCTGTCGAAATCTCCATAGATCAGGATGTTGCCAGAACCGGTGATGTACTTACTATACAAGCAATTGCAAAAGACAACAAAGGAAATATGGTTTCTGATGCACCTATTGTATACTCATTTACTGCAAGACCTGATGACTCAAGAGGTGAAGCCGCTCCTGCCCAAATTGAACAAAATGGAAAGTTCGTAGCTAATAAATCCGGTTTATATACAATCATGGCAAGAAACTCCGGAACAATCGCTGAAACTACTGTTAAAATAAATCCTCGTAATGTTCAACGGGAGGTTGAAATTCTGGGTAATGCTAAAGTAACGGACGTACCAACTTCCGATCTTTGGGTTTGGGAAGGTGTTGACGGAAGAGATTACGCAGCTACTGGTACTCATGTTGGACGCGGCGAAGCTTTCTTTTGGGATGTAACCGATCCTGAAAATATGATCGCGATCGATACCATAACAGTTGATGCACGAGTAGTGAATGATGTGAAAGTTTCTGAAGATGGAAAGATTGCGGTGATCTCTCGGGAAGGAGCTTCTGACAGAAAAAATGGCTTAGTTATTTTAGATGTTACCGACCCAAGCAATGTAGAAATTCTTTCAAGATTTGATGACGGCTTAACCGGTGGTGTTCACAATGTTTTTATATATGAAAATCATATTTACGCTATTAACAACGGTCGCAGGTATGATATCATTAATATTGAAGACCCAAAAAACCCTTACCGCGTTAGTCAGTTTGAGCTAGACACTCCAGGGCATGCCGTTCATGATGTTTGGATCGAAGATGGCATTGCATATTCATCTAACTGGAGTGATGGAGTTGTTGCCGTAGATGTGGGGAGCAAACTTGGAGGCGATATGGAAAGCATAGGCGGTTCTCCTGAGAATCCAAAGATGTTGGGAAGCTTCACTTATCCTAGTGGTTGGAATCATGCTGCTTTTCCTTTCAAGAGCAAATCATCAGATCATTTTTATATCGCAGCCGGTGATGAAGCTTTTCCGGGAGGAATCCCTGCAGGATGGATTCATTTCTTTAAGTTAAATAACTGGGAAGAAGCTGAAGAAGTAGCTCGCTATGAAGTACCTGAAGCAGGAACTCACAATATCTGGATCAAAGATGACGTAATGTATGTTGCCTACTATCAAGGTGGATTAAGAATCGTTGATGTTTCAGGTGAACTAATGGGTAACTTGTATGATCAAGGCCGAGAAATAGCAAAATTTAAACCAGCTGTAAATGATGGCATTGGTCCAAATCAACCAATGTCCTGGGGACCACAACCATATAAAGACATGATATTTGTATCTGATATGAATTCAGGATTATGGGCAATAAAACTAAAACCTGTTCAGGGAACAGCAAGTAACTAATTACTAAAACAACTATGAAAAAAATAAATTTAATATCCAGAATATTAGGAATAGCAGTGCTTACTGTAGTTCTGCTATCTTTAAATTCAATTGCTCAGGAAAAAAAGATCGTTTTTGAGACTGATATGCTTTCTTTAAAATTAAATGAAGAAACTAAGATATCTGCTAAAGTAGTAGACGCTGATGGTAATACTACACAAGACTCATTGGTATTCTTTACCAGAAATCGACGATCTTTAACTGTAACTCCTGATGGTTATGTGAAAGCAATTAAATCAGGTAAGTTTTCAATTATCGCCAGATCACTTACAGCTAACAGAGATGACAGAGTTAGTGCTACTCTTGCCGTTGATGTAGCGTATCCTCCGGTTCAGAAAATCACCTTCTCTGACACCCCAAAAAATTTCTACAATACAACAACTATTTCGTTACAAACACAGGTTGTGGATGAAGCAGGCGTAACCAGAGATAATGTGGATGTGAAGTTAACCAGCTCTAATCCTGATGTTGCTTCCATTGATGCTTTTGGGAACCTTAAAGCACATAAAAAAGGTGATTTCACCATCACTGCAAAAGCTGAAAATAAAACAGCTACATGGAAATCCAAGGTTTTAGATAACCCAATTGCTTCCATGGAGATTAGCCATAATTATGATGGAAAAACGATCCGTACAGGAGATGTGATCACTTTTAAAGCTATGGCAAAGAATAGTAAAGGTGATGCAATTGGTGACGCTCCAATCAAATATACTTACATCGCAGAACCTGATGATAATTTAGGACAAGGTGCTTCTGCTCAAATAGCTCAAAGTGGTAAATTTGTAGCTAGCGATCCGGGATTATTCACCGTCATTGCTACTTCAGGAGACCGATCAACAAGTGCTACCGTAAAAGCTGTACCAAGAAATGTTCAGCGTCCATTAACTTTAGTTGGCAAAGGAATTGTTTCTCATACCAGAACATCAGACCTGTGGGTTTGGGAAGGTGTTGATGGCAGAGATTATGCTGTTACAGGAACATGGGGTGGAAATGGCGAGGCAATATTCTGGGATGTTACTGATCCGAGTAAAATTATTCCAATTGATACTGTTGTAGTAGACGCCAGAACCGTGAATGATGTTAAAGTTTCAGAAGACGGAAAAGTTGCCGTAATAACACGTGAAGGTGCTTCAGATCGAAAAAATGGTATCATTATTTTAGATGTTACTAATCCCCGAGACGTAAAAGTACATTCCGAATATACTCAAGATCTGACAGGTGGTGTTCACAATACATTCATTTATGAAAATCATGTATATGCGGTGAATAATGGTAGAAAGTATGATATCATTAATATTGAAGATCCTAAAAACCCAAAAACAGTTGGCGTATTTGAATTGGATACTCCTAGCCATTCTATCCATGATGTTTGGATTCAGGATGGAATTGCTTATTCATCAAACTGGAGCGATGGAATTGTAGCTGTTGATATAGGTAGTAACGCCAGCGCAGATCTTCCGGGAGCAGGTGGATCACCAGAGAATCCTGTTCAGCTTGGAAGCTACGCCTATCCAAGTGGTTGGAATCATGCAGCTTTCCCATTCAAAAGTGAGTCTACAGGAGATTTCTATGTAATTGGTGGAGATGAAGCATTTCCATATGGTTTAAATACAGAAGGTGCAAACCGTGCTGCCGGATGGTTACATTTTGTGAAATTTGATGATTGGAATTCACCAGCTGAAGTTGCTCGCTATCAGGTACCTGAAGCCGGAACCCACAATTATTGGGTTGAAGGTGATATACTTTACGTTGCTATGTATAATGGAGGTGTAAGAGTTGTAGATATATCAGGTGAATTGATGGGAGACCTATACGATCAAGGACGTGAAATTGCATCTTTTTATCCTTCTGACAGCGAAGCATATATTCCTAACGCAACTTTCACTTGGGGTCCTCAGCCGTACAAAGGTTACCTATTTCTTTCTGATTGGAACTCAGGAATTTGGGCTTTAAAACTTGGTGAAAGTACATCTCAAGGAACTAATTAATACACAATAAAGGAGTCTTCGGGCTCCTTTATATCTCAAAGCCTTAAAACTTTAAACTATAGTATTATCGCTCTTATGAAGAATCATAAGTTTTTTTCTTTTTTACTTACAACACTCTTTTTTGGTTTGGCACCAAGCCAAATATTTTCTCAAGACTATTATGTTTATGTAGCTGCGGAATCAGAAGATGAAGTTCATCTAATCCACTTAGATGGCAAAACAAATAAAGCAGTAATTGCTAAAACTATTGAAGTGGGTCGTTATCCTACGGAAACCGATGGACCTCATGGGATCAATATCTCTCCGGATGGAGAGCATTGGTTTTTATCAATAGCTCATGGAAATCCGTATGGTATGCTTGCCAAATACAAAACAGGAACAGATGAGTTAGTAGCAACTACTGATCTGGGAATGTTTCCTGCAAGTATGGAGATTTCAAAATCTACCGGGCTACTATATGTAGTTAACTTCAATCTTCATGGTGATATGGTTCCAAGTACAGTTTCGGTTGTAGATCCTGAGTACATGGAGGTTATTACAGATATTGAGACAGGTATTATGCCTCATGGTTCAAGAATTACTAACGATGGAACTAAGCAATATCATGTTTCCATGATGACAGATGAACTTTATGAAATTAATACAGCCGGATTGCAGGTAAACCGAATTCTTAGTCTCAAAAAGAATGCTATGAAAATGGAAGGGCATTCAGAAAATTCTAAAGAGCACAAAGAAAACCATGAGAAACATATGAAGGATGGAACTCATGAAGAGCATTCAAAGAAAGAGAACGAAATGAAAGAAGATCATTCCGGGCATGATATGAGCGGAATGAAAAATGAAGGCATGAAAATGATGCATGCCAAGCCGGAAGTAAAACCAACTTGGGCAGATCCACATCCAACAAAACCCCTGGTGTATGTTGCCGGAAATGGTTCCGATGAAATTATCGAAATTGATACTGAAAAATGGGAAGTAACAAGACGTTTCAAATCTGGAAAAGCTCCCTATAATCTTGAAGTAAGCCACGATGGAAAAATTCTGGTTGCCAGTTATAAAGGGGAAGGTGCTACCGGAATTTTTGATTTGGAATCTGGTAAAGAGATCGCAAAAATCACGAACAGCAGAAAGGTAACTCATGGCGTTGCTATCTCAACTGATAATAGATATGCATTTTTATCAGTAGAAGGAATTGGTGGTGAGCCCGGTTCAGTAGACATTATAGATCTCAGAACAAATAAAAGAATCGCTGTTGTAGAAACCGGTAAGCAAGCAGGTGGAATCGTTTTCTGGAAGCAAACAGCTCCTTAAACCAGACTTTAATACTATTTTAGACACTGCCCCATTTTTTCAATGGGGCTTTTTTTTGATCTAAAAACTAGTAATTAATCACCAGTGAAATCAAATGAGTAGCCTTTTGACCTCTTTTCTTAAGCTCTTCTATAGTTTCTTCATCTAAAACCGAAATTTCATAACCTAGCTTTTCAGCTATGGAAATTATGACCGGGTCTAGCTTACCATTCTCAGTATTAAGTTTTAAGTAAGCAGATCTTGTTCGGAGATCTATTCGGTGTATTGCTTTGTTTAGCAACTCCGCACTCCTAGAAATTGTTTCCAAACTATACTGAACATTACGTTCTATCCTAGATTGAGCATAAGATTTCTTAGTTACACTAACGGTTGAAATCTCTTTTTTTATCTTATCGAACTGGAGCCATTCGATCTTATAATCCAATTTTTTTATAAAATAGCTGAGAAGTTCTGGATAATTTCCTTCTACTTTAAATTGAACTGAGTTATTAAGCACATTTGATACCCCTGCTATATCAACATCGAACCAAATAATGTTCTGAGGTAAACTGAAAGAACTGACCTCATCATCTTTGATATTGATTGTAAGGTCGTATCCTTCATTATTGACTCCATCAACTTTTAAGTCTCCTAAATCAATATGAAGTTTTACGGTATCTGCTTTTGGAGAAAAAAATTCTGTAATAGCATTTGATACAGTTAATTGTATTTCTTGAACATTAAATACAATCCTAACCTTTCCTTCCTTTATCTCTAAATTGTAAGCTTCGATATTAGTATCCATTCTTTAATCTAAACCCCGTTTGCTTATAAAGCTTCTTTTAAAAAAAGATAAGTGAAATACTACACACTGAACTATAAAATATCCTTATTTAATGGATTATAATATTTAGTCTTGTCTAAAAATTTATTAAGTTCAATGAAAAATATTTAAGATTATGATACCAGCAATTTTTTACGAGCTTAATCCCATTGTTCAAGCACTTTTAGGTGGACTATTTACTTGGGGCGTTACCGCCCTTGGTGCATCTCTTGTATTCTTTACTAAGAAGATCAACTACCCATTACTAGACAGTATGATGGGTTTTGCTGCCGGCGTAATGATAGCTGCCAGTGTTTGGTCATTAATTATTCCTTCTATTGATATGGCAGAAGCGCAAGGAATAATCCCTTGGTTACCTGCTGTTATCGGTTTCCTGGGGGGAGGAATTTTTCTACGTATTTGTGATCAGTATCTACCTCATTTACACCTCGGGTTGGAACGATCAGAAGCTGAAGGCGTACCCACAAAATGGAGACGTTCAACTCTTTTGGTACTCGCCATTACCCTTCACAATATTCCTGAAGGACTTGCCGTAGGTGTTCTTTTTGGTGCTGCAGCTTCAGGTGTTGATATTACTGGAACAGCAACTGTAGCTGGAGCTATTGCGCTTGCAATTGGTATTGGGATTCAAAACTTCCCTGAAGGAATGGCAGTTTCAATGCCTTTGCGCCGAGACGGTGTTAGTGTTAAGAAAAGTTTTTGGTATGGACAAGTTTCAGGAGTTGTTGAACCTGTTTCTGCTGTGATTGGTGCTGCTGCTGTAATCTTTATCGCCCCAATTTTACCTTATGCTTTGGCATTTGCAGCAGGCGCCATGATCTATGTTGTTGTTGAAGAGCTTATCCCTGAAAGTCAGCATCATGGTAATACGGATATTGCAACACTGGGAACTATGGTTGGGTTTTGTGTTATGATGGTTCTTGATGTTTCATTAGGCTAGGTCAATTTTCATAACTACAGCGGAGTCGGAACAGATTTCGCTGTATTGTTTTGTTTTTTTCAAAATGTCGGGAGCAGATGCTTTTATTATTTTTTGAAATCCCATTCTTACAAAAAATAGTTCTGCATCAGTAGTTAATAAATAAATGGAGGCTTTAGCCCGTTTTCCTGCTTCCTTAATTACTTTGTTGGTAAGTTCTTTGCCAAGTCCTTGTTTTTGAAAACTATCTTTTACTGCTAATGAACGAAGTAACGCTGTTTCTCCCAATTCTTGAAATCCGATACACCCAACCACCTTATTATTAAATATGGCTCCATAAAAAGTTGAGGAATCAGGATCTATATCAGAAACCGGAAGACTGGCTTCTGTCAGAATCTCCAACAAGCTATCTGGATGTATTTCTACTATTTCAACCTGCTTCTGCATCTTGTAAAGGCATATGGTTTCCAGTAAGTAACCAATTTCTTATCTCAGCTACATCCTTTTTTTCTAAATCATTGATACTAAACTCAATTCCTTTTGCACCTGATGCCGCTGTAACTGCTACACTTGATAGGCTCTTTCTTTCTTGAAAAGGATTCACTGTTTCTTCTATTACCTGAACTCTCTTCCTTCTTATAAAAGCTGTTTTCCTATTAAAATTTCTAAACTGCATAGCAATCATTTTTGAGTCAAAATAAAGACCTGCATCTTGATACCTAAGCCACCCCAAAATAGTTGCCGGTATTAGAAGAAACGACATTAACCAACCGTATTCCCAGAAATACCATGCTACGGGAATCGTAAGAAGTAATAAATGACTAGGCCTTCTCAAATATCTGAAAAATGCTCTTTTCGGGGGATGAATATCTAGTTCAGGAATATGGAAATCTGCCAAAAACCGATCAAAAAAATCATTCATTTTTGCACTTGAAATAAATGGAACTAAAACTATTGATCTTTCTTTCACTTTTTGCTCAAAACCAGCACTTTCAACATATAACATACCACAACCAAGTGGCTGTCTTAATATCCCCTCTACGAATCTAACTGCTTGTATTCTGTCAAAAGGAATAGTAATGTGTTTTCTCTCTATCAGCCCGGATCGTATCAGTAATTCTTTCTCTGTTTTTTTAACACTGAAGTCGGAATAATTGAAAATAACTCCTAAAAAAGAGAACGTCCATGATATCACAAGAATGGCAATAACAACGGTAACAATAAGTGTGAAGTTATTTAGTCCGGGAAGAGCTCCTTGAATATAATCGATAGCTTCATCTGTGATCACGGCATCTAGCTGTCCGGAAAGTGCTCCTAATATGGACGCAATCAATCCAAAATTACCTGAAGTGAAGGCGGCTAAAACCAATTCTTTTGTAGAGATCTTCCATTCGTCCAGAAATTCTTCTTCAATTCCGATTCCTTTTTCAAATACTTCTCCTTCAATTTTTACTGAGGTATTCGCTCGAAGTTCTCGCTTTAACTCCTCCGCTTCTTCAAAAGTCATCGCATTTATAGTAGCGCTTTCTGTTCCTCCTCCTGCTGTTTTAACTTCTACTTTAACCAAGCCAAATACTCTTTGAACCAAGCCTTCAGTTACATCTATTACCTGGATACGTTCTTTAGCCATATAGACCTTCTTACGAACAAATATCCCTTTTTTAATCTGTAGTTCTCCGTCAGCTACTCTAAATTGAAACCTATACCAGCCTGCAATTCCTGAAAAAAAAGTTAAAGCCATCGTTCCAATCAACACATATACGAAATAATCTCCCCCGGCCTGACGTGTTCCAACAAAAATCAGAATCAAAAAAGTAACAAAATTTTGGCGAACAGCAGTAAAAAGTCGGTCAACTGCAGCTGCCCAATGTTGTCTTCTAAATTCAGACATCTTCTTTAACCTGGCGAACTAATTGAGAAATTTTATTTCGGACCTCGGTAGCGGTTTCGTCATCTAAAGCAGGAATTTCATGAGTAGTAGCCGCGGTGGATATTTTTACTGATGACAACTTATACTTACGATAGATTGGTCCTTGATTAGTATCCACATGTTGTACTCTGTTTATAGGAACAACTGTTCTTGTTTTAAAAATAAAACCTCTCAATAAATCAATGGCATCTTCATTTACCTCGTATCTCCAACGTTGCCAGCGGAGGTTTGGAATAGCCAATCCCACAAATAAGTATAAAACCAAAGAAGGAATAACAGCAAAGACCAATAATATGGGGTCAAACTTATTAATACTTAGAGAAATAGGAACATAGGCAGCAGCGGGCACAAAAAAGAGCAGACCGAAAATAAGAGCTGATAATCTCCACGCACTAATAGCTTTTTTATCGATTCTTTGTTCAGGAATATGATTGATCATTATAACTATTCTGGATTTACTTCAATACCAGGAGCTTCATGCTCCTTTACCGTAAACATAAGCAGTAAACCAATCAATAACAGAACAAGAATAGCCGACATCCCTAGTCTTTGGCTTCCAAACTGCACAGTTAATAATCCTACTAAAAAAGGTCCGATAAATGAAGTTACTTTACCTGAAAGAGCTAGTAGTCCAAACATCTGATTTGTTAGTTCCGGTGGAGAAAGCCTTGCCATAAATGATCTAGAAGCTGCCTGAATTGGGCCTACAAAGATACCCAATATTAATCCCCAAACGATAAACCAAGTAATATCCTTAACAATAATAAGTGCTACTAATGGTATCAACAATCCAAGTATTGATGCATTAATCGTAAATTTACTTCCTGACTTATCATCTAGCCATGCAAAAGCAAAAGCACCTAAACCGGCTGTTACATTTAGCCCAATACCAAACATGAGTATTTGCTCTTCGTCCATATCAAATGTACCAGCCGCGTATACCCCGCCCATTGCAAAAATGGTAACAACGGCATCATTATAAAACATTCTGGCAAACAAAAATTTTACAATGTTCTTAAACTTACCTACTTCTTTGATAGAAATCTTAAGCTGAATAAAGCCATTTCGAACAGCTTCTGTTACTTTTTTATTTAGGGATGGATTGTCAGGAGTTTTAAAAAACAAAGGCAAACTAAAAATTGCATACCAAATAGCCGTTAAAATAAATGTAGCCCTTACCGGTTCCGAAGTAGATTTATCTAATCCTAACCAAAGTCCGTCTGTTTGTATAAAAGCTACTAAAGCTACTAGCAAGCAAGCTAACCCTCCGGCATACCCCATTCCCCAACCCCAACCGCTCCAACGTCCAAGTTTTTCGGGTGGTACAAGGTCTGGAAGCATAGCACTATAAAATATAAAGGCAAACTCAGCTCCGATTGTAGCTAAAAATCCCATTCCTAATGCTAACCAAAGAGAATCAGGTCCGGGTTCTGCAAACCAGAGCAAACAACAGGCAATTATACATAAAACTGAAAAAGCTGCGATCCAAGGTTTTCTTCTGCCCGCCTGATCCGCTATTGCACCAAAAACAGGAGCTCCAATTGCGATTACAATTCCTGCAATGCTTATCATATTGCCCCATTGGGCAGTTCCAACCTCCACATTCTCAGCAATGGCTTTGGTAAAATAGGCAGCAAAAATAAATGTTTGGATAATTACAAAGTAGGAGCTGTTAGCCCAATCATATAATGCCCAGGCAAAAAGTCCTTTTCCTTCCGGCTTTTCAATCATTCAGTTAATTCCCGGTTATGTGTGAATTCCTAGGATCTAGGATTGCTGAATATCGGTTTAGAAATCAGAAAAGCAAAATTAGGATTTTGTGGAAGTTTGTAGTTTAGCTTGTATTCATTTATTTACAGCTAAATCACTTTTCAATAAAGCGTAACCGTGTGCTTGTTTACCTCAAGTAAAAAAGCCCCACATTCCTGTAAGGCTTTTTAAGTGTTTAGTGTATCAACCTATTAACTAACTAATGATTGTAATAGCTAGTTGTCGAGTGCTGTTTTCCAGACAGTTTGATATCCAAATTCATTTTGTTTGTCTGACAATTCTTTGATGGATTGTTTGATCAACTTAACGATCACATCTTTTTGGCCAATTCTGTTCAAAGCATTCAGGTCAGAAAATTCTGATTCACTGAATGAAACCCCGGAACCTTGAATATTTCCGTTGAACCAGACATTCGATGTTCCATCATAACCCTGAGTTTGGCCGGATACTCGATAGCTCACATTAGGAACAAGAACTATAGTATTGTTTTCTCCTCCGGCGACCTGATAATTTATTACCACATCCATAAAAGCATCCATATTCATATCTCTCATTAATCTGGCTGACGTTCCATTATCTGCAATAAGCGCAGTTGTTCTATCCCCTAAAACTTCACCCAGTGAATTTGGAACGAGTCGCTTAGTGTTTCTCAGGTTTTTAGCAATGTACTCTTTAGTATTCTCGTCTTGTGGAGTGTAAAACTCATCATATATTCGATTTGATGTTATTTGATCTACATCTACTACAGTCGCTCCGTAATCATTTCTAAGCATCGAAGTAAGATCAGAATAAATATTTTCCAAAAACTGATTCCAGTATCTGTCATCTAATTCAGGAAACTGAAAAGTGGTAGTGGTTGTGGTTATTTCACGGTATCCCGTAGCATAGTTATCTCTTTCTGAAGTTTCCACTTCTTGTTTGAATAATGTACCTGAAACACTCAAAGATGAAATTCCAATTCGTTGTATATCAGAATCCAAAGGACGAGCATACCAGGCATTCGATGAATTTGCTGTATATTTGAATTTTCCTGAGCTTTCTTCTGATTCGCCTTTTACCTGAACCCAAGCTCTTCCTTCAACATCTCCCGTTACATTAACAGGAACTGTATCAAAAGATCTCATATCACTTCTGAAATAATCAAATGGTTGTCCTGAAGTACCTCTGTCTGATTCCAAGATCATTACTTGTAAATGATTTACTCCTTTAACCCAATTGGTTACATCCTTACCGGTTGGTCCGCCACCTGCAATGTGCTTATGTTTAAAAGCGTCAGCGGGCACAGTAATTTTGTTGTTTATTATAGCTGATTGGAAATACGCAAAACCTTTGGCTCCCACTGCGCTGGTTATCAAAGAAACAATTACTCGTTTGCCTTCCGCTTCCGAGTCGTAATCCAATTCTATTTCTAGATCTGAACTCAGGTCTACTGTTGGGGATGTACTATTGCCATTTATGCTTTTGATCCTAACTGATGGTAACGACGATATCTCAAACTCTGTAGATTCACCGTTAGAGCTGGTCAATGTAACTGTTTTTGTAGACGTGTCATCCGCATCAAATCTGGCGTAATAAGCGCCACCTCCATAACTCTTGGCTTCCACTCCATTTACACTAACTGTTCCATCCAGAGCTATAACTCCAATTGCTCCACCCGGCTTAACCAGTTGTACTCCAACCAAATTTTCACCTTCTTCCCAATCTTCGGTACCCAATGTCGTAATTCCTACATCTGCGGCGTACACATTGGTTTGATACATTCCGATTGCTGCAATGTTATTGAAATCCGCCTCTTTTTTGGTCATGAATTTCAACGCCACTTTCCCTATCTGTTGCTGAACCGTGGCACATGAAAGTACCATGGTAGCCAGTCCTAAAACCAGTATTCTTTTTGAAAACATTTTGCACTCCTTTTATTATTTCACTCGATCGTGAGTTGATGGATTCAAAATGCTCAGAATGTTCTCGCTAATAAATCACCCGAATGGGGTATTTTGGAAACCACATATCTGTGTGGTGCAAATAGTATAGCAAGTGAATAGTCTTAAATAAAAATATTAAGACTATGAAAAAGTTATTTGCACTTATTACTCTGATGATAGGATTGACATACCCAACTATTTCCCAAGATGCGTTTAGTTTTAGAGAATACTTACTTGACAGGCACCTTGTTAAATATTCGTTGAGCTACGATTCTACATATACTATCACAAAAACAGTAACAAAAGACACTGTGATATTTATTCCTGTTGAGATACATGAAATAGGTGCTTATAACACCATTTTTATTTCGAAAGAGATTATTAAGGGCACAACTATTAAACAAAAGAAAACAGTAACAAAGAAACTTACATTATCACAACTAAAGAACCTTTGCTATTACTTTAACTTATCAAAACAAAACTGGATTCTTAATGGTTGTAAAGTAAAATTGACACCCAGTTCTTCTTCCACAGAGCTTAATAAAATTAACGTAAATTTCTACTTCCCTAAAGAGAAAAATGACTCAAATGAACATTTATTGAATAAGGAATATTATTTTGAAATGGACAATTTGGATGAGATCAATATCAAATACTTGGCTTTTTCATTTTCAGGGCAGACTGTTCCTTTTAAATATCGTCCAAGTTTAAAAAGTGCTGATACAGTTGCTGTAGAAGGGAAAATGCAAAGCCAATTTAATGCTTCTCTAAGCTTTGGATTCAATTTTGGAAATACTAATTATTACTACAGAAAATATGAAGGTACTAAATCATACAAATTTGGTGGAAGCTTTTTAGTTTTTGCAGGCCCAAGCCTGATAAATTTATCCAAATCAAACACAAACTTAGCTGAACCGGCTCCTTTAACAGACGATGAATCCAGAAGTACAGCCGTTCTTTCCTATGGAGTTGGATTTACTTTTAATATTAGAAATTTTAGTGTAGGAGCATTTATAGGTGCAGACTATGCCTTTGGGGAGTCACAGAAACTTTGGGACTATCACAATAAAAGATGGATAGGTTTTGGAGCTGGATATAGCACGAGCGTTAATGCTATTGCAAGTGCTTTATCTTTTTCACCCAAATAACCTGTCTACCTCGTAAGCTTCTTGTAATGAATGCGTTGAGGCTGATCTTCAGAAATACCTAAGCGTTCTTTGCGATGAGCTTCATACTCTTCGTAATTTCCCTCGAACCAATATGTTTGGCTGTTACCTTCAAAGGCTAAAATATGAGTAGCAACGCGATCTAAGAACCATCTATCATGCGAAATAACAACCGCACAACCGGCAAATTCAAGCAGAGCTTCTTCCAAAGCACGAAGCGTATTTACATCCAGATCGTTGGTCGGCTCATCAAGCAGAAGTACATTTGCGCCTTCTTTCAACATTTTGGCTAAATGAACACGATTTCTCTCTCCACCCGAAATTTGGCTTGTCTTCTTTTGCTGATCACTTCCACTGAAATTGAATCTCGCAACATATGCTCTGGAGTTGACTTCTCTGTTTCCGAGTTTCAGGATTTCGTGTCCACCTGAAATTTCTTCCCAAATAGTCTTACTTGGATCTAACGGACGCTTTTGATCTACATAGCCCAATTCTACCGTCTCACCAATTTCCAGTTTCCCTGAATCGGGTTGTTCTTCCCCAATGATCATTTTGAACAAAGTCGTTTTACCTGCACCGTTTGGACCAACCACTCCGACAATCCCACCCGGAGGTAATTGAAATTCCATGTCCTCAACAAGCAGCTTATCTCCGTATCCTTTCGCAACACCTTCGGCAACAATTACTTTAGTTCCTAAACGGGGCCCGGCAGGAATCACGATTTGCATATCATCATTTCGCTTTTCCTGATCTTTTGCCAATAACTCTTCGTAAGAATTGATACGAGCTTTACTCTTGGCTCTTCTCCCCTTCGGGTTTTGACGAATCCATTCCAATTCCTGCTGTAATGTTTTCTGTCGATTTGATTCCTGCTTCTCTTCCTGACGGAGTCGTTCCGATTTCTGCTCCAACCAAGAAGTATAGTTTCCTTTGAACGGAATTCCTTCCCCTCTATCCAGTTCCAGAATCCATCCTGCAACATTATCTAAGAAATAACGATCATGCGTTACAGCAATTACCGTTCCTTCATAGCGAGCTAAATGTTGCTCTAACCAACCTACCGATTCAGCATCCAAGTGGTTCGTTGGCTCATCCAGTAACAATACATCTGGTTTTTTGAGCAACAATCTACACAGCGCCACACGACGAGCTTCACCACCGGAAAGTACTTTCACCGAAGTATCGCCCGGAGGACAGCGAAGTGCATCCATTGCTTGATTGAGTTTTGCATCCAGATCCCAGGCATCGATTTGATCGATCTTTTCCTGAAGTTTAGCTTGTTTTGCTATGAGTGCATCAAAATCTGCATCCGGATCACCAAAAGCAGCGTTCACTGCTTCGTATTCATTGATGAGATCAACCGTTTCCTGAACACCTTCTTCAACAATCTCTTTGACTGTCTTTTCCGGGTCCAGTTTTGGCTCTTGTTCCAGATATCCAAACGTAATTCCTTTTTGAGAACTGATCTCTCCCTGATAATCCTGATCTACACCTGCGATCAATCGTAATAAAGTAGATTTACCTGCTCCGTTTAATCCCAAAACACCGATCTTGGCGCCATAGAAAAATGAAAGGTAAATATCTTTTAAAACGGTTTTATTTGGTTTGTGGACTTTGCTTACGCCCACCATCGAAAAAATTATTTTTTGATCGCTCACTGTACTTGTAGTTTGTTATGTATTAAGTCATCCAGAGCGGCAGCGAAAGATCTGCACATTAATCCGTATGTGAAGATTCTTCGGAAGTATCCTCAGAATGACTTTTGAGAAAGAACCCAAATGTACGGAGAGTTAAGGAGTTTTGAAGGGTGGAATTTTGAGAACTTCCAAATTTATTGAATATATAAATCCCCCTTCGAAGGGGCTCAAAATCTCGTCCAGAGATTTTGCGGGGGATGTCAGAACGGAGATATCGTAAAGTTTACTAACTCATAAACCTCACGACATCCCTCGGATCATCCAAAGAACTGTTTGGATGATCGTCTCCCTTCGAAGGGAGATTTGGTTTCTCTTTTATTTAGTTGGTTAACTCATCAATTCGATGTTTCAGAAATCGAATTACAGAATCCATATTCCTTTTTATATCAGCGTCATTAATTCTTATAAAATGAACTCCGAGTTCTTCCAGGTGATATTGGCGTTCGATGTCTTTGGTTTTTTGTTGAATGGTATTGTGAATGCTTCCGTCAACTTCGATTGCTAACATGATTTCATGGCAATAAAAATCTACTATGAAATGACTGATCGGTACTTGCCTATGAAATCCTACTTTTAATTGTTTCCCCTTTATCTGTTTCCAAAGTAATACTTCTCCCAATGTAGAATTATTTCTTAACTCTCTGGCTCTCCTTCTTAATCCCGGATCGTAAGGTATGATGGTATTCCTTTCCATATCAAATAAGACAGGTTCGGAAGTAATTCCTTACAAAATTTTATAAAAAGCATCCAAATCCCCCTTCGAAGGGGGCTCAGAATCTCGTCCAGAGATTTTGCGGGGGATGTCGGAATGGAGATATCGTAAAGTTTACTTACTCATAAACCTCACGACATCCCTCGGATCATCCAAAGAACTGTTTGGATGATCGTCTCCCTTCAAGGGGAGATTTGGTTACGAGCTCGAATTTAAATACGAAATCTACCCCGGATACCCGCTACCGCTAGTAATATAATCTCTCAATGAATCAATTTCGTTTTTTTGATTTTCGATAACTGATTTTACCACATCCCCTATAGAAATAACTCCTACAAGTTTTTCATCTTCTAAAACCGGTAAATGGCGGATTCTTTTGTTTGTCATTAACTGCATACACAGATTCACTGAATCATCAGGAGTTACGCATATCACTTTGTCTGACATTATCTGTTTTACAGCTGTAGTTCTGGAAGCTCTTCCTTTTAGAATTACTTTATTACGATAATCTCTCTCTGAAATAATTCCCTTCAGAACATCATTACTCATTACAACCAGCGCTCCGATGTCCAACTCAGCCATCTTTTCAATTGCCTGATAAACGGAATTATCAGGATTTACAGAATAGATTTCCTTCCCTTTTTTTTGAAGAAGATTTTTAACAAGCATAGCTTACTCCGGTAAATTGTTAGTGTACTTTACAATTAAGCAGAGATTGTGAATTTTGCAAGTTATTGTACTAATGGCTTATTTTATTAGAGTCATCTTTCTGGTTTTCACAAATCCACCCGCTTCAATTCTATAAAAATATATCCCGCTGTTTAAACCTGAGGCATCAAATCTTAAATCATAACTTCCGGGAGATTTATAAGCATCTAATAGTACTGAGACCCTTCTGCCTAATGCGTCATATACAGAAATCTCTACTTTTGATGCCACTGGAATATCATATCGAATTAAAGTACTTGGATTGAAAGGGTTAGGATAATTTTGAGAAAGCGCAAAGCCATTGGGAATTACACTTTCTTCATTGTTAGATACTAATTGGCTTACATCAACCCAAAGAGTATCACTTGCACTTATTACAGCCATATTATCATGTTTAAATAATTGCAGAATTATGCTGTTTAACCCTTCTTGTAAATTATGAACATAAAACGCATCCGTTGAAGTACGTTGTAACAATTCTTCATCATTAAGAAATACTTTTACTTTCCCATTTGAGGTTTCTGGATTTGGGCCAACAATAAAATTAGCCACTTCAAATTGAACTTGTATTGAATCAACTGAGATGCTCAAACTATCTTCACCCATAATTTGAATTGTGGGCTCTAAAGGTGGTGGGATATCATCAATTAATTCTAAAGTCACGAATAGTTCAAAAGCTGTTTCACTTCCTCCACCATAACTTCCAAACGCTACTAAAATTCCCTGGTAAATACCCGTTTGCATACCTCCGTTTATTGAAATATCCATTGAAACTTCAACGCTATCATTTTCAGATAGAGTTCCACTAATTGGATTTATATTTCCCATCCATGGCTGGTTCTTCGATAATCTCCAGGCTAATCCCGATACACCTAAATTATGCATATAGAAAGATTCAGTATAAACTTTATTACCGGGTTCCTTTTGATAAGTTAAATTTAATGTGTCCATTCCGAATGAAATCATTGGTTCCGCTGAAATAGAGGATAAATCAATCTCCACCGGTAATTCCACTATTGGATTATTCACATAGTTAGATTTTAGTTCGAAAACATCACTCAATAAATCTGTTTCAGAAAAATCCCGGCTGTCGAGAGTAATTCCAATTGTAACAGAGTCACCGGCAGCTAAAATCCCATTATTTGGCTCAGTAAAGGCCCAGGCTTGTTCATTATCAAAAAACCAATCCAGGTTTTCATTCCCAGTGTTGTATAACTTCACTTCTACACCTTCTATTCGAGTCTGATCGTTATGAATTGTAGAAATAGTATCTCTGCTAAATGATACTATCGGAGTTTGAGTTGGGTCAAGTACATTCCTTGGAGTCGAATAATAACTAGTATTCCCATTAGATCCCGTAACTGTAAGTGAAAGCTTAGGATATGTGCTGAAGTCAATTCCATTCGGCAACACTATTTCCATTTCCGGGGATGTTTGAATATCTATATCGAAGCCACCTAAATATTCATTTCCTTGTCCTTCTGAGGCGGAATCTGACGTCAGAAATAATTCTACCCGGTTGTTGCCATTTTCAATAAGCGTATCTATATCTGTGAAGTAAAGAAATAAAGAGTCTGCACTAGAATTTTTAAATACGGAATACACTTTGGGAGGTTCTGCAATTTGAATGTGAGAATAATTAGCTATGGCCCCACCTTCATTGTTGAATATCAAGTTTCCTGTAACCGTGTTCCCTGAACCTGTGGCGACATTAAAGTCTACACCAGCGCCGGTATTATTGGCAATAGTATTAGGGCTACTACCATCACTTGTTCCTATGATATTATTTGAGGAACCTCCAGCCAACCAAATTCCGGCAACCGAATTTCCTCTATCGTTTCCTGATTGATCAACTCCGATATAATTTCCTGCAATCGTATTCCCGGATTGATTATCCATATAGATTGCTGCTTCGCCTTTTGTAAAGCCAATCACATTTCCTGAAATAGTGTTGTTTGAAGAACCAACAGAAATCCCTGCTCCGCCTGTACCTTTGTCGCTACCATCCCAAGGTGCAAAACCAATTACATTATTTGTAATAAGGTTTCCATCACCATTAGATATGTTAATTCCACGATAATTTGTATTTCCCATTACATTATTGCTTATAACATTTCCTGCATTTTGAATCGTTATAAAAGCGACTCCGGGATCTATTATCGCAGATCCGGTTCCATCCATTCCAATTAGATTTCCGGTAAGAGTGTCAGCGTTACCAAACATGGTGACTGATCCCAATAAATTTGCTTCGGATGATAACTGACCACCTATTACTGATGGTGTTTCAGTTGTACCATATAAATTCAGTGTATCGATCCTTGATCCTATAATTCTGACTGCAGAAGTATCGCTTTCACTTCCTACTGAAATGCTTGAAATATGAACTCCTTTCACTAAGTGTCCGGAACCTTGAAAGTTTAACCCACTTTCTATTTCAAACGGTAAAGTCGCATTCCAGCCTTCAGTGGGGGCATTAGTATTTGCAACGTAGGAAGAGTGCGTAGTTCCATCTATAACAATTTTCTTTGTAACTGTAGAAGCATAATCTTCTGTAATCACACCACTTAATGAGTTCCCGAATTCTATAACTAATTCTTCTGATGCAGCTACCCATGGTGGTCTTTGATTGGACTCGTTAATAGCTGTGATTACAGAGCATCTGCCATAACCATTGTCACAATATCCATCACCGGGATTTGCATCTTCAGGAAGGTTTAGATTTGTATGAGTTACAGTAAATCCGGTAACCGAGTGGGTCGCAAAATCAACTTGAACCCTTCGAATATTTCTATCAGCATTACCTGTATTTGCGGGGTTAAAAGTCACATAAAATAACCATGCAGATTGCCCTAGAGTATCTGATCCCGGGTTTGTTTGATCTACTAATACCGGATAAGCAAAATTTTCTGATCTACCACCTAACTCTACTCCATTATTCAGCTCACTTGCATTTGATAGTCTATATAATAATTGAGGACCCGACCAATTAAAACCATCATCAGAAAGATGAAAATATACACCTGGAATAATCTCCGGGTTACTATTGTATGCTCTTATTTGAGTTCGAATATATTTTCCGAAATAGCTGCTATAGGTAATACCTTCTACAGTTGCCTTTGCATCATTAAAATGTAGGTATCCGCTATTCTCGATGGGTGGAGGAAGATGTGATTCGGGATCGGTAATTACATCGTAATATGGGTTTACATTGGGAATTGTAAAATCACTTCCATCCCAATATCTCCAACTTGAAGCGTTAGAAATATCATCCGTTCTCATTATCGTACTTATTTGCCCGTCTTGAGTCCAAAACTGCACCGGGAAATAATAATAACTTCCCACTTTGAAAACGCGCGAAAAAGAATCTGCATTATTCCATGGAAAAACTCCATGTCTGGTAGTATTGTTTTGTTCCTGAAGCTTATAAGGGCTGGATGCTACTACATAATTGTCCTGATCTGAACTCGCTAATGCCCATGTATCTCCGCCATCTGTAGATTTAGTAAGTACAAATCCGTTATACCAGCATTTTTCAAGTCCACCTTCCAATGATGTTACTACATTAGGATCAGGACAGATATTGTTTGTTACTAAACTGTCGATTTCCCAGCCTAGAAATTCTTGGTACTGTACACGATATAAGTTCCCATCATTACCTAAAAAGCTATTTGCACCTGTGTTCCCATTAGCTGATGGCCATATCTTATAATCAAAATTTCCTGGATTCGGATCATTACTCCCGGGATAATTGCCTGCCGTTTCTCCTGCTGATACCACTTCATAATTCCCGCCTCCCTTCAGATCATTTAAAGTTTTAGCTTTATATACGATCGTGTATTCCGGTGCGCCGAATCTCATAAATACACTGTCGTTTCTTGAAAAAACAGTAACACCTCCATCAGGTCCATAAGAAACATTAGGGGTTACATCTGTTTTCCTGGTATCAAAATCCCAAAATAATTCATCCGTACCGAGCTGAACAGTAGCACTATCAGGATATATGATCTGTGCTTGTATCCGTGTTGAAATGAATAAAAAAAATGCTGTTAGTACGACTAGCTTAGACCCCATATTACCCTCTATTATTTTTAAACCTACTTAACCTGATTTTTCACCAAATAAAATAATTTTATTCAATTATTCAAAATCCGGCACTTTGGTGAGGCTTTGCACAAACTTTGAGGACTTAGAATTGATCATTCAAACCCATTAATTCATTTCATTAATTAAATCTGAACTAAGCTCACGAATGCATTAATAATAGCTGTATATTACCTACTTCATCAAGACTACTATTTCAAATCATACATGACGTACCTTTCCACAGAAAACCTAGGTAAAAAATACGGGCTTAAACTTTTATTCGAGGACCTCACTTTTGGAATCTCAAAAGGAGACAAAACTGCGCTAATTGCCCAAAATGGTGTTGGTAAGTCAACTT
Source organism: Balneolaceae bacterium UBA3186 (assembly GCA_002364085.1). Taxonomy (GTDB): domain Bacteria; phylum Bacteroidota; class Rhodothermia; order Balneolales; family Balneolaceae; genus Balneola. The sequence continues at coordinate 173,379 of DEXK01000014.1, read as the reverse complement.
TGTTAAAAATATTAGCTGGGAAAGAAACACCTGACTCAGGGGAAGTCATGATCCGAAATGGAGTCAAAGTAGCTATTCTCGAGCAAGAACCTGAACTTGACGATTCCATGACCATCAACCAATTCATCTCGCATGGCGAAAATGAAATGGTGAAAGTTGTTCAGCAATACGAAAAAGCCGTAGCAGCACAAGCTGAAGATTACAATGAGAAAACTCAGGAAGCATTTGATAAAGCACTCGCAAAAATGGATGCTGCAAATGCCTGGGATTATGAACAACGACTGCATCAAATTTTAAGCGTATTAAATATTCATGATCTGGATCAATCCATTTCATCTCTGTCTGGTGGGCAAAGAAAACGGGTAGCTCTGGCATTTGCATTATTAGATGATCCTGACCTCTTGATCCTGGATGAGCCAACCAATCACTTGGATGTTGAAATGATCGAGTGGCTGGAAGCTTACCTTACCAAAAGCACCATGACTCTATTGATGGTAACTCACGACAGATATTTTCTGGACAGGGTTTGTAATCACATCTTAGAAATCGAAGATGGTCAACTTTATCACCACAAAGGGAATTACGAGTATTTCCTCCAAAAGAAGGCCGAACGTGAAGAGGTTTACGCTACGGAAATTGCCAAAGCCGGCAAGTTGATGAAGAAAGAGCAAGAGTGGATGCGTCGCCAGCCAAAAGCCCGTACTACAAAATCTAAATCCAGAATAGATGCTTTTTACCAAACAGAAAAGAAAGCAAAATCAGGAAAAGTAAAGCAAGAAGTAAAGCTGGAAGTAGATATGTCCCGCATTGGCGGACAAGTTCTGGAACTCAAAAATGTAAGCAAAAGCTTTGATGATCTTGTTATTCTGAAAGACTTCGAATATTCTTTCAACAAGGGAGAACGAATTGGGATCATTGGAAAGAACGGAGTTGGTAAAAGTACTTTCCTGAAGATCATTACCGGAGAAGAACCCATTGATTCAGGAGAAGTAAATTCGGGTCAAACCATCGTTTACGGACATTACAAACAATCCGGTATAGAGATCAAAGAAAAAGAAAGAGTGATCGATGTCATCAAAGAGATTGCGGAAGTAATCGTGCTGGCAAACGGCGATACCATTTCTGTTTCTCAGTTCCTGGAGCATTTTATGTTCGATTCCAAGATGCAATACACTCCTGTTTCAAAACTAAGTGGTGGAGAAAAACGTCGTCTTGGATTGATGATGGTGCTGATCAAAAACCCAAACTTTCTGATCCTTGATGAGCCTACAAATGATCTTGATCTTATCACTTTAGAAAAACTGGAAGGATTTCTTTCCAACTTTGGTGGTTGCCTGATCATTGTATCTCATGATCGCTATTTCATGGATAACTTAGTAGAACATTATTTTGTGTTTGAAGGAAATGGAGTAGTAAACGATTTCAACGGCACTTATTCTGAATACAGAGCTTTAAAAACTGAACAAGAAAGTGGGGAAAAAAACAATTCCTCAGAAAAGAAGAAGTCAGACCATCCCAAACCGTCAAACTCTGATTCCGAAAAACTCAGTTTTAATGAGCGAAAAGAATATCAAAAGCTGGAAAAAGAGATCGAAGAGCTTGAAAAGAAAAAATCTGCAATTCACATCCAGATGAGCAACTCTGACCTGGATTATGAAAAACTTCAGGAGCTTTCCGAAACATTCAGTGCTTTAAAGGAAGAATTGGAAGAAAAAGAGTTTAGATGGCTGGAGTTGGCGGAACGAGCATGATGAATAACCAATAACCAATAACCAATAACCAAATAATATACTTTTGGCTCTTTTACAGAGAATGTCTTTTATTTAGCTCGTATTCAATCCCAGTAAATAATCAGATATTGTGAGCATTAAAGAAAAATTCGCCGATCCCGCCATCAGAAAAAAAATTATTCAGGGAGCTATTCTCACATTTATTATCTCTGTTATTGCGATCTATTTTTCAGACGGATTTGTTCAGGAAAACGGTCATTTTGGTTTTTGGTCGATCACGCCCCCGTTGCTTGCCATCTTTCTTGCTTTTTATACCGGAGAAGTTGCCAGCTCTTTGTTCATGGGGATTTGTCTGGGGGCTGTAATCTCTAATAAAATCAATGTTGTTCAAGAATTTCTGATTCCATCTATTGGAACAGAGAGTTTTGCCCTTATTCTTCTGGTTTATCTCTGGGCATTAGGAGGATTGATCGGTATTTGGACAAGGACAGGTGGCGCCGAAAAATTTGCACGATGGGCAAGTGAGAAAATGGTAAAAGGTCCTGTTTCTGCTAAACTGTTTACTTGGTTTATGGGAATAGTTTTCCATCAGGGCGGAACGATAAGTACTATTCTTACCGGAGCTACTGTTCGCCCAATCGCCGACAAACACAAAGTTTCTCATGAAGAACTTTCTTATGTAGTCGATTCAACCGCTTCACCTATTGCAACGCTGATTCCATTTAATGTATGGCCTATTTATGTAGCAGGTTTGGTGATCGGTACCAATGCTCTTTTCGAAACTACTCAGGATGGGATCAATTTTTTCTTAACAGCTCTTCCTTTTAATTTCTATGCCATTTTTTCCATTATTCTAACGTTCCTTTTTGCATGGGAAAAACTTCCTTGGATTCCCGGTAAGCAAATGCGGGAAGCTATTCGTCGTTCCCGAGAAGAAGGCAAATTAGACAGAGACGGAGCTACACCAATGGCTGCGGATGAACTTACTGAACAAAAAATTCCGGAGGGCTATAAACCCGGATTGATCGATTTCTTCGGTCCGATCGGAACATTACTTGGTGTTGCTATTATCCCTTTCTTCTATACTTTTTTCGTTCAGGATAAAGGTGACGATTCTATTTTATTAATTGCCGAAGCATTTGTTTTAGCTGTTTTAGCCGGAATCGGAATAGCGGTTGCCAAAGGGATGAAATTACAAGATGCCATCGACGGATTTGTAGATGGCTGTAAAGGTGTAACCATTGGTGCCATTATTCTGGCTTTTGCCGTTACACTTAAAGAAGTAGCTGATGCCGTTGGTACAGCCGCTTATGTGGTTGATATTGTGGGCGGAATTATTAATCCTGTAGTTCTTCCTGGTTTATTGATGGTTTTTTGCATGATCATCGCCTTCTCTACCGGTACTTCTTGGGGAACCTATGCGGTGGTATTCCCTGTCGCTATCCCATTGGCTTGGGCAATAGTTCCCGATCCTTTTTTCCTGACATTATGCTTTTCAGCGGTGATCGGTGGTTCCGTTTTTGGTGATCAATGTTCCCCTATTTCAGATACAACCATTTTGTCTTCTTTAGCTACCGGTTGCGATCTTATGGATCATGTGAAAACACAGTTTCCACTGGCAATGGTTGCCGGCAGTTTAGCTATTGTGATGTATTCAGCGCTGGTATTTTTCTTTGTTTGATTTTATATATAGGGACGTAAAATTCTACGTCCCTATATATTGAAAATGATCAATTACCAATCAATCTCCAACACTCTTCCCGGCGTCCAAGGTGCATCTGTTCCCTTAAGTTTACTATCGATTTCAGGAATATCTGTATTCATGATCTCTTTTAGCATTTCAATTACAGGTTTCAACTGTTTCTTAGCAATTTCAGCAACCCGTTTTGACGTTCCAGTTGGATCAGAGGTTGAAGAAGTTCCGGCACCAATCGCATTATTTATTCTGGAATTTAACGATGGAGCTCGTTGAATTTCCAAGCGTCCCGCTAGTCGATCACCAAACATGATCATATTAATTTCGTCCATTTTTTCTTCCAACTGTTCAATATCTGAAGCTAAGCCGGATGGTGCATCACTACCAAGAGCTTTTAATGCACCTTTGTAATATTGAAGTCGTTCCTGAGCTTCTCCAGCCGCGTTTCTTGCGCTGTTCGCTGCTTTTGAAAGCTGATTTAGTTGCTTATGAAAAGCCAACATTGCTTCAGGATCTTCTGCCGGTAAAGTTACATTGCCCAGTGGTCTTACTTCAAAGCTCTGTGCTTCGGTAAGCAGAGTAACTTCTCCATCAATGCTTTTTGATAACTCAACAGTATACATTCCAGGAAGAACCATCAAACCTGAACTAAAATCTTTAGACTGATCAGCATCTCTGGTATTTAATCTTGTGATCTGTGGATATGTCAGGTCCCAGTAAATTCTATTGATCCCTTTTCTTGGAGAGGTTTTTAATTCGCGAACTACTTCTCCATTGGCATCCTTAACTGTAAAGATCAGGAATGGTGCCTCTTCCTCTTCTTCCGCCTTCAACTGTTCGTAGGCTGGATAATAAACTGTCTCTCCGTCTTTTCGTTTCTTGGCTTCTTCTGCTTCACGAATAGCTTTTTTAGTTTTGTATCCGTCTTTCAAGTAATAAGTAAATGCCGCTCCGAACTCAGGGTTTTCACCCAAAAAATAATCCTCGCCCTGAAATCCTTTTGGTCCCAACCAACTGATGGTATTACTTGCTGCAATTCTGCTGTACGGCTGGTATTGATAAGCATATCTTGTAGAAAATAAATGAGCTTCTTTGTCTGCAACTTCTTTTGATAATTCCTGAAGAGCAGAATAATCATCCATCACGTAAAAACTACGACCGAAAGTTCCCAAAACCAGATCATTCTCCCTTTTCTGAATATCAATATCACGAACAGCGATGGTAGGTAATCCTTTGTTCAGCTCTTTCCAGTATGCCCCTCCATCAATAGAAGCAAACAAGCTGAATTCTGTTCCAACGAATAACAGATTCCCTGTTTCAAAATCTTCTGCAATAGAATACACTGAACCTCTTTCCGGCAGATTATTCGCTATTGATTTCCACGACTTACCTAAGTTTGTACTTTTTAAAATGTACGGCTTAAAATCGCCGTTCTTGTGATTATTAAATGCTACATAAACGGTATTTCTGTCGTGCTCTGATGCGATCAACTCATTTACATACACCATATCAGGCACTCCCGGAAATTTATCGTATTTCATCCAGGTTTCGCCACCATCTTCTGATACATGAACCAATCCGTCATCTGTTCCGGCGTACAATAGGTTTTCATCCAGAGGAGATTCTGCAAGTGCAACAATACTTCCATACACTGAAGTAGAAGCATTTTTCGCGATAGCGTCCATCGGCCACACTTTATCCATCACTTCGAATGTATTTCGATCCAGTTGGCGCGTAAGGTCACCACTAACTTCTCTCCAATTTTGTCCCATATCATCACTTCTGAGAACACGATCGGATGCAAAATAAAGTCTCTTATTATCATGAGTACTTATAAAAAAAGGAGAATCCCAGTTCCAGTTATAATCATAATCAGCATCAGGAGCTTGCGGCCTGATATTCTGCTGTTCACCACTTTGCTTGTCAAACCGTGCTAATCCACCATACTGCGATTGTGCATACACAATATTCGGATTGGTTGGATCAACATGCGGTTCAAATCCATCACCAAGTACGGTTACAAACCATTCGTCATCGTTGATTCCGGTTGTAGCGTTTGTTCGGGAAGGCCCGCCCAAAGTGAAATTATCCTGAGTTCCACCATAGATATTATAAAATGGCTCTGCATTATCAGCGGCTACTTTATAGAATTGTGTTACCGGAAGATTAGTAAAAAATCTCCATGTTTTACCTCTATCAAACGACTCATACACTCCACCATCATTCCCGTTTAACAAGTGATTCGGATTATCAGGATTGATCCATAAAGCGTGATTATCAATATGCTTATTCTTCTCGCCTACGTTGTTGAACGTCTTTCCACCATCTTCAGAGACGCCGGAATATGTGTTCATTACATACACCAGATCTACATCCACAGGATCCGCAATCACTTCCTGATAATAATTTCCGCTTGATGAATAATTACTCTGCTTTTCCCACGATTCTCCTCTGTCATCAGAACGATAAAACCCACTTTTTCCTGATTCCGCCTCAACAGAAGCGTAAATCACATCTGGGTTGGCCGGTGAGATATCCATTCCGATTCTTCCGATGTCTCCGCTTGGCATTCCTCTCATGGTTTTCTTCCATGTTTTTCCGGCATCCGTTGATTTATAAACTGCAGATTCAGGTCCTCCACTGATATAAGTAAATACCCTTCTTCTTCTCTGGTGAGCCGTTGCATACAATACATCGGGATTTCTCGGATCCATATGAACTTCATTTACTCCTGTGTGCTCGCTGATCTCCAATACTTTCTCCCAATTCTCGCCACCATCCGTAGTTTTGTACAGCCCACGATCTCCGCCGGAACTCCAAAGCGGTCCCGTTGCTGCTACATAAACCACATCCGAATCTCTGGGATCAATTTCTATCATTCCGATATGCTCAGAATTCTTCAATCCCATGTGTTTCCAGCTTTTGCCTCCATCAATAGATTTGTATACTCCATCGCCGTAAGCAACACTTCGCTGATTGTTATTTTCTCCCGTTCCAACCCAAACTACATTGTGATTGTTTGGATCCATCGCTACAAAACCGATGGAGTAAGAGCCTTCGTTATCAAAAACCGGCTTAAGACTAATACCGCCATTCTCCGTTTTCCAAACTCCACCTGATGCCGTTGCAATATAAAACTCACTGTGGTTGTCAGGATTTACAGCAAAATCTGAGATCCTTCCGGAAGTAAAAGCCGGTCCAATGCTTCTGAATTCAAGGCTATTCCAGGCAATATCGTAACGGGAGTCTTTATCTGATCTTTGGGCAAAAAGTGATGTTGCGCTGATTATCAACACAAGGGTAAGTAAGGAAGTAAATCGTTTCATCTTAATCTGATTGATTTCTGATAGTTAGTGGCTTAGAATAATTAAATATGAGTTCTAATGTGTTTAAAATTTGTATTTGGGCGTTTGCAAATCCAAGCCCGACATGCTCCATTTTTTTGGCAAGCCAAAAACCGCACTCCCTCGAGTGAAGGGTTGTTAAAAAAGAATTCGATCATCTCGCGGCGTATGCCCGAGATCTGAATTTATATGAAGACTGCACTCTTGATAACGATCCAGATTCCGACATCGCAGACGCATCCTTATCATGCTAACTTATCCGTCTTAAGTCCTAACCCGGTCAATCAATCCTTCCATTCAACTGCTTCTGCAGTTCTTTCCAGTTTGGCAGAAACCGAGTCATAAAATTTTTGAAACGCTGATTGTGCAAGCGTTCATGAAGGTGTACCAACTCGTGAACTACCACATATTCCAATAACTCGGGTGATTTTTTAGCCAGTTCTAAACTCAACCAGATTCGTTTATCTCTGATATTACAAGTCCCCCATCTGGTTTTCATTTTTTTAACCCCGAACTCATTCACCGAGACCTTCATGATCGGTTCCCATTTTTCGATGAGCTTAGGTATCTCATTTTTCAGGTGCGTGCGATAAAATTCATGAATTGCCTTTTCTTTTTTTTCTTTGTTCAGTTCTGACTTTGAAGCAAGAATCATTGCCTTTACCTCAATCCTCACTGAAGTCTTTTTAGCACCGGTTCTGAGATGAAGTATATACTCCTCTCCCCGGAAAGGTATTCGATCTCCTTCTACATAATTAATGGGAAGTTCTTTTTTGGCAGGAGGAATCTTTTTAGAGAGATGTTTTTCGATCCAGCTTCTTTTGGATTGAACAAAATCGATGAGCTCTTGTTCGGAAACTCTGTATGGACAAGAAACCCTGATCTTTTTAGTGGCGGTATTCACTTTCAATCTAAGGGTCTTGATCCGCTTTCGGGTGACCTGAATTTTATTCCCGTCAACTAATAATTCGTAGGTAGTTTCTGCCTTCTTTCTTCTGAACATTTCAGACGATATGAATTATCTCTTCAAATAGAAATACCGTTCTCATTCAAGCGTAAGAATGGGACATTTAATCCGTAGGGACAATTCATGA
>DEXK01000014.1:0-165494 GCA_002364085.1 Balneolaceae bacterium UBA3186 | reverse complement strand
TCATGAATTGTCCCTACGGATTATGAAATCAATTCCTTGCGAGAAATTACTTTTTTACTCGCTTGGGCAGGGTTCTACTTTATCCCGCGCATACGATACTTACGTTGGGTTGGTGTCTTTTTTTATCTTCCATGAGTCAATTTAATTACTTGGTAATTGCGTGAATCGATTATTATCATAAAAGTCCCACCTCTCATTTTCTTTGGCAATGTTCCGCTAATTATCCAATATCCATCAATTTCAAATATGTCGTAAGGTTGTTGAGTTTGAATTTTCTCTTTGTCATAAAAGTTAAATAAAACCATTTCTGCGAATTGTACTGCTTTTTCTTCTTCTTTGATGATCCGTTTCTTACCAATCACGTTATGAAGAGTAGAGTCTGAAAGAGTTTTGGCTAGAATTGTCTTTGCTTGATCTTCAGTCATCCTCAACCGATCAGTCTCTTGTCCGAATGCTAAAGAACTACTAATTAGTAGTATAAAAATGCTGATATATGGTATTTTTCTCATGGTTCTTTCTCTAGTGCTTTCTAAAAACGCCGTAACACCAAATCTATTAATATTATCCCACTTACAAATTCAAGTTTGCTCATGTTTACAATTATTGATAGCTATGAATTCAGCGATAATATTAACCCAATATCGATACTATGTTTAAGCTCGGGTTAAAACGTTTGTAAAAGCCATCGCTATCCAATAAAAAGCTTGTCAATTAGGCCCTCCAATCGCTTTCCTTTCCAATTGACAGAATAATCTGAGTTGAAACCAACAAGAGGAAGTTTGTCGGCACAAAGTTCTCTGAGATCATCAGCCTCGTCTTCATTTAAAGCCTCATTCTTTTTAAGCTTTATTCTCAAACCTTCTGGCATCTCTACCTGGCTAAGAATAAACAGCGAATCCTCTTTAGTTAATCTTATAGACATTATTTAAAATCCACATGACGATATAGAATTTGCTTTATATTTTCCTAGCTCGGTTGGTTCAATCTCAACTTCACTTTTTTCAAAAGAATGACTGTCGACCAAGTATAGGACTGCTTTGTTTGAATCAACTTTTTTGATTCTAACGGAATAAAACCCACTTACTTCTGAAACTAATATAGATTTAACAGTTTTGTAGGTCTCGTTATCTGAACTAATCCATTCTATATAAACATTTCTTGAAACATGTTCAAAACCTTTATTTATTATCACGATACGATAATTTCCTTCATAATCGTCTGTTCCCCAATGTCCAAAAGATTTAATCTCTCTAATTTCAGGAGATGCTGTTATTTGTTGAGCAGAAGCATATGAGCTCGAGAAGAGGAAGATTAAAAAAAGTGTTGGTTTTAAGTACATCTATGAATTTAGATTTCAGTATAACATATCATTACCCGAACAAGAATTCCCTCATCCGTTCAGTTAACATCGTTGAAACTTCGTAAAAATGCTAGTTCTAAAAACTCCGGATCAGTGCGCTCTATCCGTAGGGGCAATTCATGAATTGCCCCTACGGAATATGAAATCAATTCCTTGCGAGAAATTACTTTTTTAGTCGCTTGGACTACAGTCTACACACTTACTTTTCAAGCTCGTTTAGTTTCTGATATCGAAAAGATTGAATAGAATCTATTAAAGGCTCATAACTCAGTATTTCTGTACCTTCTTTATCGATATTTCGAATCTCAACTAATTGGTATGACCAAGGTGAACCTTGTTTAAGATGAAAGTAAAACGAAAGGATAAAGCCCACATCATCTTGAAACCACAATGTAGATACTTGATTCGAGTAGGTTATATATTTACCAATAGAATCGACATAAACAGTATCTACAGACTCTACAATTCTGTTTAATTCATTGGGCTTTAAATATAATTCTGCTCTTAATGAAAGAGAATCTAAATTAATTGGAATCCCATTTATTAAAGTGTCTGAGATAACTGTTGTGTCTTTTTTCCCAAGAACTTCTGGAGAAGTTGTAATCTGTTTCCAAGTATATACCTGATACTCCTCCTGAGGGATATTAAGTTTTGATTCTTCACAATTCCGGAGGAACAGAATTGAAAGAAAAAAGAATAAGATTGGATAGAGTTTCATTAACTAGATTAATGTCGGTATCGTTATAAAAGGTTTCTGGATACTTATGTTATCTCTTTTTCAATGAGTTTTTCCAATTCTTGAACTTCAAATTCTCTCATATAATCAGGGAAGATCAAATTTATCCAATAATCAATCTGTTTTATAAATCCCTTCACAGTATTTGTTTCTTTATTGATTTTCAGGACGCTTTCAACACAGAAGCCTGCAACATAAGCGCCAGCTTTAGTTCCATCCTCGTCTTGCAACTCAGTTGCCAACAAGAAGAACCTATCACCTACAGAATAATTATATCTTCTAAATTCACGAATGCAGGCAGATTCAGTACCATCAACTAATGAAACATTTTCACCTTCAGAACTATTCAAATAATCTTTGATAATTTTAAATTTCACTAGTTCCACATCTTCCATTTCAAAATAAGTGCCTTTATAGAATTCTGAAATCACAGCAACTACCAGAATGTTATTTGTATCGGATTTTATTGAACTCAACGCGCTTTTAAAACTAGTTCCTGAGCATGAACACGCATAAGAATTGGTAATTCCGATGTAGAAAATGACAAAAAAGGAAAAGAGTAGTTTTCTCAAGTTGTTAGACTATATAGATATTAAACCGAACAAGTATTTACGTTATCCGTTCAGTTAACATCGCTGAAACTTCGTAAAAATGCTAGTTTTAAAAACTCCGGATCAGTGTGCTCTATCCGTAGGGGCAATTCATGAATTGTCCCTACGGATTATGAAATCAATTGCCTTGCGAGAAATTACTTTTTGCTAGTTTAGACTAAGGTCTACTTTACCGCAAACAAACGGTATGAGGCTTGCGGTAGGTTATGATCATGGAAACCCCAGATATCTGGGCAGTTTAGCTTGAAGTACTTCGACTAAAGCCGGCTCCATGTATTCATAAATATCCGGGATATCTAAACAAATGATCTTTTGGTCTTTTAAATATTCTCTGAAATTCTTGCGCAGTCTGTTGATATGATTTTTTTCCATCACAAATATTATATCCGCCCATTCAAGCAGCTCTCCTGACACACGATTTTTAGCGCTATTATTAAGCCCTGCAGAAGATACCGTCAAGTCATCTCTACTGGCATAAACTTGTTCAGCAGTTGGACTACGAAGTTTATTCTGACTACAAATAAATAAGATGTTTTTATTCATTTAATAAATTTTGAGAATGTCTGAATATGAATAAAAAAATACTTGTGTGGAGCAGGAGCTCCGTTCGTTTCTCCCAATCAGGAGCTTGGGAAAGAGGTTAAAATGGCAAATTATCATTCTTCTTCTTCGGCTTAACTATCTACGGGTAATTTTTCTTTAAATAGCTGAACATGACGATTCCAGAACACGCCAATTATATTAATGCACAAACTAAATAATTTATCTGGGTTAGAATGATTTTCATCAACCCAACTTGGCAAGTGTTGGTTAGTGAATTTAAAATCAGGTTTATGAGCCGCATCGTTTCTCTTTTTTCTTAACCAATTAAGAGATTTGAATTCTGCCTCATTGAGAATTTTCATTTCATATAAAAGTGTTAATCTTACAGAAAATGGAAAATCTCTTGTGTTCTTGTTAATATTTTTTCCATTTCTACAATACGCTTCAATTAAAGTAGAAACCATTAATTCTGAAAAAGTACAAGATACCACAAGAAGTAAGCGATGATTATTCTTGTAATGGTTTAGCTCCTTCAGTATCGCTGGTAGCATTCCTTCCTTCTTCAAAAATTCTGGATCTACTTCTTTAATCTCACTCATTTTTTAGAAATTTAGGTACATAACGACCCTGCGTTTAAGCGGCGCAGGTTCTCGGTTTTTATTGAAGTAACTGAATATTTTTATTGGGTACAAGCTTAACTGCGAACCCTACCTGCGTCCGACTTGAAACGCTTGTTATAGGGCGACCTTTGGTTTTATTTCACGAAATCTATTTATCCATTTTACTCTAAGAACTTGAGTAATCAGTAGTGAAAGTGATAAAGGCAACCAGATCCAAAATTCATATTTGAAAGCCCAATACAAGAATGGTGTAACAATTAATATCCATTCAATAAGTACCACTTTTGTTGTATTTATGCCCGTGAAATAAAAGATTAAAAAATCCAATATGATGATTATCAAATAAAACCCAATCAAAATTGGAATTCCATAGATTAAAATAGAAAAGGGTATGAGTAAAATATTATCGAAAAATACTTCAGACCAATTTTGTTCTGACTCTACTCCAATAAGCTTGAAGAAAATACCACCTAAATAAGCTGCTATTAAAAAGCCAAATAAGTGAATCCAATTGGTATTTAGTATTTTTAGAATGTGTCTCAATTTTGTGAATTAGTTGAGCCCTATAACATATCATTATCCGAACAAAAAATTTCCTTATCGCTCAGCATCAGGCAAAGAAAGCCCCTTTCACCTTTCACCTTTCACCTTTCACCTACAACGGCAAATTATCATGCTTTTTCTTCGGCACGGTGTCCACTTTGTTTTGCGAAACTTCCAGAGCTTTGATCAGTTTGGCTCGGGTTTCTTCCGGCTTGATCACATCATCAATAAATCCTCGGGCAGCTGCTCGATACGGATGCGCAAACTCTTCAGCATATTGTGCTTCAAGTTCTTTCTGCTTGGCTTCAGGATCGCCGGCTTTTGCAATTTCTCTTCGGAAAATGATCTCAACCGCTCCTTTACTTCCCATTACCGCGATTTCAGAAGTTGGCCACGCCACGTTGTAGTCGGCTCGGATATGCTTGGAATTCATCACATCATACGCTCCGCCATACGCTTTACGGGTAATTACTGTCATTTTCGGAACCGTAGCTTCACAGAACGCATACAGTAATTTTGCGCCGTCTTTGATAATTCCGCCCCATTCCTGATCGGTGCCCGGTAAGAATCCCGGAACATCTTCAAACACCACCAACGGAATATTGAACGCATCACAGAAACGAACAAATCGCGCTCCTTTTTTGGAAGAATTGATATCCAACACGCCAGCCATCGCCAGCGGTTGATTCGCTACAATTCCGATACTTCTTCCACCCAAACGAGCAAATCCAACTACGATATTTTCAGCATATTCTTTGTGCACTTCGTAGAAACTCTCTTTATCAACAATTCCTTCGATCACATCTTTGATATCGTAAGGTTTGTTCGGATTCAACGGCACAATATCATGAAGTGCTTTGGCTTTTGCAGAATCCGGTTCTTTGGATTCGATCATCGGCACTTTTTCTTCACAGTTCTGCGGGATATACGACATCAACGTTCTGATATCCTGCAAACAAACCGCATCATTCGGAGTTGCAAAATGTGCTACTCCTGATTTTGAGTTGTGCGTCATTGCTCCACCCAGTTCTTCCGAAGTCACTTCTTCGTGCGTAACGGTTTTTACCACATTTGGTCCCGTCACGAACATATAACTGGTATTTTCTACCATGTAAATGAAATCCGTAAGCGCCGGACTGTAAACTGCACCACCTGCACATGGTCCCATGATCGCAGAGATCTGAGGAATCACACCGGAAGCCATACTGTTTCTCCAGAATACTTCAGCATAACCGCCAAGCGAAGAAACGCCTTCCTGAATTCTTGCTCCACCGGAATCATTCAACCCAATTACAGGAATGCCGTTTTTGAGTGCCAAGTCCATCACTTTGCAAATTTTCTCGGCATGTGTTTCGGAAAGAGAACCACCAAATACCGTAAAATCCTGACTGAATACATACACCGGCTTGCCGTGGATCTTTCCGTGACCGGTTACTACACCGTCGCCCAGAAACTGCTGCTCATCCAGGCCAAAAGCGGTACTTCGGTGTGTTACAAAAGCATCTATTTCATCGAACGAACCTTTATCCAGAAGCAGGTCGATGCGTTCTCTGGCAGTAAGTTTTCCTTTCTCGTGCTGCTTTTCGATGCGGGCTTTTCCACCACCCAGTTTCGATTGCTCACGTAGTTTTTCAAGACGTTCTACTTTTTCGTTCTTTTCCATAGTTAGTTAATCAGGATTTATACTCTTTAAAATAGGATTGCAACGTATCAATAAATTCGCTGGCCTCTTCCGAGAACATATCCACTTTTTGTTTGCTGAAAATTTCTTGTTGTAAAAATACAGAGGCTTCGTTCCAATTATCAAATTGTCCCAGCTCATTGATTCCCCGGTCGTATGCTTTCTGTTTTCCGGAAAATACATCGCTTACCCAACGATCCTCGCTGTCCATAAGATACTCATTCAATTCCATAGTGGCTGAACTGTCTTCAACTGCCTCTTCTTCTACAAAAATCTCATCGTCTTCATCTTCAACGAGCAGTGTATTGAACGTGGGTTCAGATTCAGGTTCTTCCTCTTTTTCCCGTGAAGCCATCATCACTTCCATCTGATCTTCACTCAAAAACTGAGCCCACATTGGCTTTTCTTCTTCATCTTCTGAGCGGTCATCGTCTTCCGAACCAATATGTTCTTCCAAAATCGGATCTTTGGTTTCTTCGTCCGGTTGGAAAGCATCCTGAATAAGATCGTCTTCTTCTATCAATTCACTTTCAAATTCTTCATCGCCCTGAACTACTCCTTCATAAGAATCCTTAGCCTGATCTAAAATAGAAGTCAGGTTTGATTTGAACGCTTGTTTGTCTTCTTTTTGATTACTGACCGGCTCGGAATGCTCTTCTTCTGCATCATCATTTTCATCTTCACTTAAGAAGATATTATTCAAAGATTCCGAATCATCCACACTGTCAAATACCAGAGTTTCTTCCTGTTCGATATCTCCAAGAATCTCGTTGATATCCGGCTCCACAGCTTCGGACTGAAACAAACTTGCTAAATTTTCTTCTTTTTCTGCGTCTTCAGGAATTTCTTCCTTTGCTTCTTCTGCGACTTCAGCCGGTTTTACCGGTTCCGATACTGGCTTAGTCTCACTTTCCTGCTCTTTTATCAATTCCATTTTGAAGTTCTCGGTCGAAAGCATTTCAATGAAGGTACTTTGCGTAACTGCTACGTCAATAGAAGAAAAAATTTCAGCGGTGTTATCGAAACCTTTATCTCTGAAGAATCTTTGTAAAAGCTCCGGAGCGAGTTTTCCTCCGCAAAGAGAAAAAAGCATTTCCAGTTTTTGAGACCAGTTTTCAGCGGTATAATCAGATACGATCCGTGCATCCAAATTTGAAACCAGACTTTGGCAGCGTTCTATAGTCAGTTCATCCAGCTCTCTTTTCTTCATGTAAAGAGGAATCGCGGTTCCAAAATGTTTGTAAACCATGAGTCTGGCACAACGCTTACTTACTTCATCAAACGAAAGCACTGTTTCTTCCCGAAAAATATAAGGAGCAATGTTCTTTCGAGGTTCAACAAGAACAGAAACTATATCGCTAACCGTAGCATGCAGAATATCATACAACTTTTGGTGCGGAATAACGGAGCAGCTTATAGCCGCATTTTCAAAATCGTTTTGAGCACTAACGAACAACTTATTTTCCGTATCAACCCAAACAGAATCTGTCTTTTTAAGATCTGACAGCACTTTGTCTTCAAGTAAAAGGCGAATTCTTTCTACAATGTAGACAGGTATTTCCGCCTTCAATAGCTGTTGAGGTGAGTAAAACGGACGCTCTGTTCCGATCTGTCCTATAAATTTATCGGTAATTTGGTCAATGACCTTTTGCATGGAAGTAAGATGATTTTGGTGAACGAAAATAAAGCCTAGAAAGTGGCATTACAACACGAATCTTTCCATCATAGTATATTTTTGCATTATACTTTCTACCTTTAGCGTATGATTTCACTTTCGGTCACAGGTCTTACCAAAAAATATAATCGGAAAACGGTTTTTGAGGATGTTCAATTCGGGCATAATTCCGGGATACTAGGCATTTCAGGCTCAAATGGAAGTGGAAAATCTACCTTGATGAAATGCCTGGCAGGATTACTCAGACCTAACTCCGGAACCATTGAGTGGAAATTGAACGGCGATCTGCTATCCCAAACCGAACTTAAAGATCACATCGGCTACGCTGCTCCGTATATCTCTTTGTATGAAGAGCTTACTGTTCTCGAAAACCTGAAGTTTCTTTCTGAAGTAAGTCAGCAACATCTGAACGAAACGGACATTCAGCAATTACTCAGCAAAACAGAAACCGATTCTCTTAAAGACAAGTTGTACAAATCACTTTCTACGGGACAACAACAGCGTGTGAAACTGGCTTCATCCCTGATCCGAGATCCTGAAGTGTTGTTTTGGGATGAACCCGGCTCCAATCTGGATTCAAGCGGACATGCTTTGGTTCAGCGTATACTTCAAGAACAAAAAGAAAAAGGTTGCCTGATCTTTCTGGCTTCCAATGATCCTGATGAAATTGCTCTTTGTGACGAAAAGATAGTGTTGGGTGATTAGTGTTTAGTTTTTAGTTATGAGCTGATAGTTTTAACTTCTGCCACTAGCAAACTTAAAACTGAGCACTAAAAACTAACCAATCCCACATTGATTTCACAAAAAGACCAGGACCTCGCAACACTTATTCTTGAACACAGCACTCAACTTCAGAAAGGTGAGAATGTAATGGTTCAACTCATCGGTTTAAACGGAATTGATCTGTTAAGAGCTTTGGTGGAACAGATCCGTGATAAAGGTTCGCATCCCTTTGTCCAGATCGAAGACACAGAAACGCAGCGTTTGTTGATTGAAAAAGGCGATACTGGTTTTTGGCAGAATCAGGCTTCTGTGGATCAACTTCCGCTTATGAAACAGATGGATGTTTTTATCGGAATTCGTGCTTCTGAGAATATCTATGAGAACTCTCAGGCAAGTAAAGAAGCAAATAAAGCGTATTCAGAAAACTTTCTGAAGCCGGTTCATTTTGATGAAAGAGTGAACAACACCAAGTGGTGCATCATGCGCTATCCTTCTCCAGCTTTTGCGATGAATGCCAAACTGCCAACCCGTGAGTTCACCAAATTCTATTATGATGCTTGTTTAGTTGATTATGCCAAGCTGAAATCAGCTATGGAGCCGTTGGAAAAAAGATTACGCGCTACTGATGAAATTCATTTGAAAGGCGAGGGAACAGATATCAAGTTTTCGGTAAAAGGACAGAATTGGGTTCCTTGCTTTGGTGCTCACAACATTCCTGATGGAGAGATCTTCACTTCTCCGATCCTGGATTCTGTAAATGGTCACATTACGTACGCCCCATCGGTATATCAGGGGAAACCTTTTGAGTTTGTGAAGCTGGTTGTAGAAAACGGTGTGGTTGTGGATTTTGATTCATCCAACAATGACGCGTTGAAAGATATCTTAGACACCGATGAAGGTGCTCGTCGATTTGGGGAATTCAGCTTTGGAACCAATCCTGTGATCGAAAAGCCGATGTACGATATTCTGTTCGATGAAAAGATCTATGGCTCCAATCATTTAACACTTGGGAAAGATTATGAGATCGCACCAAACGGAAATTCGAGTAACATTCACTGGGATCTGGTTTGCATTGGTGCCGATGTATTTTTGGATGGAGAACTCATCCGAAAAGGAAGAAAATATGTAACGGATGATTTGAAAGGATTGAATCCGGAAGAGTTATTGAAGTAACTTTAAAAACCCACTTAAAATGTATTTCAGATTTGGTAGTACATTAACTAAGCTTCCCCTCCCCCGGAGGGGATTGTGGGATGGGTTTTTACGAATTAGTTTTTAAGTCATGAAAAAAACCATCCTCATATATGGTCTTTCACTAGCAGTACTCGTTTTCTTGTTGGAGTATTTCGAGTATCGGTATTTTGTGCATGAGCTGTCTACCGAAGTTTTCGTTTTCTTTATTGCCCTTATTTTTACCGGACTTGGATTGTGGGCTGGGAAAAAGCTGACCAATCAAACCAAAATAGAATCTCCTCCTTTTGAGCAAAATGAAAAAGCCATCCGGTATTTGAAGATCAGCGAGCGGGAACTGGAAGTATTAGAATTGGTTGCTCAGGGATTATCCAATAAACAGATCTCTGACAAGCTCTTTGTCTCTGTAAACACAACCAAAACCCATCTGTCTCATCTCTACGAAAAACTGGATGTAAAGCGCAGAACCCAAGCGGTAGAAAAAGCGAAGTCGTTGAATCTTATTGAGTGATTTCGGGTTTTGGGTCATTCCGTCCACCAGATGACGGATCGGAATCTTTGTGAGGTTTCTGTATCTGAAATTGCTTGAAAAGGATTTCAAGCCCCACCATAAGATCCTGAAACAAGTTCAGGATGACGATAGATAACTCACCCATTCCTACGATTTTTGCAAAATCATACTTTCGGGTGACGCCTGATTTCTGTTAATTGCTTACTCTTTTGGTGTACATTAACTCCAATTAATCACACTATGAAAAAAATCATTCTTGTTTATGGTTCCATCACCGGAGCAGTCATCATTCTTAGCATGACTTTGGGAATCTATGTAGCCAAATATGGTGGCAACGCTTTCTTCGCTTCAGAAGCGCTTGGCTATTCCATCATGCTTATCGGTTTTTCGATGATCTTTGTAGCAACCAAGAAATACAGAGATGAAGATTTGGGTGGCATTATAAAATTCGGTACTGCTTTAAAAATAGGATTGGGAATTTCGTTGATGGCTGGCATTGTGTACGTCATTGTTTGGGAAATCAATCTTTATCTGACAGATTATGAATTCATTAGTGAATACACCGATTCTATTATTAGTAGTGCCAGAGAGTCAGGAGCATCAGCTCAAGAACTGGAAGCAACTATTGAGCAAATGGAAGAAATGAAAAAGAAATACGATAATCTCTGGTACAGACTTCCTCTTACATTTACTGAAATATTCCCGGTTGGATTACTACTATCACTGATCAGTGCAGCATTTTTTAGAAATCAAAATTTCCTCTCTTCCCAAAAAGAAGAAACAAACGCTTAAAAGTATTTTATCATGCAAAGCAAAGCATCTTCCCCAGACGAATACATCGCAGAACTTCCTGAAGAACGGGTTTCGGCGATGAAAAAACTCCGTAAAACCATAAATGATAATCTTCCCGAAGGCTTTGAGGAAACCATGAGTTATGGAATGATCGGCTATGTAGTTCCTCATTCCATTTATCCGGACGGCTATCATTGTTCTCCGGAATTGCCACTTCCATTCTTAAGTATCGCTTCGCAAAAGAATTTTATCGGGCTATATCATATGGGTATTTATTCCGATGAAAAACTTCTGAATTGGTTTACTTCAGAATATCCAAAGTATGTAAAAACGAAACTTGATATGGGAAAGAGCTGTATCCGTTTCAAAAAACCGGATCAAATTCCTTATGAATTAATTGCAGAATTAGTGCAAAAGATGTCGGTTCAGGATTGGATCGATAAATATGAATCTGCAGTAAAGCGATAATAGCATGATTAAAAAAATAGCTCCTCTTTCAATTCTCCTGTTTGTTAGCATTTCGTTAAACGCACAAGCTCCCGATCCAGCACTACCAGAATTAGCCTGGTTAACAGGATATTGGACTTCTACCGAAGACGGAACAACCATCGAAGAACTATGGACCAATGGCGCAGGATATATGATGCTTGGTGTTCACCGAGATGTAAATGAAAACGGACGTTCTTCTTTCGAGTACCTCAGAATAATGAGAACCAGGGAAGGAATTGTTTATGTCGCCAGTCCTGGTGGAAAACTCGGAACCACTTTTACAATGATAGAAAACATAGACCAAAAGGTTGTCTTCGAAAATCTTGATCACGACTTTCCTCAACGAATAATCTACTCCAGATCCGGAGACACGCTTACCGCTCGCATTGAAGATGAAAGTGGTGAAAAATCTATGGAATGGGTCTGGACAAAAACTAAACCCAAATTCTAATGAGTACAGAATCAGTAAACCCAAATAATCATTCTCTTTCACTTGCTGTAAAAGACATTCACGCATCGAAAGCTTTTTATGAAAAGCTCGGATTTACTCCTGTTGAAGGAACCGGACCGATTGAGCATAATTGGATAATCATGGAAAATGGGCATTCTAAGATCGGTTTGTTTCAAGGTATGTTTGATGAGAATATTATCACCTTTAACCCAACGGATGCGCGTTCTGAATACAAGAAACTTAAAGATGATGACCAGGTAAAGTTTCTCATGGAATCGGAATCTTTACAAGAGGAAAAAGGGCCTTGTCATTTTTGTATTGAAGATCCGGATGGGAATCAAATCTTGTTTGATCAGCATAATGAGTGAGGATAGCAAGACTACGTCACTCAGAGCGGAGCGAAGAGTCTGTACAAAAAGAAACAGTGCTAAACCAATGAAGTGCAGATTCATCACTGCGCCGTTCCGAAGGTATTCGGAACAGGCTTGTTCTGAATGACTGAAAATTTAATACTTAAGTAAAAAAACAATGAAAAAAAGAGTGACAGGTATCGGCGGGGTTTTCTTGAAAGCAGAAGATCCAAAAGCAACAAATGAGTGGTACGAAAAACATCTTGGAATTAAATCCGGGCAATGGGGTGGAACTTTTATCTGGCGACATGCTGAAGACAAGGAGAAAATGGGCTATACAGCATGGAGTATTTTCAAGAATGACACGACCTACACAAACCCGAGTAAGAAAGACGCTATGATCAACTACCGGGTGGAAGATCTGGAAGCGCTCCTCAAAGTATTAAAAGAAGAAGGAGTAGAAGTTGTTGGCGAGATGGAATCTTTTGAATACGGCAAGTTCGGTTGGATCATGGATCCCAACGGGTATAAGATAGAACTCTGGGAACCTTTTGACGGACCGTATGAAGAAATGTTGAATGAAAATGATGTGAATAGGAGTAGCTAGTCCTCATAATATTTAAACACCGGATAGATCACATTCTTTTCATTTACTCCATTCTTCTCGAAATACTCATCAAAGAAATTCCAGGTAACCAGTCCATCATCGGATTGGGGCTCCAGCATATAAAAGATCAGGTTGGTTAACGGCTGAGCCATATCCACTAAAAAATCTCCTTCGTTTGCCATTTTGGTAGATTCTTTAAATTCGCCTTCTACCATTGCCATATTGTGACCTTCAAACTGTCGCTGCGACTTTTCGAATTTTGAGATCTCAAAAACTTCCCCTTCGTATTCTTTTCGACTTTCTATCTCGGATACGATCACACCCTGCTTTTTTAGATGATCCGCAATGGCTTTCATTTCTTTTGGGATGATATACCCTCTTGGAATCGTACTTTCAACTGTTGCTTCAAACTTGCTGTAATTCTGCACATCAGGAATTTCAATGATCTCCCCTGATCTGATATAGCTTGTATCGCCTTCTGCTGTTACATAAGGAATGTAGTTGTAAGTTCGGAGCGTAAAAGTATCCTCAAGAGGAACCATTTGGAACCGAACGCCCTTCTTTTTCTTACCGGCATTATCTAACACATTCTGCATTGCTGATTGGGTAGCACTTTCATTTACTTCGGTTATATATTTTCCATTGTTGTTGGTGTACTCAAGAATTTCGGTTACAAAAACTTTAGTTGAGTTCATTCTTTGGTACAATCTCTCGTGTGCAAATGCTTCACTTAAAATCCCGATCTTATTTCTTAATCCCATCTGATTAACCAAATATCTCGGATGATGATTGTACGTGTACAAAGCTTTAGGTGGCCATCCTTGTCTTAAGCTGTA
Organism: Balneolaceae bacterium UBA3186; assembly: GCA_002364085.1. GTDB lineage: Bacteria > Bacteroidota > Rhodothermia > Balneolales > Balneolaceae > Balneola. The sequence continues at coordinate 151,775 of DEXK01000014.1, read as the reverse complement.
GCCACCGTAAGGTCCCAAATACACGTCGTGCTCTTCTTTAACCTTTTGCGTGACCTGAGGCAGTAATTCATTCCAGGTAAGATCATACGGAGCTTTTTCACCCGCAGAATGATAGCTCGGAGCCCAAGTCAACGAATATCCATGCCATGTTCCATTTGTAGTATGCAGATCAACGAATATTTCAGGATCCCATTTCAAAATTACATTTTGGATCATCGCGTTGGTTTCTAGTGCTTCCATTTTCATTCCGTCTCTGTTCAGATCCCAACCCTGACTGTTTGCACGAATTCCTGTTTTCTGTGGACTTCCTTCCTGCGACCTTCTCACCTGAACATCCATTTTATCGTTGGAATCTGTGTTGTAGATCGGGGCAAAAACGATGATCTGATTATCCAAAAGGTACTTTTTATCACCAAGCAGAATTTCTCTCATCAGGATCTGAAGAATTTCTTTTCCTTCCACTTCTCCCGAATGAATATTTCCTTGAATATACATCACCGGCTTTCCCGATTGCTCTGCTTCCTCAGGAGAACTCACTTTTGGATCAGCCATCACAACTACAGGAATTTCTTTTCCTTCTAAACTCTTCCCCATGTATTCCAAATGCATCAGATCTGCTTTAGGCTGTAGCGCTTTGATAAAATTCATCACATCCGCATAGGTAGAAGTTTCCTGATAATTGGTTTTCTCAGGAGTAGTGATCAATTCCGCCGGCCATTGAGCATACACAGAAGTTGATAAAATCGATAAGACAATAATCAGTAAAAGCTTTTTCATAACAAGTATTTTTTGTGCAGTTGATGATACCAAATTGAAATGAATTCTCATTAGAGCATTTCGAATTTTTACTTCCATTCGCGAGTTTATCCTGTCTTATTTAAAACTCCCATTTACGAGCGACAGCGAAGTAATCTCCTCTGATCGACTCTCCCTTTCAAAAGGAGAGGAATTTCTTGAAATATTCAGAACTCCATCAAAGAGTCCTCCTCCTTGGCTAAGGAGGAGACAGAGGAGGTCTAAATATTTCAATTTCAAGAGGAGACTGCTTCGTCACATCCGTTCCTCACAGATGCATAAACATCAGCAGATGAAACCAACATGAAATTTATCCGTGTTATTACAGTCACTGTTAGTTAAATGGGGAAATCATGAAAAACTCAAAAGCCTTCTTTTTCACTGGATCAGTTTTGCTATTCTTTTGGATCATTGGTGGATTTAGTCCTTACATAGGTTGGGAATCCAGACTCTTTAAGATACTGTTAACAGCCATTCTTGGTTTTGTAGCCTGGAAACTCAAAAATTCTGAAAACCCGAAGTACAAGAAAAGCGCATTGATCATAGTTTTGCTACTGGCAACAGCTACTGCTTATGCGGAGCCATATGTAAGTCATGCCGTATTCGGACATCACCACCATCATTTCTTTTGCGGGAAGTGATCAGATACGCAGAATCAATATATTTTGGAATAAAATAATTCCTTGAGGGAGGATTTACATAGGAATCAACACTAGTTGCCCAAATCCTTAAGTTCTAAGATAAGTTCGAAATGAGATAAAGAAATCTCATGTCTTAAATCTTACGTCTTAAGCCTACCTAATTATCGTCTCAGTCCTCTTTGGTCCGGTAGAAATGATCGTAAACTTCACTCCCAGATACTTTTCAATATAATCGATGTAAGATTTCGCAGCATCAGGAAGTTCATCCCATTTAGTCATTCCGGAAATGTCTTTATCCCAGCCCGGCATGGAAGTATAAATCGGTTCTACATTTTCGATCTCATCTAAGCAAAGCGGGAATACTTTGGTTTCCTCTCCGCCATTGATCTTGTATCCGGTACACACTTTGATCTCATCAAAGCCGTCCATTACATCCATCTTGGTAAGCGTAAGTTCGTTGATACCGTTAATTCTGCATGCATATTTCAAAGCAACCAGATCTAACCATCCACAACGTCTTGGTCGGCCGGTAGTAGCGCCGAATTCGTGACCTTTTTTGCGAAGTTCTTCTCCTGTTTCGCCCAAAAGTTCAGTTGGGAAAGGTCCGTTTCCAACTCGTGTGCAATAGGCTTTGGTGATGCCCATCACATGCGTTAACGCCGTTGGAGGAACACCGGAACCTGTACACGCTCCACCTGATGTTGGGGATGAAGAAGTTACATACGGATAGGTTCCGTGGTCAACATCCAGCAAACAACCTTGCGCTCCCTCAAGCAAAATTGACTTGTTGCTCTCCAATCCTTCGTGTAGCAAATTGGTGGTGTTGCAGATATACGGAGACAAAATATTGATAGAATCTTCCAATTCATTCATTAGATCATCTACAGATAGTGTCGGCTCCTGATATAGGTTCTCCAACGCAAAGTTTATATCTTTGATGTTCTGCTCAATTTTCTTTTTTAGTACTTCTTTGTCTAACAGATCAACCATTCGAATTCCGACTCTGGAAACTTTGCTTACATAAGCCGGTCCGATCCCACGTCCTGTAGTCCCGATGGCATCTCCGCCACGACGTTTTTCTTTCAGTTGATCGAGCAGTTTATGATAAGGTAGAATTACGTGCGCCGTTTGGCTGATGAAGAAACGTCCTTCTAAACTAAAGCCCATCTCCTGCACATCTTTGATCTCTTTAACCAATGCGATGGGATCAATAACAACACCGTTTCCGATCACACAATCACCGGAGCCATTAAAAATACCGGATGGAATCAGATGTAATACAAATGTTTTGTCATCAAACTTAAGCGTATGACCTGCATTTGCCCCGCCTTGATAACGAACAATAAAATCCGCTTTATCGCTTAATAGATCTACGATCTTTCCTTTTCCTTCATCGCCCCACTGGGCACCAATTACTACTCTTACTGACATATCTTATTTAAAAAACTATTAACAATAAAAAAGGGGTGTAGTTATCTACACCCCTTTCAGGTTCTATTTAGAAAACACCTTTCAACCTTCGTTGAATGATTCGGCAGCTTCTTCTACTGATTTGTAGTGTTTGAAAACTGTGATCAATTTTGTCACAATCAACAAACTCTCAATCTTATCAGTAGCGTTAGCAATTCTAAGATCACCACCAGCCTTACGCATGGTTGTGAGCGCGCCGATTAACATTCCAAGTCCGGATGAATTCATGAACTTTACTTTTCCGAGATCAACTACAATGTTGGTTTTTCCGGCATCAATTAGCTCATGAAGTTTTTCGTTCAGGCTAACCGCATCGGGTCCACCCATTACGTTACCTTTAAATTCGATAACTACGCTACTGTAGCGTTCTGATGTATTAAAGCTCATAATCCTATTATTTAAAACTTATTATTTATTGGTTTTGGAGTTTAATTCTACTACCAAAGAGCTGGCAACAAATAAAGAACTATACGTACCAAGTACAATACCAATTAACAGTGCAAAAGAAAAACCTTTTAACACTTCGCCGCCAAAAATAAACAGCACAGCAACCACAAACAAGGTGGTAACCGAAGTGATAATAGTTCTACTTAGCGTATCATTCAAGCTTTTATTTACCATTGGAATAAATTCCATGCCTTTATGCACGATACTGTTCTCACGAATACGGTCAAAAACTACTACCGTATCGTTCAAAGAATAACCTACAATAGTTAAGAAAGCTGCAATAATATTCTGATCGATCAACAAACTAAAGTTTACTACATCACTCAGTAATGTAAAAATTCCAAGTGTAATAGTAACATCGTGAAACAACGCTGCAACAGCTCCGGCCGAGAATGTCCACTTACGGAATCTAGCAAGAATATAGACAAAGATAATGATCATAGAGTAGATCACAGCTTGTAATCCACCTGATTTAAGATCTTCAGCAATTCTTGGACCTACACTGTCTGTTTTCTCAGTTATTGCATCGTTATCAGGGTAAAGTTGAGACATCGTAGAACGTACTATTGTCTCGATCTCTTCGATTGTGTTTGTATTGTCTGTTCTGATCAACACTTCTGATTCTGATCCAAACAGCTTTACTTCGGGAGTGGATCCCAATGGAGTTGTCAAGCTGGACCTGATCTCAGTTACATCTACAGCGCTTTCAAACTTCAAGACTATTTCTTTACCGCCTTTAAAGTCGATTCCGTACTGCAGTCCTTTCGTTAGAATAGCTCCAATGGAGATCGCTAGCAATATCCCGGAGATCACGTAAGCTATCTTTCGTTTACTAACGAAGTCAAAATTTGGTGTTTCAAACCATCTCATAATTATATCCTTTTATCTCTTTTAAATTTCTTTGTTGATTAACCGAAGTTTACCGCGTTTGATTTAGTGCGAGTCAAATAGTCTACCACCACACGAGTGATAATAATTGCACTAAATAATGAACAACAGATACCTGCAAGCAGTGTTACAGCGAATCCTTTGATCGGACCAACTCCGAAACTCAAAAGAACCAATGCTACAAAACCGGTTGTAATGTTTGCATCAAAAATGGCACTCATCGCATTCGAATAACCCGCAGAAATTGCAGCTTTGATGGTTTTACCGGTGCGTTGCTCTTCACGAATACGATCAAAGATCAGCACGTTTGCATCTACCGCCATACCAATGGTTAATACGATACCTGCCATTCCCGGAAGAGTTAGCGTAGCTTTGAAACCGGCTAAAATTCCCAAGATGAATACAATATTCAGTAACAAAGCCAGATCAGCAACTGCACCACCTGTACGGTAATACACGATCATAAAAATTGCCACGATCGATAAACCAATTAACACAGAGTTTAAACTCGCATCAATAGAAGCCTGACCCAGAGAAGCACCAACAGTACGCTCTTCAACGATCTCTAACGGAGCAGGAAGTGCACCTGAAAGTAGAATGTTTACCAAGTCATCAGCTTCGCCCACATTTTCAACACCTGTAATAGAAGAACGACCGTTGTTGATCTTAGAGATCACATTCGGATATGTGTAAATGAATCCGTCAAGAACAATAGCTACCGGCTTTCCGATGTTTGCGCCTGTAATTCTTGCCCAATCTCTCGCTCCTTCCGCATTCATAGTCATTGAAACTTCAGGAACATTGGTGGTTGGGTCAAATTGAACACTAGCTTCTTCGATAACATCACCAGTCATCTCAACATCCGTTCTTACTCCATATAGAGTAAACACTTCAGCTCCATTTTGAGTATAAGGCTGTGTATTTGCACTCCACATAATGGTAGTATTTCTTGGGATCATACGATCAATTTCCTGATCGTTTAATAATGCATTTACTTCAGCAGTGTCTTGTTCTTCAGCGTAACCAAGTACATATGGATTACCTTGGCTTGGAATAAGTACTTCTAACAATGCATTTGGTTGGATAGTATCTAAGCTATCTCCTTCATCACCAGCTGCTTTCAGATCAAAATAATCGTATACCTGATTGATGAAAGAGCTGAAATCGTTTGCGTTTGCAGCCAATCTAAACTCAAGCCGAGCGGTTCCTTTCAAAAGATTACGAACTCGATCTTTATCGTCTACGCCGGGTAACTCAACAACAATTCTGTCTGTACCTTGCTTAACGATGGATGGTTCTGTAACTCCGAATCTATCAACTCGAGTACGAATAATTTCTATGGCTCTGTCTAGCGCTTCTGTTCTTTGTGCTTTTAAGAACGTAACGATTTCTTCGTTGGTAGAACGACGAGTAATTTCAGCAGCATCATTTCTAAAATATCTGCTTAACCGAGCACCTTCACCTTGTGACTGAAATTCTGCAGCCATTTCGTCAATGAAATCGGTGTCGTTAGCAAGAGCTGTTGCTCTGGCATTAGTTACGACTTCCTCTAGTGCTTCATCTTTGTTTTCTCCTGCTAATTCAAGAATTAGCTGAGGAGTTCCTACCTCTAGCATTACATACATTCCACCTTGAAGGTCAAGACCCAGGTTTAATGTTCGTTCTTTAATACTTGCTAACTTTTCTCTGTTCTCATCTACATATTGAGCGCTGTCAGATGGAGAAAGGTCACTTATTTGTTTCTGTTCCAGGTTCCACTGGATGGTTGGGAAAAGGTACCATAATGTCAAAGCCAAAAAGGCGAATATGAGACCAATTTTAAATCCGTTTCCTTGCATGATTTTTCAATTAAGAATTAGTTGTTTGATAAATAATTTAAGACGTAAGATTTAGGATTGGTTATCTAATCTTAGTCTGTATAGAATTCGTATTTGAATTCTGTAATTTGTTATTTGAATTTTGAAAATCAGGTATTTACCCGAAGGGTACTAAGGTGCGTTTATCGCTACCCCTGATAAGAAAGGTGTGTAAGAAGTGTTTTGTGAAAATGTATCCCATCCGGCTTCAATAGTAACCAGATTGTTCATACAGGACTCTGAAATAGAGTTTGCCACTTTTTTCAGCGAGCCAGCTTCTTTTTGAGAAATGGCATTCGGTTTTATATTCTCAATGATAACCGCTTTACCCATACCGCTAGAAGAACTTTGATAAGCTTTCCACTCATCAATAATCACTTCTAAAACATCCGAATCATCGGATTCACCAAATGGCAGTTCAAAATCCTCGCTGTTTTTTGATACGATCTCTGAAGCTTTCCTTATCACTGAGTCCAGTTCGTCTGCATCGTCTGCCAAATCTGAAATAAGCTTTCTGATCTCGGCATTCTCTTCAGATTTTACTTTAGCATCCAACCATGAAGTAAACTCTGAATGAGTTTTACTTTCCTGAATAGGAGCGACAAAATGAAGCGCAAATCCAAGTAGTATTACTACCAGACTGTATGTTTTAGTGATATGTGTTCGGAAAATTTTCACAGACTTTAATATATACATGTTGCGATACTTTTATCAATATTTTTCTTACAAAAAAAGCCCCATGAGTTTTCTTCATGGGGCCATGTATATTTACAATTGCCGTATTACTTGATCAAGGTCATCTTTCTTATCAATATTTTCCCTTCGGCTTGTAGTCTATAGATATATATTCCACTGGCTAAATTACCGGCATCAAAGCTCACAACATGTTCACCCGCATTTTTTCTTTCGTTAACAAGCTCCTTCACTAAGCGGCCTGTTACATCATAAACACGAAGATTAATGGTCCCTGAGCTCTTGAGAGTATAACTTATAGTTGTACTAGGATTGAAAGGGTTCGGATAATTTTGAGCTAACCTGGTATCAGAAGGAAGTTCTGATGAAGATTCATTCGAAACGGTACTCAGTGTCACATCAAATTGTTGTTCTTGAGAAAACATTGATCCCATAAATCCATTATCAACTGCCTGAACCTGCCAATAATAAGTACCATTTGGCAAACCTCTTAAAGATAATGAAGTTTTGTAGCCTGCATTACCATTTGCCTGAGTTCTTAGCTTTCCTGTGCTAAGATCTGCATTCACTGAAAGCACATCAGAAGCTCCGGGACTTGTACCAATTCGAACGTTATATGTTAACGATTTAGTTGGAGTTTGTGAATCTAAAGAGGCATTCCAAATTAAATTAACAGTATCCCCTGCGGTAGTAAACATTAAACCTTCCGGCACAGATGGTGCAGTATTTTTAATGGAAGTATTATTTGAAAGGACTTTTGAGCTGGCTCCTGATATAACTATATCCAAGTCACCGTCGCCATCATAATCTACCCATGTTACTGAGCCTGCGCCTGATACATTCAGTTTTTCTTCGTTGATATCGCCACGGTTATTATTAAATATAGTTGCTTCACCTTCAGCGCTGATCAACACATCAGGATCACCATCATTGTCATAATCCCCAACAACAGCCCGGCTTTTCGAAAGTCCGCCAACCTTTCTTTTATCTGACTGATTTGAGTTAGTTGAATAAAATAGATCGAAGCCTGTTCCTGTGTTTTCATAGAAGCCTGTAAACAAATTTGTTTCAGCTGCATCAGTATAACCCGTAATCAGAACATCCTGATCTGTATCTAAGTCAAAGTCGGTGAATGCTACTGTACCGTTTATTACGCCCTGAAAAACGGACTCAGACGCTACAAAAGAGTCATTCCCTAAGTTCATATATAAGATAGCATCAATATTTCCGTCAGAATCGGCTCCTGTGATAAATAGATCAGGCTTTCCGTCAGCATTAGCATCTCCCCAACTTGCCGCGGGCATACTAAAACCTGCGAAGCCAAAGGCAACAGGCTCAAATATGCCGGAACCCATATTTTTAATAAGCGAAGTTTGAGGGTTTCCATCGACGGTCCCTGCAGCAAGAAAATCTATATCGCCATCACTGTCGTAATCAGAAGGGGAAACTATTCCATCTTCGAAACCGGGTAAAGAAAATCCGGAGTCCGTAAATGTACCTTCGCTATTCAGATATACTTTTGTGACCGGACCAGTAGCTGACTCACCTGAGAGTACCAAGTCAACATACCCGTTTTGATCGATATCGAACCAAAATACGGTGCTATTGGCAACTCCTTCAAATGTTTGGTCTGAATTTGTAAGTTCTCCTATGCCATCATTTGTTAGTAAAAGTGTTTGCGGATCTTCATCATCACCTTCCTGACCGGTGATCAATAGATCTAAATCTCCATCATTATCCGTATCTGCCCATGATGATATTCCATTTATTAGACTCGGTAATGTTACTTCTTCCTCTTCGTATGCAGAAGTCGGAATAGCTGTTATCTTTTCAGGAAAACTACTTTCCTGGCCGAATCTGTTTACAGCAATTACATAGAATTGATATATTTGATCATTTTCTAATCCGCTGATCACGAGACTTGTATTATTGTATCCATACAAAGTATCGTTTGCAAAAACACCGAATCCATCTAGACCTGAATACACATAGTAATAATCAAAGTAAGCACTGTCGTTTGCTGCCCAACTTAATTGAACGGCTCTGTCGCCTGCTGTTGCAACTACATCTTTAGGTTGATCAGGAACCGGTTTTGGGAAATTAGTTAGTATGTTGGACAACTCACTTTCTTGCAGATCTGCATTCACTACTGTTATTGCAAATGAATAATCCTGAAGTGCCGTCAAATCATTTATAGTTTTAGCGGTATCCTGTGTGAACAGATTTCCTGTACGAGTTGAATCAACCAGCATCAATTCTCCACTTTCTGTACTCATATATATTCGATATCTAAGGAAGTTTTCGCTATTACTTTGCGTCCAAAGAGGCGTCAAGCTGTTTGCCCGGAAACCATCCCTGACCTCAAGTAAGGTTACAGCATTAGGAGCAGGAATTTCAACTGCGGAAGAACTGAACACCACAGACTCAAGTTCATCAACAGAGGCGGTAACTTCGTATTCGCCTAATTTGTCTCCGAGTGTAAGTATAACTCTGGCTTGCCCTTCTGAATTTGTAGTTACAGAGTTCGCGCTTAGTCCCCAGCTCATTGCTGCTTCGGGAAGCTTAGTTACGGCAAAATTTACTGATATACCTTCTACAGGAGTTTCATTTTCATCCACTACTTGCACCATTAGTGGTTGAGCCAGTGCTTTTTCAGGATTTCCGATCTGTTCATCTCCGGAAACTTTTAATAATGCACTTGGGATCAACGGCTCTACTTCCTCAAATTGATTTGAGCCACTAGGTTGGTACTTATATTTGAAAGAAAAACTGGTACCAAATGCCTCGGGTACTTCTGTGATTTCCATGGCTGCATAATGTCCTTCACTGGTATAAACTCCCCAAAGCTGACCAGCTGATATTGGCTGTCCACCTGTACCGTTTGAGAAGTCCCACGTAGTTCCAATCCAAGGTTCTTCGTTTGTCCAAGATGGAATTTCTGAAACACTTTCTAGATTTTCTCCAGAAAGAAGAATAATCCGGTTTCCAGAAATAGATGGAGCTCCTTCTCTCCCAAAGTTTACCCCTTCATTACTTGTTCCTCTGAAATCCGCAACAAATCCACCATTTTCTTCTTGGTTTGATACCGATTGAGTAGAGAAGTCGAAAAACTGCCACGCTCCTTCATCCTTGATAATAGTTGCGGTTCCCATTACTACATCACCCACAACTGCAGGAGTTGCACTAACTGGTCCCGCTCCAAGCTCACTTTCATTCCCAAATGCATCTACACTGAATACACGGTAAAAATAGGTCTCCCCCGGGGTTACATTATCGTCTGTTGACACATTACCGGAAATGGTCGCTAACAATGATGCACTCGCAGGATTATCATCATTCAACGCTCTGTAAATGTTGTATTCTTTAGCTCCCTCAGCAACATCCCACATCAAATCTATTACTCCTGATTGGGCATTAGCAGTAAAGTTCATTGGCGCTTTTACCGGCTCTCCTGAAATTGTAAATATAACTGAGTCAACCGCAGGATAATTTACCAGATATGCTTTGATCAGATAATCTCCTTGTTTGTCGCCTAATGAATAATTCATGTATGCACGATTATTAAATGTTGTTGCCTGATTTACATTTATTCCATCCGGTGTAAAAAAACTGCCTGAAACTGCTCCATCTGGAATAGTCTTTTCTTCGAATGTTACCGTGATGCCATTCATTGGTTCACCAATATCATCGATCACAACAACCTCTAAAGAAGTTGCTATGGTATCTCCCAACACCGTTACCTGATTTTGCCCACCCGTGATCACAAGTGTAGTTGGCTGTGGCCCGGTCACTGTTTCTTCTGCGGTTATTGTAAATTCCACAAACTTGGTATCATCTGAAGCTAAAGATGCTTTTATAGTATAAATACCTTCTTTGTCCCCTACAGTAACAGTTGCTTCTGCTAAACCTGAAGCATCGCTCACATCAGACGGAGTAACTGTTCCCTCCTCATTTACTCCTATCGGATCGTTAGTAATTTCAAAATTAACGGTCTCACCACTTACAACTTCTCCATCCTGATCAGTGATCAATACTACAATAGGATTTGAAGGTTGTGAACTTAGATCGGCTGTTTGATTATTCCCACTTTCAATTGCGATCGACAGAACCGGATCAGGTTCATTAGAACCGGTTTCCTCAAAAAACCTGCTCCCATCCGGCTGATATTTGTATTTAAAATCGAATGAGCTACCGAAATTCCCACCCGGTAATGCAGTAATTTCAATTGCAGCGTATTTTCCTTCTCTGGTATAAATCCCCCAAAGTTGACCTACAGAAATAGGCTGACCTCCTGTTCCATCTGAAAAGTCGTATGAGACACTTACCCAAGGTGCTGCATCGGTTCTAGCAGGAACTGATTTGAGTGTATCTAAATTTCCAGTTCCAATTAACAAAAACCTTCTGCCTGTGGATGAAAGCGAGGTACTTCCCTCATTTCCAAAGTTGACCCCCTCGTTATTTACGAATACAAAATCAGGCAAATAATCGCCGGCATCTTCAAGCTCACCTGAAATCTCTCCCGACAGATCAAATCCATTTCCAGAATTACTGGTTGCTGAACCAACTAATTGTGCAGATGAATTCAAATTTGTTTCATCTAAAGTGGTACCACCTTCGCTCATATACTTATACTTAAATACGAAGCTGTTACCAAAATTTCCGTCAGGCAAAGCGTCTATTTGCATTACCGCGTATAATCCTTCACTTGTATAAACCACCCAAAGTTGCCCCTGTGAAATTGGCTGGCCTTGGGTACCATTTGTAAAGTCCCAACTTGTATCAATCCAAGGAGCGGCATCTGTCCAGGTTGGCACTGTTGTTACGGTATCAATATTTCCGGTTCCCAAAAGCAATACTCTTTTCCCCGGAATTAATGATGAGAATTCTTTTCCAAAATTCACCCCTTCGTTACTACTGCCCCAAAAATCGGGCGTATATGTTGCGGTGTCTTCTATAGAAAAAGCTTTTTGGCTAGTAAAATCATAATACTGCCAGGTTCCCGAAATTTTGCTAAGTGTATCTGCCCCGGCTACAACCTGAGCTTTTAACTCTGTATGTGTGATCGCCGAAAGCAGCAATAAACCTGTGATTAAAAGTATATTCTTCTTGAGTTTTCTGTAGTAATGCTTCATAACAGTTTGTTTTAATTTAATAGTCACTCCTCCCTATTTAGGGTACCACAATTAACCGTACATGTCATTTACAATACATACCCTATTCAGGGTATTTTGGGTTTTGCGTAATCTGATTATACCCTGAGTCGGGTATTTCACTACTTCTATCCGGAAGGCATATTTCCAGAGTTAATTTAAACTAATACTGCGTGTTATTGGGATTTACACTACATGCGGGTACAACTCAGGAGCAAATTAAAATGAAAACTCTATTTAAAATACTAGGATGTATTCTATTTCTTGGAATATCGTCCACTTCCGGTTTAGCTCAGGATGCAGGCGAGCTATACGATAATGGAAAATACAACCAAGCTGCAGCTAAATACCAACAGTCGGCGAAAAGCAATCCCGAATTATATTTATGGGCTGCTAAAAGCTATACTGCCATTAAAGATTGGGAAAAGGCTATATCAATGTACGAATCCTATCGTGATAATTATTCAAAAGCCAATAAAGCCGATGTAAACGCCATAATTAATTTATTAAAAGCTCCAGAACAAGAGCTTTTTATTGAGAATCTGGGTCCAAATATTAACACTGACAAAGGTGAATATTTGGCTCGTATTTCAGCTGATGGAAACAGATTGTACTTTAATTCATCAGACCAACCTACCGGACTTGGAGGTGAAGATGTTTGGTATTCTACCAAAAATAATAATGGCACATGGAGCAAACCAAATAATATGGGATCTGTAATTAATACAGAAACTCATGAAGGTATTCTTTCACTTTCATCGGACGGAAACACTGCAGTAGTATTTGGTAATTATGAAGGTAAATTTGGTGGTGGCGATTTCTTTTACAGCGCAAAAGTTGGCGATAAATGGACAACACCTTGTAATATGGGCGGTGATGTTAATTCCAAGAATTGGGATTCAATGGCGAACCTATCCCCGGATGGTAAAACACTTATTTTTGTCGGGTATAAAGACCGCAAAACCAGTGAAGAAGCAGATTATAAAACAGATATTTTTATCACTCATTTGGAAAATGGAAGATGGACAACACCAAAACCCATCTCTTCTGTTATAAATACACCGGAATCTGAAGTTTGGCCTTATCTAACCTCGGACGGAAGAACACTTTATTTCTCAACTAACGGACTACCCGGCCTTGGTGGTTATGACTTGTTTGTAACCCGTAGAATTGGTGATGGTTGGGATAACTGGACAACTCCGGTAAACCTTGGAAAATCCATTAACACTGTTCTTGATGACAGAGACTTAACCGTACCTGCTTCAGGAACCGTAGCTTATTTTAATCGTGAAACAACAGGTGAAGGAGATGGTTTTGGCGGACAGGATATTTTCAGAATGATACTTCCTCCTGAAATGAGACCCGATCCTGTGGTTACCATTTACGGAAATATTACAAACCAAGATGACAGCTTGATCGCGGCAACACTATTTTGGAGTGATTTTGATACAGGTGAACAGCTCGGGTACTCTACCAGTAATGCTCAAACAGGAGACTATCTGATTACCTTACCTTTTGGCAGAAGATATCTGATTACTGCAAATCAACGTGGATATTTATTCCAATCTGAAATGCTGGATCTTAAAACGATAGTTGAAGACTCTACAGCTTTTTCTGAAAAGTTAGGTTCTGAACTCTTTAGAATGAAAAATGCTCTTGCCAGAATTCAGGACAGTAAAGATGAGTATGATATCCTACTTGCAAGTGGTTCTTCAGACTTAGAAAATCAATTTGATGAACTTTCTGACTTAAATAAGCAAATGAGCAAAGCACAAGCTGACTTGAATGACGCTGTTCGAAGAGCCAGGATTAGCTGGTTGGAGGATAACTCCGGTTATCAGGAAGTCCGGAAAGACATTTCATTAACCGAAGCGAACGAAGGAGCCAGAATTGTTCTGGAAAATATTTATTTCGATACCGGAAGCGCCAACTTAACAGATGAGAGTCAACAAGAATTAGACAGACTCTATGATATTATGTCTAAATCAACTTTGGTTATTGAAATTGGTGGATATACTGATAATATAGGATCTGATGAAAGCAATATGGAGTTAAGTCAGGCTAGAGCAGAGTCGGTTGTTAATTATGTAATTGAAAAAGGCATCGCCGGTAATAGAATCTCTGCTCAAGGCTATGGAGAAAATGACCCGCGTGCTACTAATGAAACTGCTGAAGGCCGACAAGAAAATCGCCGCGTAGAAGTAAAAGTACTAAGTAGCGGAAATCAGGAAGGAACCGGAGGGTTGCTAGCTGAACAAGCTCAGGAAGAAGCAACTTCCGAAAACCTGTACGAACTTTATCGCCAGGCTGCACTTGCAGGTGGTATTCCAAAAGGAGCTGTTTGTTATGAAACTGCAAATAATAACATAATTACAACAGCTGTAAGCAGAGACGATAATAGAAGGGAAAGAAGAAATATCGTCACTTCTTCGTCTTCTACTGCTGCTGATAATGCCTTTACTGGAAGCAGCCTTGGTTTTATTACCCATTCCGGTAAAGGGGCGCATGGCTATCCTGAAGTTAGTGGAGCCGGTGTAGCTTTCTTTAATGGCGATGAAAACGGAGAAAGAAATTTTTGGGGATACTTCCTTGGTGGTGCCATTGGTGGAGGAATAGAATGGAATAAGTATAAAGACTTATCCGAACTAACCAGCCTGCCTCTTTCTTTTGATTATGGTTTAAGTGCATATCTTGTATTTAACAAGGAAGAAAACACCATTGACACCGGAGGCGGTAATACAGCTACTCAAACCATTTACAGATCGGGCATTGGTGTCCCTTTGATGGCCAGAGTCAGATACAACCTTGTAGTTTCTGATATCAAAATATCTCCTTATGCTTCTTACAACTATAACCTTTTTAGTCTATTGGACATTGAACCTAATACTGAAACGGACGGTAACGGAAACATTACAACAGGTATGGCTGAAGCGCAAAATTGGCTGGAACTGGGAGCCCGTGCTCGTTTCAAGTTCATAACAGGAGGTCTTTCTTTACAAAACAGTGATGCCGGAACAGGAATCATGCTTAGAGCAGGGTTAGCATTCTAAACTCAAAAAACTAAAGTGACCTTTTGGTCACTCCTGAATAGGTCACAGATTAGTAGTCTGTGGCCTTTTTTATTGTTCTTATTAGAAAACTATCATAACCATAATAAGTTCAAAATTTGAATCCAATATTATGCATTAATTTTGATAGTGAGACTCAATGTTCTCTTCCCTTTCAACACCTAGGAACCATTTGGGTCTCTCTTAAGACAAGTCCCATGTTAGGCACTATCATATGTTAAAATTTTGATACAATGAATTTACCCTTAGATGATTCAATCTATTTGCTAAAAAAGTACACGCTTTAACTCATATTTAATTATGATCTTAACGTGCTTTTAATACCAATTATATAAGTACTAGAGTTATGGAATCAAACCCTTAGAAATGGCGAATCGAACGGCTGAAGCTCTTGAATGAACGTGTAACTTCTTATATATATTTTTGATGTGTGTTCGAACAGTATGATGACTTATAAATAATTTTTCACCAATTTGAGGTTCTGTTAAGTCCTCTACAATCCCCTTAAGAATATCTATCTCTCTGTCTGTTAAAGAAAAATCTTCCTGAGTCTCTTTTGCCTTTTCCTCTTTGGTTTTACGAGAGTTTTTCACGTAGTTCATCAACTTTGAAGCTATAAGAGGAGACAGTGCAGCTTTACCATCTGAAAGTTCATGAATAGCATCTACATATTTTTGAATAGGGTCATCTTTCAATAGATAGCCCGAAGCTCCCGCTTGAATAGATTGAAAGATCTTCTCATCATTTTCGAATACTGTCTGTATGAGTATATCTATTTCAGGGTTTTTACTTTTTATAATTCCAGTTAACTCAATTCCTGATTTACCGGGCATTTCAATATCCATCAAAATTACTTCCGGAAGATTCTTTAGCTCACATTTTTCAAGACAATGAATGGCTTGATCAGCATTATTTGCCGAAAATATTATTTCAATATCATCAAAAAAAGAAAGTCTTTGTATAAGACGATCGATTATCTTCTGCTGGTCTTCAACTATGGCTATTTTTATACTCATATTTTAAGAAACTAAAAACCAACAGAAAACAGAATACCCTTATCAGGGTATTTTCACTTCAAAATTTAAATGAATTTCAACACCTATTCCTTCATCGGAAGTTATTTGAAATCCGCCACCCATCTCCATGGCTCGGTAAGCCATATTTTTTAATCCATTTCCTTTATCGACCTCTTCATCAACCACCATACCATTACCATTATCTGATATTTTTATCTCTAAGCTTTGCTTTTTTTGGGAGCACTCAATTTCAAATAATGTAGCATTGGAATATTTACGAGAGTTGTTCAAAGCTTCCTGAATTATTCTAGTCAAATTCATGGATTGCCCAGGTTCAAGTATGCTGTTATTGTCAACGGTGGAATTTAAGCGCACTTCCATTCCATTTAGGTATTTCTTTTGACGCTTTAAATACCCATTTAAGTGATCTAAAAATATTCCGAATTCTACTTTTTCTTTATCTAACAACCAGATAGTTTCGCGCAAATCTGTCATTGCACCACGAGCATCGATGTCCAAATTTTCCAATAAAGAAAGCGCCTTATCTTGTTGGTTCTTTTTTACATGAAGGTTACTTACTTCAATTCCGGTTATCAGATTAGTGATCTGAGAACCAACATTATCGTGTAACTCTCTGGATATTCTTTCTCTTTCTTTCTGTATTTTTTGTTGAGTTTCCAACTCCCTGTTTAAGGCTCTCAATTTCATATTTGAACGAATTTGAACACCTCCTGCGCCAATAGCTATAAAGCCCAACAAGCCCAGAGACATAAACCACCAGGTTTTGTAAAAAGGAGGCAGAACTGTAAAACTTATACTCGCTGTTCGATCACTCCATTGTCCATCGGGACCAATTGCCGAAACTTTAAATGTATAATCTCCATCCGGTAAATAATCATAGTAAGTAGTTTTTCGATCTTCTACGTTTACCCAATTTTCATCAATACCAACTAATTGTACTCTGAAATCAGTTTTATTGGGAGCTAAAAAATTAATTGCTGAGTATGAAATAGCAAGCTTTTTATCATCTGGTTTTAATTTAAAAGAGCTTTGTGTTTCAATGATCTTTTCGTCAATTATAATTTCATCTATGTAGGGTTGAAATGTAGATACATCAAAATTAGTTTTTTCAGGGTTTACTGCCGACACTCCATCAATAGATGCAAATAAAAGAGTACCATCTTCTAGTTTTTCTACAGTAGAATTATTCGCTGCCTGAAGGTTGTCAGATATGAGCCCGTCTTCCTTATTAAAATAATGATAAGGTAAGATGGATAAGCTTCCATTTTGATATTGGTTTAGATCGGATAAAGATACTTTTGTAATGCCATTTCCGGTTGCAAGCCACATAGTATTTGAATTATCCTCCATAATTCCTGCATAGTTAGCGGATGGTAAACCATCTTTTGGACTAAACGTGAATAAACTATCTCCTACTACTTTGCTTAAACCGTAATTGAATGTTCCTATCCAAATATCGTTATTTGAGTCTTCGTAAATACTCAAAACTTGATCCGACCTAAGGCCTTTTCCGGTATCAAATATTGTTGATATTCCGTCTTTAAATCTAACAGCTCCACCTCCATAAGAGCCATACCAAATACTCCCATCACTTGCTGTAACTAGCGTTATACAAAATGGGTTTGGAATTTCTTCAGCGGTTGAATACGTGCGAATCAACTTGTTCTCTGAGTCAAATACGCTTATTCCCTTGTTGCTTCCAACCCAAAGATTTCCACTTTTATCAAATGTTAGCCCTCTCACGTAATCATCCAAAAGTCCATTTTGGGTGGTGAATTTTTTAACAAAACTGTTTCCTTCTATTTTAAACACTCCTGAACCCTGAGTTCCCACCCATAAGTTACCATCACTATCCAATGTACCCGATTGTGCGTACCCGTTTCTTTCTTTCGGTGGGTTTTCTAACGTTGACCAGTTTCCATTCTCATAAACCCTATATCCTTTTCCATAGGTGCCTAACCATATTCTTCCCTTACCATCTTGATTTAATGTGACTGCTTCCTCTTCAAAAGCATCTTTCCCATTTAAAGAAAGTGTTTGGAAGAATTTTGGTACTAAAACTGATAACCCATCTTCTGTTCCTATTAATATTAATCCATCTGAATTAATTTCAATAGTATTTATTTCATTAGAAATTAATCCCTCACTCTTTGAAATAGTTTCTTTTACTTCCTTATTGAATCGTATAACTCCACCACCTAAAGTTCCAATAAAAACATCACCATTTATACCTTCTTCTATATCTTGAACTAAAAGATTTGATAACCCCTCTTTTGAATGTAAATATTTCGTCGGTTTTTGATCTTTAAAAATCACAATTCCCTCTTTGTCAGTTCCAACCCAGACTTCTCCGTTTTCCAAGGCCTTAATTGTCCGAACTCTATTATCCGGTAAGCCATTCTCTGTAGTAAAGTTTTTGAATATCCCTTCGTGTAAAACAGATACACCGGTATTGGTTCCAATCCACAACCTGCCAACTTTATCCCTTTCCAATGTCCAAATCTCTTCTCCGACTAATCCATTTTCGGTAGTATAGGTTTGGTATACAGAATCCTGATAAAATACTTTTAGTCCGTTTCCGTAAGTTCCAACGAATACTGAATCATTCTCCCCGACCAGTACCGCTTTTGTCAGTTCTCCGGTTTGGCTGACATAAGATTTTAAAGAATCGCCATTAAACTTATATAACCCTGCTCCGATGGAAGGAATCCAACTATTTCCTTGTGAGTCTTCATCCATATCATACAAAGTCCCACCTTCACTTCCTTTATCAAAATCTTTGAAAGCCAGTCCGTCAAACCTTAATAATTCGCTATTACTAACAATCCAATAAAAACCCTTTTTATCTTTCTGTATTTTATAAACCTGTTGCGAAAAAATACCATCGTCAACACCATAATTTCTTATGGAGTACTTACTCCAAAATGACTCTTGAGTTAACTTAGTTTGCCCCAAACTTGGAAAAGCGATAACCATAAACACACTTAGTGCGAGTAGCTTCTTATACCCCTTCATAATCCCCGTAATTTTTTAATCAGCACAAAAAACGAAAAAGCTTTCGAAATTCAAAAAAGTGAGTATATAAAATATTATAAGATTTATTTATTGCACTTCAACCGCCTTATTGAGTCTCTCAAACTCTTGCTTCAAAAACCTTCCGGTATGTGATTGTTTAACTTCCGCTATTTTATCCGGAGTTCCTTCTGCGATAATTTCTCCACCGCCTTTTCCGCCTTCCGGACCCAAATCGATGATCCAATCTGCTGCTTTGATGAGATCCAAATTATGCTCAATTACCATAACGGTATTTCCTTTATCTACTAACTTCTGGATTACATTCACTAACATTCGAACATCCTGAAAATGCAATCCTGTAGTTGGCTCATCCATCACATAAAGGGTATCTCCGGTTCCGATCTTGGAAAGTTCTCGAGCCAATTTAATTCGCTGCGCTTCTCCACCGGAAAGTGTGGTACTGGATTGACCAAGTGTTAGATAACCCAACCCAACCGATGTAAGTGTTTTCAAAATTCTACTGATCGCCGGTTGTGCATCAAAAAATTCAGCCGACTCAGAAATTGGCATCTTCAACATGTCAGAAATACTTTTGCCTTTGTAAAAGATCTCCAGCGTTTCGCGATTATATC
Source organism: Balneolaceae bacterium UBA3186 (assembly GCA_002364085.1). GTDB lineage: Bacteria > Bacteroidota > Rhodothermia > Balneolales > Balneolaceae > Balneola. The sequence continues at coordinate 132,083 of DEXK01000014.1, read as the reverse complement.
GTTTCCCATTACAGGTTTCGCAAGTCACATACACATCAGGAAGGAAGTTCATTTCGATCTTACGGACTCCGTCTCCCTGACACGTTTCACATCTTCCACCTTTTACATTGAAGGAAAATCTACCCTGATCGTATCCCCTGATCTTAGATTCCGGAAGTTCGGCATATAGTCTTCTGATATGATCGAACACTTTTGTATATGTCCCCGGATTTGATCTTGGAGTCCTCCCGATCGGACTTTGATCTATAGAAATGATCTTGTCAATATTGTCTAAGCCCTCCACAGTATCGTATGGTAGAGGAACACTTTTGGATTTATAGAAATGATTTGAAAGAATCGGAACCAACGTTTGATTGATCAATGAACTCTTCCCGCTACCACTTACTCCGGTTACGGCAATAAATTTTCCAAGAGGCACATTCAGATCAACATTCTGCAGATTGTGTCCCCGAGCATTTTTTATGGTGATCTTTTTCTTATTGCCTTTTCGATACTTTTCCGGAAGTTCAATGATCTCTTCATCACGGAGGAACTTAGCCGTCATTGAATCTTTGGCCAATTCATCCGGTGTTCCCGCAGAAACAATGTGTCCGCCATTTACACCTGCTCCTGGTCCCATATCAACCACAAAGTCGGCATGTTCTATAGTTTCTCTATCGTGCTCAACAACAAGAACGCTGTTTCCAAGATCACGGAGCATTTCCAAAGATTTGATCAGCTTGATATTGTCTCTTTGATGTAACCCTATACTTGGTTCGTCTAAGATGTAGAGAACTCCAACGAGCTGAGTTCCGATCTGTGTTGCCAATCGGATACGTTGTGCTTCACCACCACTCAGCGTTTGTGCTTCCCTATCCAGATTCAAGTAATCCAATCCCACATTGAGCAGAAAATCCAGTCGGTCTCTGATCTCTTTTAGTACCTGACTTCCAATTAATTGCTGTCGCTCGCTAAGTTTGATTCCATAAAGCGTGTCCCGAATTCCGTCAATATCCATTTGCACCAGATCATGAATATTGTAGCCATCAATTTTGTACGAAAGTGCTTCCTGATTTAATCTTCCACCTCCACACTTTGGGCAAGTGATCTTACTCATGTATGCCTTCGCTTTATCTCTCTGCTTCGGAGATTTGCTGTTTTCATACTGATCAATGATCATTTTTCGTAGACCTTCAAACTTATGTTTGTAGGTTACATTGCTGTCTTTGAAATCATAGCTTACCGAATATTTATGAGTTCCACCTCCATTCAGAAGCAAATCTAAATCTTCTTCAGAATACTTTTGAAACGGAGTTTCAAAATCTTTACCAATGCTTTCCAGTACAGCTTTCAACTGTTTGAATACGAATACATCTCTGGGAATTCCTAAAAACCTAAGCCCACCTTCTGCAATAGATTGATCTTTGTTTGGAACCAACAGCTCCCAACTAACATCATAGGTACTTCCTAATCCATCACATTTCGGACATGCACCATAAGGAGAATTAAAAGAAAAAAGATTTGGAGCAGGATCTTCATATGCAATTCCACTTTCAGCATCGAACAGCTTCTGAGAGAAAAGACGATCCTCAAATTCATCGCCTTTTTTTGTAGCAAGAATCACATTTCCGTCCGCCATTTCGAGTGCAAGACGTATACTTTCTGATATTCTTTTTTCACTCTTAGCACTTATCACAAACCGGTCTACAACTACTTCAATGTTATGAGTTTTATACCGATCAAGCTTCATTCCTTTTTCAAGCTCAACCAATTCTCCATCAACGCGAGCAGTTAAAAATCCTTGTTTTATGGTTTGCTCAAATAATTCTCTGTAATGTCCTTTTCTTCCACGAACAACAGGAGCTAAACAATAAACTTTACTTCCTTCCGGCATATCCATTACTGCAGCCACTACTTGATCTGCGGATTGTTTTTCCATCTTATTACCGGAAATGTATGAATATGGAATTCCTACTCTGGCGTACAATAATCTCAAAAAATCGTAGATCTCTGTAACAGTACCTACAGTAGAGCGAGGATTTCGATTGGTGGTTTTTTGATCAATAGAAATTACCGGAGAAAGGCCGTCTATAAAATCAACTTCTGGACGTTCCATCATTCCCAAAAACTGACGAGCATAAGCTGAAAGTGATTCCAAAAATCTGCGTTGCCCTTCCGCATAGATCGTATCAAAAGCCAGAGAAGATTTCCCCGAACCGGACAAACCGGTAATCACTACAAACTGATCTCTGGGTATATCGATATCAAAATTTTTAAGATTGTGCTCTCGAGCCCCTCTAACTATAATATTTTGTTGCAAGTTTCTCTACTTTTTAGAATTAAAACCAACTTGAAGTATACGAAACAGATTGCAGAGAACCTTCATTCAATTTTTTAGAAGGTTTGTTTACATTTGTATTTTATGGCCTAAAGTTCTGTATTCCCGAATAAATATTCTATTCGGTGTAAACCCCTCTTGATCTTCTGAATACTCAGGCTTTATCCTCTTAAGGTTATACATAGGAACTGAACCCATATTTTTGACTTCTATATCCCCTCGGTTCTCGCAAATAAAAAATTCTTTTACTTCGTTATATGTGCTTTCAGAAATATTGATGTATTCCTGATTAGCATTCTGTTCCATTCTTGAAGCAAGATTTACAGCATTTCCCCAAATATCGTAAGCAAAGCGTTTCTTACCAATAACACCTACTACTGCTGAACCTGTATGAATTCCTATTCTCAGCGGGAAAACCGGAATTGAGTCATCTTTATCGTTATTAAACTGATTCGTAAATTTCTTCATTTTCAATGCTGTAAGTACAGTATCAATAGCATGTGTATTATTAACTTCCGGAAGCCCACCAACGGCCATGTAACTGTCACCTATTGTCTTGATTTTTATCAACTCATTCTCTTCTGCAAACTCATCGTATTTATCAAAATAGTATGATAGGCTTCTGATCAATTCTTCGGGGCTCAAATTTGGCACAACTTTACTAAACCCATCAAAATCGGTGAACATGATGGAAACATTCTCAAAACGCTCCGGAGTTACTGTTCCATAAGCAAGTAAGCTTTCCGCTATTTTATCCGGGAAAATATTCTGTAATAGGTCAAGATGTTCATTTTTGGATAATTCTAATTCCCGATTAATCACCTTCATTTTTTGCTTTACCGTTTCAAGCTCTACATTCTGAGCAAGGGTATTTTTATATGTGGAAACCAACAGGTTTACCAAATGTTCAACATCTGCTTTTATCTCATACTCTTTACCTTCAACTTCCACTTTTACACTTTCTCTCTCACTTATTTTTGAAAGTGGTCTTTTAAGTAGTTCATCTACTTTTTTGAATAATGTGTGATCATCATATGGCTTAGTTAGGTAGTTATCCGCGCCTGCTGAAATCCCTTTCATCAATGAGTCTGATGTTACTAAAGATGTAACCAGTATTACAGGAATATTGCTATATTTTTCGTTTTCTTTAACACTCGAACATAATTGATATCCATTCATAACCGGCATTTCAACGTCTGTAATTATCAAATCCGGATGTTCTATCTCTACTATTTCAAACGCATCTTCTCCATTTTGTGCCGTTAGCACTTCAAATCCTCTGTGAATAAGCTTATGTTTTATCAGCGTTACTAGTGCAGGATGATCATCTACTACCAGCACTTTATATTTAGTCTCTATCATTAAAATCGACCCTTATTAAACTAATTTTTTAGAATATAGAGAAAATTTTTTTCCATATTTGTTAGGGATTATTTAGAAAGCATTAGCTTAAAATTTCTTATACCTTTCATGGATAATAAAATTCATCATGGAAAAAACGATCGAAAATACTTGGTCTCCTACTTCTTGGCAGGAGAAAACTATCAAACAGCTACCTACTTATTCTGATAAAAAGCTGCTGGATAGAAATTACTCACATTTAAAGAGCTTGCCTCCTCTGGTAACTTCCTGGGAGATCGAAGCCTTAAAAGCAAAACTGGCTGAAGTTGGCGCCGGAAAAAGCTTTTTATTACAAGGAGGCGACTGTGCCGAAAGCTTTGACGCAGTAACCTCACCCAAGATTGTAAATATGCTTAAGGTGATGCTGCAAATGAGTTTTATTCTGATTCATGAAATGGGAGTTCCTGTTCATAGAATCGGTAGAATTGCAGGGCAGTATGCCAAACCTCGTTCAAGCGATTTTGAAAATGTAAACGGAAAAGAAATTCATAGCTACAGAGGCGATCTAATAAACCGCTACGAAGCTACTGAAGAAGCTCGAATGCCGGATTCAAATAGATTAATTCAAGGATATCATAAAGCAGGGTTAACACTCAACTTTCTTAGAGCACTTGCTGATGAAGGCTTTGCAGATCTGCGGCATCCCGAACAATGGGAAATGGATTTCATGCTCAATAATGAGTATTACAAAGAATATGAAGCTATGGTAGATTCCATCACGAAAGCTGTTCGTTTTATGGAATCGATATCTCCTTCAAGAGTTACAAATCTTCAAAAAGCAGATTTCTATACTTCTCATGAAGCTCTGAATTTATTTTACGACGCAGCTCAAACTCGTCAAGTTCCTCGAAAAGCTGGATTTTTTAACCTGAGTGCACACATGGTTTGGTTGGGCAATAGAACACGCGACCTCGATGGTGCTCACGTTGAGTATTTCAGAGGAATTCAAAACCCGGTTGGAATTAAAGTTGGTCCTCCGTTCGAAGTTGACGAAACACTTAAATTAATTGAAAAATTAAATCCAACTCATGAAGCCGGAAAAGTTGTAATTATATCCCGTTTTGGAAAGGATAAAATTGAAGAGCAACTTCCCCCATTGATTCGTGCAATTCGCAGAGAGGGTTTTCCTGTAGTTTGGAGCTCTGATCCAATGCACGGAAATACCTTCTCAACTGAAGATTCCATCAAAACAAGAAACTTTGATCATATACTGGAAGAGATAAAATCTTCTTTTGCGATCCACCGAGCTGAAGGCAGTTACTTAGGAGGTGTTCACCTCGAAATGACCGGCGACAATGTTACTGAATGTGTGGGTGGAGCTGAAGGACTGAATGAATCGGGCTTAGGTCATAATTACGAAACATTTTGTGATCCAAGACTGAATTATCAGCAGAGTCTGGAACTTGCATTCCTCATCGCCAAAGAGTGGAAACAAAGCTACTTATAGAATTCAAAATTAAAGATGAAAATTTCCTTTTGTCATATCGAGCAGAGCGAGATATCTAAAAATTGCTTATAACGAGATACTTAGATTTCTCATATTCATTCGAAATGACAGAGAACCATTTTCATCTTTAATCTTACATTTTTAATTCCTAAAGCGATATCTCCTTAACCGAACCAAGTAGCTTGCCGAGAAATTTATTTCCGTACACTCTTTCTACGTGCTGAAGATCGGCAATAATAACCAACAATTCTTTGCTTCTGGAAAACGCCACATTCAGTAATCTTGGAACACTCAATCCGTTTTTGGTTTCGTCAAAAGGACGAACGGAATAATGTCGTAAAGCTCCGTTCTGAAGTTCACCACTCATTACAGTATCAAAAATGATCACCTCTTTTTCTCTCCCTTGGAATGTGTGAATGGTTCCAACTTCCACATATCGATAACCTTCCTCTCTCAAATGATTACGAACGGTATATACACTACTTCGAAACGGAACGATCACACCAATGCTGTCATCTGCATATTTCAGAGAAAGCTTTTTAACGCTTTGCTCGATCAGCTTTAAATGAACTTCATTTGAAGGATTAAAACTTCTTCCACCTTTTTCCTGCTCGATGTACGGACCATACTTTGAAGAATCCACCAATGCCACAGAGTTTTTGTTGGTTCCTCTCTCCAGAATTTTTTCTCCGGATTTCAGTCTTCCGTCGTAAAAAACCGAGCTGATCACTCCGGCCAGATCGGATCTTAATCTATATTGAGTGTCAAAGAAACATGTAAAATCTGGATTTTCATCATGCCATAGGAACAGGTCTTCCGTTGTTTCAGCGCCTGATACAAAAGTGAAAATATCCTGCTCTAAAAAGGCTCTGGACTCCGGATCATTCGTAATTGCAATAGGTGGAAGCTGCATAGGATCTCCTGCAATTACTAGATGCTCCTTACTTTTAGCTGCCATCAGCAGTAAATAAGGAACGCCTGCCATCGAAGCTTCATCTACTACTACAGCATCATAACTAAGGTTCCAGAAAAGCTCTGAAGTACACACTTTAGCCATCGTTGTGGCAACCAGTTGCTTTTTCTTCAGCTCATAGCGCTCATTTAAATTCAGCAGTTTATCGATCTTTTCTTCCATCGCATCGATACCACCTTCTCGGTCTACTTTCTCTCCAAGAAGCTGGCATTCCAAATCCAATTTTTGAGGAATCTCTTCATCTTCCAGCATCATCTTGTCGATCTGAGCCTGAAGCTTTTTATAATTCTCCAATGATGTACTCAACTGTACGGCATCTGCTTTTCTTCCGTCTAGTTTTATCTTTACCTGATTCTCAAATAGAATACTTTCCAGCCGATCATCCTGAAGTGCCGCTTCTCCAAATCTGGTCGTCTGTTGAAGATCAAACATCGGCTCGATCTCATACAGTGCTTCTATCACATTCATCAAACCCACATCTACCGCTCTGTTTGTGTTCGAAACAAAAAGAACACGCTTTCCTTCTCTTAAAAGATTCGCAACTATAAACCCAAGCGTAGCCGTCTTTCCCGTTCCCGGAGGTCCCCAAACATACAGTACATTATTTTTTACTGCCTTTTCTATGGCTTCGGTTTGAGAATCATTTCTAAGTTCATCTACTTTTACTAAATATCCGGAACTGTTTTCTTTGAAATGTTTCGCAGGCTCTAATAGTGATTTCAGCTGGTCGACTTTCTCATACTTGTCTTCCAGTGTATATAAATGCTCTTCCATTTTCTTGAGCACGAAATCATTTTCCCACTCTAAATAAACTTCATCGATGGTTGGTCCAAAATCTTCGGGGAAATCCAGCCACACCTTTCCTTCCTTAAAATCAATTTCATGAACTTCCAGTTCTTTACTGCGAAGCTTGGCTCTGATCTCTTCCGCAAACCGCAATCCCTGATTTGTAGTTTCAAAAACATAGATATGGCTCTCGGATTGCTTTTGTAGTACACCATTGGTCAACACATCATTGGATGGCGTCTCCCGAACCGCTTCAATCTCTTTCTCAATAGCCGAAATGGCTTTTTTTATAGTCTTTTTGATATTCAATGCTGAATAGTTATTTGTTATTGGTTAATGGTGGTTGTTACAAATAACTTTTAACCATTAACCCAATTACTGATCCCAAAGCTCCGAGCGAATCATTTCTGCGCTTCGATCTGAAAGCTTATAATTTAACTGGATCCTGCTTTTCTCCGGCACTTTCTGTTCTACCAGCTTCGCACTTTCCTGAGTGTATAAGATAAGATCTGTCTCCCTAACAAAAAGCGGTAATGATCGCCCATAAATACTTCCTGCCACAAACGATCCTTCAAACGGAATCATTAGTTTTAATTCATTGATGATCTTTGAAATACTTTCATCATCAGATGTTACCAAACCAATGGTTTGAATCGCCGCAAGTTCTGTAATTTTATAAAGTGTTTCCGGATCAAACATATGCACGATGGGAATGATCATCATGGTTTCACTCAGGCTTCTGAACTTATTCATAAATTTGATCGGTACAAATAGAGCATCATAAGACGCAGCCTTTTCCATTTCTGTAATGTCCAGAACACTACTCTTTACTCCCACCTGTTTATTTATGGCACTGGAAAGCATTGATGCCATTTCCTTGTTATCCCCAACGGTAGCGCACGACTGAATTCGTTCCGGCCATTCCATAAAATCCAATTGCTCCTGAAAAAGCAGTTCAATCTCGGAATCATCAAGTCCATATCCAACCAATTCTTCGATCAACGCTTGAACTTTACCGCCACCAATTTCCAGACGTTCGGCTTTGTCCAGCATGGAAGTCTGTTTAGTAACCGTAAAGCCTCTTCCTTGCTCACCTTTTATCAATCCTTCTTCTTCCAGAATATGATAGGCTTTACGAACGGTATGAAAACTAGCTTCCAGCTGTTGCCCTAATTCCCGGGTAGACGGCAACACTTCCCCAACCTGAAATTGCTTGGTGGAGATCATCAACCGTATTCGATCAGCGATATGTTTAGCGGAGGTTTTCAATTTATAGATGTAAGATGAAAGATAGACTGAAGTCATCTTCTCAATCTTAAATTTTTAATTTTTAATTCTTCATTCTTAATCCCGCTTCAGCGGTCTACAATTTTCTTCAATTCAGTAATCATCATCAGAGCTTCGATCGGAGTCATTCGGTTTGGATCGCTGGCTTCTAATTTATTGAGTACCGTTTCCAATCTCGGGTCCACATGAGTGGCAAATAAATTCATCTGCTCGATCTCATCCTGCTTTTCAATTTTGTCTGATAAGTTTTTTGCAGCGTCTTTTTGTGCGGACGCCTTCCCTTCCAGAGAACCATTCTTGTTGGTAATGTCCAGACTGTGACTTTCCAGATTCTTTAAAATATCTTTTGCCCGATCGATAACGATCTGCGGAAGTCCCGCCATATTAGCTACCTGAATTCCGTAGCTGTGATCAGCGCCGCCACGCACCAGTTTCCTCAAAAAGATCACTTTCCCATCATGTTCTTTTACCTGAACATTGAAGTTCTTGGTGCGATCATACATTTGTTCCAACTCATTCAATTCATGATAATGTGTAGCGAATAGTGTTTTTGCAGCAACCGGACCATGATTATGTAAATATTCTGCCAATGACCATGCAATACTCAAACCATCAAAAGTGCTGGTTCCGCGACCCACTTCATCAAGCAGAATGAGCGATCTTGGTGTGGCATTATTTAGAATGTTTGCCGCCTCGTTCATCTCAACCAAAAATGTACTTTCTCCGGCAGCTAAATTATCCGAAGCGCCGACTCTGGTGAAGATCTTATCAACCATTCCGATGGTAGCAGATTCAGCCGGCACAAAACTCCCAACCTGAGCCAATAAAACGATCAAACCCGTTTGACGAAGAATGATACTCTTACCCGCCATATTCGGTCCGGTAATGATCATGATCTGTTGATCAGAGTTATTCAGCTCAATATCATTCGGAATAAAAGGTTCGCCCATCGGCAAAGTTTCTTCCACAACGGGATGTCGTCCTTTTTTGATAGATATCTCTTCAGAATCTCTTACTTCAGGTTTTGCATAATTATTTTTGAAAGCTACTTCAGCAAAACACTGGATACAATCCAGTTCAGCAAGCGCAAAAGCTATTTGCTGGATATCATCTGCAAACTCAGAAACATATAATCTTACTTCTTCAAAAAGCTCATATTCGAGCGTTTTACTACGTTCTTCTGCTGATAAGATCTTCTCTTCAATTTCTTTCAATTCCGGGGTGATGTAACGCTCAGCATTTACCAATGTCTGCTTTCTGATGAAATGCTCCGGTACTTTATCTTTATGAGAATTGGTCACTTCAATGTAATAGCCGAATACTTTATTGTAACCGATCTTCAGCGATGCAATTCCGGAATCTTTTGCCAGCTTATCTTTGATCTGGGCTATGTACTTCTTCCCGTTCTTTGCAATATCACGCAGCTCGTCCAGCTCTTCATTAAATCCATCGCGGATCATGTTTCCATCCCGAATACTTGCTGTAGGTTCTTCAGCTAGTGTCTTAGTGATATGCTCCTGAAGATCGATCAACAATTTCAATCTTCCGGAAATATCTTTCAGCAATGGATCATCAAAACCTGCAAATTGACTTTTGATAACCGGAATCTGAGCCAGAGAAAGTTTCAGTTGAACGATATCCCGGGCATTAGTTCTTCCAACGCAAATTCTTGAAATCAGTCTCTCTAGATCTCCAACCTGTTCCAGTTCTTCCCGAAGTTGAGATCTTACATCATGTTTGGAATAGAAAATCTCAACAGAATCCAGGCGCTGTTGAATGGGCTTTAATCTTTTAAGCGGACGCATGATCCATCTTCGAAGAAGTCGACCGCCCATGGCAGTACACGTCTTGTCCATGATCGAGATCAATGTCCCTTCTACATTTCCATCCTGAATACTAGCTGTAAGTTCTAAATTTCTTTTTGTGGCAGGATCAAGAGACATATACTCATTACTTTCATAGGCATATAATCTCCTCAGATGTCTTAAATACGCTTTTTGAGTTTCCTGCATATAATGCATCAAAGAACCGGCGGCAACATGGGCTGTTTTCAGTTCCTCAACGCCAAATCCCTTTAACGAATGAACTTCAAAATGCTCTGTTAAGATCTTATATCCGTAATCACCTTCATATACCCAGTCTTCGATATAAGTAATATTGAACTTCAGGAATGCATCTTCTAGTTTGTTCTTCAATTTTGAAGAAACCAGTACTTCCGAAGGCTGAATAGCCGCCAATAAACTATCCAGTTGTCTTTCGCTTACTTCACTTAGTCCAAATTCCCCGGTTGAGATATCAGAAAATGCTACACCGACTCTGTCTTTTGTCCAGTGAAGTGATACGATATAATTATTTCGTTTGTGCTCCAGTAGTTTTTCGGAAAGCGTAACTCCCGGAGTAGTGATCTCTGTAACTTCTCGGGTTACGATCTTCCGGCCTGCTTTCTTGGCTTCATCAGGACTTTCAGTCTGGTCACAAACAGCTACTTTATAGCCTTTCTTTACCAACTTGGGCAAGTAACTGTCTAAAGAATGAAAAGGAAATCCGGCTAACGGGGTTTGATCTCCTCCGTTATTCCTTTTTGTAAGTGTGATTCCCAATTCTTTACTCACCAGAACGGCATCATCTGAAAAGGTTTCGTAAAAATCTCCCACTCTGAACAGTAAAATAGTACCCGGATGTTCATCCTTGATCTCAAAGTACTGTTTCATTAAAGGAGTTTGCTTCTTTGCTGCCATTGGTGTTTAAACTGTTCTGTGCTAACTTTTAATAAAAATTCGGGCTTGGAACATACCAATGAATTGGCTTAAAAACTACGATACATTCTTGCTTTGAATTAGAAATGTAACACGTATATTTTAAGCCTTGAAGGTTATCCTTCAACAAACGAACTCAGCGCTCTTGCAAGATTTCAAAGACTTCTGGAATAGATTAGTAAAAATAATAAGTAAAAAAGATCTCTTTTTTAGTGCTTCTGCTATTACTTTCAATCTGTTTATTTGTTCAATTCCGTTTGTACTAATTATGATTTCCATAGTTGGTTATGTGCTTAATTATGACGAAGCACTTGACTTGATTATTCAATATGGAAGTGAATTTTTACCCACCTTCTCGTATGAAGCGGAAACGTCTGATGTAATTCAAGGTTCTCAAACTATAGAGAATGTGCTTAATCCATTAGTAAGTGCTCGTCAGGTATTTGGAATTGTAGGTACTGTCATCTTATTGTTTTTTACCCAAGGCTTAATGCACGCTGTAAAACACGTTCTGTTTGATATATTCGAAATTGAAGAACGCAAACACCCTTTAATGCAGGTGGTTTACAATTTTTTCTGGTTTGGGATATTTGGCGCTCTAATATATTTCATATCCCTGATTATTTACTTCGTCTCATTTATAAATCTAGACCGATTTGAAGTCCCATTTACAGAAATAGTAATAGAACTGCCTTGGATCTATGATTTCTTAAATTTACTTGTCCCCATCCTTTTCACTTTTGTGGTAATTTATATTGTATTCAGATATTTAAGTGAGCGTAGAATTGATCGCAAGATTTCGCTGGTTGGTGCTGTCGCATATACCCTCCTGTTCGAAATTGCACGCTTCATAATTAGTGGTTATCTGGAATATGCATTCAGTTCGTACAGATATTTTTATCAAGGATATGCCATCGCCATTGTAATTGGCATCTGGATATTCTACAGTGCTTTTCTGTTCGTACTTTCTGCAGTAATAGCCAAAGCCTACTATGACACCTATAAAAGCCACAGACCAACTGTGGTTGATAATCCTTATGCAGATCTGGACTGATGTCAGGTTCAAAGCTGGATCGGCAGTTTTATTCGGGTACAGATCCCGTACCAATAGCAAAAAGACTTCTAGGAAAAGTTCTCTGTACAAATTTTGATGGAGTGCTCACTTCCGGCATGATCGTTGAGACAGAGGCTTATAATGGAAGAACTGACAAAGCTTGCCATTCTCATATTCATGGAAAAACTGAACGAACTAAGATCATGTTTGGTGAACCCGGCGTCGCTTATGTCTATCTTTGCTATGGAATTCATCACCTTTTTAATGTGGTAACCAACACGGAAGGAAATGCCGATGCCATTCTGATCAGAGGCATAGAACCACTAGATGGCATTAATACTATTCTTAAACGGCGTGGAAAAACCAAATTGGAAAGGTCAGTGGGTGGAGGTCCCGGAATTGTATCTCACGCTTTAGGAATTACGACCAACAACTACGGAGAAGATCTACTTGGAAATCTTATCTGGATTGAAGATAGAGACATCTCAGTGAAGCCATCACAAATTATTTCCAGCCCAAGAGTTGGAGTTGATTACGCCGGAGAAGACGCAAAACTGCCTTGGCGATTCAGAATTAAGGGAAACAAGTTTACCAGTCCTGCAAAATAACTGAGTCTCTATCAGCTGTATAGCTACAACTAATTATCGTTTAGTTGAAAAATAGTTTAACATTAAATGAATTATTTAAATAACATTTTGGTTAAAACTTACATAAACATTCAAAACAAACTGAAGAACAATGAACAAGACCTTTAAATTATTATCCTTTCTATTGGTAGGAACTCTAACAATAGCCGCTGCAAATTTTGTAGCAACTTCCTGGACTATAGACAAATCTCACAGTAATATAGATTTTGAAGTACGTCACTTTTTTACTCCGGTCAACGGAACGTTCAATGATTATACTGCAACCGTAAACTTTGATCCTGAGAATCTTGAAGAAAGTAGTATCGATGTAGAGATTATGGTAAACAGTATCGACACAAGAAATGAAAGAAGAAATGGGCACCTTAAGACTGCTGATTTCTTTAATGCCGAAAAGTATCCTAAGATCACATTTAAAAGTTCTATGATAGAATCAAAGGGAGACAATAAATTTGTTGCTCATGGTGATCTAACAATTAAAGATGTAACTAAAAAAATCGAAATGCCTTTTACTTTATTAGGTGTAATGGACCATCCACGTGGTGGAAAAGTAGCAGGGATTACATCTGAATTTGTGATCGACCGTAATGCATATGGAGTTGGAACAGGTGACTGGGTTTCTGATACAGTTGTTGGCAAAGAAGTAACAGCTACACTAAATCTTGAGCTGAACAGTAAGTAAATATTTTTTTAAAAGAATTGAAAGCATCGTTTCATTGAGACGATGCTTTTTTTTATTTTAGTAGTTCACTTAAATAAATATTTCTATGAATAAGCGACTACTTATTATTTCAGGACTTCTACTTTTAGCTGCAATCTCAAGGATGATTCCTCACCCTTATAACTTTGCGCCTATAGGAGCAATGTCACTATTCGGGGCTGCTTATTTCTCAAATAAGAAACTTGCTTTCTTGCTTCCTCTGTTAGCCTTTTTTATTAGCGATCTTTTTGTTAACAATATTCTATACTCCGATTATTACAGTGGATTTGTATTAATATCACCTGGCTTTTACTGGACTTACGGAGCCATGATAGCTATTGTTATCGCAGGTATCTTTATTCTTAAAAAAGTGAATTTTAAACGAGTAATTGGAGGAGCATTCGCTGCTTCCGTTATTTTCTTTATTATTTCAAATTTTGGAGTCTGGTTAACAAGCCCAATGTATGATCTTTCAATTTCGGGTTTTATTGCTTGCTATGTTGCGGCGATTCCATTTTTTCATATGACAGTTTTAGGTGATCTTTTCTATTGTGGAGTGCTTTTTGGTCTTTTTGAATACGCTAAGTATAAAGTGCCCGAACTTAAAATTGCTTAATTTTTTTAAGCTGAAAAGAGTATTATACTCTTTTCTATCAATTAAACGATTAGCATAACCTCTATAAGATGTTTGAACTGTTTCCGGATCAACCTGTTTATGATTATCCGACATTACTCAATGTTACTTATTCGTTGATTTGGGCATTTGTGCTTTCATCGATTATTGCAATTACTCACAAGGTTACTTTTACTGGTCATCAGTATCCCAAAAACTTCTTTCAGGCGTTAGCATTAGGTTCCATTGTATCCGCTATGGTGATGATGGCGATCGGAGATAGTTTAGCTCGTGGACTTGGTGCCTTTGGTGCACTTGCTATTATCCGTTTCAGAACCAGAATCCAAGATGCCAGAAATATCCTTTTTATATTTGCAGCTTTAAGTGTGGGTTTGGCAATTGGTATTTTTGGTTATACGATCGCATTTGCAGGCACCATTATCTACTGTACAATGGCGTTAATCCTTCATTTTACCCCTTTTAGTACCAAAACCGGGATGCGCGGGCTTTTGCTTTTCAGACTCAATGATTCTGACCCTACAAAATTAGCAGAAGTAACAGGCGTAATTGGAAAGTACTGTGCCGACTTTCATGATGTTGAAGTTACTTCCAGAAATTCCGGCCGGTTTGATTATGAATATGAAATCGAGATGAATCTGGACGCTGACAATACAGCATTTTTGACAGAGCTTCAGAAAATTGAATCTATTACTAGAGTTCGTGTTACCTTCAAAAATATTCAGGAAACTAATTAGAGGTAATTATGTCTAGAATAAATTCCTTTTATGTTTTCATTTTCCTTGCGTTTGTAACTCTTATGACTGTCAATTCCTTTTACTTCAAAGGAAGCAGTTCTTTTCTTGGAGTAACTTATGCCAAAGCATATAAGATCAATGCAGAGAAATCGGGCATCATTGAGGCTCTTTATGTGGTTCCGGGGCAGGAGGTTCAAAAGGGCGACAAACTCATTGAGGTGGAAAGCCCTCAATTAAACTTGGACATTCAAAAACTCAGAAAGGAGATTGAGCTTTTTGAATCTGAAAAGAAAGAGAAAAAAGCTTTACTGAATTCAAAAATAAAACTTTTGGAGTCTGAAAAATCTATCCTCAAAGGCGAAATTGAAAATGATATAAGACTTATTCAAAATGAAATAGATCTTAACAACAAGCTTGCTCAAACCATCTCTAAAGATATTCCCACTGATTCTTTAACCGCTCTTAAACTTCAGATCAAGTCTATTCGGGAAAAGGGAAACCTCGAACTTCAGGGATTAGATATTAGAATTCTGGATCTAAAACAGGAAGACGAATTCGATCAGTCTCAAATTCAATCTAAAATAGAATTAGCAAATGAGGAGCTGGAGTGGAAACTTCGTGAAGAAACACGATTGAATAAATTCGCTACTTTTTCAGGTGTCATTGAAAATGTATACGTTAAAGAAGGAGAAGAAGTAGAGGCGTTTACATCGCTGGTTTCCATAAATCCTAAACATCCAACATCTGTTGTTGGTTACTTAGTTGGCAAAAAAGAAAGAGACAGAGAACTGGGTGAAATTGTTACTGTGAAATCTTTGGAACAACCCAACCTGCAAATTCAAGGGAAGATCATTGGGTTTGGTGCGGTTGTGAAGCTTCCACAAATTATGGAAAAGGATAATTCTCTTACTACATTCGGGCTCGAGATCTTCATTGAAATTCCTGAAGAAAACCCACTTGTAGTGGGTGAGCAGATTATCGTTAAGTAATGGCAAAACGTATTACATTTTTTATTTTAGTTTTCCTTTCTTCAGGATGGAATACCGTTTTTGGCCAAACTACAGTATCCGATTTTTTACTAACAGCCTTTGAAGATATCAATACACAAGGGTACGACGCATCAATTGATTTTATTTCTCCACGAAATTACCGACTGCCCGTTGTAGAAGATCTGGAATTTCGGTACAGCAACGACGAATTTACTTTAGAAGATCAGCAGTATGCCGTGAGGTTCAGACCCGGAAATCCCTGGAAAATACGTCGAAATAATGCTCTTTTTAACGCTACAAAAAAAGAATTAACAATACGGAAGCAGATCCAGTATCACGAAAATCTGGAAATGAGATATGAACTTGCCGCTGAATATCTTCTTGATATTCAGTTAATGGATATTGAAGAACAGAAATACTCTTTAATTCAAAAAAGGGTAGACATTCTTAGCACAAATATGGAAAGCTCTCTTTTTAATGCTAAGGATTTTGTGGATGCTAAAATGGATCAAGTGGATGCCATTACAAATCAGGATGATCTCAATGTTTCTCTTTCACAAATAAAAAAAGAGATTTCTTCTTTACTTCAACAACCGGATATTGAGTGGGAAAATGAGGTATTAATTTCTGTATCTGCAATTGAAAATGTTTCTGACGAAGTAGCTTTAAATTCTTTCTCCTCTCTAGAGCTGGATCTTATATCTCAGCGAATTGAAGTAGCAAAAAGTGAAGTCAAATTAGAGAAAGCTGATTTTAATGTTGGCTATTTCCAAACTGAATATTATCCCGAAAAAAACAGAGACTCCGATTTCGGCATCGCGTTTGGTATAAGTATTCCAATCTTCAAATCTAATAGAAATCAGGTAGCAGAGCGAAAGTTGGACGAAATTGAACTTACCGGTGAACTTGCCGCTGAACAATTTCAGGATTCAGTTAAAAGAATTACTGAATACGAATACCTGAAAAGCCTGATTAGTCAACATGAAATTCTTACTGATCGAATAAACACATTAGATCTGATCACCCTAAAGAAAAACCTTAGTCAAATCGAGAATAATAATCCGCTTATTATTCTTGAACTCGAAGAAGGAATATTAAAATTGAAGGAATTAGAGCTTAAATCATACAGACGTGTGGTTGAACAATATATTGAGTTTTTGAGCACGTTTAATGTACTTACACAACTTCCGCTTACAAATTATCTCTCCGAAAGTCTGGAAACATTCGAATGAAAAATATACTTATTACAGGTGCTACGTCCGGAATTGGTCGTGAACTGGCACTTCAACTCGCAGAAGCAGGTAACAAAGTTGGTTTGATGGGCCGTAGAACTGAGAAACTTGAATCAATCAAAAAAGAAATTGGGGAGAATGCTTTCATCAGGACATTAGATGTCACCGACCTTGAAAAAGCTGAAAATGTTTACCGGGATCTTATTGATGAAATGGGCGGAATGGATATGATGATCCTGAATGCCGGTGTTGGAGTAGATAAGATCATGTCACCTTGGAAAGCTGATAAACTTACAATTGAGGTTAATGTACTCGCATTCTCACATGGGCTTCATTTTGCTTTTGACTATTTCAGAAGGCAGGGTCATGGACACATAGTTGGCATGTCATCAATCGCCTCGCACTTGGCTTCATACAAAGCTGCTGTCTATACGGCTTCAAAACATTTTGCATCTAATTATATGACTGGCTTTCGTCAAAAAGCGAAACGCTTACCTAGTGATATTACTGTAACTGATATAAAGCCCGGCTTCGTAAAATCTGAAATGACCGAAAATGTGCCTAATATGTTTTGGGTATCCGAAACAGATAAAGCCGTTAAGCAAATGATCAAAGGACTCAATAAAAAGAGAAATATAGTTTACATCACGAAAAGATGGATGCTAGTTGCATGGCTGGCGCGACTTATTCCTCAATTTGTTTGGGATCGCATCTAAAGTTTTACTTATCAAAATGGAATTTTTGTTTAGATTCTGAGAAACTAACAATACTTACTCCATTATGCGCATTCTACTTTTTGTTCTTGCTACACTATTAATCAGTTGTTCTTCAAAAGAATCTAAAGACCTGATACCCGAGAAAAGCGGTCCATCTACTATTTCTTTGGGATACCTTGAAGCTCCGGCAGGATTTGAGATCTCCATCTTTGCAGAAGACGTTACCAATGCCCGACAAATGGCAATGAGTGATTCAGGTATTCTTTATGTTGGTTCGCGTCGTGAGGGAAAAGTGTACGCTGTTGTGGATAACAACAATGACTTTCGGGCCGATTCTGTCTACACGATCATAGAGGGGTTAAGATTACCAAATGGTGTAGCATATAAAGATGGAGCACTTTTTGTTGCTGAAGTGAGTAAAATTTGGCGTTTTGACAATATCGACCAAAATTATACTGATTCACCTGAACCGGTTTTAGTAACAGATGAACTTCCTACTGAAGGACATCACGGCTGGAAATACATTGCATTTGGTCCGGATGAGAAGCTTTATGTACCGATTGGAGCACCATGTAATATTTGTAATCATGAAGAAGACAATCCTCTTTTTGCTACCTTAACAAGAATGAACCCCGACGGCTCAGAACATGAAATTGTAGCAAAAGGAATCAGAAACACCGTTGGCTTTACCTGGCATCCTGAAACAGGAAACATTTGGTTTACAGATAACGGCAGGGATTGGCTTGGAGATGATATTCCTCCTTGTGAATTAAACGAAATTACCGGAAAAGATCAGCATTTTGGTTACCCCTATTTACATGGCAACGATGTATGGGATCCGAAATTTGGAGAAGAAGGAAAACCTATGGCCGACCGTTTTAAAAAACCTGTTCAGGAACTAGGTGCTCATGTTGCTCCACTTGGTGTAATTTTCTACTCTGGAAATATGCTTCCAAGCACTTATAAGAACAGAGCTCTTATTGCCGAACATGGTAGTTGGAACCGAAGCTCAAAAGTTGGATATCAAATTTCTCAGGTTATTTTTGATGATGGTGGCAATGCTATCGAATATAAACCTTTCATAACTGGCTGGCTTGCAGGGGAAGAAGACATCAAAGGTCGACCTGTATCCATCCTTCAGCTTCAGGATGGTTCGCTGCTAATATCCGATGATGAGTCAGGTACAATTTACAGAGTTACTTATAAAGCTTAAAAGAAAACTCTTTAATCATTAAACAAAGAACCTTTTTAGTGCTTATCTTTGTTCAGTAACCAAAAGAACATTGAAAATCTAAAATCTCTTCATGAAGAACGTTGTACTTATTCCTGGTGATGGAATTGGAATCGAAATCACAGCAGCCGTAAAAACTATTTTAGAAACTGCAGGAGCTCCAATTAATTGGATCGAATGTGAAGCTGGGCTAGGGGCTTACCGTAAATTAGGAAATCCTTTACCCGATGAAACTGTTGCTGCAATTGAAGAACACAGAGTCGCATTAAAAGGACCTCTTACTACTCCTGTTGGAACAGGTTTCCGATCTATCAATGTTGCTTTGCGCCAAAAGTTCAATCTTTTTAGCAATATTCGTCCTGCAATAACACTTCCTAATGTTGATACTCCTTTCAAATCGGTTGATATGGTCATCTTCCGAGAAAATACTCAAGGATTATATATTGGAAAAGAGCACTGGATAGATGAAAACAAGCATGCGGAAAGTATTGCCGTAGTTACTGAAGAAGCAAGTCGTAAAATTATTACTTCAGCGTTCGAATATGCCCGTAGAAAGGAAATGGAGAAAGTAACACTTGTTCATAAAGCCAATATTTTAAAACTAACTACCGGTCTATTTTTAGAAGTTGGGCGAACTGTTGCTAAAGATTATCCTGATATTGAGTTTCAGGATCTTATTGTAGATAACATGGCTATGCAAATGGTGATGAGACCTGAACAATTTGATGTTGTAGTTACTACGAATTTATTTGGTGATATCTTATCTGATTTAGCCTCCGGACTTGTTGGTGGACTTGGTGTAACTGGTTCTGCAAATATTGGTGATGATGCTGCTATGTTTGAAGCCGTTCATGGCTCTGCACCTGATATTGCCGGACAAAATAAAGCTAACCCTATTGCACTTCTTTTTTCTTCCCTTATGATGTTAGAGTATTTGGACGAAAAACCAATCGCTGAGAACATTAGAAAGGCGATTTACAAGACTTTGGTAGAGAAAAAAGTACGGTGTACTATGGATATTGGAGGTAAGGGAACTACAGATTCATTTACTGAAGCTGTTTGTAGTAATCTTTAAGATTTTAAAAACTAAATAAAAAGGCAGAAGTTATTCTGCCTTTTATCTTAAAATACCCTAAAAAGCAGTCCGCTAAACAGAGACATCACTATTCCAAAGAGAAGAGCCCACCAGAAATTCTTTATCTTGAATCCTTCAACTAAAGCATCAACAAGCATAATCATCAAAGTGTTGATCACCAGAGCAAACAACCCTAATGTTATTATGGTTACCGGAAGAGCGATAAACTGTATAATAGGTGTTAGAAAAGTGTTTACAATAGCGAGTATTGCTGCCACTACTATAGCGCTCCAAAAATTCTTAATTTCAACACCGGGTAGTATTTTTGATGTTGCAAAAACAGCTACACTATTTAAAAGCCAGGCCCAAATCATAATGGTATAGTTTGGTTAAAGTTCAATTTTTTGTACGTAAACTTTCACATTTTGTTTTAGAAAATTATGGAAAAAATTATTTGCAGCTTCAATGAGCTTAATCCTATTCAACTATACGATCTTTTAAAGTTGCGACAAGATGTTTTTATTATTGAACAAAATTGTATCTATCAGGACTTTGACGGGTATGACGAAAAAGCCTTCCACTTTCTCATCTATGATAACAATGAACTTGTAGCATATTCCAGGATCTTCTCACCTGATGTCAAATACAAATCCGAAACTTCTATTGGGAGAATAATTGTTTCCAAGACTAAAAGGGGTGGCACCTTAGGTAAGATTTTAATTCAAGACAGCATTAATTATTGCTTTTCAAACTACCCGGAGAATACAATACGCATTGAAGCACAGGCTGAGCTTAGAAGCTACTATTCAAATCTGGGGTTTATAGAAGATAGTGATGTTTATGATGTAGATGGTATTGACCATCTGGAAATGATCTTTAAGGTTAAGAACTAAGCTCTTTTATCTTACTTTTAATTTCTGATTGAATAAGATTAAAATCATTCTGAACTGAATGAACGAGTTGAAGAATACTTTCTAAATCTTCTTTATTTCTTGCTTTACTTTCAACCTCAGCAATCTCTAAATGGGATTTACTTAAACCTACATATTGAAAAGTGGGTTTCAATTTATGTGCTTCTGCTCTTATACCTTCCCAGTCTTTATTTTTAACATTTCTTTCAATACTTGAGAGTTGATCGGGCGTATCGTTCAAAAAAAGCTTTAACATTTCAACGATCATTTCAGAACTTCCACCTGTAACTTCTTCCAGATACGTTAAATCTAATTCACTATTCATTATTCATATATATGAATTCTAAATCTTGTTTTACTAATAAGTGATAACCATTTTCAAAATTCGTTCTTAACCTGTAAAAATTACAATTCCCACTAATACTAAAACTGTAATTTTGAAAATCAGAGCTTTCCAGTTTTTCATTTCCTTATTTACTAACCATGAACATTCGAGAAGTTGAAAGAAACAAATTCTGGAATTAAAAACAAGTTATCCACATTTTTTAATTACTCTGTATACTGCGGTATTATCCTATTCTACAGTAACACTTTTTGCCAGGTTTCGAGGCTGATCCACATCACAACCTCTGTTTACAGCTATGTTATAAGACAAAATCTGAAGTGGGATCACCGTTAAAAGAGGTGAAAACTCATCTTCGGTATCTGGAACGGAAAAACTAAATTCTGATAAGTTTTCCACTTCTTCATTTCCTTCTGTAATTATTGAGATAATCCTTCCTTTTCTGGCACGGACTTCTTCAATATTACTTACCATCTTGTCATTAGTATGATTTGTACCTGCAATTACTACAACAGGCATCATCTCATCAATTAAAGCAATAGGACCATGTTTCATCTCTGCAGCAGGGTAACCTTCAGCGTGGATATACGAAATCTCCTTTAATTTTAACGCACCTTCTAAGGCAACCGGGAACCCAAAAGATCTACCCAAATACAAAAAGTTAGGAGCGTAAGAAAACAGATTTGAAACAGCATCAAGTTCGCTACTTTTTTCTAAAATCTTTTCCATCTTAGATGGGATTCTATTTAACTCTTTGATAAGCCTGTCAGCTTTTTCTTTTGAAATAGTACCTTTTACCTGAGCTAGTTTAATAGCCATCAATGTTAGAACTGTAACCTGACCGGTAAAAGCTTTAGTCGACGCTACACCAATCTCGGGCCCGGCATGAATATAAACTCCGGCATCTGTTTCACGTGCAATTGTTGAACCTACCACGTTTACTACTCCAAGCACTAGCGCGCCATTCTCTTTAGCTTGTCTCAAAGCTGCTAACGTATCAGCAGTTTCGCCACTTTGGGAAATCACAATCATCACATCCCCTTCACCTATCAAAGACTCTTTATATCTTAACTCAGATGCATATTCCACCTCAACAGATACTTTCGCCAATGACTCAAAAAGATACTCCCCAACAATTCCTGAATGCCAACTAGTACCACATGCCGCAATTATCAAACGCTTAGCATCAGCCATTTTTTCTAACACATCTTTTATACCACCCAATGTAATGGTTCCATTTTCAGGATCCAGGCGCCCTCTTAAACAATCTGAAATTGCCTTTGGCTGCTCAAATATCTCCTTGTGCATAAAAAATTCATACC
This sequence comes from Balneolaceae bacterium UBA3186, assembly GCA_002364085.1. Lineage (GTDB taxonomy): Bacteria > Bacteroidota > Rhodothermia > Balneolales > Balneolaceae > Balneola. The sequence continues at coordinate 109,531 of DEXK01000014.1, read as the reverse complement.
CACCTTTTTCAATTTCCTCGATACTTAGTGCAAGTTCGTGGACTTCTTTTATAAGGGAATTATCATCTAAAGTATGAACTTGGTAATCATCTTTTTTGATAACAGCAATCTCTCCGTCATCTAAATAAACAACCTGATCTGTATATTCTGCAACTGCAGACGCATCTGAAGCAATCAACATTTCATTATCACCCACCCCAATAAGAAGCGGTGATCCTTTTCTTGCCACAATTATTTGATCGGGAAAATCCGAATGAATTATTGCAACACCATATGTGCCTTCAATTTGTGAAAGTGCTATTTGAACAGACTTTTTGAAATCATCCGAGTTTTTTGAGTACACATCTTCAATTAATTTCGCCAACACTTCTGTATCAGTCTGAGAATAGAAAGTATGTCCCTTGGATTCTAGTATCTTCTTTAAGGAATTATAGTTTTCAATGATACCGTTATGTACTAATGCCAGCTTTCCGTTGCTACTAGTATGAGGATGAGAGTTGATATCATTAGGCTCACCATGAGTTGCCCATCTTGTATGACCTATTCCAACCCTTGCCTGATCATCCTTTGTTAATAAAGACTCGAGCTTTACAACCTTACCTTTGCATTTCTTTATCTCGAGTTCCCCATTAAATAGAGCGACACCAGCTGAGTCATAACCTCTATATTCTAACCTCTTAAGCCCTTTGATAATAACATCACTTGCTCTTTTCTCACCGATGTACCCAACAATTCCACACATAATTTTTTTTTTAAAGCTTTAACTCTATCCTGTAAATATAGATATTACCAACTACATTATTTATATAAGTCTCTAATTATTTTAAAATGCAGATCATATTTTTTGAAGACACCATTTCCCGAAGATTTAAACCTCTTACACTTACCAGGCCTCTTTGGGATCTTAGAATAGGTATTCTGACGATTTTGGAAAAATGGAACTACTGTTTAGAACCGGAATTTATAGGCTGGAAAACTCGAAGAAATCTTGAGTTACTGTTTTCCTCCCCCTCTCCTGATGAAGAAAAAGCATGCTTATATATCAATTCCAGGTTTCTACCATCTGAACAGCTGCTGAAATCAATTGGTAATGCTAAGATAAATGATGCCTTTTATTATAAAGATGAGCCTGTTTGTTTTCTTTCAGCTAAGCCGCTAGATGAGTTAACCTATGCTAAACTTGACTCAGCAAATAAAATTGACCTTAATTTTAAACCAGTTTTTGTAGAATATCTTTGGGGGTTACTTGAATTGAATGGACCTCAAATTAAAGAAGACATAGAACTCTTAAACATCAAATCTGTAAGTGAAACGCACAATATAAAAGACACTATACTCGAAAAACCTGACAATATATTTATTGATGAAAGTGCCACAATAGAACCCGGAGTAATACTTATGGCCAATAAAGGACCTATTTATATTGGTCCTAATTCAGTTATAGAAGCAGGTGCGATCCTAAAAGGACCTGTTGCTATATGTAACAATGCTACTGTAAAGATGACCGCTCGAGTATACGACTCATCAACAATAGGACCGTTTAGTAAAGTAGGCGGAGAGGTTTCTTCAACAATATTTCATTCCTACTCTAACAAAGCACATGATGGATTTGTTGGAAACTCAATTTTTGGACAATGGTGTAATTTAGGAGCTGATTCGAACACTTCGAATTTGAAGAATAATTATGACTTTGTACGCATTCAAGACTGGGAAACTAAAGAATTTTATAAAGTAGGTTTTCAATTCTTTGGTACAGTTATGGGTGATCATTCCAAAACTTCTATCAACTCGATGCTGTCTACGGGTACCACATGCGGAGTTTCTTCAAACATATTTACCTCTGCATTTCCTCCAAAATATATACCCTCTTTTACATGGCTGGACGGCGAAAAAAATCCGGAGTTCAGATTTGATAAAGCACTTGAGGTTATGAAAGCGATGATGGCAAGAAGAAATGTTGAATTAAGTGAAGAATACGAGCATATGATGAGATATATATTTGAGCAAAGAAAGGCTTAATTCCCACACTAGTTTTATTTAGGCAAGGCACTGCTCGAACCCTTAACGTCTCTGCACTCGAACTCGATTTGAATAAATCCGTTCATTTGATCTATCTCAATCTTTGCTCCTAACTGTTTGGCTAACACTCTAAAAATTTCTGAAAAATTTTGCTCATTTACTTCTAGAAGCAAACTTGTAACTCTGGTCAAGTCATTGTTTAAGATCTTGATTAAAATATTTACCTCGTTTTGAATTATTTCAACTTTAACGTCTTCATTAGGTATAAGTTTATCATCACCTTTATATCTGAAAATCTCAAAGATCATTTCGCTGATCAATAGTGACAATGTAACTGCTTGATTAATATTAAACTCAGCGTGGTCATCATCAGATTTGATTTCAATATTTATATCCTGGATCCTCTCTTGCAAAAAACTTTCATAAAGTACTTTTTTTACAGTTTCAGCAACTGAAATATTAGTGAAATTACCTTGTTCATACACCAACTCATGAATAATAGCAATGGATTTAATCCGTAAAATATTAACCGAAATTATCTCCCCTTTATCTTTTACGCCTAAATTCATTTGATCTAATTGAAGAAACCCTGAAATAAGAGCAAGATTGTTTTTAACTCTATGATGTACCTCTCCTACCAATAATTCTTTTTCTGAAAGTAATTTATTGAGTTTCTTGTTCGATCTCTTGAGTCTTTGTTCGTATCTGTATTCACTAAAAGCATTACTTATCAAGCCTGAAATAGATTTAATAAGTTTATCCTCTGAATTGGTCCACGCCCGTGGTTCTCTTACCTCATCAAACCCTATAAACCCATAAAATTCTTCCCCAACACTAATCGGATATACGATTAAAGATTTAATGTCTTGAGGCTCCAACACTGCCACCATATCAGCGGGCAACTCTTTAATATCTTCAGCCTTCATAAAGCCATCATTAATTAAGATCTGCTTAAGGGAGGGCATATCTTCATTATAATCTAGAAACTGAAGATTTTCGATCTGAGGTGTAACTCCTGGTGCACACCATTCAAATGTATTCCTTGTATTAAGCCCGGAGTTGAAATCTTCAAAAATATAAACTCTGGATACGTCTACTATCTCACCAAGTTTTTTAATTACATCATTCATCTTTCTTGTAAAAGAGTCCAATGAATTTAGACGGAATGAAATCTCAGCTAGAGCTTCCTGAAAAACCAAGTTCCCGGCAAGCTCTGTAAGTGTGTTGTTAAGTTCTTCTTTATCCTTTTGCTCATTTAATATTCTTTTTATAGCAAATGGTAATCTTTTCAGGTTGTCCTTTGTAAGTACATCGTTAGCACGATTTTCTAACAATTCTATTTCTTGTTCCCTGGTAATATCACCCGAAAGCATAATTACAGGTATACCGGGACGTACTTTTTTCGCGTGCCTTAAATTTTCTATTCCAGAATAAGTTTCAAGAGTATAATCTGAGATAATCAGATCAGGATCCCAGCTATTCATCAATTGTTCAAATTCAGACTTATTTGTTGCTAATTTAACTTCAAATCCCTGCTCCATTGCCCTCAATTCTCTGACCAATAGCTCATAGTCCAGGATGGAATCTTCTATATATAGCAACTTTATAACCATAATATGGTTGGCTCTTATTTCAGGGAATTATTAAGGTAGCTCGTTCAATAACACCCAATAAATACCTATATCTTTAACGGCTTCCATAAATGTGTTGAATTCAACAGGTTTAACAATAAAACTGTTTACACCAAGTTTGTAGCCTTCTACAACATCCCGCTCTTCTCTTGATGAGGTAAGCATGACAATGGGCACCTTCTCTGTATCTTTGTTTGATCTGACAGCTTTCAAAACTTCCAATCCGTCTACTTTAGGCATCTTTAAGTCCAAAAGTATCACTTTTGGAAGATTATGGATATTTCTCCCTTCATAATCTCCTTTACAAAAAAGAAAATCGAGTGCCTCTTCCCCATCTTTTAAGCGTGTTACTTTGTTGCTTATATTATTTTTTTTGAGGGCTCGCAGCGCCATTTCGGCATCATTATCATTATCCTCAACCAATAAAATCTCTACTGTTTTATTTATATCCATATTCTTTCTCTTTTATTTGTTAACTAAATTTTTAGCCGTTAGGTAATGAAAAGAAAAAAGTTGATCCTATTCCAACTTCACTTTCTGCCCAAATTCTGCCTCCATGCCTGTTTATAATTCTTTTAACAATTGCCAAACCAACACCTGTGCCCTCAAATTCACTTTTAGTATGTAGTCTTTGGAAAACACCGAACAATTTATCTTTGTATTCCATGTTAAATCCTACTCCGTTATCCTTGATATAGTATATGGTTTTATTCGTATCAGAAACCTCATATCCTATATTTACAATACTTTTATCCTCATTTGAAGAATATTTTAGTGCATTAGAAACCAGATTCACTACCACCTGCTGCAATAAGGTTACATCTCCCTTTGCTTCCGGCAACTCTGAAATCGATAACTCAATTTTCTCTTCATTATAAACTTTCAATTCATTTTCGCAAACACTTTCAAATAGTTTTTTCATATCTATTTGTGATTTCTGAATTTTCTTTTTTCCAAGCCTTGAAAATTTTAATATATCGTCAATCAATTGTCCCATATTTACAGCGCTTTCTTTTACTATTCCCATTAAGCGTTTACCCTCATCATCTAGTTGATCTGAGTAATCTTCTAAAAGAATATCTGTGAATCCGTTTATTGACCTAAGAGGAGCTCTAAGGTCATGAGATATGGAATAGCTGAATGCTTCCAGTTCTTTGTTTACTATTTCAAGATTTTCAGTTTGTTGACGAATCTGCTCTGTTCTCTCCTTAATTTCACTTTCTAGTTTCTCGGTATACTCCACATCCTTACTGATATCAGTTACATAAAGGATAATACCACCTATTTTCATTTCTCTATTATACCAAGGAATTCCGGTCCAGCTAATCCATATCTCAGAACCATCTTTTCTTACAAATTGATCTCTATCATTTGATAATTCCTCACCTGACAATACTCTTTTGTGAATTTTTACCCAATCCTTTCTTTTTGCTACCTGAGGCAAAACTTCATAATGAGAACGTCCAATAATATCTTCGCCTTCTATTCTATTATGCTCGTACCATTTGTTACTGACGGTCACATAATTCATTTCGGTATCAAACATAGCTACAGCAGCAGGTGCCTGTTCCACAAAACTTCTTAGCTGAGATTCCTGTCGTTTAAGATTCTCAACCATTTCGTTTCGCTCAGTAACATCCATATTAATACCGATCATCTGTACTGGGTTACCATCCTCATCCCTAACAACATCCCCTCTTCCGCTTAATATGATTTCTTTCCCATCTCCTTTGTTGAACCTGAATTGTATATCCAATTTTTCATCGGTTTCAATGGTTCTTTGGGTTGCTTCTACCACATAGTTCAAATCATCAGGATGGATCATAGAACTGAATTTCTCAAAAGTGGGCTCAAAATCTTTCGGTACTCCAAAAACTTCGTAAGCCTGATCATTCCATTCCAGCTGATTAGTTTTCATATCCCAGATCCATATAGCAAGCTGCCCTGCTTCTACAGAAAGTTGTAATTTTTCATTTGCTTTATCCAGCTCCTGACTTGCTCTTTTTCGTTCATCAATATCCATGAACAAACCCCTTAGACCAACGAGATTATCATTCTCAAAAAATGGATATCCTATAGCTCTTACCCATATTTCCTTACCTGTTTTTGTTAGAAGAATACACTCTTCATCCCATGATGATTTATTTTCAATTGCATCATTAATCGACTCTTGAATAATTTCTCTGTAATCTTCTCTATAGAAATTAATTCCTTCTTCTACTTTGATCGGTGTTCCAGTTTCTACTTCATGGATTCTATAGACCTCATCTGACCAAAAAGCAGACATTGTTTGCAGATCAACTTCCCACGTACCAATTTTTGCTACTTCTTGAATTTCCTGCAGAGTTTTTAATGACAGTTCCAGCTTTTGTTTTCTACTCGTTAGTTCTGCTTCGTTCTTCTTAGACTCGGTTACATCCTGGCTTGTACCAATTACCCTAACTATTTTACCTTCATGATTCGTTTTTATTACTGAAACTATAGCAAGGATGTACTTTATTTCTCCTGTTGGGGATTCTATTCTGTATTCAACTTTCCAAGGTTTTCTTTTCTTATTAGCCTTAAAAAAAGCCCTCTTTACTTTTTCAAGATCATCCGGATGCACAATTTTTAGAATTGCCTCTGTTATTCTTTCCGGTTTGGAGTCAAACCCATATAAATCCAATAAATTTTGACCATATAGTTCTCTATTTTTTTCGAAGTCAAAAACCCAACTTACTACTCCACCGATTTTCTCAGATATTTCTAAAACATTTTCAGCTTGAACCAATTCTGAAGTAATCTTTTCTAATTCCTCATTTTTAACTCCTATTTGCTTTGAAAATATTTTGAATACCAAAGAGAACCCTAGTCCAAGTATCAAAATTGAAAACAAACCCAGACCGATCTCAAACCAAATTAACTTCTGAACTGAGTTGTTAGAAACTGACTCAAAAACATCCACTATTTCATCCATCTTTGTAAGAAAAGATGCCTCATGTTTTTGGATTATCGGAATTGAGTTAATTACATCTTGTTGTGTAGAAAGGTTGGCAAGCGATTCCTGTATAGCTACTTGGTGGGGTTCTAATTCAGAAAAAAGCTGCTTGATCTCTTCTATTTCGATAGCCTCAATACCAAATTCTTGATTTCCGTTTGTTAATCCTTCATGAACTAATGCCCACTTTTCTACATCTCTTTTTAGACCCTGCAAATCGATCTCTCCGTTTTCGGCCAGATAAACAGTCTTAGCGATTTTTTGCCCCAACATTCGTTGCCTTCCTGCCAAATTAATTACAGTAGCATCGTCTTGCTTCTCATCTAAAATTTTATGGATTAGCAGTTGATTAGAAACGATCAACACAATTAGCGTAGATACCGCAATTAAGTATATCTGTTTAGGGGAAATTCTCTCAAAAAAGCTCAAAGCACTCTCCTTGTCGTTAAATAAGCATCGCTCCAATATCTCTCCTGGAGTGCTGATATCATTACACCTGAACTTGTTGATGCATGCATAAACTGTTGATCATTTATCATTATTCCTGCGTGCATAGTTTTTTTCCCTGTTCTGAAAAAGACCAAGTCCCCGATCTTTATATTATTTTTTTTTACTGATTTACCTACTTTAATCTGATCGGCAGTTACTCTCGGAAGTTTAATATCAAAGTAGTCTGCGAATACAATTTGTAAAAAAGCTGAGCAATCAATCCCATCGTATCCATTTCCTCCTAGTAGATATGGAACACCTTTCCAATCTTTAAAAGCTTCATCCAGTATACTTCGTAGTTTTTTTTCGTCCTTTGAAAGAGCACGGGATGCCGGTGTAGAGGCCGAAGTTGTTAAGGCTACTTCTGGTTTAACTTCTGAAAGAGTTGGTTCAACATCACTGCTTTCTATTTCAGCCTTATTAGCTCTTTCTTCCCATGGAATTGTCCCCCGTTTTAGAACTCCACACGACGCAAACAATACCCCAACCAATAAAAGATGCTTAATTGACATTTAGTGTCTTTAGATGAAAAAGCTGATTTTAAATCATTATCTTAATTTAGTACAAATGAACTAAAAATTTATCCTAAATTAAAGCAATTTAATGTATTTACTGGTTAATATAGATCATGTTGCAACTCTAAGAAACGCAAGAGGAGAAGGTTATCCCAGTCCTGTTGAAGCGGCCAAAATTTGTGAGCTTTCAGGTGCTTCAGGCATTGTTTTTCACTTACGTGGAGATCGTAGACACATAAAAGATGAAGATGTGATTGCTTTAAAAGAATCAGTGACCGGAAAATTGGATTTCGAAATGGCAGCTTCTGATGAAATGATTTCCATTCTAAAAGAAACAAATCCTCATCTTTGTACCCTTGTTCCTGAAGGTAGAGAAGAACTAACTACCGAAGGTGGACTTAATATGAATGCGGTCTTTGATGATTTTAAAGAGCGTGTTTTTCCATCTATTCGGGAAACTGATATTGAAATAAGCCTATTTCTGGACCCTAACCCTGAGGATATCAACCTGGCATTCGAATTAGGAACAGATGCCATCGAATTACATACCGGAAATTACGCGAACGCTCCTTCAACCGGAGAGGCTGACCACGAACTGGAGAGATTAAAAAAAGCAGCTGAACAAGCTCATGAGCTCGGTATAAAAGTAAATGCAGGACACGGTTTGAACCAGAAGAACCTTCCAAAATTCATAGCCACTGTACCACATCTGAATGAAGTCAGTATCGGACACGCTTTAATTAGCGATGCAGTTTTTGATGGTCTGGAAACTACAGTTAAGAATTATTTGAGGATTATAGAGAGATGAGTGCTACCGGTTACATACCCTCCCCTCAATCCCCTCCGGCGGAGGGGAAGCTTTTTAACAAAAGTAGAAATTTAATCAACGAGTCTTCCTCTCCGCGGGAGAGGAAACAAAGGAGAGGGTCGTGATGTCTCCTGAAAACTACCCCTCATACCGAAAAGATCTAGTTGAGAAAGCCAGAAAACTCAGAAAGAATTCCACACCCGGTGAGATTGAACTTTGGAAGCTTGTAAAAAATAAGCAAGTACTGGGTTATCAATTTAGAAGGCAAAGACCCATTAAAAATTATATAGTAGATTTTTATTGTAAAGAACTTCGGTTAGCGATCGAAATAGATGGAAGTTCACATGACTATAAAGTCGAGTACGATCAAAAAAGACAGGAGAATTTGGAACAGTTGGGAATCACATTTTTGAGGTTTTCGGAAGAGGATACAAAAGAAAATCCTGACTATGTTGTGATGGAAATTGAGAAATGGATCAAGTCGCGTTTACTGACCCTCCCCTCGATCCCCTCCGGCGGAGGGGAAGCTCAGGATGTCCATTCCGAAGCAAATCAGAGTACAGCTGGGGAAAAACTCTCTGAGCCAAAACAAAATTTAATCAACGAGTCTTCCTCTCCGCGGGAGAGGAAACAAAGAAAAGGATCACTATGAGTGATACGAATACCCCACACAAGTCAGGATATGTAGCGATAGTTGGAAAGCCCAATGCAGGGAAGTCGACGTTAATGAACCAGATTTTAGGTACAAAACTTTCTATAACTACTCATAAAGCTCAAACTACCCGACACCAAATTATCGGAATTCATTCTGAGGAAAATTCACAGATCATCTTTCTGGATACACCGGGGATCATCCATCCAAAATATGAACTTCAAAAAGCTATGATGAGGTTTGTAGAAAAGGCTGAGAAAGAAGCCGACGTGATCCTTTTCATTGTTGAAGCAAAGGAAAATAACATGCCTTCTTATGCTTTCGATTCTTTGAAACAAATGAAAAAGCCGGTGATTCTGGTAGTTAATAAGGTAGACGAGTCAAACCAAGAGCAGGTAGAAAAACTGGCTAAAGATCTGAATGAATATTTCGATTTTAATGCCACTGTTTATATCTCTGCGCTAAATGGCGAAGGTGTTCCCGGCTTGATGGAAAGTATTTCCAAACTTCTTTTGCCCGGACCACCCTTCTATCCAAAAGACGAATTAAGTGAACATCCTGTTCGGTTTTTTGCTGCCGAATTGATCCGCGAACAGGTTTTTCTTCAGTATCATGAAGAACTTCCTTATTCCGCTACTGTAGATGTGATCATCTATGAAGAACGGGAAGATCTGGATTACATCAATGCCGAAGTGATCGTAAACAGAAACTCTCAAAAAGGAATGATCATCGGAAAAGGCGGACGTGCAATTAAACAACTCGGTACCGCTGCACGGGAATCCATCGAAGAATTTGTAGGAAGAAAAGTATTCCTTGATCTCCACGTAAAAGTCCGCGATAAATGGAGAGAGAATGAGAATATGGTCCGGAATTTCGGGTATTGATTTAGAAAAACTAAAGAATCTGCAAAAATTCTTTGGCTAAAATTAAATTCCAGATTCCGGCCTTCGCTGCGGAATTGCAGATGTCATGTAATTCGTTGACAGTTTTGACATGATGTAAATGCTGTCACCCTGAGCCTAGATTTTTTTGAAGGTATAATTTCGATTGCGAAGGGTCTCAAACGTTGATTAAGTTTGAGATCCTTCGGCGTATCACACTCAAAAATCATTGGACTGATTTGGACCGCTCAGGATGACAGCCGTAGTTTTATCACCGAATTAGCTAACATCTACAGGTATGTCAATTTTTAGAATTTATAAATCCTATCCACAAACAATCTATTTTCACCTTTATTTGATCAGCATCATCTTCTTGGTTTGCATAAAGCTCCCTGCCTGAATTCTGTAAAAATAAAGTCCTGTTGAAAGACCTGATGCATTGAACTCAATTTTATGAATTCCGGCATTCAATTTTCCGCTTACCAGTGTTGAAATTTCACGCCCAAGCAAATTATACACTTTCAGACTTACCACCGCTTGTTCGGGAAGTGCAAATTCAATATTCGTGCTTGGGTTAAATGGATTTGGATAATTTTGCCTTAGACTGAATTCTTTAGGCAAACCCAATTCGCCCTCGTTAGATGTCATAATATGATCTAACACCTCTACATATTTTACAACTGACTCTGATGCAAAAGCTCCCGAATACACGGTAATAGAAAACTCTTTTAAGGTATCAGCTTTCTCAGAAACTTCACTGTTATTGATATAATACGCTGTCCTTATTGCATCCTGATAATCTTCCAGAGAAGCATTTCCTGATATTTTTATTCCACTTTCTACAGAATCAATGTCAAGAGAACCCGGATCGTCTATGAATAATGAATCTTCTTCCAGAAAACCATTTGATATTTTTATAATAGCACTGTCAGCTGAAATATCAGTGCTTGAAGAAATACCAATATCACCGGCTATTAGTAATTCAGGACTGTCCTGAAAGTATTCTAATGTATCCGATGATTCAAAAGTTAAGCTGGCCACTTCTGATAAACTAAAAACTTCAGAAGAGTACATTCCCCATACACTGTCTGCATTCATAACTCTCACAAACAAGATCTGATCTCCAATAGGCAGGTTTGTTGAAGGAATTGTAAACGTGGTTTCAATATCGGCTGCTGCATCAACAGAAATGGGAGTAGCGGCGGCAAAACCGGGATCGGTATTAAAGAAATATTCTGCGGATATAATATTGCTAACTAAAACAGGATCGCTTTGGTCGATCAGGATCAGTTTTTTGATAGGCATGCCCCAGCTTCCATCTGTAAACTTTGCCCTGATGAAAACTGTATGCAAACCTACCGATAATCCCTCAGTACTAAGCATTGCTTCTTTATCGATTTGTGCAGATGCAGTAATTGGAATAGCCGTTCCACTTCCATGACCCGGATCTTCATCAAAGAAATATTCCAAGGCTTCTATTTCTCTTGCTTCTCCCTGATCCACCAAAATGAGTTTTTTAATGGTTAATCCCCATTCGTCGTCACTGTTTTTTGCACGGATAAAAAGTGTGTGTAATCCTCTGGAAAGTGACGAAGTCATAATGGAACCTTCGTAATTCACTTCACCATCTACTTCGGTTACGGAAATAGAAGTACCATTTCCAAAACCCGGATCAGCATCGAAAAAGTATTCCAGTTGAGTTACCGCCTGGCCCATTAACGGCGAAGCTAAAAGCATCACCAACAATACGTTTGCAAGGAACTTCACGACTTAATTCCCTTTGGCTTTGATGGTCACTTCAATGTCCTCACCGGCTTTAATTTCAGTAGGAATTATAATGTCATATACAAATGGTAAAGAGAATATGGAATTAGAATAAGTACCAACTCCACCCGATGGACCAATATGAGTTCCGTCTGTACCTGCATTAAGCAAGCTGCTAAGCTTTGGAGTAACATCCCAGTTCATATCGAATACATTTGTACTATTTGAAACGGCAGTATCTGCAAAAATATCAGTAGGATTGAGAGCTTCATTAACTACATTATTCTCTCCGAAATTTGAACCATCATTCAGAGGTAGAGTTATATCGAAGAAGTTATTCAGAAAAGTATTGTTGTTGTCTGCTATTTCCTGGATTTGAGCATCCGCGTATTGATAGCGTTGTGTTTTTAGGAAAATATTGTTTTTGAAGGTGCTGTTGCTAATTGATCTTACTGTAAAGTCAAAAAATATACTGTTATGGAAATTTCCATTTCTAATATCTTTGTAGTCAGAAATCGAAGAACCTGCCGGATTGATAATACAACGACGAAAAATAATAGCCGTATTATCAGAATTGCTAAGACTGAAACCCTCGATATACGAGTGAGAAACTGTAAGCCCTTGAACAAAGCTAGCATTTATACCTCCTACCACAGAACCATTTACAACAATAGTAGACGAAGGCTCTGTTGTATTGGCATTATCAAGAGAGAGATTGTTTATTTGCAATCCCTTAAATACCAGATTCGATGAATTATCAACATCAATTGTTCCAACTTCAGAACCGTAATTAAAATTCTTGTTTATGGCTGATGTATTATAACCCAACCCAATTAAAGTTAGCCCCTCCCGATCTTCAATATCCACATTACCATAACTATTGGGGCTTGGCATTACATAAATAATATCCCCGGACAGAGCCGCATCTATGGCCTCCTGCAAATCTGAGTAATAATTTGAGCCCGAAGGGTTTTTATCTGTATTATCAACTATCAGTATATTCTGTGCAGTTGTAGTTTGAGTTGCTAATACAGCGATGAGTAAAAAGAGAATTTTTTTCATGATGTCTTTTTGTTTGTTAAAATATTCGATTCCAAGGTTGCTGTAAATCCCCACTTCTGGTGATTTTTTCAGATCAATTCGAACGCTATTGCAAATTGAACCAATCCTGCCGTTGTTGGTATCCCCGTTTTTTTCTTAATGTTTTTTCGATGACTTTTCACCGTCTCCAAAGTTATATAGAGCTGTCCCGAAATATCTTTATTACTAAATCCCTGCGCTATCCCGGTTAAAACCTGCCTTTCTCTTCTGGTAAGCGATCGGAATTCATCAAAATGCTTTCTCACATACATCTCCTCACCGGCTATGCGCTCTATTCTGCGTGTTACCGAATCAATTCCTGAAATCGGATTTGAGGAAGTGAGTAATAAATTATGCTCTTTGAAAGGTTTACAAACGGTAAAGAAAGTGTCGAATTCCCCGGTTCTGGGATTGCGAATTTTCTGGAATTCTGCATGTAGCTGATCATCATCCGCTTTCTCATAAAACTCAAGGAATCGAGGGGCTACATACTTCAGGCTGTCGGGATGTATATTCTTTTCAAAATACTCGAAGCCCATGTTATTGATCTCTTCTTTTGAAAGCAGCCCCCACTCTTCTCCCGCTTTATTTAAATGACCGATAGTGAGATCACTTTTATCATTTACATGGAATATACCAGGCATCAGATCCACTAACTCCTGAAGCGAATCAAAGTTTTTCCGGAAAAGCTTGTCTAAAATATACAAGCTTTGAACCTGTGTCTTCAGAATTTCAGTCTCTGTTCTGTACCCCATATTCGTTCTTTTCACAACCCATAAATCCGCTTACAAAATAGGATAATAAGCGAAAGTGTCAAGCCGGAAGTGTCTGTAAACACTTGTGCGACATACATAAAAAAACAAAAATGTCCCGAGTAAAGCCCTGAGACTCCATTTTTCAAAAATTGAATTGGGTCTCCTATAACGGATTTTTACAACTGATAGAAGTAAACTCTGATTCAACTTTTAATAATCAGGATATCATGAACAAGCGAATTACTTCTTCGTTCCTTCTCATAGCTTTATTGTCTTCAGGCTTAGCTGCACAAAACGCTCTTTTCCTTGGAGACCCATCCATTGCAAATGATAAAATTGCTTTTACTTTTGATACGGATATTTGGATAACATCAAAAAATGGTGGAGAAGCTACTCGTCTTACTGCTATGGACGGCGAAGAAACCAATCCGAATATTTCTCCGGATGGTAACTGGATCGCGTTTACTTCAAATCAGTATGGGAATAACGATGTCTACATCATGCCTGCAACCGGTGGAGAGATTACTCAACTGACCTTTCATCAAGCCAACGATCAGGTGGAATCATGGTCGTGGGATTCCAAAAAGATCTATTTCAGTTCTAATCGCTACAACAGAATAACTGCTTTTGAAATAAGCGCTGAAGGTGGAACCCCATCCCGATTATTTGAGCACTATCATAATACTGTTCACAATCTGGCAGAACATCCTACCTCCGGTGATTTCTACTTCAATGAATCCTGGGAAAGCTTCATATTTCCACAGAGAAAAAGATATGTCGGTTCTTTTAATCCGGATATAAAATCATACAATCCCGAGACTGACACTTATACTGAACATACCAGCTGGGAAGGAAAAGACTTCTCCCCTACTATTGATCAGAATGGAAACGTGTATTTTGTATCTGATGAAGCTAATAACGAGTATAATCTTTACACACTGGAAAACGGGCAGAAAAAACAACTCACCAGATTCAATACGTCCATTTATAATCCGTCTGTAAGTCCCAACGGCAGTGTCGTTGTTTTTGAAAGGGACTATGAACTATACAAATATGATGTCGCTTCAAACAGAGCTACGAAGCTCGATGTAACCATCACCAAAAATAATACGCTCACTAAATCTCAAAGCTTTGATGTAAAGGATAATATCTCTGCTTTTGATGTTTCCCCTGACAAAAAGAAAATGGCTTTTATTTCCAGAGGAGAGTTGTTCGTTTCTGATGCGGAAGGGAAATTTGTTCGTCAGATTGCAACCAACAATATGGGAAGAGTATTAGAGGTAAAATGGCTGGCAGATAGCAAAACCCTGATCTTCAATCAAACTGTGGATGGATACCAAAACTGGTTTACCATTGCTGCGGATGGAAACGGTACTGAAAAACAACATACATCCGACAAAAGAAATAACAGAGACCTTGCATTGAATCACGATCGTACCGCCGGTGTTTATCTGAGTGGAAGAGATCAACTTCGACATATTGTTCTTGATGATTTCAAAAGCAAAACATTGGTGGAAGATGAGTTTTGGGGATTTCAAAATACAGCTCCTATGTTTTCACCGAATGGAGAATATGTACTCTTCAGTGCTAAGCGTAATTTTGAGTTAGACATCTTTGTGCATCATTTAGAATCTGAAAGAATTATAAATCTTACTAATACCGGTGTAGATGAAAACGGAGCATTTTGGTCGCCTGACGGCAAATATATTTATTATACCGGGAGTAGAAGCGTTCCTTCGTATCCAAGAGGCGCCGGAGAAACCGACCTTTTCAGAATTCCACTAGACTATTACGACGATCCATATAAATCTGATTTATTTGATGAACTTTTTGCTGAAAAAGAAGAAGAAAACGAAGACTCAAAAGACGACAAAGAGGAGGAAGAGAAACTCACTATCGAGATAAATACTACCGATCTGATGCAACGAGTTGAACGCGTTGGAGAAGGTTTTGGAAATCAGTTCTCTCCATTTGTTACTCAGAAAGATGATAAAACTATGGTTCTGTATGGCAGCAATCATAACGAAGGTGATTACACCCTTTCTGTTACCACCTTTGAACCTTTTGAACAACCAAAGACTCAGAGTTTTGAAGGAACCGGGTTTGTTTCCGGGATCATTGATGTAGACGGGCAACTTTACGGGCTTTCAAGAGGAGCTATCAATAAACTGGATCCTTCTTCTGCTAAAGCAACGAAAATTAATGTATCGCATTCCTTTGAACGAAATCTTCAGGATGAATTCTATCAAATGTTTGATGAACTTTGGGCGAATATCGAAGAGAACTTCTACAATGAAACTTTCCATGGCATTGATTGGAAGAAAATCAGAGACCGTTATAAAAAGTATCTACCTTATGTTGATTCCCGTACCGATCTGCGCCGAATGAACAATGATATGCTGGGAGAACTCAATTCTTCTCACATGGGGTTTAACACATTTGGGGACGAAGAAAACCAATATTACTCAACCGTTTCGATGGCAACAGGAATAATTTGGGATAAAGATAATCCTTATCAAGTATCCGAGATAATCGAAACGGGACCAGTTCACATTTCAGGAAATAAAATTAATGCCGGAGATGAACTCATAGCTGTTAACGGAAAGTCAGTTGATGCTACAATGAATCGTGAAATGTATTTCAGCGTACCATCTATGCCGGAAGAAGTCACTCTCACTTTCAAACAGGGAAGCTCTAATATTGACATCAAGATCCACCCTACATCCTACTTCTCTGACCGTAACAATCTGTATGATGAATGGGTTTCCGGAAACCAGAAAATGGTAGATGAAAAAACGGACAAGAAAGTCGCATATGTTCACATGAAGAATATGGGTGGCGGCGAATTGAATAACTTTCTCATCGAAATGACTTCCGAAGCCTACAACCGAGATGCATTGATATTTGACCTGCGTTATAATACCGGTGGAAATGTACACGATGACGTGCTTCGTTTCTTATCTCAGAGGCAGTACGCAAACTGGGCGTATCGTGGTGGAGAGTTGGCCCCACAGTCAAATTTTGCCCCGGCTGATAAGCCCATTATTCTCCTGATCAATGAACAATCACTCTCAGATGCTGAAGTTACTGCAGAAGGATTCAAGCAATTAGGACTTGGTACTGTGATGGGAACCGAAACGTATCGATGGATCATTTTTACTTCCGGAAAAGGATTAGTAGATGGTTCGTTTTACAGATTACCTTCTTGGGGATTATACACTTTGGATGGTGAAAATATTGAACAAACAGGCGTTGCACCGGATATTGAAGTTCATAATACATTCAAAGATCGGGTGAATGGAAATGACCCTCAATTGGAAAAAGCAATTCAGGAAATTCTAAACAAACTGAAAAATGATTAGTGATTTTTAGCCGGTAAAATTTCTGTTGCATTCTAAAAATCTAACTCGTAATCTTAAACCAATGAAATTAACAAACCAATATATCGCCCGGGAAATGATGTGTATGTGTTGCTATATGCGAACACTTCACTAGGGCTTTTATATTTTAGAAAAGAAATTTTCAAAGTCCTTTAGAGTGTATGATCTGAAGGACTTTTTTATTGGCTGTTAGTTTCATTCGTTCTTTAACATCATGCATTCTCATCGAGAAAGGTGGAGGGATCAGGTCCTGCGAAGCCTTGGCAACCGTCCTGTACTATTTGTACAGGAAAAGGTGCTACATCCTGCTTAGTACAAATATTTGTACTGAGAAAGATGAGTGCGAAGAGCTCTACTGTATTTGTAAGCCTCTTTCGGACTCATCCCCGAAAGGGGCTTTTTTATTAATTATAAATCAAAAAATACAATACAATGAGTTCACAAAAATTTGAGACACTACAATTACACGCAGGACAAGAACCCGATCCAACCACAGGTTCGCGGGCTGTTCCAATTTATCAAACCACTTCTTATAATTTTAAAAATACAGAGCACGCCGCTAGTTTATTCGGTTTAAGGGAATTCGGGAATATCTACACCCGGATCATGAATCCTACTACTGATGTTTTCGAAAAACGAATTGCTGCTCTTGAAGGTGGAGTGGCGGCAGTAGCAACTTCATCAGGACAAGCTGCACAGTTTCTGGCGATCACAAATCTGGCCCAAAAAGGCGATAACATCGTATCTACACAAAATCTGTATGGTGGAACTTATAACCAGTTTAAAGTTACCATTCCCAGACTTGGAATCGATGTCAACTTTGCCGAGGAGGATACTGTTGAAGCTTTTGAAAAGCATATCGATGAAAACACAAAAGCTATTTACGTTGAGTCGATCGGTAACCCCAGAGGTAATGTCGCTGATTTCGAAGGATTGTCTGCCTTAGCAAAAAAACATGAGATCGCCCTTGTGGTAGATAATACTTTTGGCGCCGGTGGAGCTTTAGTTCAACCTATCAAATATGGAGCAAATGTTGTAACTGCTTCAGCTACAAAATGGATCGGTGGACATGGCACTTCCATTGGAGGAGTGATCGTAGATGCCGGAAACTTCAACTGGGGAAATGGTAAATACCCGTTGTTCAGCGAACCGTCTCCGGGCTATCACGGTCTTAAATTCTGGGAAGTATTTGGTGATGAAGGTCCTTTTGGTAATATCGCATTTGCCATCAGAGCTCGCGTTGAAGGTTTGAGAGATCTTGGTTCATCCCAATCTCCATTCAATAGTTTTCTTTTACTTCAGGGGCTGGAAACTCTCTCCCTCAGAGTTGAACGACATAATGAAAATGCCAAGAAACTAGCAACATGGTTGAATGAGCACGAACTCATTGACTGGGTAAATTATACCGGTCTTGAGGAGCATGAATATCATGAGCGAGCGAAGAAATATTTAGCTGATGGTCAATTTGGTTCCGTATTTACATTTGGTGTAAAAGGTGGCTTTGATACCGCCAGAATCTTTATCGAAAATGTCGAGTTGGCGAGTCATCTTGCTAATGTTGGAGATGCTAAAACGCTAGTCATCCATCCGGCTTCTACCACACATCAGCAACTAACAGAACATGAGCAAACCTCATCCGGTGTGAAAGGAGATCTTGTTCGGGTGTCTGTTGGTATCGAACACATCGATGATATCATAGCTGATTTTGAACAAGCGCTACTAAAATCTCAGGAACTTGTCGCTGTTTAATGTATTTCGACAAGGAGCTTTTATGAGCAACAAACCAAATATCACAACAATTAATCAAGCCCGGACTACCGAATCCGGGTTTGAATTTCCTTCCATAGATATTGCCTGGAATAGTTGGGGGACACTCAACGAAACAAAGGATAATGTGATTCTGATCTGCCATGCATTGACCGGAAGTTCTAATGCAAAAGATTGGTTTTACGGCCTTTTTGAGTCTAACGGATTTATTGATCTTGACAAACATTTTGTTTTGTGTATAAACAATTTGGGCAGTTGTTACGGATCAACCGGACCCACTTCTGTATCGCCTGTTACCGGGAAGCCCTATCAGGCAAATTTTCCGGAAATTACCATTCGGGATATCGTAAAACATCAACAATTACTGCTTGATCATCTTGGTATTAAAGGCATTGAATTGGCAATTGGCGGATCGATGGGCGGCATGGTAGCATTGGAATTCGGACTGATGGATCCAAGAATCCAATCTTTAGCTTTGTTTGCTATGGGGAAATCTCATACTCCATGGGCTATAGGAATCAGCCATGCACAAAGAAAAGCTATTTATGCGGATGAACATTGGCAGGATGGATTTTATGATCCAAAAGTTCCTCCACAGAAAGGTTTATCTGCAGCCAGAGCTCTTGCAATGATCACTTACCGTTCACCTCAAAATTATGAGCACAAATTCCGAAGAGACTTCAACAGGAATAAAGATCAGTTTGAGGTGGAATCATATTTAGATCATCAGGGAGAAAAACTCTCTTCCAGATTCGATGCCAACACATATATCACTTTAACAAAAGCTATGGATTCCCATGATGTATCAAGAAACCGTGGTTCTTTTAGAGAAGCCTTAGGTTCTTTGACAATACCCTGTTTGATACTTGGTATTGACTCTGACCTTCTTTATCCGATAGCTGAGCAACAAGAACTTTCCGAATTAATTCCTGATTCAGAGATCAATCAAATCCATTCCGATTACGGTCATGATGCCTTTTTGATCGAATTCGAACAAATCAATAAAAATCTGATACCATTTTATCATTCTACTAAATCACTCTATGAGCATCACACTTAATTCAATCACCGGAAAAAACATATCCATTTATAAGAGCAAAAAAACTATTCCCGTTTTTATTGCCGGAAACGGAGCCATTGGTGGAACTCTCATCCGACAAATCAAACAATTGGATAATCCTTTATTTCGTATAAGTATTATTGGAGTTTGTAACAGCAAAAAAGTGATCTGGAATCCTGATCCTGATTTGATTCATGAAAAACTTAGATATTCCGATGGAGAAACCAATTGGGAAAATATTACAAATAAACTCGCTCGTTATCCTGAAGGGCTCATTTTCATAGATGCAACCGGAAGCGAAATTGTAGCTCGTCAATATCTGAAACTTCTTTCTAAGGGAATTCATATTACCACCCCCAGCAAAAGAGCAAATACATTTGAACAGAATTATTTTGAGGAACTTAAAGCTTTTCAAAAACCGGGAAAGGCACAATACAGATATGAAACTGCTGTGGGCGCCGGACTTCCGGTCATTAATACTATTAATAATTTGATCGAATCAGGCGATTCCATAACAAAAATATCCGGTGTGGTTTCCGGTACTATGACTTACATCTTTAATCAATTACAGCAAGGAATTCCGTTTAGCAAGATCATTAAAAGTGCAAAAACGGAAGGTTATTCCGAGCCCGATCCAAGAGACGATCTCTCCGGAGAAGATGTAGCTCGAAAATTTTTAATTCTTGCCAGAACCTGTGGATATACATTTGAGAGAGATCAGATAAAAGTAGAGTCACTGGTTCCTAAAGAACTCATTGACTATCAGGTTAACGGTTTTTTAGATCATCTCTCTTTTTATGATGATCACTGGAAAAATAGAAACTCGCAGGCATTATTAAACAACAAACGTCTTCGCTATACCGGGGAATTCACTCCTGATAGAATTGAAATTGGGATTAAAGAAGTCCCCACCGATTCACCTTTAGGAGGGCTGCGAAAAACAGATAATCTGATCCAGATCTATTCAGAACGGTATGCAGATTCTCCAATAGTAATTCAGGGACCCGGAGCCGGAAAAGAAGTCACTGCTGCAGGCGTGCTTTCTGACATCATACAAATCAGTAAAAGTATTTGAATAAAAACCCATTAAAAAAGCCATTCCTCTTTCGAAGAATGGCTTCTCTCTCTTACCAGCTACTATTACCGCTTTTATCTGCGGTTTCTTACCAAAGTTCTTTTCATTACTCTTTGTGGTTTATCCGGCATGGAATCAAACATAATTTTTTGTTCGTCATTCAATAGTGCTCTGATCTCTCCTTTTTTAGCAATATGAATTTTCTTGATACTTGCCTGAAGTTCAGCCATTTCGTCTACTACACTATTAAGTGCGGATACATCGTATTCATCGCCTGATGAAAGTGTACGTAGTCTTGCCTTTTTCTCTCTTAGTTGATTTTCTAAAGGCAATGTTACTTTTTTGCCTTCCAGCATAATTCCTTTTATTTGCTCTTTTTGATCATCATTCAGATCTAAGTGAGCAAGCATTGGCTGCTGACCTCTTCTCATTTCCATTTGTGGACCGTTTCTTTTTTCAAAACGTTCTTTAATTTCTTTGCGTCGTTCTTGTTCATTACTTCTTTGCGCCTGAACAGTTACTGTTCCAATTAGCAGTAAAAGAAATGTAGATGTTATAATTTGTCTCATGACTGTCTCCTGATTTGATAATTATTTATTTTTGTACCTTGTACACACCATTAGAAGAAAACCCCTAATAAAACTTGCGCTCATCCATGAAATTTTTTCTAAGCCTGCTGCTTTTATTCCTCTTCAGCCAAAACCAAATTGCTCAAAATTGGTTGATCACTCAGGAAGAATGGGGAGGTACCGATTCCACAGATACCAGCCTTGAGCACCAGATTTCTTATATCACCATTCATCATGGTGGAGAGATTTTCCCTGAGGACAAAAATACAGTTACTTATTTGCAAGGCTTACAAAAATGGAGCCGGTCAGATCGAAAATGGAATGACATTCCCTATCACTATGTAGTTGCACGAGACGGCAAAATCTATGAAGGGCGACCACTCAATTATCGTGGAGATACCAATACCACTTACGACCCAACAGGACATGCCCTTATTGTATTGCTTGGTAATTTCGAAGAGCAAGAACTGAATCCTGAACAAATTGAATCACTTAAAACGGTAACTTCTTATTTAGCAAAGCAAGAATCTGTTGCAGCCGACAAGATCAAAACACACAAAGATTATGCCGAAACTCTATGTCCCGGCGTAAAGCTTTCTGCTTATCTGGGAACAGACGATTGGAACCGTTTTTTGTCAAACATATCTGATCAATAAAATAAACTAAAACTCATCTTAACCTCTTTTACTTCTCTGGATTATGAACCGTAGCATTACTCAGTTTACCTTTATTATTCTTCTATCCACTTTGATTGTGAGTTGTACCGACACAGAAAAAGTACAGCTGGTTGAAAAAACCATTCAGGAAACCAAAGCCGAGTATGTATCTGATTCTCGTGTTGCTTTGTTTTCTGCAACAGCAAGTGCAAAGCAAAATACGATTGTTCTGACAGGAGAAACCTCACTACCGGAAGCAAGAGCATCTCTACTCGCTTCCTTGGATCAGAAAAACATTGCTTATGCCGATA
Organism: Balneolaceae bacterium UBA3186; assembly: GCA_002364085.1. Taxonomy (GTDB): domain Bacteria; phylum Bacteroidota; class Rhodothermia; order Balneolales; family Balneolaceae; genus Balneola. Next base: position 87,142 of record DEXK01000014.1, on the reverse strand, counting down.
GTATTTCTGTTTTGCCTGCAACAGAGCTGGGAAATGAAGTATATGCATTAGTAAATAACTCCGTTTCTAACTTACGATCTGAGCCAAAGCATTCAGCACAACTGGCAACTCAAGCCATTTTGGGAATGCCTTTAAAAGTGTTAAAAAAACAAGGCGGATGGTATCTGGTTCAAACGCCTGAAGATTATTTATCCTGGGTTGACAGTGGCGGAATTACCCGGGTAGATAAATCAACATTAGCGGATTGGGCAGATGCTGATAAGATCATTTATTTAAATACCGTAGGTTTTTCCTATTCCAAAGCCAATACCGGTTCTGAAAAAGTTTCTGATCTTGTAGCCGGAAATATTCTGAAATTGAAAAACAGCTCAGGAAGTTATTACGAAGTTGAATATCCTGACGGAAGAAGAGCATTTGTTGCAAAAAGAGAAGCTCGTTTGTTGGATGATTGGATCAGTAGTGTGTCAGCAACTCCGGAAGCACTTACAAACACCGCAAAAACGCTTATCGGCTCGCCCTATTTGTGGGGAGGAACGTCCACCAAAGGAATGGATTGCAGCGGCTTTACCAAAACCATTTATTTTATGAGCGGACAAATTATTCCACGTGATGCAAGCCAGCAAGTACGTGCCGGAGAGCTTGTAGATTCTGATAAAGAATGGGACAAACTGGAAGTAGGCGATCTTTTATTCTTTGGAAGAGAAGCAACGGACACCCGCTCCAGAGCTGTTACTCATGTGGGGATGTGGATCGGTGATAATAAATTTATACACTCTGCAAGCAAAGTCCGTATTAGTAGTGTGGACCCATCTTCTGATGATTATGATGAATTCAATACCAATCGGTATTTAGAAGCCCGCAGGTATCTGGATAACTGGGAAGGAAACATTATCCAAACTGCCAATATGTACAGTAACTTTCTGGAGAAGTAGAAGCTAAATAACATTTGGATTTAGCTACTTTTGCCCCAATGTCATTTAATGAGATCTATTGACTATTGACTTAATCGAGCACTGCCAAATTTAAAAATATAAGTGACATCCAGGCCAATGAATAACTATGCAATTGTCTTTGTGAAGTCTTTGGCACTACATACAAGGCAAGTGCAACCATTGCTAATGAAGTAAACCCCAAACAATGGTATGGATGGGACGTAATCGACCAAAAGAAAGCCAAGAAATTGTGTCTAATTCAGCCAAATAAATTTGAGCCCTAAATATTCCCCAACTAACGTTCCAAATAAAAGCCATATGGCAGATGTGAATATATACCAGAATATGATTTTAATTGATTGCGAATCAGCATCGATAACTTGATCTGCCTTTGCCTTTTCGACAACAAGTAAGTGTTGCGATTGTTGAATAGGTGTGTTTTTAGACATAATTAAACTTTATAGATTTACTCGCTTAATAAAATTGGCTTAAAACATGTCGATATTTAAACTGAAGTCTTTAATCCAAAACTTATTTTGAACTGAATGAATATTTGTGAGTATCGGACTCCAAATGGCTAATTTTTCTTGCAATGAAACTTTATGCAAAATGTTCACTCAATTAACATGTTAAAAACAATGAAATAATGCTTTAATTTAATGAGCATCAAAATATATGAGGAAGGCTAGATTGTAAAATTAACAGGTAAGAATGGCATTTCTATAACATTTTAGAGATACATTTTTATAATCTATAAATGAATTTTTGTTCGTATTTGTAAAGTAGTTAAAATTAATTATTCAATTAAAATTACTCACCAATATTCTGTTTTTGGATTATCCCATGCATTATTATTTCTAGATAAGTACTGTGAATATCATGATCTTGCTTAAGAAAATTTTGAAAGAAAGGAGTATGTCTTACTGTAGATTTGGTATCAAAAAACTCTAAAAGTCCGCGAATACCACTCCAGTAAATTATAGTAAGCAGCTTAGGTGAATATTTACTTTTAATAGAACCATCTTGAATGGCTATTTGAAAAATACGCTCTGAAAGGGTAAATAAAATTTGACGTTTATCTTCACACTCTTTTACGATTGGTTTTTCTTCCAGATCATTTGAATCAGAATAGAGTTCATAATATCGAAATGCTTCAAAATAAAGAGGTTGGTCATGTGAAAAATTAACCCCAAACATAAATAGTGTTCTGAGCATTTTTTCTCCTGTATCACCGCTTAACAAAATCTCTGATAATTTCTCATTGATTAGGTTAAAGCCTTTAGAATTTATTGAATAAACTAATTCGTCTCTACTGGGAAAGTATAAATATAATGTTCCTTTACTAAGTTCCGAACGTTTTGCAATTTCTTCCATAGTTACCGCATCTAATCCCTTTTCTTGAATCAGTTCTTTTGCAGCTTGTATTATAGTTTCTCGCCGGTATTTTTTTCCCGTTTTCTTCGTTCATCTATACTCATAATCAATATTTTTAAATTACCGAGTTATTGTTTCAGTAATATTTGAAATAAGCGATTTCTATTTATATACAGTTTTATCAACTATTTGGTTTATTTTTGAGTTGATACAAGAAATTCACCAACAAATATATTGTATGCAATTAATGTCCGTAATTCAGTCAATATATTAATTGATATATATCAAGACTTTTTCCTGATATACATCAATGGCGCTCTCAGTATATCTCTTTAGTTTAGTTGCGAATCAAATGTTTAACATCAAACAATATTTATTATGACTACTACAACTAAAACATTATGGAAAATTGATCCTACGCATTCAGAAGTACAGTTCAAGGTAAAGCACTTGGTAATTTCGACAGTTACAGGAAACTTCAGTTCCTTTGAAGGACAAATTGAAGCCGAGGGCGATCATTTTGAAAACGCTAAAGCTGCCTTTACCGCTGATATTGATAGTATTTCAACCAACAATGAAGATCGGGATCAACACCTGAAATCTGATGATTTCTTCAACGCTGAAGTATTTCCGCAGCTGAGGTTTGAATCTACCAATTTTGAAAAGGTTGGAGACGGAGAATACAAAGTGACTGGAGATCTAACGATCCGTGATATCACTAAAGAAATCGAACTGGATGTCATCCACGGTGGCACCGTTGGTGATCCTTATGGACAAACCAAAGCCGGCTTTGAAGTAACCGGTTCTATCAACCGAAAAGAGTTTAACCTCACCTGGAATGCCGTGACCGAAGCTGGAAATGTGGTGGTTGGAGATGAAATTAAGCTCCAACTGAACGTTCAGTTTATTGAGCAGTAAAACGAATAGTCTATATTCCAGTTAAAACCAAGCGGGCATTCTTTAGAGAATGTCCGCTTTTTTTATTTTCTGTTTTTAGATGTACTTTCGCATGAAGAATCAATTAAAACTAAAGTATAATCTATGTTTGAGTGGTTAAAAAATAGTTTGGAGGAGCATGTTTCTCTAACCAAAGAAGAATGGGAGTACTTCAAAAATTATTTCCGCCCTAAACGAATGCTCAAACGTCAATTTCTACTTCAGGAAGGAGATGTATGCAGGGAATTAGCTTTTGTAGAGAAAGGTTCCCTTTATTCTTACACGGTAGATTCAGCCGGGAATAAACACGTGATTCGCTTTGCGTTCGAGGGCTGGTGGATGGCAAATCTCCATAGCTTCTTCACCGAACAACCTACCCGGTTAAACATAGAAATTCTGGAAAACAGCGAGCTACTCATGCTCGATAGGAAGAACCACGATAAACTATTGGAGGAACTCCCAGCGTACGAGCGCTATAATCGTATCATTCTTCAGAACGCGTATGTAGCTCTCCAACAGCGCGTGGAAAATGCACTGGGTCTTACGGCGGAAGAAAAATACGATCGCTTGATCGAAGAAAGTCCGGCTTTTTTAAACCGAGTACCTCTAAACTTGGTGGCATCCTATTTGGGTGTTAGCCCTGAAACACTGAGTAGAGTTCGTGGTAACTATAACCGTTAGTTTGAACTATTTAAAATATTCAAACTTATACCCTTTTTTAAAAAAAAAGGCCACCTAACGGTCAGCTCATAAAAGCATTAAAAAGTAGATTGATTTGAATTACCTACCTAATCTTTTACTACTTATTTCTTCAACAATTAGACATGATTTCTTGATGTTTGTCAATAATCTTTCTTAGCAGATGTCAATGAAGGTGCATCTTAAATCATATATCATAGTATTTGAATAAACGGTTTAATGAGTAGCCAGATCAAATAGCAAATTCTAATACTGATTTTAGAATGACTAGCTAATCGGCCTGCTCAAAGCCATTACATAAATAATTAAAGTGAATAGGATAATATTATGAAACGATTAGAAAATAAGGTTGCAATTATTACAGGAGCATCTCAAGGTATGGGAGAATCACACGCACGCAGTTTTGTAGCCGAAGGAGCAAAAGTTGTTATGACTGACATCAATGAGGTGCGAGGCGCTGAAATTGCAGATGAACTTGGCGAAAACGCTATTTTTATCAAACATGATGTAACCAAACCGGAGGAATGGAAAAAAGTAGTTTCTGAAAGTGAAGCTACATTTGGCCCAATTAATGTGTTGGTTAATAATGCAGGTGTTTTAGGTCCCATCGCCGAGGCAATTGAACTGAAAGAGGATGAATACTCTAAGGTAATTGCAATAAATCAAAATGCCATTTTTTATGGAATAAAATATGTACTTCCTTCAATGTTAAAAGCAGGTATTGGTTCCATCGTCAATATTTCGTCTATCGCAGGTATTGTAGCTATTTACGGATATCCCAGCCTGGCTTATATGAGTAGCAAATTTGCAGTAAGAGGAATGACTAAAGCTGTTGCTATTGAATATGCATCCAAAAATATTCGAGCAAATTCAGTACATCCTGGTTTTATTAAAACACCAATGATGGCAGCAGCTACTGATGAAGAAGGAGGAGAAGCAACCGGAATGATTCCATTGGGAAGATTAGCCGAAACCAAAGAAGTTAGTGATTTGGTTGTGTTCTTATCTTCTGATGAATCATCCTATATGACAGGAACAGAACAAATTATAGATGGCGGCATGAGTGTTCAATAAATACTTGAACACAGCACACCATCGGAGCCGGAATTCCGATTGATTGTGATACACCGCTAAAAAAAACATTTGTACCTTTTCTATTAGCCTGTGAGTTAACACTCACGGGCTTTTTATTGATATATATCAAGAGTTTTTCCTAACACATATCAATGGTACCAACACATGTGATCGGTAAGTTTACAGCGAAATAAATATTCAACTGTAAACCGAACAAACATCATGTCTATAACCAAACAAACTATTGCCATTGTTGGAGCCGGAGTATCTATGGGCTCCGCCATTGCTAAAAGTATTGCAGGGGGTAACTACCGCCTTCTTTTATTTGACACAAATCTTGAACAATTAGGTTCCCTTTCTGAAGAAATTCTACAGGATCATCCGGAAGCTGATTTTGAACATATGAGCTGCCCTCATGAATCTAGTTGGGAAGCAGACATCATTATTCTTGCCCTTCCCCATTCTGCCGAAAAGGAACTGGCTGAGAAGATCCGGGATGTGGCTATCCAAAAAATTGTGATCAGCATTGCAAATCCAATCGATGAAGAATTCTCCAAGCTTACAACCAGACCCGAGACAAGCGCAGCTGAAGAACTACAACAGTGGTTGCCTCATTCCAAGGTCATTAAAGCCTTCAACACCACTTTTGCAGCTGACTTTGAACAGCCGGTGATCGACGGAAAACAGACAGATGCCTTCATTGCGGGTGACGATGAGGACGCTTTAAAAACGGTAACCGAACTTCTAGAAACAGTAGGGTTCAATCCAATTATTGCCGGCGATCTGTCGGTAAGCGGTACGCTTGAGCGCATGCAGCTGCTTCTAATGCAACTCACAATCGAGAATGATTATAACTGGCATGCCGGCTGGAAAATCTTACACAACTAATTCAAAACTTAATATTCAAATTTTAAGACTATGATACTCATAACTGGAGCAAACGGACATTTAGGAACTCAAACCATTGATTTATTACTGGACAAAAATCCAGAGACCAAAATTGTTGGTCTTGTCCGAAGCGAAGAAAAAGGAGCCGAGCTAGAGGAAAAAGGCGTGGAAGTCAGGATTGGCGACTACACTGATTATCCATCTGTTGAAAAAGCCGTTCAGGGAGTGGATATACTTCTTTTGATTTCTTCCAGTACAATGGATGGCAGGGCTGAACAGCACAATAACGTGATTGAAGCCGCAAAGAAAGCAGGTGTAAAACATATATTATACACGAGTCTTGTAGAGGCTGACAAAGGATTGAGTCCACTATCTGCTGATCATACCGTAACCGAAAAGCTCATTAAAGCATCGGGCATTCCTTACACCATTTACCGCCATACCTTTTACATGGAATTTCTTCCCCTTTTCTTGGGGAATGCACTAGAAACCGGATCGTGGGTTTTCCCGACCGATGGTAAAGCCATCAACCTAGCGCTGCGTTCTGAAATGGCAGAAGTTTTGGCCAACGGACTCGAAAATCCTGAAGAACACAAGGACAGTACATACGAAATTACATCAGCTCGGGCTTTTGTCTGGTTCCGTAGCTCCGCTGCCGAACGCTCATCAGAAGCTCCACCTCTTTTCTCACCGTACTCAATCTTCATCTCAGCGTCGGTTTTGAAAGGCATCTCATAATTTAATAAGCATTGCCTGTAATGCAAGTTGCAAACTTGCTTAGCTACTGCTCTTTAAGTCGCAGACTTAAGAGAGCTTTGCGGAAAGTAGTGGACTAATAGTTTATTTTGTTAATTATTTGAAGCTATTCAAAATTGAACTATTAGGAGGAATTACCCAGTATACGTCAACTGAATCCCCATTAAAAAAGACTGGTATTCCATAGTTACCATTTCCTGATTTTGGTGAGGTTGCTGAAGTAAATAAATCTTTACTTAATGAAAATTTAAGCGCTTCCTGCGTTCCGTTCAATTTACATTCAGTAATGTTAATTTTGGACCAATTTAAACTTTCACAATTATTTGATTCCTTTAAAGATAAAAACAAATTGAACGGATATTCTATAGCTGCAAGAAATTCCTTACCATCCTTGAAAAGCTTTAAAATAGGTATCGTATCATTTAGCGCATACGCAGGGATCATTTGTAAATACTTATATTCATCAACAAGAAAATGATATTCTTTATTAACGTTTAGAGTATCATTTTGAAAATAAGTTTTTAAGTCCTTTATTTTGAATTCTGAATTAATAAAGGATCTTCGAACACATGGTGAATCGTACTCTGGAAGTTGAGTACCTGGACATTTTTCCTGTTCAAAATAATAAACATAACCTGCTATTTTTTCTTTCCCCTTAAATACTACATTTTCCAAACTAGGTGAAATTTTGACAACAGATTTATTTTTTTCTACTCTCGAATAAGAACAGCTACAACTTAATACTATTAAAAAGAGAATTATTATGTATCTCATATCAATTAATTTTTTCTAGTTCCGTAGCTCCGCCTCGGAACGCCCAACAGATGCTCCGCCTCTTTTCTCTTCGTTCCCAATCAACATTGATTTTCTCCTCCTCAAACTGCTACAAAACTCAACACTTTCGTTTGATGGCCCTGTAAATTAGAATACCATTTTCTTCAAACAAAAAAACCACATCGATCTATGATCAATGTGGCTTTTGTAATTTATTATTTGTCGTTTAGACAAAAGTGGGCCCAGAGGGACTTGAACCCCCGACCAATCGATTATGAGTCGACTGCTCTAACCAACTGAGCTATGGGCCCTTTGTAAGGGCGTCAAAGTTACAAGGTTTAGAACCTATTTGAAAGCTCTTTTTTTGGTTCATTAATTAAATGATCCTTTTGATTTCAGCTGATCAATTAACATCCATTGATAGGTTTTAATGGCAATGCTGATGTGCCTGAGACCAAGTCTTACCCGCTGGGCAATCGATTGCACCATCATCGTTCGATAGAGCTGTTCCTAAAAACCAAAGTCCCAATAGTACAACAACGATCAGTAGACCCACACCTATGTTAGATTTCATGGAAGAATTATCTTTCTTTAAACAGCAGTTTTTATATTTACGTCCACTTCCGCAATGACAAGGATCATTTCTTCCTATTGTTTCAGCCATATTACTCCGTAATGCATTCTTGTATATTTAGATTTCAATGTACTAAACTTTAATAAATTTTTTTCTACTTACCATTCCGAAGGCATGCAAAGCCACAGAGTTTAACTCTATTCGAATGTTAACGTTGATTTTAGAATCACCTCATCATCTTTGTTTTAAAATATTTCATTCTGAGTGAATGTTGGATCCCACATTTTGTGTTTATGTTCAAAACAATATAATTATGCTTAGATCTTTTTTCCTTTTTCTTATTTCATTTCTTTTTTCATCATTTTCAATGGCTCAGAATTCTGAACGTGCAACCGATATTTTTACAGAAGTGGATGCACGTCGCAGCAAGATCACCTACGAAAAAACCGATATGCAAATGGTGATCTATAACAGCTCCGGAAATACACGAAACCGAAGCATTAGCTCATTTTCGTATAACAAGGATGATCAAGAAAAGAGTTTATTGGTTTTTGAAGAACCAGCAAATGTTCGGGGTACCGGATTTCTTACCTTAAGTGACGGCGACAATGAAGTTCAGAAATTATACCTTCCGGCTTTGGGACGAATCCAAACAATCACTGCCTCCCAAAAAGCAGATCGATTTATGGGAAGTGATTTTACTTATGAAGATCTGGGGGATCAAAATCCCGACGATTACGATTTTGAGTTGATATCCGAAAAAAGTTCATTAGCTATTCTAAAAGCCGTAAAAAAAGAGAATAGTCAGTACGCTTACATCCGGTTCTATATTAATACTGATCGTTATTCTTTAGAAAAAGCCGAATATTTTGATGAAGATAATGAAATGATCAAACGCCTGGAGGCTGAAGATTTCACTAATGTAGATGAAAACATATGGCGCGCCAATAAAATGACGATGTACGACCTTAAAGCAGAACGCAAGACAGAACTGATCTGGAGTAACAGGGTGATAAATGAATCTATTCCAGAGTGGAGATTTACGGAACGTGGATTGAAACGTAGTTAGAATTCTTCCTAACCCAGCTTAAAATTATCCGGTCTGATTGTCAGCATAGAAACGTCTACGTGATTAACAACTTGACCGGCCGTTGATCCGATAAAGAATCTTGGAATACCTGTTCTTCCATGTGTTGTCAAAGCCAGCAAATCTGCATGTTCATTAGCATAATTTGTAATTTCTAAAGATGCAGAAATACCTTGTATTACTTTCAGTGAAACAGGCACTGACAAGCTACTTGCACCATCGTTTTTAATGAATCTATATTTAAAATCTTCACTCGTTTTCTCGAGTGTTAATCCTAGCTTTTTATGATCCTCAAGGTATCCTTCCACTTTTTGAATAAAGATTTCTTCAGCCTCATCATTAGAAGCCCCAACAGAGGGAGCCACAAAACCATATCCATCGGAAGAATATAATTGACTCATATAAAAGAGCTCTAAACTTGCATCAAACTGTAATGCGAGCTCCAATGAAAGTGGAATAGAGGCAAGTGAATGTTCTGAAAGATCAATTGCAGTAACAATTCTTTCGAAACCACTGCTTGAGTATTTATTGTTAATTGTAAAAACCGGAGCATGTGCTCTTCGAATCACTTTATCAGTTATACTTCCTTTAAGAAAAGTGCTTTCATGAGCTCCATTTGCGCTCATCAATATGAGGTCATATTCATTTTCGTTAGCAAAATCAGTGATCGCTTTAGAAGGTTTTCTATCTACTAGTACATGAGTCTTACCTAAATAAGATTCCATGATAAAATCAGATGCAAGCTGGTCAATTTCAATTTGAGCTTTTTCAATCACTTTTGGATACAAATCTTGTTCCATATCAAATGGCAATCCTAATTTATCCATGCTTTCGTTCATATATAGACTAAAAGACACGATGTGTATTAAGTCTATTTTTGATCCGTAAGTTTTTGAGAAAAAGTTCGCCAGCTTTAGTGCAGATTTTGACGATTCAGAGAAGTCAGTAGGGATGAGAATTCTGTGAACTTTCATAATTACCTCCTTTTAGTGGAATAGTTATGTACTATTGTACTTCCTAAAAATGAAGAATTGATGAAGTTCTAGCTTTTTTCTCTTAAATAATCCAAACCACCCACCATCATCATTCCGATCAGTATTCCGATCACTCCTCCCCACACATTAGTATCAGGATTGCTGTTTTCACTTATACCCGGCACAAAAGGTTTAGATTTTATCATTTTCTTTTTAACCGTTTCAACTTCTATTTTTTTGAATTCATCAAATGAAGATTCGGGATTTATGATCTTTCCGACTCGTTCGTATTCAGGAAGATTTTCATTTACTTCTGAATTCAATAATTCCTGAGCACGTTCACTGGTATAGTCAATTTCCACGGTTTCTCTCACCTGTTCTACAAATTCTCTGTTTTGATAGGGCCAGATAACAAATAACGAACCGATCAAAAATCCGATCAATACAGAAATGGTTTGAGAATGATATTTACCAAGTAACCACGACAGAAATCTTGAAAAAGCTGCCAGTCCAACTACCGCCCCGAGCATGAACGGCAATAAACCAATGATTCCATCTAATGTTTCAGTTCCACCGATCATTCCGATGTTGGAAAGCAGATAATCGTATTTCCGCATAATCAGCAATAAATAAGAACCCGAAATCCCCGGTAGAATCATTGCACAAATAGAGATCATCCCACTCAAAAACACAAAAGCGGGGTTTTCTGGAGTGTCAGCAGGAACTAAAGAAACGATCCAAAGCCCGATTCCCACACCGACTATACTCATTAGTATTTCTTGCCAGCTTATTTCATTCAGTGTCTTATATAAAATATAGATAGAGCCTAAAATCAGCCCAAAAAATAATCCATATACAATTTCGGGATGTGTAAACATATACACCTGCAGCGGAACTACTTTGGTAAAGAAAGCCAGCGCGGCAAAGATTCCGCCAAACAAAAAGATCAAGAACTTGATATGTAATTCCTTAAACGCTGTTTTCCATTTAAAAGTAAAAAACGATTTCAGAAATGGGCCGTTTACACTTTTGATAGCATTCAGCAGTCGCTCATATATTCCAAGTATCAAAGCCATGGTTCCTCCGCTCACTCCGGGAACTATATCAGCCGAGCCCATCAAAAAACCTTTTATTACCAAAAACGGAGCTTCTTTAAACGTTGTCTTGTCCTTTGCTGATTCTTGCATTATTCTCCCCATCCTTTTTCCCCAATAAGCGGTACAAATTTGAAGTTATCGTACTCATCTTGCTTGTATTCAGTTTCTGACACTCTGGTTATTTTCAACATTTTTTGAGTTTTATCGTCTCCAACTGGTATTACCAACACTCCATCAATTTTCAATTGCTTGATAAGATCATCAGGAACAACCGGAGCTCCGGCAGTTACAATAATTCCATCGTAAGGAGCATAGGTTGACCAACCAAGAGTTCCATCTCCTGATTTTAACAGCGGGGAATAACCCTCTTCTTTCATTGCTTCTTTTGCTCGGTGATATAATTCATTATGCCGTTCAACACTATATACTTCAGCTCCCAATTCGCATAATATCATACACTGATAGCCGGAACCGGTTCCTATCTCAAGGATTTTATCTCCTTTTCTAAGCTCCAGTAATTCTGTTTGAGCGGCAACGGTATATGGTTGTGAGATTGTTTGACCTAAACCAATTGGCAAAGCGCTGTCAGTATACGCTCTGTGATGCAGAGCCGTATCAACCAATTTATGACGCGGAATCTTACCAATAGCTCTTAACACTTCGGTATCTTTTATTCCTTTATCCTTCAGAAGTTCAACCAGTTTTTGTCGCGGCCGAACAAAACGACGACTTTGATTTACCATGCACCTGCCGATTTTTTATTCCTTAAAGTATACCAAATTCATCTCTTATTTTTTGAATTAATGACGCACTATTTAATCCGATTCTAAATTCTGTAATCACCTGTTTTCAATTTTCAAGCTACCTATATTCTGAAATGGAATGGATTGATTTACCCGTTGTTCAAGTTTTTATTTATGCATTGATCACTGCTCTGGCAACAGGGCTTGGTGCTTTGCCTTTTTTCTTTATTGATAATATTTCTGATTCCTTTCTGGGTAAATCTAACGCAGTTGCTGCCGGTCTTATGCTTGCTGCCAGCTATAGCCTGATCTTTGAAGGTTACAATGAAAGTGAGTGGATGACTTTAGCGGGAATGCTTGCGGGTGTTTTCCTTGTAGTTATAGCCAACAAATGGTTGGAAGGAAGATCTACTCCGGGATTGGAAGATGTTGTTGGAGGGAAGAGAAAACAGATGCTGATTTTCTTGGGGATCATGACTGTTCATTCTTTTGCAGAAGGTGTAAGTGTGGGAGTTTCTTTTGCCAGCACCATGGAATTTGGCGTTTTTATAGCTATCGCCATTGCCATTCATAATATTCCGGAAGGTTTAGCTATCAGTTTGGTTATGGTTCCAAATGGAACTTCTCCTTTAAAAGCTGCAGGATGGAGTATTTTTTCGAGTTTACCACAGCCACTAATGGCTGTACCTGCCTTTCTGTTTGTTGAAACATTCCGTGAATATCTGCCTTTTGGCTTAGGTTTTGCCGCCGGAGCTATGATCTGGATGGTTTTTGCAGATCTTGTACCTGATGCGTTAGAAAAATGCAGTCCACACACGATCGGCCTTTGGGTAACACTGGCTATCCTGGCAATGAGTGCTTTTCAAACTCTATTAGGATAATAGAATCTTATTATAAGATTTTACATCCATTTATAAACTTTTTGCACCAACAAACTAGTTAGCTCCTTAACTTTAAAATTTATTAAACGAATTCTATTTAAAGCTAACAAATGTCTCTTAAGCAAAGGTTATTCCCACTTTTACTGCTATTACTTTTTGTACTACCCTCTTCCCTTTTTGCTCAAATAAATAACTCTACTTTAACTGTCTATATTGATTGCCGTGGCTGCGACGATGACTTTGTTAGAAGCGAGATCAGCTATGTAAATTTTGTTCGGGATCAAAGTGTAGCTGAAGTTCAATTGCTAGTGACATTACAAAGAACGGGCGGGGGTGGTTTTCAATTCACTCTTGATTATATAGGATTAGGGGAGTTTCAAGGCAAAGACAATACAATTCTTTTTATTTCTCCTCAATCGGATACAAATGAGATAATGCGAAACAGACTTGTCAAATATGTAAAACTTGGTCTTGTTAATTATTTATCAGAAAAAGATATCATTACAGATCTTGAAGTTACTTACACCGGATCTCGAAAAACCAGAACTGTATCTGAACAAGAAATAAATGATCCATGGAATGGATGGAACTTTGAGCTGGGAGCAAACGCTGATATGAGTGGGGAAGAATCCAGAGAAAACTACCGACTGAATGGTAATTTCAGAGCTCAAAGAACTACCGAAAACTGGAAAGTGAGATTCAATTATTGGCAAAATTATAATAAGCGCGTATTTATTTCTACGGATTCTTTAGGAAATGAAGAAAGAGAAGAGTTTATAACTGAAGCTCAAAATGTTTTTGGCTTAGTTGGAAGAAGTCTTTCTGATCATTGGACCGCAGGGGCATATTTCAGAGGGCAGTCATCTACTCAGGATAACATTGATCTCCGACTCGCTATTACACCTACCATTGAATATAGCTTATTCCCATATTCTGAGTTTAACCGCCGAGCTATAACCATCCGATACGGAATGCTTGCAGAGCAAAATTTTTACTCTGATACCACTATATTTTCAAAAACTGAAGAGTTTTTATTACGCCAGGAATTAAATATTCAAGCCGAATATACCCAGCCTTGGGGTGGAATTGATGGTCAAATTCAGCTCGGTAATTACATGCATGATTTCAGTAAAAATCGATTGAACTTTGACTTAAGAGTTAATATGAGAGTTTCCCGTATTTTCTCTTTTAATGTATCGGGTCGCTATTCCGTAATTAACGATCAGCTTTCAATTCCTGCAGGCGACCTTTCGGATGCTGAGCGTTTATTGAATCTTCGAAACCAGGCAACCTCATATAATTTTGGTGCCTCATTTGGTTTCGAGATCAATTTTGGTTCTGTCTACAATAATGTGGTAAACAGCAGGCTATAAGTTAGTCTTCAGAAGACAGATCAGAATTACTTTTAAGAACGGTATTCAATTTTTCTCCGCCTCTTATCCCAAAGTCCAGTGTTCTGATTGGGAATGGAATCATGATGTCATTCTCATCATACGCCTTCTTGATAGCCATAATCGCTTCACTTCTTGGAGCCCAGAAATCAGGCAATGTTCTGAAATCAACCCAAAAACGAACTACATAGTTGATTGAACTACCGCCAAATTCTTCATAAAAGAATTCAACATCCTTATCCTTATCGATTCCTTCCAGGTTGTTTATAGCTTCAAGAGTAATTTTACGAGCTTTCTCAAGATCATCACCATAAGAAACTCCACATTGAAGATCGATTCTTCTTTCTCCGTTTTTTGTGTAGTTCATAAATGGATTTTCATAGACTTCTTTATTAGGGATGTATACAATCTGACCTTGTGGAGTTTTTATTACTGTATTTCTCAGGTTCAATTTTTGGACTGTTCCTAAGTATCCGTTACTGTCAATAATATCACCAATACCAAACGGGTGGCGAACTGACAATAAGATACCTGAAATGAAATTCGCAGCTATATCCTGAAATGCGAAACCTAATGCAAGACCAATAATACCGGCACCTGCAAGTAAGCTGGTCACTGTTCCGTCCAGATTCAAAATTCCCAATGCAATAAATACACCGGCCCCAATTACAGCTACTCCTAAAACAGTTTGAGCAAGCCCTACAATTGTCTTGTTTGTTGTTACTTTATGCAGAAGCTTTCCTGCATATTTCTTTATTATACTAGCAATGAAATAGAAAAGTATTAATACAAGTATTGCAACCGCCAAATTTGGTAACATCTCAATGGCTGAGTTGAGCCATTCTTGTAGCTTTTCTGTTATTATGCTGTACCCTTCTTCCAAATTCATATTTTACATTCTTGTTACAAAGTTAGTGTTTATAATATTTACAATGCTTTTATCAACCAAAATGTTCCAAAATTTCATAAATACTTGACTAACAATGACTTTACTAAGATTCAACACTCCATTTTTAACATTAATTGCACTCTTTTTCCTTTTTCATACTAATTCATATGCACAAGATTATGCTACTTCAGCAGAAAAAGTTAATCCCGTACTTATAAGTTCTACTATTCCTGATGTATCGGTTAAAAATACCGATGGAAAAAACCTCAATCTCCGGGATTTGGTAAAAGAACAACCGACCATTTTTGTGTTTTACAGAGGAGGATGGTGTCCGTATTGTAACAGTCATTTAGCAGACCTAAAAACGATCGAAGAAGATCTTTCCAAAGAAGGCTACAAAGTCTATGCAATCAGCGCTGACAGACCTGAACTTTTGAAGCAAACGATGACTAAAAACGAACTTACTTATACCCTTTTATCAGATGCGCCCATGACCGCCGCCAAAGCTTTTGGTATTGCTTTTAAAATGGATGACAAAACTGTAGAGAGATATAAGTCTTTTGATATCGACATTGAAAAAGATTCGGGGTATGATCATCACTTGCTTCCTGCACCGGCTGTATTTCTTGTTGATCAGGAAGGAACTATCAAGTTTTCGTATGTAAATCCGAACTATAAAGAACGTATTGACGGCGGTATTCTTCTGGCTGCGGCTAAAGCTTTCAACTAAATTCCTTTCAGCTTTTATCCTAAGGCGGACCAGTTTGGTTCGCCTTTTTTGTTTCTAGTCCTTGGCATGCTTTCTGCTTATCTTTACTGCACTATGACATCAGTAGATACTCCCCAAAAAACCGATCTTAAATCGCTCACTAAAACAGAACTGTCAGACTTTTGTACTGAATTGGGTTTACCTCGCTTCAGAACCGACCAGATCTTTCAATGGCTGTACCAGAAAGGTGCTTCTTCTTTCGAAGAGATGACCAATCTGTCAAAAGACCTCAGAACAAAACTGAATGAAGTTGCTTATATAAATCGCATTCAACTTTCTGATCAGCAAAAATCTAAAGACGGAACTATAAAATTCCTTTTCAAACTTGCTGATGAAGATAAAGACTATAAAGTTGAAGCCGTTTTAATTCCTGATTTTTATGATGACGGTGTTGCAAATAGGTTAACTGTTTGTGTGTCTTCGCAGGTTGGATGTGTATTCGGGTGTGCTTTTTGTGCAACCGGAAAGATGGGTTTCTTTCGAAATCTGAGTCACGGAGAAGTAGTAGATCAGGTTCAGTATATCAATGAAGTGTCTTTAAAGGAGTACGACAAAAAGATCACTAATATTGTTTATATGGGGATGGGAGAGCCTTTACACAATTATAAAACAGTGGTGAATTCTGCTTCTATTATTGCTGATCCACTTGGAATTGAGCTTTCTCCTAAACGTATTACCGTGTCAACTGTTGGATTGACTAAGCAGATCAAGAAACTAGCGGATGATGAAGAGCCTTTTAATCTGGCTATTTCTCTTCACGCACCCAGCGATGAAAAACGTGATAAGATCATGCCGATAAATAGTTCTATGAATCTGGAAAGTCTGGAAGAAGCTGTTCGTCATTATTACCGAAAAACAGAGCGCCCGATCACTTACGAATACTTGTTGTTTGATGAATTTAACGATTCTAAAGAAGATGCTCGAAATCTTGCCCAAATAGTAAAATGGGCGCCAAGTAAGGTGAATATCATTATGTATAATAATGTTGCGGGAGTAGCTTTACATCGTGCGCGTGAAGAGCGATTAAACAAATTCATGAAGGAACTCTCCAAAAATGAAGTGAGAGCTACTGTTAGAAGAAGTCGTGGCGATGATATTGATGCAGGATGTGGACAACTGGCAATACGTGAAGGTACTCCACGTGGTAAGACAATTGCTAAATAACTTCTTTAGATAGTACTTCTTTTACTCTGTTTGCCCAGTTTTTCCAATTCATTTGTTCAGAATATCTGGAAAATGCATTGCTAGACAACCTTTCATATTCAGAATCATTTTTCCAAATTTGAAAAATTTTCTCTGCAATCATATCCGAAGTGTCATTTCTTTGGATAATTATTCCCGTCTCTCCATCAATAACCGCTTCGGGGACTCCGCCTACATTTGAGCCAATAGTCGGCAAACCATATGAAGCTGCTTCAATAAATGACATTCCCACACACTCCGCTTTTGTTGGAAGGATAAAGAAAGTCGAACTTTGATAAAGCTCTATTAATTTTGACAATTGATTCGCATCCTGCTTATCCAGAAATCCAATTACTTCTACACAATCTTCCTGAATATCAGGAGTGGAACCAACTACGACCAATTTAGCTTTTATGCCATTGCGATTTAGTTCTTTTATGATCCCAACTGCTTCCGGACCTCCTTTTTCCTCCCATCTCACCCCAACAAAAAGAAACGTCAATTCTTCTGATTCAACTCTTTTCTTAATGAGATTCTGAACATCATTTTCTATCGGAGAGGCCAGATTAGAACCGTATGGGATCACTTCTATTTTTGATTTAGGAATTCGATAATTATTCTGTGCTGATGTTGACAGCCAATCTAATGGAAGTATCAGTTTCCGGGCTTTCTCAAAAGCCATACGTTCAAGTATCAGCGCATTTCTGATGGATAAAGAATGGAGGTTTGAATGACTTTGATAAAGATCCTGTAACAATGGAAAGGTCGCATCAGTAGTTAAATAAAGTGGCACATCTGTTGTAAGAAAAGCAACTTCAGGACTTACCAGCGAACCTAATAAAACATCAGGTTTTAACTTTCTGATCTTTTCATCCAGTTGCTTTGCATGTATTTGAGCAAGCTTAATATCATATTGATACTTGAATGTCTTTTCATTGCCAAACGTATGGAATTTCCCTTTCAGCTTAGCGACATTTTTGTACCAATGATCGATCGGACCAAGCGGAATTACCTCTTTAAATTCTCCTTTAAGCGCCTGATACATAGCAAAATGTGTTCCGGAATAAGCACGAACATTATTCGGATCTTCTTTTGTAATATATCCAATTCTCATCAGTTTGAATTAAATGATGGTGTAGATCAATCTTCCGGCCATAATAACCGCAAGAAATGCAAATCCCCACTGCAAAAATTTCCTCGGAATCTTTTGATTAAGCAGAGCTCCTCCAAAGCCTCCGATCAAACCTCCTATCGATAATGGCAAAGACGCTCCGAAATCTACAAATCCCATGGTACTTTCTGTGATACCGATTCCTTCAGGATTGAGTAATGCCAATTGAAACCACCCGGAGAAAACCATGATCACCATTCCAAGCTGAGACACACTCACTGTTTTTTTAAAGGGTTGCTTGAACACGAGATTCATTATTGGAACCATAATTCCTCCTCCACCTACACCCGCCAATGCAGCTACAAAGCCACCGGCTCCTCCGGTCGTTAACGCAGCTTTAAATCCTATTGCTGAATATTTTCTTTCAAATTCATCACCTTTATCAGAACCTCTTTTGAAAAGCATATATGCTGCATAAAGCAACATCAAGCTAAAAAAAATGGCAAATTGTTCTCTGTTGTAATAAGATGAGGTTATCACAAGCTTTCCTAAATAAACACCAGTCATGCCAAGAACTCCTAAGAGAATTCCTTCCTTGAAAAAAAAGTTTTTCTGAATGTATTGCCGAACTGTTCCACCAAGTGCAGCTATAAAGGTGCAAAAAAGTCCTGATCCAATAGTCCATAAAACCGGCTGTTCAACTCCGGCTTCTTCGAATAGAAAATAAAGAACCGGTGTAAAAATTATACCTCCTCCAACTCCCATCAATCCGGCAACCAAACCGGCAATAAGCCCAATAAAAACGAGTAATTCAAAACTCATTAGATAAAAACCTCTCCGATCATGTAAGTAACTGCTTTACCAAGTATTTCAGTTCTGTGGCCTTTATTTCTGCACGTTAACTCCCCAACTCTTTTTGAGATCTGTCGAGCTTCCAAAATATCTTTCCCTAATCTTCTTGACCAATAAGGAGTTAACTTTGTATGCGCAGAACCAGTAACGGGATCTTCATCAATTCCTGCTCCGGGTGCAAAAAATCTGGATACAAAATCTACTTCACTTCCCGGAGCTGTAACAATAATCCCTCTCGCATTTACCTCTGATAAAAGACGGAAGTCAGGATCAAGATTCAGGACTTCTTCCTCAGAATCTAAAACGACCATATAATCATTAGTAAAAAAAACATGATCAGATCTAATACCTAGAGCTTGAAATAAAACCGCCGGTGGATCAATCTGTGGCATATCATCTGTTGGGAAGTCCATCATTAATCGATCTCCCTCTTTTTTTACTGTTAGTATCCCGCTTTTGGTATGGAACCGAATTTCATCTTTTTTATAAGCAAGATGATTGAATAGTACATGCGCTGTTGCAAGTGTGGCATGGCCGCAAAGATCTACTTCAATTTCCGGTGTAAACCAACGCAGTTCA
This sequence comes from Balneolaceae bacterium UBA3186, assembly GCA_002364085.1. Taxonomy (GTDB): domain Bacteria; phylum Bacteroidota; class Rhodothermia; order Balneolales; family Balneolaceae; genus Balneola. The sequence goes on along the minus strand of DEXK01000014.1, from coordinate 67,580 downwards.
TATGCATCACCATTCTCCACAAAAAAAGCTGTTTCTGAAAGATTGTTTTCCTGTGCAAGGCGCTGCATAGTTTCATCTTCAATCCATTCTTTCAATGGACAAACAGCTGCTGGATTTCCACCAAAAATATGATCAGTAAAGGCATCAACCTGAAAAATTGGGACTTTCATACCGGACTTATTTAGAGTTATCTTTGGTTACCAGAACCTAAGGTTAATTTCTCAAAAATTCCGATGAAGCTTTACCCTTCTTCATTATTAGAAAAACTTGGCTACGAACAACTTCGTGCTGCAGCCATAGATGTGGCACAGTCCAACCAGAGTGTTGAACTGTTGGAAAAGCTACATCCTTCGAATCATGAACAAACGGTAAAAGATCTGCTTGCTCAAACAGATGAGATGATGAAGACCTTACTCGACCCGGATCCTTTTCCACTAGGCGAAGTTCCTGAGATCAGAGATCATATCTCCCAATCCAGAGCTCAGGGAAGTATTATTCCATTATCTGCTTTTGTTGATATATTACGACTCTGCCAGACCACCCGATTTGTAAAGAAATTCATAAATCAGAGAAAAGAAGAAAAACCACAGCTGGCTTTAATTTGTGATCAACTGATTCCGATGAAGGAATTGGAAGATTCTATTAAAGGAAAAGTAACTGAAAATGGTGAACTCCGAGATGATGCCAGTCAGCAGTTAAAAAGCATCCGAAAAAAACTGAACTCGAAGAAAAATGATCTTCGTTCTACCATCAATCGTTTGATGCGCCAGGCAAACAAAGATGGAATGGCTTCTGATGAAGGAGCGACCATCAGAAACGGCAGGATGGTAATTCCGATTCAGGCAGAATTCAAAAGAAAGATCCAGGGATTTATTCATGATGTTTCTGCGACCGGACAAACCGTGTATCTGGAACCCGTAGAAGCTCTTCATCTGAATAATGAAATTCGACAGTTTGAAGTTGAAGAGCAGCAGGAAGTTGAGCGCATACTAAGAGAATTGACTAATCATGTTCGCTCTAATTCAGATTTCATCAAGCAAAACGCCAGAACTCTGGCTCAAATTGATGTGGTTGCTGCTAAAGCCAAGATCTCAATAAAACTGGAAGCTGAAGTACCAATTATTTCACCTCATTTTAATATCAAACTTAAGCAGGCATTTAACACAAATTTGTTGCTTAAGAACCTTGGTTTAAAAAAGGAAAAACGAGAGCAAATAGTCCCACTTCAACTAGATCTTACTTCTGATGAATTATGTTTGATGATCACGGGACCAAATGCCGGCGGGAAATCTGTTGCTATGAAAACGCTTGGTATTTCAGCGCTGATGGTTCAATCCGGTTTTGCCATTCCCGCTGATCCAACTTCAGAATTACCAATTTTTAATGGCTTTTTTGTGGATCTGGGAGATGATCAGTCTATTGAAAATGACTTGAGTACGTTTTCATCCCGATTAAAATGGATGCAGGAAACATTAGATAATTTCTCTCCTAAAAGTCTGGTAATGATCGACGAAGCTGCTGCCGGAACAGATCCTGAAGAAGGCGGAGCGTTGTTTCAATCCTTTATTGAACATTTACTCAGAAACCAATGTAAGGTGATCGTAACTACTCACCATGGTTCACTGAAGGTATTTGCTCACGAGCATGAAAAAGCGGTGAACGGTTCCATGGAATTTGATCAAGCATCATTATCTCCTACTTACAAATTCAAAAAAGGAATTCCGGGTAGTAGTTATGCTTTTGAGATCGCCCAACGGATGAAAATAAAACCGGAAGTTTTGCAACGATCCAGAACTTTATTGGGTGAAGCCAAAGACAAAATGGAATCTTTGATCACCGAATTGGAAACCAAAACCCAGCAGGCTGAAGAACTCAAAGCCAAATTTCAGAGTCTTAAATCAAAAGCCGAAACAGATCGTAATAAATATCTGAATAAACTGGATGGAGTAAATAAAGAGAAGGAGAAAATTCGACAAAAAGCACTTACGGAAGCTAAGTCCATTATGGATCAGGCAAACCGTAAAGTGGAGCAAGCAGTAGAACAGATCGTTGAAGAAAAGAAGACAGGAAAAAGAGCTCTGAAAAATATTCGCTCAGGAATCGATAATGAAAAAGCGGATATCGAGCAGTCTTTAAATGAGATAAAAGAGAAAAGAGAAGCACGATTCAGAAAGTCCGAGAAACCTCCTTCTGTTGGTGATCATGTTCGTTTTCTGGATGGAAATACAACCGGGGAATTGGTTGAAGTAAAAGGAAATCAAGCTGTGGTACAAGCGGATGGATTACGACTCAAAACCAAATACAAAAACCTGATCAAGGTTGAAGTTCAAAAGAAAAAGAATAAACAAAAAGCCCGGAGCTCAGGTGTCATTCAAGGCGATTCTAAACTCAACGAAGCTGTAAAACCATCCATAGATCTTCGTGGTTTCCGTACCGACAAAGCCATTGATGAAGTGATGCATTACATAGATCGTGCTGTATTCAGAGGAATGAATCAGGTTGAGATCGTTCACGGAAAAGGTGATGGGATTCTGAAAGATCAAATTCACTCCTACTTAAACGAACGTGATGATATCAAAAGTTTTAAACTTGCCGGCGAGGATTTTGGTGGTGCAGGATGCACTGTTGTTAAACTGCAATGAGCAATAACTCAAATATCAATTAAGAATGAGTCATTGCTGTCATTTCGAGTTGAATGAAGACAAAGTCTGAATGACCGAGAAATCTAACAGGCTACTAAACTTCGTTGAGATTTTTAGATTTCTCCCTCTGGTCGAAATGACAAACTGTTTCTTAGATAAATAACTCGTTAAAATAAACTACCCAACAACCACCTCGCTCCGATGCTCTGCGTTGGAGTAGTTGGTTCCGATGCAGAGCGCGTGGAATCAGTGGGAAATACGATAGTTTAGCATTATCGCTGCGGGATGAATCCCTTGCTAGCTAACTTGACTCAATATAGTCTTGTAAACTAAATCTATTCTGTTAACAAGTAAGGACTTTAGTCCGCAACGCTCTGTTAAGTGACGATCTCTTCTATAGTTTCCACAAAAGCATTCAAAGTAAATTCTATATCCTCATCACTAAGTGCATTAGACAAGAAGAAAGCTTCGAACGGTGATGGTGGTAAATAGACTCCTCGCTTCAGCATTCCGTGGAATATCTTGCTGAACAATTCTTTGTCTGTTCGATTAGCATCAGCAAATGAAGTCACAGGTCCTTCACAATAGAATAAACCGATCATGGAACCCACTCTGTTTGCTGAAAATGTAATTCCGTGAGCTTCCAAGGTTTTTGTCATTCCTTCTGCAATTTGGGCTGATTTTCTTTCCAGATCTTCATATACATCAGGATTATTCTTCAGCTTCTTTAACATGGTCAAGCCCGCAGCCATCGCTAATGGATTTCCTGAAAGCGTTCCCGCTTGATAAACCGGTCCGGTTGGAGCAACATATTCCATGATCTCCTTCTTTCCACCATAAGCACCAACAGGAAGTCCTGCGCCGATGATCTTTCCATAAGTCACAAGATCGGCAGTCACTCCATACACTTTTTGAGCTCCTTCGAAATCAACACGGAATCCGGTCATCACTTCATCGAAGATCAATACGATGTTTTTTTCGTCGCATAACGTTCTTAAGTCTTGGAGAAATCCTTCTACCGGAGGAATACATCCCATATTTCCGGCAATGGGTTCTAAAATGATCGCTGCAATATCATCACTATTTGCTTCAACTAACGCTTTTACGGAGTTGATATCATTGTAGTCAGCATTCAGTGTATCCTTTGCTGTTCCTTCAGTTACGCCCGGACTACTTGGTTGTCCCATCGTCAACGCGCCGCTTCCGGCTTCTATCAGAAATGAATCTCCATGACCGTGATAACAACCCTTAAATTTGATGATCTTATTCTTACCTGTAAATCCTCTCGCGACACGAATGGCGCTCATAGTTGCTTCGGTTCCGGAATTTACCATTCTGATCTTATCAATTCCCTGAACGGAGCTTGTGATCAATTCTGCCATTTCAACTTCTAACTGTGTTGGAGCACCAAAAGAAGTCGATCCCAAAGCAGTCTCACGAACAGCATCTACAATATCAGGATCCGCATGACCCAGAAGCATTGGTCCCCACGAACCGATAAAATCTATGTATTTGTTTCCGTCCTCATCAAAAAGATAAGCTCCTTCCGCACGCTTTATAAAAACCGGAGATCCGCCTACACTATTAAATGCCCGAACGGGAGAGTTCACTCCACCCGGAATTACTTTTTGTGCTCGTTCGAATAATGCTTTGCTGTTGGTGTTTTCCATGGGTAAATATTTTTCCAATATTTCATTAGAGCGTATGCGATACGCTCCTACTTTTCAAAATTATCTGTTGATGATCTTTGCGGCTTCTTTAGCAAAATAGGTCGCTATCAGATCTGCGCCTGCTCGTTTAAATGCCAGAAGTGATTCTATCATCGTTTCTTCTTCGTTCAGCCAACCTTGTTTGGCCGCTGCTTTTATCATCGCATATTCTCCGGAAACATTATAGACTGATACCGGAATATTGAAATTGTCTGATACTGCTTTTACAACATCCAAATATGGCATTCCCGGTTTTACCATTACGATATCAGCTCCTTCTTCGATGTCCTCTTCCACTTCACGAAGTGCTTCCTGTAAATTCGCAGGATTCATTTGATAGGTTTTCTTATCTCCGAATCCCGGAGCGGAATCCAATGCATCTCTGAATGGTCCGTAAAAAGAAGATGCGTATTTTGCACTGTACGCCATTATTCCTGTGTTTGAGAATCCGGCTTCATCTAGTGCTTTTCGTATTTCTCCAATTCTTCCGTCCATCATATCAGATGGAGCTACCATATCAGCGCCGGCTTTTGCATGACTTACAGACATTTTTGCTAAAACTGCTACGGTTTCATCATTCAGAATTTCTCCGTCTTCAACAATTCCATCATGACCGTATGAAGAGTATGGATCCAAAGCTATATCAGTCATGATAAAAAACTCAGGATGAGATTCTTTGATAAAACGAATGCTTTCCTGCATCAATCCCGAATCATTCAGTGCTTCCGTTCCTTTGTTATCTTTTTTCTCATCAGGAACTTTCACAAACAATAAAACCGACCTGATCCCAACTTCTGCTAACTCGTCCAACTCAGGCTGTAACCTATCAAGCGAATAACGGAAATAATCCGGCATGCTTTCGATCTCTTCCTTTACTCCACTTCCTTCAACAATAAATAATGGAGCTATAAAATCACTCGGACTTAGTGAATTCTCCTCAACCATCGCTCTGATAGCAGGATTTGTTCTAAGTCGTCTAAGTCGTGTATTTGGAAAACTCATATTTGATCTTCTAAATTTTTAAAACTTCAGTCCAATATAATATTCTGTCTGTTTCTTTCACCAAGTCATTCCTGCGGAGGCAGGAATGACTACTTGCTGACCCAATCAACAGGGTTTTTCAGCCGTTCCAATAATCGTTCTTCTTCTGATCCTTCTTCAGGAGTGAAATTATAATCCCAACGCACTCTTGGTGGCAAGCTCATCAGGATAGATTCAATACGTCCTTTTGTTTTAAGACCGAAAAGTGTCCCTCTATCATGAATCAGGTTAAATTCCACATACCTGCCTCTTCGAATTTCCTGCCAATATCTTTGCGCTTCACTAAACTCTATATCCTTTCTTCGGTTCAAAATCGGAAGATAAGCATCCGTAAAACCGAACCCTGCTGTTTTAGCAAACTCAAATAGATCATGAGACGACCTCTCTTCTGTCGGACGCATATAATCAAAAAAGATCCCGCCGATTCCTCTGGATTCTTCTCTGTGATGATTCAGAAAGTAATTATCACACTCTTCTTTAAACTTAGGATAGAAACTCTCATCAAATCGATCACAGATATCTTTATGTGTTTTATGAAAATGAACAGCGTCTTCATCAAACAAATAGTAAGGCGTCATATCAGCTCCCCCACCAAACCAAAGATCTTTCAGCGTCTCTGATTCACGATCGTAAAGTTCAAAATATCTGTAGTTGGCATGTACCGTTGGAGCAAACGGGTTTTGAGGGTGAAGAACTAATGAAATACCGGAAGCAAAAAAACTGGCTTCATCTACTTCAAATTTTTCCTGCAGTGCTTTGGGAAGTTCTCCACCCACAACCGAGTAATTTACTCCTCCTTTTTCAATTACCGCTCCATCGCTTATAACCCTGGTGCTTCCATAGCCAAATCCGTCTCTGGTCCAGTCATCAATTTGAAATTTAGCTGTTCCATCGATGGCTTCCACTTTTTCGCAAATTTGTTCCTGAACATCAGAAACAAATTTAATGAACTCCTCTTTTTTTGAAACCAAATTACTCATTATGATCTGTAATTTTTCACAGCGTCTACAAAAGCTTTTGCGTTTTCAACCGGGACATTTGGAAGTATTCCATGACCAAGATTTGCAACATAATTTTGTGGACCAAATCTGTTGATCATTTCAGTCGCTTCTTTTTGAATGACTTCAGGATCACACAGCAATTTTGAAGGATCGAAGTTCCCTTGAACTACTTTTCCATTGGCAAACTCACGAGCTTTTTCAGGAGTGCATCCCCAGCCGATTCCCAGCCCGGTTACATTAAGTTCGCTGAATTCGGAATATGCCCATTCTGCATCTTTACAAAACATGATCAAAGGAACGCCATAATCTTCTGCCGCAATAGCCTTCAAACATGGAAGTGCGTATTCTTTGAAATCATCCGGTCCTAAAGCAGCTGCCCAGGATTCAAAGATCTGTAATGCCTGCGCTCCCGCTTTTACCTGCTGATGAAGATAATTGATCGTTATTTTTGTCATCATTTCCAGTAGCTTTTTCCCTGCTTTAGGCTGCGAAAACAAAAATGATTTTGCTGTAGAAAAAGTTTTAGAGCCCTGACCTTCAACCAGATAGCAAAACAATGTCCACGGAGCGCCTGCAAATCCTATCAGCGGAACTCTGCCGTCTAATTCCTTCCGTGTTAAAGTCAGTGCATCGTACACATAACTAAGCTGCTCTTCAGCAGGAATGATCTTTATTTGCTCTACTCTTTCAGCTGTACGAACGGGATCGGGTAAATATGGTCCAAAGCCTGGTTTAAGTTGCACTTCAATATCCAGACATTCGATCAGTACAAGAATATCCGAAAAAAGAATAGCGGCGTCTGTCCCAACAATATCAATTGGCTGAATAGTAATTTCACTTGCTAGTTCGGGAGTTTTCACTCTTTCAAAAAAGCCGTACTTCTCCTTAATTGCCATATATTCCGGCAAATATCTTCCAGCCTGACGCATCATCCAAACCGGAGGTCTGGGAGTTTCCTTTCCGGCTAAAGCATCCAGAAATAACGTGTTTTTAAGTTCAGGAAATGACATTCTTATATTTTTGATTTATAGTTTCCACCAGATCAGCAAATGTGAAATTATCAGGTGTAACAATTAGTCGTTCGTATGATTTTTTAACGGCTTCCGCTGTAGTGCTTCCGATGCAAAATACCGTTTTCAATTTTTCCGGGTTGTTGCGTTTACAGAAGGAATTAAATGCGCTTGGACTTAAAAAAACAACTGCATCAAACTCTGAAAGACTAACTGAGCTTGGTGTCAATAAAGTCTCATAGACTTCGAGCTTTTTAACCTGACATCCGTCCTTCTGTAACAAATCCCCAAGTTCTGAATCGCCCAAGTTGCCGCAAAAATGGATCGCATTCTTTACCGGATGCTTCGCAATTTCATGAGCTAAACTTTCTGATGTAAAGTTTAAAGGAACCAAAGCCTTAATTCCCAGTTCGGCCAACTTTTCTGAAGTTGACGATCCCACTGCAAAAACGAATTCCGGGATTTCCAGTTCTTCCAGCTTTTTGCCTATCGATTCCACTGCCTTTTTACTCGTAAACACCCAAGCATCAGATTTTATCTCTTTGACTTTTTCTGTATCAAAGTCCTTTATCTGAACATCTATAAAAGCAATATCAGCGAACTCGAATTTAGCGCGCTTTAGTTCATCAAGGTGTTTCGGTTTGATTTTATGTGTAAAAAGGATCTTTGGCATGGCATCTGATGTCAGTTACCATTAAGAAGATCAGCTGCACCTTCGTTGATTACTTTTTTTGCGAATTCTGCTCCCAAAGTTTCATTCGCATTTCTTAATTCGATCTCTTCTTGAATATCCACCCTTTGCTTTCCATCAACGGACAAAACTGCTCCTTTAAAAAATAGCTTACCATCTTTCACTTCAGCTAAAGCTCCAACCGGAGATGAACAACCTGCATCCAATGTCCTTAAAAACGCTCGTTCTATATCTACACAAATTCTTGTGTTGTCATCATTCAGCACAGATACAATTTCAGAATATTTAAAATCTTCTTTAGAAACTATCCCTATTGCTCCTTGTGAAGGCGCAGATATCATCCACGGTAATTCTTTACTGATTCTCTCACCCAATCCCAATCTTTCTAAACCGGCGTGAGCAAAAATGGCTCCATCCCAACCAAGAGTATCAACTTTATTCAATCTTGTGGGCACATTTCCTCTAAGATCAACAACTTCATCTTCAGGGTATTTGTTCTTCCAGAATGCCGATCTTCTGATGCTCCCTGTGGCAATAGTTCTGGAAGTATTTCCTTTCTTATAGTTCAATGGCTCTACAAGTACATCAATAGGATTTGCTCTTTCAAGTACTGCGTTTAGCTGTAATCCATCTTCAAAAATTGTTGGAACATCCTTTAGTGAATGCACTGCGAGATCTATTTTACCGTCCAGTAAAGCTTCATCAAGTGCTTTTGTGAATACACCTTTGTCGCCCAGTTTATGAAGTGGGAGATCTTGTTCCTTATCACCAAACGATTCTATCTCAACAAGCTCGGTTTGTACATCGAGTGCGTTTAGTTTTTCAGCAACCAGATTTGATTGCCAAAGTGCAAGCTTACTTCTGCGTGTGCCTATTTTAAGCTTCATTTCGAAGCTCCTCTAATTCATTTTCAATTCTGTTGATATGAATCGCCATTACTTTTTTCTTAATCCGGCCGGTAAGCTTTTCGATGACCTCAAAGGCTTCTCGATCCACTTTATTTTTGATGCGATCCAGTTCGTGGTCAGTAATGGAACTCAAGTGATGATCGATCTCTTTGATCCTTGGAAGAACGTAATTATTCCGCTCGATCGAATGTTCATACTGATCTAATTCCTCAGCAATAATTTTTTCTACCGCAGGAATTGACTTCTTACGATTCTCAATCGCTTCTTTATTTGCAAGATGTATAGAATCCATATCAACTAAAGTTACATTCTCTATTTGAGAAACACTTTCTTCTACATTTCTCGGCACACTCAGGTCAAATATTAAACGCGCTTTACCATCTTTCGGAAAATGCTCTTTTTTCAGGATCGGAGAAGTTGCACCTGTTGCTGTTATGATCAGGTCCGAATTTGCAACTACAGATTCCAGTTCATCAAAAGTGTGAGCTTTAATATCGAATGAGGACGCCAGACTTTGAGCCCGCTCTATGGTTCTGTTGATCACAGAAATATGCTCAGCTCCATTTGAGACCAGATTTTTACAGGTCACTTTGCCCATCTTCCCTGCACCCAGCAACAAGATATTAACATTGCCAAGGTCTTTGAAATGATCTAATGCTAATTGAGTCGCAACAAATCCAACCGACGCCATCCCTCTACCGAAATCAGTTTCAGTACGCACTCTTTTATGAGCTCTAAAAACGGATTGCATCAGCTGGTGGAATTCACCTGAAAGATTCTTTTTAGATTCTTTGTAAGCTTTTTTTAGTTGTTGGATGATCTGAACATCACCAAGAACTTGTGAGTCTAGTCCAACTCCCACTTTAAATAAATGCTGATAAGCTTCTTCTTCAGAATAGCTGTATCCGTGCTTACTGAAAAAGTCTGCATCGGTATTTGTGGCCTTACATAATGCTGAAACGAGTACATCCGGATCGCAAAACGCATATAACTCTGTTCGATTGCAGGTATCCAGAATAATAACACCACCGGGAATATTTCTGGTATTGAACTCCAGAAATTCACGTCTTTGTTTATCAATAAAGAATAACTCACGAATAGAAACCTCACTTTTCCAGTGAGAAATACCTATTGCTGAAAATCTCATATCTGCTTAAAAAATAGTTTGGACCAAATTCACGCTAAAATACGATCTGAATGTGAAGATTATATGAATTCAGATAAATTTTTCGCGCCGTCCACACAGTCAGAGACAGAAACTCCCCAGCGGAAATTTCCACCGATATAAAAGCCTTCATTTTCTTTCTGAAATCTGTTCATTGAATCCTCTACTGATGCAAAATCAACGTGAAATTGAGGAATAGCTTTTTTCCATAATTTTGAAGAAACCATTTCAGCGCCGCCTTTCACATTCATGATTGTCGAAAACTCTTCAATAACTTCCTTCTCAATAACCCTGATATCCTGATCGATCACTTTTATATCGTGAGAACCACCTGTCATCAGGTTTACATGCACATATTCGTCTTCTGTTTGGTCAGGGAAGATGTTTGATTTCCAAATCGCACCAAGTAACCTGGTGTTTTCTTTTCTCGGAACCAAAAACCCAAATCCGTTTTCAGGCAGGTTCAGATCTTCTTTTTTAAACACCAATTGTGTTGAAAGCATCGGCGAATAGTTGATCTCTGACAAACTGTTTTCCAATTTCTGATTGTCCGTCTTCAATACTTCTTTCAAAACATAAGCCGGAAGACAGCTTACAACCTTATCAAAAATATATTCGTGATCAGCGGTAGTCACTTTGAAATTGCTTTGCTGAACCTGAAGGCTTTTTACTTCTTCATGAAGAATTGAATCTTGCAGACGTTCGGTTAGTTTATCGGTTAATTGTTGAACTCCCATTTTGAAAGAGATTACCTTGGGTTTAAAAGATGATTTCTCTTTTCTTGATTTCAGAAACCCTTTAACGATTGAACCATAATCCTGTTCAAAATCAGCTAGTTTACCGATCAATTTATTTTTGCTGAGGGAGTAAATATCCCCCGCATAAATTCCGGAGAAAAAAGGATCTGCGAGATATTCGACGGCTTCTTTACCAATTCGTCTTTCCAGAAAAGAGCCGATACTTTCATCAGCATCAGAGTTCAATGATTTCTTAAGTGGCTCGGAAAAAAGCTTTTTCTTTCCTTTCCAGCTAAGCACATCAGAAAACAGAAAGGAAATCGGATTCTGCTTTATCTTTTTCAGTTCTCCGTTCTTAACGATAAATCTGGTTTTTGAACCTTCAGACATTGAAAGCACTTCGTCTTCAAGACCCAGATCTGTAATCATTTCAGAAACAGAACCAGTTTTATCCCTGATCGTGTTAGGTCCAAAATCAAAAACAGAATATTGATTTGAAACAGATCGTATTACTCCGCCCGTATCTTCCTGAGCTTCAAAAAGAGTTACTTCAAAACCTTTCTTTTTCAAATACCAGGCTGTGGACAAACCTGAAATACCTCCTCCAAGTACTGCAATAGTATTTGAGGAAGAAGTACTCATTTAAACGCGTTCTAACACAGGAGCTATTTCCAGTGCTTTTCTGCTCCAGTCTTCAAGTGCGTCGATCCAAAGATCGTTGTCATTGATACATGGAATCAAAACCAGATCTTCTCCACCGGCTTCTATGAAATCTTCCTTACCTCTGATACCGATCTCTTCCAAAGTTTCAATACAATCCGATACAAAAGCCGGACAAACTACTGCTACTTTCTTCTTTCCTTCTTTTCCAAGACGTTCAAGCTCTTTGTCGGTAGCCGGTAACAACCACGGATCAACTCCTAACTTTGATTGAAAAGCCGTGCTGTACCTTGACTCATCCAGATCCAGATATTCAACAACCTGTTTTGTGGTCATAAGGTCCTGATGACGATAGCAAAACTGATGAGCCGGTGAACTTACTTCACAACAATTTTCACATTTCAGGCAATGATCTCCGGTAATATCTCTTTTTTTAATATGACGCTCAGGAACTCCGTGATAAGAAAAGAGAATATGGTCAATATCATCAGTGATATACGGCTTCATACTCTCCGCCAACGCCTTAATGTATTTCGGATCGTTGAAGAATGGATCTTTTATTACCGTGTGTAAGTGAGGAAACTTAGCCAGAATAACATCTTTGGTTTTTTCTATTACTGTTTCTGATGTCGCCATAGCGTATTGCGGATACAGCGGAACTAAAAATACGGTTTCGAGTTCAGGATTTTGCTTTAGAAGATCTTCAATCCCAGCCTCGATAGACGGATTTCCATATCTCATTCCTATACTAACGGGAATATCATCACCCAATCTTTGCTTCAATTTAGCTTCCACCTGTTCAGTGATAACGATCAACGGAGAACCGTCTTCCCACCAGATCAACTCATAAGCTTCTCCGGATTCTTTAGGTCGTTTGGGGAGAATAAAACCTTCCACTATCATCTTCCTGATAATTTCGGGAGCATCAATTACCCTCTTATCCATCAAAAATTCTCTCAGATAAACCTTAACATCTTCCGGTTCAAAACTATCCGGAGAACCCAGATTCACTAAAAATATTCCTGTCTTTGATTTAGCCATGCCTGAAATTTTATCTACTTTATGTACAGTTAATTAATAACTCACTTTTTTGTGAATTTTTTATGAAGTCTGCTGAATTAGATTCTGTATTAATTATTGGTTGTGGTTGGGTTGGAACCAAGCTTGCAACAACTTTGATCTCTCAAAATATCAATGTTTTTGGCACTACCCGTTCTGCTGAAAAAGCTTCTTCCCTTCGTTCTTTGGGAATTGAACCAATTATTTTTGATCTGGAAAAAGAAGACGCCATCCAAACTGATCTTCCCAAAGTTGATGCTATCGTCATTTCCATTTCTCCTGGGAGAGGTGATCAGCGCTCTCAGTATCCAAAACACATCCAAAAACTCAGTAAACTTCTTGCTTCAACAAACCAACAAGTGGTCATGTATAGTTCCACATCCGCTTATAAAGAAAAGATGAGAATTGTTACGGAATCAGACGCCCTTCCTGATCCGGAAAATGAAAACGTAATTCTTGCTGCTGAAAGCGAATTAAAAACAATAATTCCGGACTCTGTCATTCTTCGTTTGGGCGGACTTTTTGGCTCAGACCGGCATCCCGTTAAATATCTCGCCGGACGTGATGGAATTTCAAGTGGTGATGCGCCGGTAAATCTTGTTCACAGAGAAGATGTTATTGCTGCTACTATTTCTGTTCTATCCCACAAAACCCAGAACGAGATCTTTAATGTTTGCTCCGATCATCATCCAACCAAAAAAGAACTCTATACCAATCTATCAGAAAAATTGGGACTTGAAACGCCTTCTTTTAATTCAGGCGGATCTGATGAGAAACTGGTAGATGGCAGCAGAATCAAAAAAGAATTGGGGTTTGAGTACAAGCAAAATGATCTGTTTTCGAACACTCCTGATAAATCATTCTTCTCTTGATTTGTCATTTCGGGTGCAACGATAAATCTAATTATCTGCTCTAAAGAAATTTTTTAGATTTCTCCCTTTGGTCGAAATGACAAGAGCACCCATTCTCTATATCTAAGCCAACTAATTTGAAATTTGGGTGTTGAATGTTGGTTATTGTTTTTGGAAAGCTCCTTCTTCTTCCAGCACCTCAATGGTTTCAACAGCTCTTCGTAAATGGGGAATCACAATGCTTCCACCAACAATTAGCGCCACATTCATAGCATCCAGAATTTCCTCTTTGGTGGAACCGGTTTTAGCACATTGCTCCAAATGATAATCGATACAATCATTACATCGAAGAACGGAAGAAGCAACAAGTCCAAGCAACTCTTTGGTTTTGGAATCCAACGCGCCATCCCGGTAGGTGTTGGCATCCATGTTAAAGAACCGTTTGATTCCAAGATGTCCGGCATTTAGGGTTTTCTCGTTTAATTCTGCTCTCTCTTCACGGAAAGCTTGTAGTCGGTTTTTATCGGTATTATTCATTTTCTGATTAGGTTTAGCCACAAAAGCACAAATGAAGTTGCGCATTAAATTCTTCGGAAAATACTGATTGTGTAGGTAAGTAGATATGGGAATAAGGTACTTACTCTACTTATCCACATATCTACTTATTTACTTATTTACTTATTTACTTATTTACTTTTAATGATTCTGTGACTTCCAAAAATTTCATTTTGTGATTTGATTAATTAGTCGCAATTTTAAAAAGAAACACACCCCTAAATCCCCTCTCCAGAGGGGACTTCTTATTAATGTTCAGAAAAAAAGATCCAAAACATAAACTGGTCGTAATCGGTGACAGCCTTTCTCAAGGTTTTAATAACGGTGGTATTTACCGTACCGACATCAACTTTCCTTCTTTTATAGCAAGATGTTTTGAGCCAGCTCCTCGATTTGATCAACCTAATTTTACTGCCCAAGCCGGAATTCCGATCAATCTTGAAGTTTTAATTCGTGGACTTTCGGAGGAATTTGGCAGCGAGATCGACTGGAGAGAATATATCCCTGCGGCTAATCATACCTTCAGAACCCTGAAACGAATTAAGAAGTATTGGGAAGGAGGAATGAAGAACTTGAAAGTTAATCAGCTAACTCCATACCACAATCAGGCTATTTGGGGATTTGCCATCAACGATTCCTGGATAGTAAATGAGCGAAAAAGCAGAGAATACATTCAAAACAATAAAGAAAGTTTTTCTGTTTTTGGTGTACTTCCCGAACACGCAAAGTATACAACTTCCAGATTAGTGCTTAATCCGACGCTTGGAAATCAATTCGAAGAGAATTCTCAAATCGATAATGCAAAAGTACTTCAGGAAGATGGTGGGATTGAAAACCTGACCGTTTGTTTAGGTCATAATAATGCACTAGGAGCTGTTGTAAATTTGAACCTGACTTGGTCGGAACCGGAAGACATGAAAGCTTTTACACCGAACAGAAAGCATTCTATTTATCGCCCGGAGCATTTTGAAATGGAATACAGGGAACTAGCTGAACGAATCTCAAAGATCGGAGCAAAACGGGTTTTTGTACCTACCATCCCGTATCCCACTATTCCACCGGTAATTCGAGGCGTAAATTCCAGCGTTTCAAAAAAAGCCTTAGGTTATTTCGATTACTACACACGTTTCTGGATCTGGGATGAGGACTTTGATCCTGAGAAGCATCCATTTCTTACAAAAGATGAAGCCATTCAAATTGATATGGCAGTGGATGAATTCAACAACATCATTAAAAAAGTGGCCAAAGAATATGATTGGTTTGTAGTCCCGGTTGCCCGAAATGTTGCCGGAATGGCTAACAGAAGACTGGGCGGAGAATTATTACGAGGTTATCCTAAAGAATTTGTTAACGCTTTAAAAAGAAACCCTGCAACCGCTCATTTGGTAAATCACAAGGATGAAGCCACGATCAACACAGAATTTCTAAGACTGGATAAAGACAAAAAGATCATAAAAGGTGGAATTTTTAGTCTGGATGGATTACATCCTACAACTATTGGTTACGGATTGATGGCAAATGTGTACTATATTTCAATGGTACAGGCCGGTGTTAAATTTCAAAAGAAAATGGATTGGGATCATATCATTGCTGAAGATTCACTGATCACAAACCCACCTGTTCTGCTCAAAGAACTCCGGTCTGTTCTTGGGTATCTCGCACTTGGCAATCAGGAACGGTTTCTCAAGATTGGAAAAAGCATTTTCACACAGGTTTTTGAACACTTATCTACCGGAGATCAGAAAAATTAATATTATGAGAAAAATCTTTTTCCCTTTTTTAATTGCTTTCTTATTTAGCAGTTTTTTAATGTCGCAATCCCTTTATTTAGATAAAGAACGATTTGCTCTTGCCATAACCCCGACGTTTTCTTTTGCTGAAGACATTTCAATTATTTCAATAGGAACTTCGTTTTCAATAAATAAGAAATTAGATATCACATTTCAGTATTCGAAAATACATCTTCAGGAATCTGAAGAACAATCAGCATCTGATGCTGACGGAATCAACGGCAGTCTAACCTTATGGGGAAGTAAAGCTCAAGAAGACTTTCCCATTGAAATTGCTCTCTCAATTTTAGGTTCTTATGCTGATTATGATGATTTCAACGCATCCAGTTTTGGGGCTGGACTTACTTTTGCTTACAAAGAAGAACAACCAAAAACATTTAATACAATTCCTTTATTCGGAGTTTCTTTCATTCCTTTTAGCCAGGTTTCCGGAAGTGGGAATACATTTGTTTCAGATGAAAAGTTTTTTCTATTTCAGTTTGGAGTCGGGATATTTGCAAATATCCTCAATCAAAGCAAATTTGTTATAAATCCTGCAGTTTCTTTAGACACTTCCTCAAACTTTGGTGCCTCCTTATCTGCCTCATTTATATTTTAAATTATAGCCAATCCTACTTTTAATTTTATTTAGATTTATTCTACATAAAGGTTGTGGTCGTTTGAAAAAGTTCTTAACTTAGATTCGTTCTAAATAAAACTTACAACTACAATTCTTCAAAAAACGATGAATCTATCAAAAAGCCTGCTGATTCTTGCGGCGTTTATTTTCACCATTTCATGCGATACTAATAATACTAACGACGAGATCGCTACTCCTGATTCTTATGAATTTACCCGATCTGGGCAATCGACTGTTTCGTTCTCAGGACAAACAACCAGAATTAAAATGGCTACTGAGCTTTCCGTTGCCATGACAGACTTTGATAATTCAACAGAAGAACTTTTACTGGAAATGTATCGCAATGAAACCGCCAACGGTGGAGACGCAAATCCTTATTCTGATGCTGACTTAAACGCTGCAATAAAAAGTGTAAAGAGTAAAGTGGCTGCTTCTACTGATTTTTTCTCTACTAATACTGCAACCAGTGTTGAATTAAAAAATCAATTTGAAACATGGATCTCGGCTCAGATAAATGAAGTATTTCCTAATCAGAATGTAGAAGCTCAGCCCGGAATAGCAGGGCAAATTGCTGACGGAACATCTACAAGATATGTAAGTGCAAAAGGGTTTGAGTACAATCAAATGCTTGCTAAAGGATTGATCGGAGCTTTAATGGCGGATCAAATTCTGAATAACTATGTAAGCGTTTCGGTATTAGATGCAGGAAATAATGTTGAAGAAAATACAGCTAAAGTTACTCTGGATGGAAAAGCTTACACAAACATGGAGCATAAGTGGGATGAAGCATATGGTTACTTATTTGGTGTATCGCAAAACAAAGCTAAGCCATTAGCCACTATTGGTGAAGATGATGACTTCCTGAACGAATATGTTGGAAAAGTTAACAGCGATCCTGACTTCGAAGGAATAGCTCAGGAAATTTTTGATGCCTATGCTTTAGGTCGTGCAGCAATTGTTGAAAATGACTATGACCTCAGAGACGAACAAGCTACTATTCTCAGAAACAGAATTTCTACAGTTCTGGCAGTAAGAGCAGTATATTATTTAGAATCAGGAATTAATGCTTTACAGGAAACTCCAACCAATTATGGTGCGGCGTTTCACGATCTCTCTGAAGCATACGGTTTTATGTTCAGTCTTCAATTCAGCAGAGTTCCAAATACGGACGATTCCTATTTAACCAAAGCAGAAATTGATGGTTTTTTAGCTGCTCTTGAAGAAGGAAATGGATTGTGGGATGTTCAGGTTGAAACATTGCAAAATATCTCAACATCTATTGCTTCAAAATTCAATTTCACTATTGAAGAAGCTGCAAACTAAACTTAAAGAACCAAGCTGCTAATAATTGTATTGGCAGCTTTTTTTATTTTTATATGAAACGTTATCTCTTTCTATTTTTATCGGTTTCACTTTTAGTTTCAAGCTGTACAGAAACGAACCCATCAGGACCAGATCCTGACGATTTTGATCGAAAAGCCATTCTTGAAAACTGGGCTGAAAATATCATTATTCCTGCTCTGACTGACTTTTCACAAAAGACAGAATCCCTCAAAACTGCCGGTAATAATTTTGCAGAAAATCCCAGTCAACAAGCTTTAGAAGCTCTTCGTGATGAATGGAAAACCGGATACCTTGCTTGGCAACAGGTGTCCATGTTCGAGACCCCTAAAACAATGGAAATTCGTTTCCGAAACAATCTAAACATTTACCCGGTCGATACTGCAAAAGTAAAAGAGAATATCGGGCAAGGAGAGTATAATTTGAATCTTCCTTCTCAGATAGATCAACAAGGTTTTCCGGCTCTGGACTATTTGCTTTACGGATTGGCAGAAAGTGATTCAGAAATTCTCGCTTTTTATAATTCCGGAGAAAACTCTTCTGATTACCGAAATTATGTAGTGGATTTGGTTACCAGAATCGACTCACTCACAGATATAGTTTTAAATGACTGGAATTCAAGTTATCGCCATGAGTTTGTAAATAATTCAGGAAACGGAGCCAACTCATCCATCGACATGATGGTAAATGATTATATCTTTTACTATGAAAAGAACCTTAGAGCAGGCAAAATCGGAATTCCTGCCGGTGTTTTTTCCGGAACTCCACTTCCTCAAAATGTAGAAGGTGTTTACAGCCGTGAATTCTCGAAAGAACTATTTCTGGAGTCGTTAACTGCAACTCAGAACTTCTTTAACGGGAAGCATTTTAATTCAGAAACTACCGGATCAAGCCTGAGTAATTATCTGGATTTTCTTAATACCATAAAAAACGGTACTGACCTGACCCAGCTTATCAATCAGCAGTTCGAAGCAAGTAGAACAAAAGCCCAAAATTTGAATTCCAGTTTTGTTGATCAGGTTGAGACGAATAATTCTTTAATGCTGCAAACTTATGATGAGCTCCAAAAAAATGTAATCCTCATGAAAGTGGATATGCTTCAGGCATTAAATATTAATGTAGACTACGTGGATGCTGACGGTGATTGATCTTTGAGTACAGCTTCAATTAATACATATCTTAATTCTTATTCGAAAGCCGCTCCTCTAGCGGTTTTTCGTGTTTTTTTCGGCTTGTTAATGCTCATAAGCATTGTTCGGTTTGCACTAAACGGATGGATACAAAAACTGTATATCGAACCGGATTTCTTCTTCTCCTATTATGGCTTTGAATGGGTTCAACCACCCGGCGAATGGACCTATTTAATTTTTGCAGTATGTGGGCTTTCTGCCATTTTTATTTCACTGGGATTCAAATACAGATTTGCTGTCATTACTTTTTGCCTCAGTTTTACTTTTATAGAACTGATGGACAAAACCACCTATCTAAATCACTATTATTTCATCAGCATTCTCAGTTTTTTGATGATATTTCTGCCGGCAAATTCCTACTTCTCTGTTGATGCAGCCAGAAACCCAACACTTAAGGCTGAGTTTATACCAAGCTGGACAATCGATGTTATTAAATTGCTTTTGTTTATTGTTTACTTCTATGCAGGATTAGCAAAATTGAATTCAGACTGGCTTTTTCAGGCAATGCCTTTAAAGATCTGGCTTCCAGCAAAATATTCCATTCCATTACTCGGCGATCTGTTGCAACAATCCTGGGTGCATTTTGCTTTTGCATGGGGAGGTGCTCTTTATGATCTGTCTATTCCTTTTCTACTTCTGATCAAACGTACCAGAATCTTCGCTTTTATTCTTGTCGTTATCTTTCACATTCTAACCCGGATTCTATTTCCAATTGGAATGTTTCCTTACATCATGATCATAAGCGCTTTGATCTTTTTTGATGCCGGATTACATACCCGAATTCTTGACCGTATTTCCACATTCCTCAAAATAGATCTAGATGCTTTTAACAACTCTGAGCGATATTCTTTTAAAAGCTCAATATCCAAGAAATTCAGTCTTAGCATTCTAGGTGCATTCTTCCTTTTTCAACTCTTATTTCCATTCAGATATTTGCTGTATCCGGGAGAATTATTCTGGACTGAAGAGGGTTACAGATTTTCATGGCGGGTAATGCTTATTGAAAAAGCAGGATATGCAAATTTCAAGGTTGTAGATTCGGAAACGCAGAAAAGATTTTACGTAGATAATACTGAGTTTTTGACTCGCTTTCAGGAGAAGCAGATGTCAACCCAGCCAGATTTCATTCTTGAATATGCACACCATCTGGAAGAATATTATCAGAATCGGGGAATCGAAGATCCCGAAATTTATGTTGAGAGTTTTGTTGCTCTTAATGGCAGAAGAAGCGCGCCATATATTGATCCTGAAATCGATCTCACAACAATTAAAAGAAATTTGAAACCCAAAAAATGGATACTTCCTTTCAACGATGAGATTAAAGGACTTTAGCATATTCGTAATATTTTGCCTTATCTCTGTTCCTGCATTTAGTCAGTATTCTATTTCGGGATACATAACAGATAAGGTAACCGGTGAACCTTTGTCGGAAGTTACTATTTTTGAGGAGAATTCCGGGGAATCCTATGAACCGAATGAAGAAGGATATTTTCAGATTGCAAATCTATCCTATGGAAATTACAACTTGTTCTTTTTTGCTTTAGGGTATGAGATCACGAACAGAGTAATACAATTAGGATCTGAGAACGAAGTCCTGAATATCAAGTTAAGTAAGCTCTCGGGTGAACTTTCTGAGGTAGCTGTTGTAAACCAAAGAGAGCGGATCTTTTCTATAAAACGACTTCGTGAAGTGGAAGGAACTTCTATTTATGCCGGTAAAAAGAATGAAGTTGTTGATCTAAGCCAAATGACAGTAAACACTTCTTCAAATAATGCCCGTCAAATTTACAGTCAGGTTTCAGGTTTAAATATTTTTGAGTCTGATGACGCCGGATTACAGCTAAACATCGGAGGACGTGGACTGGATCCTAACCGATCTTCCAACTTCAATATTCGACAAAATGGATACGATATAAGCGCTGATGTTTTGGGTTATCCCGAAAGTTATTACACACCTCCCGCCGAGGCGCTCGAAGAAATTCAGGTCATCCGCGGAGCAGCTTCGTTACAGTACGGGACGCAATTCGGAGGCTTAGTTAACTTTAGAATGAAATCTCCGGTTGAAAACAAAGTTGCCGAATTCACAGCCCGTCAAACCGTTGGCTCAAATGCTCTGTTTACGTCTCACAACAGTTTGAGTGGCACTTATAAAAAACTAGGTTATTACGGATATTATAATCGGAAATCCGGGAACGGATTTCGTCCAAATTCTGAATTTGAGTCTGACAATATCTATTTATTTACAGAATACTCTTTATCTGAGAAAACTTCTGTTAGTACCGATTTCACTTACCTGAACTATTTGGCTCAACAACCCGGCGGACTTACTGATGCTCAATTTTACACCGATCCCAATTTCAGCAACAGAGAAAGAAATTGGTTCGAAGTTGACTGGAAGCTGGCATCTATAAAGCTTGATCATAGATTTACGTACCAAAGTCGCCTGAGTGTTACTGCCTTCGGATTAAATGCTTCCAGAAAATCCGTTGGTTTCAGAACAAACAGAGTTTCTCAACAAGACGACCCAAATGAACCACGTGATCTGATCTTAGGTGACTTCAATAACTGGGGAGTGGAGACGAGGTATCTGCAACGGTATAAACTCGGAAACAAAAATGCGGTCTTTCTTATAGGATCAAAATATTACCAATCAAAGAATACTTCGGTTCAGGGACCAGGAACAGCATCAAGTGAAGCTGATTTTTCTTTAGCAGATGAGGAGTTCCCGAATTACCCGAGACAATCTGATTTCACCTTTCCCAATCAGAACTTTGCGTTGTTCGGAGAGCATATTTTTTATGTAAGAGACAACTTTTCTATCACTCCCGGCTTTCGATTTGAATTTATCAAAACCCAAAGTGAAGGTTCTTATAAACGGGTGAATTTCGATCTGGCAGGAAATCCTATTCAAAACCAAACCTTTGAAGAAGAGAAAACTTTTGAACGAAATTTTGTATTGCTTGGAATCGGACTCAGTTACCAGCCCAACACAACCACAGATCTTTATGGAAATTTTTCTCAGAACTATCGCTCTGTCACTTTTAACGATATCAGAATTATTAACCCCAGTTTTCAGGTTGATCCTAATATTACCGATGAAAGTGGGTTTTCGTCAGATTTCGGAGTTAGGGGCAAAATCGGAAATACTATTTCTTACGATGTTGGCATCTTCGGATTATTGTATGAAAACCGATTGGGAGAAGTATTACGAGCAGAAACCCGAACCAACGCAGATGGAGAGCAGGAAGAAACAGGGAGAATAGTTCGTTTTCGGGGCAACATCGGAGAAGCTTTTATGTATGGCTTAGAAAGCCTTATCGAGATCGATCTGTTCTCGGTTTTTAATACAACACACCCTGACAAAAAGCTCACTATCTTTGCCAATACAGCTATTACCCAATCCCAATATTTGGATTCTGAAATTGCAGGAATAAAAGGCAATAATGTAGAATTTGTTCCTGCTTTAAACATTAAATCAGGCATCAATTTTGGATATAAAAACGTTATGGGATCGCTGCAATACAGTTATATCTCCGGGCAATTCACGGATGCTTCAAATGCCATGCAAAATGCAAGAGATAACCAAAGTGGTATTAAAGGAGAGATTCCCTCTTATTCCGTAATGGATATCTCTCTTTCCTATTCATTTAGAAAATTTTCGTTTGAATCAGGTATAAACAATGTTCTTAATGCATCCTATTTTACCAGAAGAGCAACGGGTTACCCCGGTCCGGGAATCATCCCTTCTCCCCCAAGAACCTTTTATGCTACTCTTCAAATAAAAATCTGATCCATAAAAAAAGCCCTCTGCTAGAAAGGGCTTTTAGTGGATTATTCTTTACGAAAATTTAGCTTGTTTTCATGTCTTCAAGCAAGCTGTTATAACCTCGTTTAAGGTCTTCAAATCCTTCTTCAATACTTGCTGTTAATCGCTCCCAGTTTTCTTTTGAAGCATTTTCCAGTTCACTAAGTTCTTGATGCAGCTCTTCTTTTTCGTCTTTTAAGCTTTGTAGTGCTTCCTTTGTTTCTCTTTCTACTTCATTCGAATTATCTTCGATTTTTTTATCGAGTTTCTCAATTTTCTCATTTATTTCTTCGATCTCTTTTTCTGCACTAACTATAAACTGATCTTTCTTAGCTTCAAAATCATTTCCCATAGCTTGAACAGTATTTTCAATTTGTTCGCCTGCTTTTTCAGCTTCTGTTTTGGTTTTTTCTGAACAAGCAGCAAATGTCAATGCTACAATTGTGATGAATAATATAATTTTTGAGTTCTTCATTGTTTTCGGTTTGTTAATATTGTTACTCGTTTATAGGACATGCCTGCTTTGTTCGTTCCGATCTTTAATATTTATAAACTTCATTTTATAAATAAATTTGTGGTATTTTTAAGGCTGAAAATTTTATCAAACTATACTATGAAGTTTATTTATCCGGTTCTTTTAGCTGCACTCCTCTTTAACTGTACATCCAAAGAAAATGATGCTCTTAGGTATGAAAAAGAGACCCATTTAAAAAATATTAAACAGCTTACCTTTGGCGGTGATAATGCCGAAGCGTATTGGAGTTACGATAACACTAAATTGGTTTTTCAGGCGAATAACCCTGAGTGGGAGACTGAATGTGATCAGATATTTTATATGGATGCTGAAGAAAATGAACCCGGCTTTGAAGCTCCGATTATAAGTACAGGCCTTGGAAGAACTACGTGTTCTTATTTCTTACCCGATGAAACAGTTGTTTACGGTTCAACTCATTTAGCTGACATTGCATGTCCTGAAGTTCCTGAACGTGGACCCGGTGGAGCTTATGTATGGCCAATTTATGAAGGTTACGATATTTTCAGAGCTAGTCTTGATGGTGAGATCATAGACACTTTAACAACAACTCCTGGTTATGATGCAGAAGCAACTGTATCTCCGGATGGCAGTAAAATTGTTTTTACCTCAATGAGAACAGGCGATCTGGAATTATTCATTATGGATATTGACGGATCAAATGTAGTTCAGATAACAGATGAACTTGGCTATGATGGCGGTGCTTTTTTTAGTCCGGATGGTAAACAATTACTTTTCAGAGCTTCTCGACCAAAAACAGAGGAAGAAATAGAAAAATACACTTCATTGTTGGCTGAAGGTCTCGTTGAGCCTACCAATATGGAATTATTCCTTGTTAACATCGACGGAACTAACATGCGTCAGATCACCGAATTGGGAAATGCTAACTGGGCTCCGTTCTTCCACCCTTCAGGTGAAAAAATAATTTTTTCTTCGAATCATAATTCTACCAGAGGATTCCCTTTCAACTTGTTTATGATCAATCCTGATGGAACAGGTTTAGAGCAGGTCACTTTTGATGATACTTTCGACTCCTTCCCTATGTTTTCTCATGACGGAAAAAAACTGGTTTTTTCATCTAACCGATTTAACGGTGGCGACCGATCTACAAATGTATTTATTGCTGATTGGGTTGAGTAGAGTATAGATGTAAGATCTAAGACATAAGATGTAAGACTTTTTTTAAAACCATCTTACGTCTTTCCCGATTTTATATTTTCGTGATACCTTTACAATGTGTATTGTACATCTTTTAAGAAAAAAAGAGTCTCATGAAATATCTATTACTCTTAACCCTTTTTCTTGGAGGATTTGAATCCGAAATAAATGAGGTTCCAAATTTCAGGCTAAAGAATCTTGAAAACCGGACAGTTAGCTACAATCAGATAAAAGGAAAAAACCTGACCGTTATTGATTTTTGGGCAACTTGGTGTAAGCCTTGCGTTAAGTCCATTCCCGAGTTTGTAAAAATGGACGAAGAATTTGAAGACAGCGATGTTCAGTTTATCGGGATTTCAATTGACGGCCCCAGAAATAAAGCCAAAGTTAAACCCTTTATTAGATCTTTAGGAGTTGAGTACCCTGTTCTTAGAGATTCGGATAGTTCTGTAATGGCCAGACTCAGGGTTACTGCTGTTCCAACCCTTTTGATCGTAAACGCCGATAATGAGATCCTTTATTTCCATGAAGGTTATAAATCGGGCGAAGAAGTTAAGATAAAAAATAAAATTCTTGAGCTTCTTGAAGAATGAAAAAATTCACCTATTTACTTTTGCTTAGCAGCATACTAGCGATAGTTTCTATTTCTGAGTTAAAAGCCCAATTGTACGGTACAAATACTTTTGAATTCCAATATGGAAATTTACCATTTGAAGAAGATTCTGACCTCACAACATCTTACAATCAATTGAACCTTTATTATGACCAAGGAAATTTTTCTTTATTTGGTAGAGCAGAGCAATTTCTTACCCCTGTAAGTGAGGCTAACTATTTCGAATTCACTCAAAAGCGATTTCAATTCCAGGATGATACTTTCAGACTTAGAGTTGGAAACTTTTATGAAACCTTAGGTAGTGGATTGCTTCTAAGAAGCTATGAAATTCCCGGTTCTGTGTATGAGGATGAGTTTTCAAGAACCAGATATGCTTTTTTTCGTGATCTGGAAGGTGTCGCTTTTGATATCAATTTAGATTGGGCTGAGTTTAAAGCGATCCGTTCCGAAGCTCTTCAAAATTTACTACCTCCAAACTTTGAGCCCGATTCTGTTAGGCGCCCAGATTTAATAGAAGCTTTGCAAGCAACTTTTTATCCCAATGATATGGTTTCGATTGGTGGTACTTTAATCCGCGTAAACACTCCTAATAATAGCGATTTTTCTTCATACGCTTCTATCATTACCAATATCCAGCTCCCCGCAAATTTTCAACTTTTTGGAGAATATGCATTTAATACTGATTCTGAATTATTTTCTTTTAAAACAGATCAAAGTTATGCGCTATACTCTGGAGTAAATTATTATAAAGGCTCTTTTGGAGGAAGTTTTGAGTACAAAAATTATAGTAATTTCCGCCTTGGTTCTTCAGGATTTAACGATCCCCCATCTCTTATTAAAGAACATACATATCCTGTATTGAACAGAAGTACTCATGTGCCCAATACTTCAAGCGAACATGGAGTTCAAGCTGAATTATTTTACTCTTTTGATGATGGTCATTCTATTGTTGCTAACTATGCTTATACCGTTAATGAAGTCTTCCGAAGAAATGAGTATAGAGAATATTTTTTAGAAGGCACTTTCAAAGTAACCGATCAGTTTACTCTTAAATCTTTCGTAGACTTCGCTAATGATGAACCAAAACTACATAAAAACAGAATCTCGGTTGGGTTGATCTCAGATAAAGGCTTTGGAAACTCAAAAAACCTGATTCTTGATCTTCAATATCAAACCTATGAGGAGAGTTTTCAACCCAAAAAGATCGAGAATTACTTTAGCTCTATATCCTTCTCTCTAAATTCTAGTCTGAATTTCGCTGCAATTTTTGAAGCTACTACAGAGCCCGGTTTAACTGACAACCCAAACACTTTTCCGCGAATAGAGACTGATCCAAGAACCTGGTTGGGCTTTAATGCTCTTTATAGAGTGAACACATCCAATTCCATTGCTCTATTCGTAGGTAAAAGAAGAGGTGGCCCGGCTTGTACATCCGGAATTTGCTACGAGATCCTCGACTTTGAGGGCGCAGAACTGAGAGTTACAACACGCTTTTAAATCCCCAGCATATGAAAAACATATTTCCTTTTTTATTTTTACTTGCAGTTCCATTTTTGAGTTGTACAGAAAATTCTGCAGAAGATATTGTTTCAGGAATCAATCAGGGAAAAGTCGCTCCGAATTTTACTTACACTTCTTTGAATGACATTGAGATCACCTTATCAGATTTAAAAGGCAAAGTTGTGTACATTTTCTTTTTTGGAGCAAACTGTCCCCATTGTCGGGATAACGGTCCGGTTACTGAGAATGATATTTATCAAAAATTCAAAAATAACAGCGATTTCATAGCTTTAGGTTTAGATACTTGGAACACAAGCGCCGGAACCGTTCAAAACTTTAAAAGTGTAACCGGAATAAGTTACAGCCTTTTATTGAATGCCCGCCAAAGCCTGCTAGATTATTACGGAAATACTTCTGACTATGACCGCTCTGTTGTGGTCTCGGCAGATGGCACAATAGCTTATCAGGGAACTCAGTTTGTAAATAGAGATACAGATACTGTGATATCAGTAATTGAAACTGAATTGAACCAACTTTGAGGTATTACGATGAAGATCATTATCCAATTTTCACTTTTAATCTTTTTATTTTCAAACGGGATATTTGCTCAGGTTAATGAAGGTGAGCCGGCTCCGGATTTCACATTAACTTCCTTAAGTAATGAACAGATCACCCTTTCTGACTTAAAAGGTAAGGTTGTTTATATTTTCTTTTTTGGATCAAATTGCCCTCACTGTCGTGATAATGGACCAATTACCGAAACTGATATCTATCAAAACTTTAAAGACGAAGACAATTTTGTAGCTCTAGGTCTAGATACCTGGAACACCAGCGCTGGTGAGGTTAACACTTTTAAAAATATAACAGGAATTACCTACCCACTTCTTTTAAATGCTCGCCAGACCTTAGTAGATTATTATGGAAATTCATCAGCCTATGATCGATCAGTAGTAATAGACATTAATGGCAACGTTGCTTACAAAGGCTCTTCTTTTGTCAATAATGATTATGAAGATGTGAATGAAAGCATACAAGATGAGTTGGCGCTTGCTACATCCAATGAGCATAAAGCCGAATTGCCGAATTCTATACTTTTAAAGCAGAATTTCCCTAACCCTTTTAATCCGACGACCACTATTTCTTATACTCTCCCCGAAGCAACAAATGTCTCCCTCAACATATATAATATGCTGGGGATTCATATTATTTCACTTCAAAATGGATTCAAACCGGCAGGTGAGCATTCTATAACATTTGACGCTTCATCTATGAGTTCTGGCTTGTATATATATAAATTATCAGCCGGGGCAACTACGCTTACTAAAAGAATGACTCTGATCAAGTAAAAAGTTAATCCCTTTCCACTAAAAAAACATCTTTAGCTACGGAATTACCAATAGTAGTTTCTTTGTCTTCCAACATAATTTTAACGGGACCATCAAAAGGTGCCTTTTCAAGAACAGTTAGTTTAACTCCAGGTATAATCCCACTCTTTTCAAGGTATCTCAGCAATTCAGGGTCTTGATCTCTAACCCTTCCAATTATGTATGATGTGTTTTCTTCTGCATCCGTTATTGCCAGTGACGCCATTTGTGGTACAACTCCCTCTTTAGAAGGTATTGGATCTCCATGAGGATCATGGGTTGGATCGTTTAACAGTTCAGCAATTTTATCTTCAAATTGTTCAGAAATATGGTGCTCCAATTTTTCAGCCTCCTCATGAACTTCGTCCCAGGAATAACCCATCATTTCTTTAAGGTAAAGCTCTAACAATCTATGATGACGAATTACTTCCAAAGCTATTTTTTCTCCGGCCTGTGTCAACTCTGCGCCGCGATACGACTTATGATTGATAAGTTTAAGCTTGGCAAGCTTTTTGAACATATTTGTAACAGAAGCCGAAGATACAGAAAGAGACTCTGCAATGTTATTCGTTGTTGCAGGTTCGTTTTCTGTCTCCAAAAGATAAATTGCTTTCAGGTAGTCCTCTACCGACTGGCTAAGACTCATATCAATCTTGTTCAAGCTTTATTCCTTTCTTTTCCATGTAGTCCAGAAATGGCACTTTTCCAAACAGGTCTTCCGAAACATAATTCATGAGGGGAGAAAATACTTCAGCAGGCAGAAATCCTGGTTGTGCTCCAATAATTTCCCCATCAGAATTCAAAAAATAATGAGTAGGATACGAACTCAATCGTAAGTATCTGGCTAACTCATAAGATTTGTATGTTTTTCCGTTGAAAACGATCTCTTCTTCAGATTCTCCATTGATCTGGACAGGAATGAAGTCATCCGATAATGATTTCTGAACATTTTCTGTAGGATACGTCTCTTTTCTCATTTTCATGCAGTAGGTACACCAATCAGCATAACCGAAAATGAGTACTTTTTTTCCTGTTTCTTTAGCTTTTTTCTGAGCCTCTTCAAGCGACTGCCATTTTACTCCGGAATCAACGTTTGATTCCTGAGCAGAGCTAACAGTCGATGTTAATAAAGCAAGGAGTAATACTAATGTTATTCTAAAAATTTTCATGCCTAAATATACGAAACTATTTGTTTACAGATGAATCAGCTTTTATAACAACAAGAGTCATATCATCGTGCTGTTTCGCTACACCTTTAAACTCTTTTACATCACTGATTATTATATTCAGAATGCTACTGGATGCTCCTTTTCGTACACCTTTTACAACCTTTTCAAGTCTATCTTCCCCATAAAACTGATTACTGATATTCATCATTTCAGTAATTCCATCCGTGTAGAGAACAGCTACATCTCCTTCATTTAATTTGAGTGTATATTCTTCAGTTCCTTTCATAAATAAGAGGCTATTTGCTACCCCAACTCCAATACCTTTCGTCATCAACCATTCAGCATCCCCGTTTGCTCTTACAACTAACATAGGATTATGCCCGGCTCTGGCAAAAGTTAATTCTCTCTTATCGGCTTCAAGAATTCCATAGATCATTGATACAAAAGTGCCTCTGGTTGCATTTTCCTTAAACAAACGGTTAAGTTGGTTCAATAACTCCAAAGGGGATAAAATCAACGCACTTAAACTGTGCAGAACCCCTTTTACAAAAGTCATATAAAACGCGGCTTGAATCCCTTTTCCACTTACATCTCCAATGGCAATGGCCATCCTGTTCTTTCCAAGAGATATCATATCATAATAATCTCCACCGGTTTCCTGAGCCGGCTCACAAATCCCTGCAATATCTATCCCCGTTAACTTTTCTACTCTGGATGGCAAAAATGTTTTTTGTACAGCTTGTGCAATTTCCAGCTCCTGATCAAGTCTCTGTTCTTTGGCTTGATCTTCAATATACGTGGGAACATAGTCGGGCAGGTCTTTTTTCTCACTTCCTTTAGCTATGAAGTAAAAACCGAGCAACAACATTGAGAACACTAATGCTGAAAAGATATAAAGTAAATTGGCGTCCGGTGAATTTGGCATCATCCAACCTGCTCTGGTTGTAAATACGCCTATAAAAATGAATAGTGATAACACCATTGTTAAAAATCCATGCTTGATATAAAAAGCTCCAAACGCAGCCCCAATAATAAAGTTTATGATCAGAGAGTAATTGAACGGATGGACATTTAAGGAAACAAAAAACTCAAGAAATAAAGCGAATATAAATCCGCTTAACATTGGAATAATCCATTTCACTTTTGTGACAGCATAAAGCTGATTTCCAAGTATCATCAACGTAGAAATGACTACTAACAAGCTGCCAAGTAAATTTTCCATTAATGTTGCTACAGATGGAAATGCGAAATTAGACGATTGCAGTCTTACATCAGCTGTGATGTGAGTACCCGGAAAAAGCTGGATCAAAACAGCCCACAAACCTGTTAAAATTCCCGCGATAAAAATTGAAATAACTATAGAACGTCCAACCGGTTTGTTTTTAAAGAATCCTCGTCGTGCAAGATCCCATGCTTTTAGTTTTTCAGGCCAATGCTGCCGAGTAACTGAATCACTAATTGAAGTAAGCACAAAGAAAACAACCGCTGAAACGGCTCCTAATATTCCGATTATAAAAAATCTATCCGGCAGTGAAATACTTTTAATAGCTTCAGCAGTAAATTCAACATCGTTTGCAAACCTCAGAAACTGAGTAGCTGAAAACATAAAACCAGCTAATACTGAAATTATAAAAGCAGGTTGCGTGTCTATTGCTTTTGCTTTAATTCTTAGATAAAAAATGGAGATCAACCAAATTCCGGCACATAAAAATGTAAATTGAATAACAACATCCATTAAATCTGAATAGGGCCTTGATGGGATATCAATATCTGTGATATTCAATGAAATAGCTTTTATTCCACCAGCTGGCAACAGATCTACTTGAAGCTTTGGAAGAAAACCCAGAACGGAGTCTTCAGCAGTCAAAAACAATCGTACATACCTTAATCCTTGTTCTTGTTGAAAAGCCAGTGAATCTCTTCTGAAAGTATATTTTTTCCAGTATGTATCGCCAAGATATTCTGAAGCCCCTTTCCATATTTCATCCTGCATAAAGACTTCACCATCTTCCGGTAAAACTGCACCTAATTTTTGTGCAAATTTCTGGATCTGGGAATAACTTCTATAATCGTCTTCACCCATATTTTGAAAACGAAGTAGCTCGGTTAAAAGTGAATCCTGAATAACCCGGTTTTCAACTGTTGTTTCAAACCTCAAGCCAAGTGCATCTCTTATTACGCTGTTGTTATACGGCTGTAGATTTCTGATTGCATCACTCCGCATTGAGTAAGAAATTATTTCTCCTGCCGGAGTAACTAAAGCGTTAGAGAACCTATTGCCTTCATTATAAAAATCTTCCTTCAGATAATGATCTATCTTCCAAAAGAAGAGAGGGAAGCTTTTTGTTTCTGGATTTCGAACCAGATTTTTAAAACCTGTCTTTCCAAACTTATGTTGAAGTGAATCAATAACCCCTCTATACGATTCCATCTCACTTTTATGAACTATGTCATTAGAATAGATTTGCCAGGACGTGATCACCGAATCACTTTTTGACAAAACAGATTCTTTCGAAACGCTTTTTTCAATGGTACCCATAGGATCCAGATCAGGATAGCTGTAATAGAACCAAAAAGCTCCTATACATCCGGCTACTAATAACAATAAATCCCTAAAGTGATTATTTGATTCAGAAAACATTTTGAACTATACGCAAAATTTCGAAATGGTTGCAGGAATATGCTTAGATTCATTCGAATTATAAAACCAAATTTGTTCATTTTTTATGTGTTTGATCACATTTTCGTATAAAAACCACCCTTTTTACAAGTTAATTGTGGCAGCAAACAGGGATGAGTTTTATCAACGACCCACCAGAGCAGCTCAGTTTTGGACAGATGAACAGCTTCCTGATATCCTTGCAGGAAAGGATCTGAAAGCAAATGGAACATGGATGGGGGTTTCGAAAACTGGAAGATGGGGAGCTTTAACTAATTATAGAGACCCTTCAAATATAAATGAGAATGCACCAAGCCGAGGAGATTTGGTATTGGATTATTTAAAATCTAATTCGAATGAGAGAGCGTATTTAAAAGAAATTAAGGAAAATGGTAAAAAGTATAACGGATTCAATCTTCTTATTGGCGGAAAGGATTCGCTATATCATTTTTCAAATGAAACCAATTCTATTAAGGAAATTGAACCCGGAATACATGGCGTTAGTAATGCGCTTTTGGATACCAATTGGCCAAAATTAGACCATGCAAAAAAAGAACTGGAAAGAGTTACTTCAAATAGTAAGTTTGACCGAGACGAGTTATTCGAGATTCTAAAAAACTCCGAAAAAGCACCTGATGAAAAGCTTCCTTCAACCGGAATTCCTTATGAATGGGAAAAAGCTGTTTCGTCCATCTTCATAAAAACAGATAATTACGGCACTTTATGTTCAACCCTGCTTTTAGTGGATTATGAAGGCAATGCTGAATTTACGGAGCGAAGATATAATGTTGAAAACTGTAAGATAATTGATGAAAATACTTTTAAACTGGTTTTTAGTTAAAAATCAGCGTTTATTCACACCACTTTATTATTTACATGGTTAAGATTAATATCAGCTAAAATGACTTATAAATACGACCGACCAACACTTCTTCAATCGTTTATTCCGATCATATTTTTGATCATTGCTTTATTTATAAATGTTCGTATTTATGGAGATGCCTCTCTAGATGGTTCCAATCAAATTATTTTGATGCTTTCTGCCGGAGTTGCTTCACTTGTAGCTCTTGGTTTAGGTATTAAATGGGCTGAGATAAGACAAGGAATTGTTGATAGTATCAGTTCTGCAATGTCATCTATGATCATTTTATTGCTTATTGGATCTCTTGCAGGAACCTGGTTATTAAGCGGAATTATTCCTGCTATGATCTATTATGGTTTACAGATCTTAAATCCTGCAATTTTTCTTGTTGCAGCCTGTATTGTTTGTGCAATTGTTTCTGTTGCAACGGGTTCCTCATGGACCACTTCTGCAACCGTTGGTATAGCTTTAGTCGCAATTGGAACGGTATTAAAGATACCGGTTGGTATGGTAGCCGGTGCAATCATATCAGGTGCATATTTCGGGGATAAAATGTCTCCGCTTTCTGATACAACAAATCTTGCTCCTGCAATGGCCGGAACAGACCTGTTCACACACATTAGATATATGGCATATACTACCATTCCGTCTATTTCTATTGCATTGGTAATCTTTCTTATTCTGGGTTTTGTGAAAGGAGGAAATGTAGAAATTGCAGAAACCCAAGTAATTCTTGATGCTATTTCGGGTAAATTTGAAATCAATTTTTGGTTATTCCTGGTGCCGATCATTATGGTAGTATTGATCTCTAAGAAAATGCCGGCTATTCCTGCTATTTCGGTAGGTGCTTTACTAGGCGCTGTATTTGCGTTGATCTTTCAACCCGATTTAGTTCAGGAAGTGGCTCAATTTGGAGAAGGAACTTGGGAAAAAGGCTTCGTCGGCATCATGACTTCCATGTATGGTGACATTAGCTTTACTACCGATAATGAAATTGTAGACGGCCTTTTAAGTTCCGGCGGAATGTACGGAATGCTTGGCACGGTTTGGTTGATCTTGTCTGCCATGATCTTTGGTGGAGTGATGGAGCGTAGTGGAATGCTGAAAAGAATCGCAGAAGGCGTGATCAGTGGAATCAACTCTGCGGGTGCTTTGATCGCTACAACTGCGGGGACTTGTGTGTTCTTTAATATCACAGCATCAGACCAGTATTTAGCAATTGTAGTTCCGGGAAGAATGTATGCGGATGTTTATAAAGAAAAAGGTTTGGCGCCTGAAAATTTAAGTAGAACATTAGAAGATTCCGGTACTGTAACCTCTGCTTTAATACCATGGAATACCTGCGGGGCTTATCATGCTAAAGTACTTGGTGTAGAAACTTTCACCTATCTGCCATTTGCATTCTTTAATCTAATCAGCCCATTTATGACGGTGATCTTTGGAGTGTTTAAGATCAAGTTAAGAATGCTGAAAGATTCCAAGACAGCGGATGCTTAAGCCTATTTTAAGTAAATATGATTCGTGTCGAAATTGTTTCTGAAAAATATCCAATTGAGAATATTCTAATTCACATCCGAGTTTTTTTCAAGGACTCAAAGAGTTACGGTAATATTTCAAATTTGAAAACTGATGAATTTGGTTCAATTTTATTAACAGACGAGTTTCTTAAACAGAGTATAGAACCAGCTGATTTCAATGATATATTTGAATTTGGTATCTCTTTTTTAAATTCAACGACAATTGAACAACTAAAAAATACTTACGAGCGCTTCGAAACAATTAGCATTTTGGAAATCCAGAATGAATTTATTAAAAAAGGATTTAGAGAGAATGAAATTGAAGAACTTTCCATAAGCACTTTATCAGAACTTAGAAAGCAATCTAAGTTGTTGCCATTTTATGAATTAAATAACAATCATTTGGTACCAAATTTGACTTTTCAAAATGAATTCAAGTTTAGCCCTTATAACACTAATGTCATCATAGATTTAGATAGTGTATAACAACTTCTTCACTTAGAAATTGAATCCTTACCAATTTTCATATACAAACCAAAGGATCTCATCCATTTGAGCTTGAACTTCATTGGTTGAGATCACATAGTTATTATTCATAAAACTGAAGATGAGTTTCTTTCCGGATTTCGTTATCACATAACCACTCAGGCAATAATTATTACTTAGTGTTCCCGTTTTAGCAAATACATAAGGTGCTCCACCATCTTTATTCGCATATAGTCTTCTGATCGTCCCTTGCTTTCCTCCTTGTGGAAGAGCATCTAACAGCTGAGTTTCTTCTACTTTTTCATCAAGTTTTTCTAAAAGAGCAACCATGCTTCGGGGAGTAAACAGATTATATCTGGATAAACCTGAACCATCTCGCCAGTTAGCTTCATCAGGAAGATCACTCAAAAAATTATCTTTGACATATCTGATCCCTGAAGAACTGTTCAATTCCTCATCGACAACACCAGAGATCATCAGCATGATCTGCTCTGCTAACAAATTATCACTGGGAAGCATCATTTTTTTATACAGCGAATCAGATTCCATGCTGTAGATCATTTCATGGCTGGAAGGCAGTTTTGCACCGGGCAAATACTCTACATTCTTTTTCAACGTATCTGAAAGTAATTCTACGATCAGTTGTGGTGAATAGTGAAAAGGTTTATCCGTCTCATATCTGGAAGTATCCGAAGTAAACGCATACTCAAATTCATTGCCAACCCTATCTCTTTCCAGCACAAATCTACCGTTATCGCTTAAGACTCCATCATCGATATATTTATTAAAGATCTTAGGATTGATCAGATATTCCCCATTTTCTTTGGCAAGATGATATTCCTCTATATGTTCTATCGTAACTCTCACAACATTCCCGTAAATAGGAAACGGGCTTTTCTCGGCTGAATAATAAGAGTTGTAATCAGCCCATGACCATCCCGGTCCAAGATTTTCGTCATTGAAATTACTGTCTGAGAAATACAGCTTTCCCTCAAATGAGCTCAGGAAATTATAAACATCATCTGTTCCAAAATCGGGATGAAGAAAAGAAGGATCTCCTGTTCCCCAAAAGATCAATGAATCTCCTTTTATTGTATACTTCAAAGCAGGAATTCGATCTCCCAATACATTTAATCCTGCATAATAAGTAAACAGCTTTGTATTGGAAGCCGGGATCATATACTTGTTTTCATTCTCGGCATAGATCGAAGAATCACCTTCAGGATCAAATAGCATAAATCCTGTAATGGTCTTACTGAAGGTTTCTGAATCCTTAAAAATCTGTTCTAGTTTCTCTGTTTTAGTCTGCTCTTTTATCGCATTATCCAAATTTCCATTTATAACCATTTTTTCGGTTGTGGAACAGCCAATTAAAATCAATAATGATCCCAGAATATATTTCTTCATAAAGTTCGATCTGCTTAAATGTTTATCAGAATAATTTACGATAAAATATATCATACTTAATTGCCATATATGCTTATTGTGACTATAAATTATCAGTGTTTTATGATTCGCTTATAATCTTTTTACAGCTGTGATTTTGAAATGCTTCTTTAAGTGAAGACTTTCTTATATCAAAAAAACTAAACGGATTTACACGATGAAAATATCAGTCCGGGTTTTGAGCTTAACTATGCTTGTTGGTTTATTTTTTATACCGACTTCAGCTCAAGCCCAATCAGGGTACAGTTCTTATACAGAACTGACAAATAAAATGAAGGCGTTAAATAACGCCAACAAAAATATAACGGAACTGACATCAGTTGCTAAAACAAAAGGCGGCAAAGATGTTTGGTTACTAACCATTGGCTCAGGAGATGTGAAAAATCATCCCGGAATAGCTGTAATTGGTGGCGCAAAAGCCTCGCATATCTTAGGGACAGAACTTACACTACGATTTGCGGAGCAACTTTTATCTACTGCAAATACAAAGGAAACAAAAGCACTTTTAGCGTCAACTACCTTCTATGTATTTCCTCAGATCAATCCTGATGCTGCTACTCAATATTTCGATAAACTGAAATATGAGCGTGACGGC
Organism: Balneolaceae bacterium UBA3186; assembly: GCA_002364085.1. Lineage (GTDB taxonomy): Bacteria > Bacteroidota > Rhodothermia > Balneolales > Balneolaceae > Balneola. The sequence continues at coordinate 30,905 of DEXK01000014.1, read as the reverse complement.
AACATGACTTCTACAGATGCCGATCGCGATGGATTTTATGATGAAGACGGTTTTGATGATCTGAATGGAGATAATTTTATTACCATGATGCGGGTAGCTGACAAAACCGGTAGCTGGACCATGCACAAAGATGATCCGCGGGTTATGGTAAAAGCTGATGCTGACAACGGCGAAAAAGGTTCTTATAAAATGTTTACCGAAGGCCGTGATAACGATGAAGATGGTAAATTCAATGAAGATGGTGAAGGAGGAGTAAACATCAATCAAAACTTTTCCTACGATTTCCCTTATTTCAAATCCGGTTCCAGTGAAAACCCGGTATCTGAAAATGAAACTCGGGGAGTATTAGACTTCCTGTTTGAAGAAGCCAGAAATACATTTGCTGTAATTTCATTTGGACCTGAGAACAATCTGTCTGATCCGCTTAAGTTTAACAGAGCTGCTGCTTCTAAACGAGTAGTTTCAGGTTGGTTATCTGATGATATAACCGTTAATAAAATGGTTTCGGATCTATACAATGATAAAACCAATCTTGGTATAGCTCCATCAGGCGACCCTCAACAAGGAGATCTGTTCCAATGGGCATATTACCATTACGGTAGATTCAGTTTCAGCACTCCGGGTTGGTGGACTCCCGAAGTGATGGACGAAAGTGGCAAAGCTCAAAAATTCGATAATGATCATGTTAAACATCTGGCTTGGGCAGAAGCAGAAGGACAAGATGTTTTTGTTGAATGGACAGAGGTCGATCATCCTGATTTTCCAAACCAAAAAGTTGAAGTGGGCGGAATCAAGCCATTTACTATGATGACACCTCCTGCAAACATTCTGGATTCATTAGCTGAAAGTCATACTGATTTCATCATGGAAATTGCTTCTATGAAACCAATGGTTGAGCTGGTGAACTTCAAATCAGAAAGCGCGGGAAAAAATCTTACCCGCATCACTGTTGATGTGTATAACGGCGGAAGTTTCCCGACGGCATCACAATTGGGTCAGCGAAATAACTGGGTTCGAAGAGTTATGACACAGATCAAACTTGGAAACAACATGAGTCTGATTAGTGGCGATATTCAGGATTTTGATCGTTCAATTCCTGCTGACGGCTTCGTAACCAAAACCTGGTTAATTCGAGGTTCCGGAAAAGTTACCATAACATCCGGCTCACCGATGACAGGATTTTCAACCAAAGAACAAACCATTAAGTAACAGAATCATGAAAAAATTTAGATATACCCTACTTACTGCTTTTGTTTTTGGTTTGATGATAATGACTTCAAACACAGCAAAAGCTCAACTTACTGACGGAGTATTCCCTGCCGCAGGAACCCCTTCCAATCCAAAAGTGGAAGCAACCTGGAATCACTATTACAATTATCAGGGAATTAGTGAACTCACAGAACGTATCGCAAAAGCATATCCTGATCTTGCCAAAAGAACTTCCATAGGTAAATCTTATGAAGGTAAAGACATTTGGATGCTTACAGTATCCAACTTCAAAAACGGAGATCCGGACAGAAAGCCTGCAATTTACATCGATGGAAACATTCACTCGAATGAAATTCAGGGAACTGAAATGTCATTGTATACTGCCTGGTATTTAACAGAGTCTTTCGGAAATGTGAAGTTTATAACCGAACTCTTAAATGACAAAACTTTCTATATAGTGCCAACCATCAACCCTGATGCACGCGAGCATTATATGACGGAACCAAACACAGGAAGTTCCCCTCGATCAGGCCTGAAACCAATTGATGATGACGGTGACGGACTTGTTGATGAAGATCAACCTGATGATCTGGATGGAAACGGAAGTATCACCCAAATGAGACGTAAAAACCCTCGTGGAAATTTCAGAGCTCATCCTACTTATCCAAATATGATGGTTCGTGTTCCCGATGATGAATTCGGTGATTACGAATATCTGGGTTCGGAAGGAATCGATAACGACAATGATGGAAGAATCAATGAAGACCGTGTAGGTTATTACGATCCGAACCGTGATTGGGGCTGGAACTGGCAACCAAATCACATTCAGGGCGGAGCCCATAAATATCCGTTTTCTCTTCCTGAAACAAGAGCGGTTATGGATTTTGTAATGAAGCGACCAAATATTGCTGCTGCTCAAAGTTATCACAATTCCGGAGGAATGATCCTACGTGGTCCAGGAGTTGCGGAAGATATCAGCACCTACAATCGCCAGGATGTTCAGGTATATGATGCCATTGGTGAAATGGGCGAACGCTTGATTCCGGGCTACAGATACCTTGTAGTTTATGATGATCTGTATGATGTATTTGGCGGCGAGCTGGATTGGTTCTATGGCGTTCGTGGAGTATTTACATATTCCAATGAGCTGTGGACCAGCTACGAAATGTTCCAAAGCAACGACCGATCAGCTACAGATTCTTATGAGTTCAACAAGTATTTATTATTTGGTGATGCTATGCAGGAATGGACAGAATATGATCACCCACAATATGGAAAGATCGAGATCGGTGGATTCAAGAAAAACTTCGGTCGTGCTCATCCGGGATTCTTGCTGGAACAAGGTGCTCACAGAAATATGGCATTTACGATCTATCATGCTTATCACACTCCTAAACTTACTATCGACGAGATCTCTGAGAAGAATCTTGGTGGTGGTTTAAGAGAAGTTACTGCAGTAGTTACCAACAGCAGGTTGATGCCAACTCACGCAAGTATCGATGTGAACAACAAGATCATGCCACCGGATATCATCAGCATTGAAGGAGCAACTGTTGAAGCAGGAATGATCGTTACGAACCGAGATCTGAATCAAACTACCGAACAGAAATTCAGACCCGAGCGAATTGAAGTAGCGAATATTCCGGGAATGAGCTCAGTAACCGTTCGCTGGATCATTAGCGGTGGAAACAACTATACTGTAAAAGTAGACAGCCAGAAAGGCGGGGTTGTTTCTAAGAAGAAGTAATTTCACTTTTTGAACATTTTAAAGGCTCTTGATCATTGATCGGGAGCCTTTTTTATTTATGATAATTACTTCATTGTATATTCATTCTGAGCGGTAGCGAAGAATCTTCAAGATGACTTTTTCTGGTTTTTGATTACTGAAACGGCTTTCAACTTCACCGACCTTTAGAATTATTGGCGAGGAAGAACGCAATGAAATCGACGGCTCCGTAGGAGCAATCATTACACTCAGGATGATTCGTGAATATGTATCATACGAACGAAGACCTTTTGTAATGATTAGTCGATGTAATGGAGTTCGCGCCAATAATTCTTGTCGGGAGTTTTTGGTACTGGCGCCTGTGCTGAGGAAGCTCAGTAGCGGCACAAAAGTACATCATCAAAGTAACTGAATCCTGTAAACACGTTTAGAATAGGGTACCTACTTTTGTCTTGATACAAAAGTAGCAAAAGATCAAGCGGAAGTATTTAAGACGGATTCACTATTAATCTGTCAACGAATTACAAGACATCTACAATCCCGACCTTGTTTTGGGTCTTTATGGAGAAGATTTCCGTTTGTAAGCTTTAAAACTAAAATCTAAAAATTTAGCTTTATTACTCTTTACACCTGTTAATCTCGTAATGATACCCATTTGAAGTTATTACATCACTTACACTTTCAAGTAAATTCCCTGAATCCTTATTTAAAACTCTCATACCAAGAAATTCTGCCTCAGGAATTTTCCCATTCGAGTTAATTACCTCCATAAATAAATAATCTAATTGGATACTAATACAAGGATTTCCATCTGGACAAGAACTTGAATAAAATTTACTTTTCTCTGTAAAATAAATTTGTTTAGCCTCACTGAAGCTCTTGCCTAACTGTTCTTTTAAAATGACAGTACCGCAAATTCCCTCTCTAACAGTATATTCATCTTCCATAGTAACAGGAAATGTTTCTACATTATACTCTTTACATGAAAAAATGAACAGTGTAGTTATCCCAAAAATAAATAATTTCAAATGTCCGCTTAATAAATGCTGTATAACTTTGTTTGATCTTTTCATAAAATAAATTTTGACGTTAGGTCATTAAGCAAGACCTAATGAATGAAATATACTTGCGAATATTGATTCATTCAATTTACATTAAAATTCTAAGCACTAACAGAATTTCTACATTGCTGATCATCAAGTAGATCCTTCGGAAGTTTCCTCAGGATGATTTTTCTGTTTTTTGATTATAAAATCACCTGTCATTTCGAACGGATGTGAGAAATCTAAATATCTTTATCAAACCGAAAGTTTAGATTTCTCCCTCCGGTCGAAATGACAAGAACGTGATTCTGACCCAACTAACTACCCTAACCTCTCCAATGCCACATCTATCCTGCTTAACACTTCATCTTTGCCGAGAAGCTCAAGTGATTCAAACAAATCAGGACCAAAACCTTGTCCGGTTACCGCAATTCGAAGTGGCATCATTAGTTTGCCAAAACCAACTTCATGTTCTGTAATTGTTTCTTCCAACTTGGATTTCAGGGTAGCTGCTTCAAATTCGTTATCAGATAACGCTTCTACTTTTTCTTTGTAAGAAGTAACTAATCCTGCACTGTCGTCTTTCCATTTTTTGAGAGCGTTCTCATCGTATTCTTTTGGAGCTTCAAAGAAAAAAGAGCCCATCGCAACAAATTCATCAACTTTGGAAACGCGTTCGTGTAGCAAACCTACTACGGTTTCTAAGTACTCGTCATCCCTTGTGTCAAAACCTGCCTCTTCAGCTAATTCTTTTACTCTTGGAAGTAAGTCAGCAACAGAAGTCTCGCGAATGTAATGTTCGTTGTACCACATCAGCTTCTTGTAATTGAATACAGCACCACCTTTACTCACACGATCAAGTGTGAACAGCTCACACAATTCTTTCATATCATGGATTTCAGAATCATCTCCCGGACTCCATCCCAAATACGCTAAGAAATTGATCAAGGCTTCCGGCTCATAGTTTCCTGCGATATAATCTTTGGTGTTTACCGGAATTCCTTCACTTTCAGCTTTTCTCTTAGAAAGCTTTCCACCGCTTGGACTCATGATCAAAGGCAGATGCGCCATAGTTGGTGCTTCCCATCCAAAGGCTTTATATAACAACATGTGCTTTGGAGCTGAACTCAGCCATTCTTCTCCACGAATTACATGTGTGATATTCATCGTATGATCATCCACAACATTCGCTAGATGATAGGTCGGCATTCCATCTGACTTCATCAAAACCTGATCATCTAATCCTGCAGTTTCAAAAGAAACTATTCCGCGAATAAGGTCTTCAAACTTTACGGTTTCTCTTCTTGGGACTTTTAATCGAATCACATATTCATCGCCGTTTTCCAGTTTTTTTTCTACTTCATCCTGCGGAAGTGTCAAACTGTTTTTCATTGACTGTCGGGTGATAGAATCGTAACTCGGAGACGGATTTCCGGAAGCTTTTAATCGCTCTCTCATCTGATCGATCTCTTCGGTAGTATCAAAGGCATAATACGCATGACCACTTTCGATCAACTGCTTGGCATATTTGTGATACATTTCCTTACGCTCACTCTGTCTATAGGGACCAAATTCTCCGGGATTTGTCGGGCCTTCATCGATCGTCATTCCGGCCCACTCCAAAGAATCGATAATATCCTGTTCGGCATCTTCTACATAACGAGATTGATCCGTGTCTTCAATTCTAAGTACAAAAGTTCCTCCATGATGTTTGGCAAACAGATAATTATATAATGCCGTGCGGAGACCGCCGATGTGAAGAAATCCTGTTGGTGATGGAGCAAAACGTACGCGAACGCTCATATTTTCTAACTAAATTTTGATGAATTCTATTATTTCTGAGCTTTAAAGATAAGAAATTTTGAATGCTTAATTTTGAATTATGAATGTGGTATTTTCTTAACTCAACATTCATAATTCATAATTCAAAATTGGCTTTAGCCATACTCACTCCCCAATTTGCTCCAAATCTATACGACCTGGCTTCTATGCTGAAAGCAGATCGGGTTATCTTTACGGATGTGGAAAAATGGTCTCGTAAAGGAAGAACGCATCGGGCGGAAATCAGAAATGAAGAGGATTCTCAGTGGATCAACCTTCCAGTAGTTTCAGAAGATCGTAAAAAAGCAATCAAAGATGTACGACTAGATCATGATCAGCAATGGTTTGAGCCTTTCTGGAATGCCATCCTTCACAATTATAGAAACGCTACTTACTTCGATCATTTTGAAGATGAACTCTATCATAACATTCAACAAGCGTTCGAGTTTGAATATTTAATGGAATTCAATCTCTACTTCTTTGAACGATTACTTCGCTACCTGGAAATTGAAATTGATTACGAACTTGCTAGTAAAGTAACAGGTTACAGCACTTTCCCAGATGAAACGATGAAAAACTTATCTGCTGATGTTTTGTATCTGGAGCATCAATCTAAAAACTACCAGCGACAAACCAAGCAAGCTAAAATAGCTCTTGAAAAGCATCCGGTGTATGATCAGTCTTATCCCGGATTTGTAGAAGGTTGTTCCGTAATAGATCTCTTATTAAATAAAGGCGTAGAGAGTTTCAGAATTTTAGAGAAATTGTAGTGTTCAATCCCTATCATCCGTCATGAAAGAAGAAAACTCAACCACCAACTGGACCAAGACCTACATCGCTGTTTTTATAACAGGAATTGTGTTCATTCTGATCTTTTGGGCTTTTACTTCTCTTTTTAACTTGCCCTGATTATTTAACCCATTCGGGTAAAACACCTATTTCAATTCCGAATACCCAACTTACCAGTGTTAAAGAAGCGACAGTAAGCAGTAGTATGAACATTATATTGAGCCATAATCCGGCTTTAGACATTTCAGGAATACTTATTTTTCCACTTCCATAAACAATGGCATTTGGAGGTGTTGCAACCGGAAGCATGAACGCACAGCTTGCTCCCAATACTGTTGGAATAGCCAGTAAAAATGGATTTTCTCCCAATCCAATTGCAACAGAAGCCAAAATTGGCAAAAATGCTGCAGTTGATGCTGTATTACTTGTCATTTCTGTCAAGAAAACGATCAGTGCAATTACAATTAAAATGATCAAGATGATCGGCCAAGTATTCAGGCTTCCAATTCCGGAACCGATCCATGTTGCTAGCCCTGTGCTACTTATAGCTGATGCCATACTCAATCCTCCACCAAAGAGAATTAACACTCCCCATGGCAATCGTTTTGTATCAGACCATTTCAGCAAAAATCGGTTCTCTTCTGAATTTGCCGGAATCATAAAAAAGGCTACAGCTGCTCCAATTGCTATTCCTGCATCAGACAATCCCGGTATAGCAGAAGAAAGCAAAGGGCGAAACATCCAAAGTAACGCGGCAGAAACAAACACTACGGCTACTTTCTTTTCCTGATTGGAAATATTACCCAGCCTTTCCATTTGAGATTGGATTAATTCCTTTCCTCCCGGTAGTTCTTTGATCCTGATAGGATAGACGAACTTAGTAAGTATAACATACATTAAAGGAAGTGACACAAGCATGATCGGCACTCCAACCATCATCCAATCCAGAAAACTGATTTCTATATCATAGTTTTCAAGTACGAATCCGGCCAGTAATGCATTTGGAGGAGTCCCTATCAAAGTTCCCATGCCACCGATATTACATGCGTAAGCAATGGTAAGAACTAATACGATCTCGAAGTTTATCTTAGCAGATTTATCATTCTTGTCTAACAACTCTAAAATAGACATTGCTATTGGAAGCATCATGATCGCTGTTGCCGTATTACTAACCCACATACTCAGAAATGCCGATGCTATGATAAAACCAATAATAACTGAAGATGGTTTTATCCCCACCAGATTTACAATTGTAATGGCTATTCTTTTATGAAGATTCCACTTCTCCATTGCCAGAGCTATTACAAAACCTCCCATAAATAAAAAGATAAGCGGGTTTGCATACGGGCCTGTTGCATCCCCAATACTAAATACACCCAGAACAGGAAAAAGTACAATTGGCAATAGTGCCGTTGCAGAAATTGGAATGGCTTCCGTTATCCACCATATCCCCATTAGAATAGTTACTGCAGCTGTTTTCCACGCAGCCTCAGAAAGACCTTCCGGAACAGGTAAAAACAAGAAGATTATGAATACCAGTATTCCACCGAATAACCCTGCTCTTTTCCCTAATTCTTGCATAAAATTCTATTGCTAAAGTTACTTTTCTGCCGGATAATTTTCTTTTTCCATCCAATATTCCAGATAAGGTACATTATAAATGCTTGTCCAGCCAAAAACTCTTAACCCATTTGTTATCTGCCAGATCGGAGGTCTTCTTGCTCCTGGATCTTTCGGGAAATTACTCGCCTCTTCAAGAGCATCCGCCAGAATTTTTTGGTTTTGGTATGAATTAAAATCCTGAACCAATTCTTCTGTTTTTAAATACCTGGCACGTTTAACCGCCTCATCAAGTAAACTTTTTTCTCCGGAATATTCATAACCCAGAACCAAACTACTTATTGAAGAAAGGTAAGATTCCATATCATGATTAAGCGGTGGAACATCTCTTAGGGTTCTTGCATGATCTACCACTGCGTCTTTTACTTCCTGACTTCCGGTAAACTGATAATATTTACGTAAACCGTTACTAGCATATACCTGAGCATACCCATACCTATTTATCACCAGCTCCCCTCCCTGATCAGGATCTTTTTGTAGTTCAAGCATTAACTTAACTCTGTCTTCAAGCTCGTTATAATATTTATCAGACTTTGTTGCGTCATAGATCTCAGCTAAGTTCCAAACAGATAAATAAAGCCGCCTTCCTCTAAGTCCATGATCACCAAAAACCCTTTTTACGTAATAATCACCTGTCAGCTTAGCTACTTCTAAACCTCTATGATTTGCATCTAAATAATACGAAGTAGTCCAACCCGGAACCCAAACATGTGCACTCAATAATGAGGTAAAATGCTGTGACGCGTGTCTCCTTCCCATCCCTACATAAGGCGAACCTTCCGGAAGATCCTCATGTTGAAATGCATGCAATGACTCGTTTGTGTCACCATAATACACCGGGTCTTTAGGCCAATGTATATTATCTACATCCATAGTATGAGCACTTGCAGCTTTAGCAATTTTGTAATACATAGGGTTTCCGGTTCTGATAAATTGCAACCACCACATATAATCGTTGCCCGGCTCATTGTTTGTCCATTGAAACCATTCGTATCCGTAAAAGTAAGTCAGATTATCACCATAATTAAGCATTCCAAACCATGGCTCCCATTGTTGGTTGAACTTCATCCAGTTCAATTTATAATCTATACCTCTTTCATAGGCAGCGTACTTATCCAGGCTTTCAGTCATTTTACCAAATGCTTCACTTTCAGCGTACCATTCGGGAGAAGCATGTGTTACCGGAGAATCCATAAAGCGCTGTACATCTTTAGAAATATCTTCAACTGCGCTTTTCTTGTGAAAGTTAAATACCACTTCAGTAGTTTTAGCCAGCCCTTGAGCAAAATTCCCAATCATTCCACTATCGTTTTCACTGTCTTTTTTCGCAAAACTCAATGGCTCAACTGATGGAGTCCAGATATAGGCTGTTACTTTATTATTATTGCCATCAACAGCAATCTCCTTTGGGTATTCTTCAAAAAAACTTTGGAAACTTAGAGTAACTCCCCATTTGTTATCCGAAATATCTAACCAACCCGGAGATCTTTCTTTATTCAGATCAGTGCTTCCATCAATATTTATGATTGAACTGAATTCATTTTCCATTCTTTTCTCGGGAGATGAATTTTTAAGTTCCGGAATTTGAGATGTATTTGGCCCTGTTTGCAACACTGAAGCTGAACCCGCTAAAGGACTTTGAACAACAGTACTGTTTGATGTGTCCCACCATTTTCCTTCATAATATGCAGAGGTTACTGTCTTGGATTCATCCATATTATAGTTCAGAGATAAACCTGTAGCTTCAATTCTGTCGTTTGGCTTTGTGAATCCTGCATCATTCCTAAGAAGGGATTCATCTATAATTTTACCATTTTCAGTTGCAATAGCTTCATATTCACCTTCTTGTTTTTTATGGTGATCAGGTTCTCCTGTGTATACGAAAGTATGCTGAACTTTTATGTAGCTCTTACCTGCATAAGCATGAATCCTGGTTGTAAATGGTGCTTTATTGTTATCTCCACGCTTGTATTCATATTCACCTTCTATACGGATAATAGCATGTAACGGACCGGTTCCTAATTCTTTTACTGTTTTTAGAACTACAGCTTTTGATCTGTCTATTCCTGCATCGTCCAAAAGATCAAGAAAAGAACTTCTTCCTGCTTCTCCCATTGCTATAACATCATCATCTGTAAAACCGTCTCCATCAATGTCCAGTTCTACTTTATCCAGAAAACCACTACCTGCCGGTGAGTTTTGAAAACCGCCACCTTCTCCTTTATTAACAACAAATCTCAAAGGCCCCGTATTTACTTCAACTTCGCCATTTTGTCTTTGGTTATTCTTTACTGTTAATTTCTGATCATAATCCCGGGCATTTCTGATATCCTCACCATATTCAACACTATATTCATTTCCATCCTCTGTAAAAAAGAAAACCCAGAGCCATTTTATACTATTATCTGATGGCTTCCACGTAGTTACTTTTGTTATTTGAGATGGAATTTCTTTGCCATTGCTATCCAATACTCTAACATGATCCGGAGAGTAAAGCTCCCCTTCAGGGATTGGAACTCCAAAAACCTGTGGTGTGCCAGGTATGTTGTTTTCTACAGTAATTGGAATCAAAGTCGAATCTTTAGGTACACTACAGCTTATAAAAGCCATCACGATTCCTGCTATTAGAAACCTTTTCCCTCTTAATTTTAATACTGATTCTTTCATGATATTCCTATTTATTGAGAATTTGATGGTCTAAAACAAGTGCTGCTGCTCCTAATACTGCGACCGATTCACGTTCTGTAGTTGTAATTTTTAAATTTCTGATGGAGTTTGGGTAAGCAAAATCTTCTAATGCCTCGAACATACTTTCTTTGAAGAATGAAAACGCTTTTGAAACACTTCCTCCAAGAACAATTATTTCAGGATCGTATGCATACACTACCACTTTTATGGCGTTTCCCAGATGAGCTCCAAACTCATTATAGGCTTCTAATGCCTCTTTGTCGCCTTTTAAAGCTTTACTAAAAAGCTCCTGACCTGAAGTTTTTTTATGGATCTCAAAAAACTGCCCTGAACAGTAGTGTTCAAAAATGGAGTCTTTATAAGGAAGCATTCCTACTTCGCCTGCCCCACAATTATTACCTGAATACAAAATATTGTTCAGTATTAAACCAGAACCAAATCCTGTTCCTAATATTAAGCCTACAACAGATTTATAGTTCTTTGCTTCTCCAAAATATTTTTCTCCAAGTGCAAAACAGTTAGCATCATTATTGATGAAAACCGGTTTCCCAAATTCGTTTTCTAAGATTTGTTTAAGCGGTACTTCTTTCCATGAAGGAATATTCTGTACATCATAAACAATCCCTTTTTCAACATCTACAACACTGGGAACTCCTATTCCTATTCCTTCAATATTTGCATCCCATAAAGTTGAAATCATGCTTTTAATTTGATTTATCAATAATTCAGCATTATCTGCACCCGAAACCGGCTCTGAAATCATAGTTTCTATCTTATTATCTAAGACAGTAGCTACTCTAACATTTGTGCCTCCTAAGTCAATCCCAATAAGAGTCCCTTTACTCAAAACCTCTCTCTCTCTCTGTTTGTGTTAATTGATATTATTCTTTTCCTGCAAAATCTATGGTTTTATTATTTACCAAAGGTTTAGCCCAAAACCCGATACTTAGTATATATCCAAAAGCAATAAATAAGAATAACATACCTACCCTTAATCCAAACACATCACCAATTGATCCAACAATAAGTGGAACAACAGCGCCTCCTGCAATTCCGGTTACCAATATGCCGGAGAATGTTCCATGATGTTCCTCAACAGAATTGAGTGCAAGTGAAAAAATGATTGGCCACATTACTGCGATAAAGAAGCCTATTGCCGGAAATGCATATAAGGCAATTTCTCCATTGGCAAATAAAGCCGTAGCCAAACAGATTAGCACCATTGAAGTAAATGCTACAAGAATTTTCTTACTATCCATGACTTTCAATAAAAATAAGCCAAGCACAGTACCTGCCGTCATCATTCCCCAGAACCAAGAAACGGTTGAAGCTCCTGTTGTTTGAGGATCATAGCCATGATAAGAAGAAAGGAATTCTGAGATCCAATTCGCAACTCCTTGCTCAGCTCCTACATATGCGAATATTCCTAAGAAGAACAGAATTACTTTTTTGTTCTTTAACATTTCTATGTGTGTTTCTAAAGCACCTACTTTTTCATCTTCATTTTTAAGTACTTCCGGAAATTTAGATAAGGTAATTACAAGTACCATGAGGATTGATACGAATGCAAAAATCCAATATAAAGAAACCCATGGAAGCTCTGCCGGAACCAGATCTGTCATTATTGTCAAAAAGAAACCCATGTCATCTGAACCTATATTCAAGACCAGGTACGAGTACACTAACGGACTTAAAAAGGATGCCAATCCAAAGAAAAGTTGAGCCATAACTGAATTAAAAGCGAAATTCTCCTCACCACCAGAAACTCTTAATAATGGATTAATAGCAACCTGAAGCATAGCCATTCCCGATCCAATAAAAAATAATGACAGCACCGCTACTATATATTGTGGAAACAAGCCAAATAGGAAAGCACCTGAAAATGCAATCAAAAATGCTAAGATCATTACCGGTTTCTCGCCATATTTTTCTATCAATATTCCGGATGGAATTGACATTACCCCGTAGGCAATAAAAAAAGCGAAAGGTAATACTGCAACCAAAGTAAGACTTAAGTCGAAATCCTCAATAATTTGAGGAACCAATGGTCCTATTATATTCGTCAAAAATGATATAACGAAAAATGTTAATACAATTAGCCCAACTAAATAACGGTTCCGTTCCATAATGTGGTTCTTAGTGATTGAATAAGTCTTTTACTGAAGATCAAAACTCAAACTCATGAATTAAGTTCAGGTCTCGAGAAATAAAAATAAGCCGAGGACATTTTTACATGCCCACGGCTTACAAAGCTACATATTACTGGTGTTCCGAATTTTGTGTCATATTTTCAGGGGAAACGTCGATGGCTCCCTGAGGTATTGGGAACAGTAGAGTTACCTGAGCTTCAGGAATTCCCAAATGTGCTGACATTACAGATTTCGCTACTCCAAATCTTTTGAGATCAGCCCATCTTTTATTTTCAAAAGCGAACTCAACTCTTCTTTCCTGAAGTAATTTTTCGGCAAAAGTACCACCGGCAGGTGTACGGTCAATACCACCCAAATTAGCACGATCTCTTACTTCGTCTATCAAATCATATGCTGCATCAGATTCGCCTAATGCTTCTGCAAGATTTAATAAAACTTCAGCATATCTAAGCTCAACCCAGTTATTATCTCCGTCAGAAGAAACTGCAGGGTTACTGATATACTTTCTTACCCATGGATTAGCTCTGTCTGTAGTATCAATAGTTGCATCAAAGCGCTCATCACCGGCTTCATATGCACCAATTATATCTTCAGTTACATTTTGAGGAGCACCACCGCCTCCTACCCCGCCGAAGCCAAGAGGAGTGTAGTTATCAGTATATGAGCTACCTTCACCTACATTTCCTGTGATAAATTCTATTTCAAAAATAGATTCTATGTTACCTTCGTTGGCAGCGCCCCAAAGATTAGCGTAGTCAGGAACTAAATCAAATTCCATGGAATCTACTACTCTTTGAAGAGGAGCAACGGCATCTGAGTTATTGCCATTTGCAAGATGTACTCTTCCTAGCAAAGCTGCAGCAGCCCATTTTGTAATTCTTCCGCTTTCAGGAAGAAGGTTTTCTGCCAGTGCTAGATCAACAGCAATTTGGTTATATATAGTTGTTGCATCCACTTGGGTTACTTCAACATCCGGAGTGGTAACTTCATCTAATTGCAAAGGCACGTTTCCAAATATTACAGCCATGTGATAGTACAGCAGAGATCTTATAAAATAAGCTTCCCCTTTTATTTGATCTCGAACTGTTTCGTTATCAAATGAAGCGTCATCTATTCTTGCAATAATATTATTGGTTCCTGCTATTACATTATAAACAGCATTGTATGTAGCAGATATCTCTTCTCCTGATGGTAGATCAGTAAAAGTATCCAATTGCTCCAGACTTGCTGCTAAACCAGTGGCTCCACCACCATTTGCTGCGTTATCTGCTCTCATTTCCATAAACAAAACAAAGTTTACATCAAACGTTTCTCTGCTTTGCAATCCATCTAATGCACCACGGATTGCTAATTGAAAGTCTGTTTCATTTTTGTAAAAATTGTTGACGTTTCTCTCTGTGAGAGGTCCTAAGTTTGTAAAGTCATCTCCGCATGAAATAAATAAAAGCGGAATGAACAGTGTTAATATTAGTTTTTTCATAATGTCTCCTGTTATAAATATGCTCTTAAAATTCAAGGTTGATACCAAGTTGTACCGTTCTGGCAAGTGGATATGCTCCATAATCCTCGCCCGGTGTTAAACTGCTAGACGATTGCAAGTTTACTTCAGGATTAAACCCTATGTAATCTGTAAAAATCGCTAAGTTTGTTGCCGAAATATATATTCTGGCTTTACTCGCAAAATTATTCAGTTTTTCTACTGGTAAATTATATCCAAACTGTACATTCTTTAAACTTACATAACTACCATCCTGAACCTGGTAGGATGACGCTCTGTTGTTGTTTCCATGAGTACCAGTACTTCTGTCAGCTCGTGGATACTTACCATTTCCTGGCTCGCTTTCAGATATCCATCTGTCGTTTAGTACCGCATAAGCGTTGAAGTTTGCTTCTCCATTAAGCAAGTGGCGAGCTGTTAAATTCAGTACCTCTCTACCAACTACTCCTTGAATAAATACTCTCAGATCAAAGTTTCTGTAATTGAATCTGTTTGAGATACCGTAAATGAAGTCTGGTTGATAGCTTCCTAATACTGCTCTGTCATCAGAATTTACAACACCATCACCATTCACATCTTTGAATCTGAAATCGCCTGGTCTTGGATCAGCAGCAAGCAGATCATAATCACCGCCTGGTGCACTGTTATTATCAGCATCAATTTCTGCTTGGTTTTGATAGACTCGATCTACCACGTAACCGTAATAACTACCTACAGCTGAGCCTATTTGAGTAATATGTCTTACCCCGGCAGCTCCTGATACAAGTATCGGATCGCCATTTGGTCCAAGTTTTCTAACTTTATTCTCATTTGTTGAGAAGTTAAAGTCAGTTGACCACTGGAATTTGCCAACAAGGTTTCTTGAAGTAATTGAAAACTCAAAACCTTTATTTTCAACTTCTCCAATATTTGTTAGTACACTTCCGAATCCTGTTGATGGAGGTACGTTTACAGATAGTAAAAGATCTTTTGTAATCGTGGAATAGTAATCAATGCTACCATATATCCTGTCATTTAGCAGTGCGTAATCAACTCCAAAGTTTGTTTGATAACTGGTTTCCCAAGTTAACTCACTATCACCTAAAGTCGCTAAAGAAGAGCCCGGAAATAAAACTCCGTTCTCAGGATAATTCACACTATTCAGTAAACTAATTGAACTATAGTTTCCGATCTCAAAGTTACCGGCAACTCCATAACTAGCTCTGAATTTAAGTTCATTGAACATATCCAATGATTCCATAAAGTCTTCTTCTGTTGTCCTCCAACCTAAAGAGAACGAAGGGAAAACACCTGTCTGGTTATCACTTCCGAACCTGGAAGCTCGGTCAGATCTTATTGTGAATGTTCCAAGATATTTTCCTTTATATCCATAGTTAAGACGAGCTAACATTGAAGCCAACGCCCATTCGGATTCATTTACTCCTCCACCTGTTACTATACCACCCGCAACATTTGGTATTTGATCGTCAACAAATCCATTCGCTGTAACCAAATTAACTTCATTGGTTTGTTTCTGAGCTGTATATCCTGCCAGGATTCCAACTTTATGATCAGCCTGAAAAGTCTTTTGGTAGTTAACTGTGTTTTCCCATAACCAGTTAAACCCATTAGCTCCACTTGACTGAGCAAATGGCTGTGGACTTGTTTGATTACGGTATAAGAATTTAGTCCCTCTATAAAATGAAGACTGATAATCGTCTATATCATAGCCTATTAAAGATTTAAATGTAATTTCATCAGTGATCTCTACAGTACCATATACATTTCCATATAGTCGGTTATTTTTTATCTCTTCAGAAATATAATCCCTAATTGCCAGCGGGTTACTTGCAGTAGTTGTTCCTCCACCTAAATAAGACTGATTATTTAATTGGTTAATGGTTCCATCCGGATTGAATGGTGCAACCACAGGAGAATGAACTAATGCTGAATAAATGATCCCAGGAGGTTGTCCAAAGTATGGGGCATTTGCAGGCAAACGATCGTGATTAGATAGAGCCGCATTCGTTACAGAACCAACTTTTATTTTGTCTGTAATTTCGTAACTCACATTTGCTCTGAAATTATATCTGGTAAATGATGATCCGTCAATAATACCATCCTGATCAAGGTAACCGGCAGATAAAAAGTAAGTTGCTTTGTCAGTACCACCGCTTGCAGATACATGATAATTTTGTTGTGCGGAAGAACTTAGTACCACATCCAACCAATCTGTATCCGTTCCATTCCAGTTAACGTACTGCTCCGGAATCAAAAAATTACCCACATTTGGTCGACCCGCATTCGTGTTAGGATCGTATAACGGATTAGCAGGCTGATTGCCTCTATCGATTTCCTGCAAGTAGTTATTGTTTCTGGCGTCCTTAGTATATGCAATAAGCTCTTCTGCGTTCATCATGTCAGGCTTATTAACTACAGAAGAAGCTCCGCCATACATACTAACAGTAACTCTGTTAATTCCAGGAGTTCCCTTTTTTGTAGTAACAAGAATCACACCTCCGGCGCCTCTAGAACCATAAATTGCAGCGGATGCGGCATCCTTTAAAACATCAATAGACTCAATATCATTAGGATTTAATGAACTAAATGCATTTGATTTTGGAGCCTGAAATGAGCCTCTTTGAGATTGTATGTCTACCTGAAGATCTGAGTTTCTAGAAAGAGGCACACCATCAATTACATAAAGAGGACCATTGCTCGCAGTAATTGAGCCACCACCTCGAATAGTAATTTCAGGACTAGCGCCTGGCTCACCGGTAGGTTCTACAACATTTACACCAGCAAGTCTACCTTGAAGTGCATTCTCAAAACTTGAAACAGGTATATTTTCAAGAACTTCAGTTCTTATTGAAGAAACAGACCCTGTAACTTCTGCTCTTTGTTGAGTACCATATCCTACAACTACAACATCTTCGAATATCAATACATCCGGTTCCATTTCAACTTCGAGGTTTCTCATATTTCCTGTAATAGGAATCTCTAGCTCTTTGTAACCAACATATCTGAAGGCGAGTATTTCTGAATTATCAGGAACGGTTAATTCAAATTCTCCTTCACTGTTAGAAGTAGTACCTATGCTGGTTCCTTTTATAAATACACTAACTGCAGGTAATGTTTCACCGGTTTCTGCATCTTTTACAACACCGGAAATATCGATCTCAACAATTTTTTTGTCTTCAACTGGCTGTCTCTTTATCAGCAATATCTCTCTGGTGTTTGAAATTGCTGCCTCATATTCTGTACCAAGAAGAACGTACTCCAGAATATCTGAAGCCTTTGTTTTGTCAAATTTAACGGAAACTTTCTTGTTAAGTACATCAAGATCGGAATTATATGCTATCCCTAGCTTGGTTTTTTGAGCAATTTCTTTGAGCACTACTTTTAGCAACTCATCGTCCTTGTCAATAGAAATTAAACTCTGTAGCTCAGGTATACTGTTTTTGTAAATTTGTACAGTATAATAACTATTTGCTTGTATGCTATTTGATGAAGAAGCTATTAACTGAGCTTTTACATTTGACGGATTCCCAAACTGAAGCAAAAACACTCCAATAAGGCAATAGCAAGAAGCAACCCGTATCATTTTATTTACTGATGGTCTCATACGTTTCCTCTGTAATTATTAATATTGACGCTTTAGCCGCGCAAAAGCGCTTCCAAAACATTGTTATTTAAAGCTGATCATTATTCCAAGTCATCCGGCAATTCAAAGCTTACCCGGTCGTGAAGCAAGGTATAATCTATTTTTAAAGACATTGATATTGTTTCAAGCACCCTTACTAAAGACCTACTTCTTAATTCTGCCGTTAATTTCATGTCTGCAATTTCTTTTGAATCAAATACTACTTCAATGTCATACTTTCTTTCCAATTGCTTTGCGACTTCTTTCATTTTCTCATTCTGAAATGTCAAATAACCATCCTTCCAACTTAGATAGAAATCAATATCGCTCACATGCTCTGTTTTAATCTCGTTGTTATCCAGATTTAGGCGACCTAAATTTCCTGCAGTCAAAATCACGCCATTGTTGATAGACTTATTATCCGAACTAAAAGAAACCGTACCCTCACTCACTACAGTCTGTATAATATTATCTCCCGGATAGTTACGGACGGCAAAAGAAGTCCCCAAAACTTCTACTATTGCTCCTTTAGTTCTTATTAGAAACGGTTTATTTGGATTCTTAGCTACTTCAAAAAAAGCTTCTCCTTCTAAGAAAACTTCTCTTTTATTAGATTTAAAAACCTTAGGAATTATAATTTTGCTATCTGAATTGATATAGACTTTTGTTCCATCCGATAATGTTACACCACCACGATATCCTTTATCCATTGATATCTCATTAAAGGCAGGTTCAACAGGCTGCACTTCTTCAACATAAAACCTGTCGATAAAAAACAAACCAACTACAGCTGCTACAAGGAACAAAGCAGCCACCTTGCTTAAAGTTGGTAAAATGGGGTTATATAATGAAAGCCATGTGCTTCGATTAACAGACTTCTTATTAAAGTTCAAGGTTTCATCTTCAATTCGGTGTTGCAGTACAACCCATTCCAAATTACTGTCAAAAACATCTTCGGAGAAATCTGAATGCCCGGAAGCTTCCCATAATTTTTCGAACTCCTTCATTGTTTCTCTATTCTTTGAACTTTTTGATAACCATTCAGACACTAACTGTTTTTCTGAGTTATCACATTCTTCAGCTAAAAATTTTGCTAAAAGGGTTGTATTCAATTCTGAATTCACTTTTGTAGTTTGTTTATTATTAGACAGAGGCTAAATCCAATACCCCTATAATTATTTCAGTTTATTTATTTCTATGTTTTCTCTGAGATATTGTAGCGCCTGAGACATATGATTTTCTACTGTCTTTACAGTTATTTCAAGAATTTTAGCGATCTCTTTATAACTGAACCCATGCTTCCTATGAAGCTCAAAAACCAGCCTTCTTCGTTCCGGCATTTTATTTACAGTCTCCCAGACCTTTTTTATTAACTCTATCTGCTCGGTATTCAAATTCGATTCTTCAAATCCCTCAACTCGAATACTTTTTATTTCACTTAAGAAATTCTCTCTTAATCGTTGCTGATTCTTTTGCTTATCAAGTAAATTTAATGACTGATTTCTAACAGCCTGATACAGGTAAACTTTTACTGAAACCTGGATATCAATTTCTTTTCTGTTTCTCCAAAACTTAAGAAACACATCCTGAACAGCATCACGTGCAAATTCCCTTGATTTTGTTATTGAGTTTGAAAATCTACTTAACTGTTCATGATACTCAAAAAACAAAGCTTCAAAAGCTTTTTTGTCTCCTTTACGTATTCTCTCCACCCGACCTAAATCTGTGGATCGGTTATCTCCTTTACTATTTGCTGAAATTGCCAATAGTAACATTATAGTTTGTAGCTAGTCCTTTTTATTTAATTATCGACAACTAATTTATTATTTAACCCAGAAACTCATTTTACGTCCTTCTAATTAAATAATTATTCTTGAAATTAAAACCCGAATTTATGAGAGGTGTAATGAAAAAAGTAAGCAACAACACAAGGTTATTGCTTACTTTAGAAAATAAAGCTTAAATAAAATTTACTCAGTTTCTTCTTGAGCCGGCTCCATCCGGAGCACCTTTATAATATCTGAATCTTTCTGTTGGCTTTCCATCAACAGCACCACGTTCAAATACTCTTGTTCTCATTCTTTTCATAAATTCCTCTCCTTCATTACCTGGTAAGTCAGAAAGATTCGGACCAACATAATTATTAAAAGCTGATGTAAACTGACTGATATATTTTGACAAAGAACGCACTTTATTCTCTGCGTACTCAGAAATATCTACTGTTGTGTTGGATGCGTTTGCAGTTGTGCTGTAAAACAGATAATCAGTAACACTATGGCGTTCCAGGCCTTCATTAATGATCTGGCTTGGGAAAATCAATCTCCATTCAGCCGCTCTTGCTGCATCAACTGCTAAGTAGGCTGCTGCTCTGTGATCTGCTTTATGCCATTGCTGATATCCATATCCCGGATCAAAAGCCATCATTGTTGTTGGCTTTAACTTTCTGATCCACCACACGATCTGTTTTACAACTTCTTCTTTATCCGCAAACTCTACCATTCCATCTGTATATCCTAAATTGATATAATTTTCTTCAGGAATGCCTAGTTCTTTTAAAGCATCTACTTCTTCCTGTCGTCTAATTTTCGACAAACGATCTCGAGTCATTGTAGGATCACCTGTTCCAACATTTCCTGTTGTTAAAAGCATCACATATACTTCGTTTCCGTTTGCTTGTAGCATAGCCATTGTTCCATGCGATCCGCCATCGTCATCAGGGTGTGCCCCAATAAACAAAATTGTTCTTCCTGTCCACTCCTCGATTGGTGTTTCGGGTTGCGCCATTAACATTACAGGCATGATCATGCATGCCATTAAAATGAATGATTTTATTTTTTTCATATTACTCCGTGATTTGGTTTATGATAACTTACTTTCTATTAATGAAACTCTGCTTCTGTTCAACAATGAGGCTGATTCAGAATCAAGAATTATTGTTACATTTTCATGCTCTTGTAAAAATGTACTTGGTACATCTTCACTTATTCTACCTTCAATACTCTTTTTTACAATCTCGGCTTTTTCATTACCCCATGCCATTAACACTATATGTTCGGCATCAAGTATTGTCTTTATACCCATTGAAACGGCCTCATAAGGCACTTTTTCTTTGCCTTCAAAATACTTAGCAGCAGCTTCTCTGGTAGTATCACTTAAAGCTACTTTTCTTGTTACTGAATTTTGACTAACTCCAGGCTCATTAAATCCAATATGTCCGTTTAAACCCAAACCTAAAACTTGAATATCGATTCCCCCATTTCTCTTTATCGATAATTCATACTCCTTACAGAATTCATTGAGTTCATTATTTTTTAACTCACCATTTGGGATAAAAATATTTTCTTCATGAATATCTACATGCTGAAAAAAAATATCATACATATAATAATGATAACTATGACTCGCCGATTTCTTCATCGGATAATATTCATCAAGGTTATATGTAATAACTCTGCTGAAGCTAACATCATTTTTATTAATTTCTATCAACGCTCTATACATGTCAGTCGGGGTCGATCCGGTTGCCAATCCAAGAACTGTATCTTCATTTACTGAATTATTAATTATCACTTTATCAGCAATAATCTGAGCAGCATATAAAGAACCGGCTCTTTTATTATCAAATACGAGTACTTTCATGAACGCTGTAAGGTTTTTATTAAATCACCTTGTGTTTACATACAGACAGTTAAAAACACTTTTACCCCTAATTAAAAAACAGGTTCTTTTACTCTATTTTTAAATAATTACTTAAGTTACCCTTCAATAACTTATAACCATATCCATTTTAACTTAACGCACTCTTCCATAAATCAACTTTAATATGCATTGGATAGACTGGGTCGTTCTCTCGCTTTTTCTTATATATACCATTTGGGATGGAACCCGTCGTGGTAAAGATGCAGAAAATATCGAAGGATTTTTACTTGCGGGAAGAAGCATGCCTTGGTGGGCTGCCGGGCTCTCCATTATGGCGACTCAGGCTTCTGCCATAACTTTTATAGGAACTACCGGAATTGCCTATGTAGAAGACATGCGATTTGTTCAGGTGTATCTGGCCATTCCTTTTGCGATGATCCTGATCTGTATATTTCTGGTTCCTTTTTTTAGCAGGATGAAAGCTTTTACCGCTTATGAAGTTTTAGAAGAACGATTTGGATTAAAAACACGCCTTACCACCAGTGGATTATTTTTGATTTCCCGCGGATTGGCTTTGGGAGCTGTAATTGCAGCTCCTAGTTATGTACTGGCTTTGCTTTTAGGACTTCCGTTAACCGCCACTATTCTCATTATAGGATTGATCGCCACTCTTTACACTATGTACGGAGGAGTTGCCGGAGTGATCCAGACGGATGTAAAGCAAATGGCTGTGATGATGTTCGGCCTTGTGTTCTGCTTTTTTGTGGTGATGGCAAATCTTCCGGAAGATGTTGGCTTTGGTGATGCGTTATACCTCGCCGGAAGCCTGGATAAATTAACCGCTCTGGATCTTAATTTTGATCTCAGCGAAAAGTACAATGTATGGAGTGGTGTTTTTGCGGCTCTGTTTCTGATGCTTTCCTATTTCGGAACGGATCAAACTCAGGTACAACGATATTTAACCACATCCGATACTAAAGAAGCCAAGAAATCTCTCTTGCTTTCTGCCTATGCGAAAGTACCCATGCAGTTCTTTATTCTTCTTCTTGGCGTGATGCTGTATGTGTTCTTCATTTTTAACGATGCCCCGATCTCTTTCCGCTCTACTGAACCGGTTGCCCAAACTGAAGAGCAATTAAATCGAGAGCAGATCATTGAACAACAATATTTAGAAGCTCGTGAAAATCGACAGAAATTAGCAGTTGAAGCCGCTAAAAATCGAGACATGATTTCTCAGCAAGCATTTCTGGAAGCTGATGCTGATCTGAATACCGCCAGACAAAAGGAATTAGCGTTACAAGCTGAAATTAGACAGGCGGATGTGAATGATACCAATTACATCTTCCCTTATTTCATTTTAAAATACATTCCAATTGGTTTAGTAGGATTGATCGTAGCCGGAATTTTCGCAGCAGCTATGAGTTCCATTGATTCAGAATTGAATGCGCTCACTACGGTTTCCATTGTGGATTGGTACAAGCGACTCAGACCAGATGATCCCGGGGAATTACACTTCCTTAAATCGTCACGATCGGTAACTGTAATGTGGGGAGTCATCGCCACCGGTTCAGCACTTATTCTCGGTGAAACCCGCTCTATCATTGAACTGATCAATCAGATAGGAAGCTACTTCTACGGTTCTATTCTAGGAGTTTTTATTCTCCTGCTTTGGGTGAAGAAAGCGAATGGAAACGGAGCATTGATTGGGCTCCTTACGGGAATGGCTTCGGTATTTACTTTTGATCGACTGTTCTACAATGCTACAACACAAGATTATTCATTCTTTTTCCCTTGGACACAAACTCCCGATGGATATTCCAAAGCTATTGAGTTCTTATGGTTAAATCCGTTGGGAGCTTTTGTGGTGGTTATAGTTGGGATCGGGGTAAGTTTGATTTGGCCACGGAAACACTAAATCATGAATTATGTCTTCATTTCATAAGCCTGTACTACTATTGTCTATTTGCATTCTCCTTACTAATGAATTAAATAGCCAAGATTTTATGATAGTGAATGATTCTTATAACGGGAGCACTGTTTATACGGAATCGATCCATATTAATACATTATCAGAATTACCCCCTCTTATAGAATTAAACTTGAATGGCTATTTAAATAGAGTTCTTGGTGAAATAAAAGATAGTGTTTCATTTTCTCATGGTCAGATGATTAATCTTGAAAAAGAGTTCGAGAAAGACTCTCTTACTTACCTTCGAAATTGGGTAGTCCCAAAGTATGATCTAAATTTTGTTATCCGGGATAAATCTATTGGTATTCAAAACTATTATATCCAGATAAGACTGGATCAGTACGGTCAAATATTGAATTCAAACTGGCCAACTGAGCACTTTGATGATAGAAACAAATTAAAGAATCGCAATCAAATTAATGATGAAGCTATTGCCTATGCTAAAGCTAAGGGATTTTATAAAAATACTTTTATGATTGAATTGAGGTATAGAAAACATCATGATTCATTAAATTGGGTTTATAAGTTTCCTTTAAATAAAGATGAGACCAAGTTAAACTTTCAAGACTATTATGTTATAGAAATAGCATGGAACTCAGGGGAAATAGTTGAAGACTATAATGTTACTCTAACTAAAAGTGAATCTCATTAAATTTGTTCTGGATTCAATTCCAAAATTTTATTCTCACATAATTTAGAACTTTTAGTTGTGTTTCAGAGCCCTTGAGCTTTTGTGGTGGTAGTGGTTGGTAAACTTGTTAGCCAAGTTTTTAGAAAAAAGTAACTCAATTTTATTTTTTGAATTTGGATAGTATATTATATTGATTATAAAGTCTTTATAATGCCATGAATATTTGTTTAAAGTCTGCATTCCTGCTCATTATTTTTTTCTACTCTATACTTTCTTGTCAAAATCGAAATAAGGTTGATAAGCCTGACATATCCGGAATTGTTTTTTTTGATGGAATAAATGAAAATAAAAAAGCTTTCTTTTATACAGAATATTTTGCTCAGTTTCATTATGATGAAAGTGACTCATCATTTTATCCAGTTTCATATCCATTATGCGAAGGGGATTTAAAAAGTAACGGCAATTTTGAGCGATTTGAACTTTCCGGATTTTTAAGGCAAAATGATAACAATAGTGATTGCATTCAGATCTTTGATTTAGAACCGTATTGCCAAATTGATTACTCAGTTGATTTAAATCGGCAACCAGTTTTAGAAGGTGACTGGTTCTTAGTTGGTATTCAGGAAAATAATGAAGTTAATTTTACACCTTGTTATACCCGAAGAATCCCCTATCTGATTTTTTCTGAAAATAATTCCTCATCTGATTCAAGCTATCAAGTATTTGGCCTGTTAACCGGGAATGTCCTTCACTCGGGACCCGCTTTATTTTTTGATAATGGTAATTTTGCAGGCGAGTTTATACCGGGATTCAGAGGAACGGACGCACCAGAGTTTGATGACCTCTTAACTCGAACTTTAAATGAGTCATCTTTTTATTCTATTAATCATAATATATTGACATTTTCTGATACCTTGAATAACCGAAAGGCTATTTTTCAAAAGGGATCTAAATGGATTCCTGATTAGTCTTATTCTAAGGATATATTAGTATTTTGAGTAAAACTACTTTGTGAAAACGAACTACAAAAAATATCTGGCAGAAGGAACACTGATCATCTTCAGCGTTCTGTTCGCACTGTTTATCAATAAGCTGTTTGATGATTATCAAACTAATCAAAAAAAAGTCGCGGCTTTGGAAAGTATAGAACAGGAGCTCCTTAGAAATCAGTCCATACTTAAAAACTGGAAAGAAAAACATATTGCTATCAGAGACCGTATTTCATCCATTCTTGAAGGAGAAAGTGATAGCCTGAAAATGGAACTTCTAAAATTTAACTATCTGAATTTGGGGATTCTTACTGATAATGAATCCTTAATTGATGCTATATTGATCGATACTGCCTGGGAATCGGCTAGATCAACAGGTATAGTTTCTGAATTTGATTTTGAAACAACTCAAAAGCTCACTCTTGTGTACTCGATGCAGGACGTACTCACCGATCGTACAATTGCTAAAATTTTGGATTACTACTTTGATACAAACTCCCATGACATGAAAAATTTGGAACGTATTTTAGTTCAGTTCCAATTACGATTTTGGGAACTAACAGGCCAAGAGGAACTTATGATGACGGTTTATCAAGACGCGTTAGAACAGCTGGAAGAATAGCTTCTATCTTCATCTCCAAACTTAGATCCTGTCGGCGGGAGGTATTTCTGAAAAGGAATCCCCAAATTTCATTCTCACATAGCTTAATACTTTTTAGGGCTTTTGTTATTGTACTTATTCTGATTTGAGTGAGTTTGGTATAGCCACAGAAACACTAAACCACAAAAATTTATAGCCTTAGTGTTTTTGTGATTCCTTGGCATCACCTTCTTCCTCCCCAAACTTAGAACCCACAGGCGGGCGGTATTGCTGAAATGGGATCTTTAACAAATTACCAAGATTATCATTTTCACTGGGATCCATATGAGTATCGATTCCATATTTCAACTCAGTCATTTCATCAACCTGAGCGAACGTGCCGAGCAGGCGATCCCAAATAGAAAAAATATTCCCATAATTGGTGTCCGTCAAAGGCTGAGTGTAATGATGATGAACTTTATGCATCAACGGCGTAATAAAAATCCATGATAACGCCCGATCGATCTTTCTGGGCATGTTGATGTTAGCATGTGTAAGATGTGCAAACAGTGCCGAAATACTTTGATATAGAAAAATGATCCAAATCGGTGCGCCCACCAGAATTACTCCTAAGATCGTAAATACCATTCTGAATACAGCTTCCCCCGGATGATGACGTAAACCTGTGGTTACATCAACAGTAGTATCGGAGTGATGTACTAAATGAAATCTCCACATAAAAACCACTTTGTGCTCTATCCAGTGGATCAGATACGCCCCGAAGAAATCGAGTAAAAGAACCCCAACTATTGCCTGAGCCCATAGCGGCATTTCGATCCATTGCAGGACTCCGAAACCTTCTTCCGTCACCAGATCAGACGACCACACCAGCAATCCCGCAAAGGCCAATCCGATTGCCAGAAACAATCCGTTCAGAAATAAATTTATTCCGGCATGACGAACTTTTTTATATCCGAACTCGAAAAGGGGAAATACTCCTTCAATGATCCAGAAAAGAAATATCCCTCCAACTAATAATCCTGCCCTAAATGCAGTAGGGATGTTCTCAAAAAATTCTACAAATGATTCCATTAGCATCTCAACTTTTAAGTAAAGAACGGCACTTGAACAGTAAAACTCAATAAGAACGCACCGATTTTAAATGAGTTTTATAATTACGAATAGAGGTAAAATCATTTAACAATAAGTAAGTTGGTACAAGTACCATAAAAACTTATGTTCGTTGGAAAAAATTTCTTAGATGCCAAAAAGAGACACATTAGCAAAGCTTATGCTATCACCATTGAAGGTGATGGTTATTTCTGTGACTATTTCTGTAGCGTTCTACCTAATTGTAAGTATGATAACCGGATTGAAAATAAATACTTTTGGGCTTTCCTTATCTACTATAATACCGGCTGTAATTTCTTACCCTATGTCCTCTCTTTTGATTCAGTATTACAAAAAAATTGAGGTACAAAGAAATGAATTGGAGAGATTAAATGAAATAAATAACCGCCTTATTTCAATTATAGCGCATGATATCAAAAGCCCGATTTCAGGTGTTTACGGAATTCTGGATCTGATCGAGTTAGAATCATTTTCTAAAGAAGAATTAAGCTATTATATCCATGATCTTTCCGGAACAGTAGATAACCTCCTTAATTTTTTGGACGATATTTTACAATGGTCAAAAGCACAGATCGAAAATAAAAGAATCGAACCTGAGCTTTTCAAATCTCAAAAAACATGGACTCAAGTTCTGGCTCTTTATCATCACAACATAGAGGCCAAAAATATAGATCTCGTTGCAAACAATTTAGAACAGCCAATTTATGCAGACCAGGGAAGTTATTCTTTTGTCGCACGAAATATTCTTCATAATGCAATAAAGTTCACCCCCAAAAACGGATCCATTTTAATCGATCTGACAAAAAAAGGGGATCGTACCATTACAACAATTGAGGATAATGGAGTAGGAATAAGTAAGGAGAAGCTGAATAAGATCCTTTATAGCAAAGAGTGGGTAACCACCGCTGGCACTAATGACGAAAAAGGAACCGGGTTTGGCCTTAAGGCAGCTGCCAAATACATAGAAATTATGAATGGTAAATTACAAATAGAAAGTACTCCCGGAAAAGGCACTAAAGTAATTATCGACCTTCCCGGAAATTTATCTAACTAACCTTCCAATCCTTAATTCCCTTCTGAATTACCTCTCCAACTTTCTCAATAGGAATTCGAACCTGACTCATATCATCTCTGTATCGGATAGTAACCTGATTATCTTTCTCGATCGTATCGAAGTCTACAGTAATACAGAACGGAGTTCCTGCTTCGTCTAATCTTCGGTATCTCTTTCCGATAGAACCGGATTCATCGTATTGAACAGAATAATCTTCGCGAAGCTCTTTCTCAATTTTATGAGCTATTTCCTGCAATTCAGGCTTTTTGATCAGCGGGAAAACTCCAACTTGTACAGGAGCTAATCTCGGATCCAGCTTCAGAACCGTTCTGGAATCTCCTTCTACTTCCTCTTCACGGTACGCATCACAAAGAACCATAAGTGTTAAACGATCAAGTCCAACAGAAGTCTCGATAACATACGGCATATATCGTTTTTGATTCTTCTGATCGTAATACTCAAGTTTCTTTCCGGAAAATTCCTGATGCTGAGTAAGGTCGAAATCAGAGCGATTATGGATTCCTTCCACTTCCTGCCAGCCGATCGGGTATTTATACTGAATGTCGGCAGCTGCTCTGGCGTAGTGAGCAAGCTTATCTTCCGGATGCGGAGCAGTTCTTAAATTCTCTTCTCTGATCCCAATGCTTTTGTGCCAGGCTAATCTCTTTTCCAACCATTCTTCATAAGCATCTCCATCTGTACCCGGCTCTACAAAATACTGCATCTCCATTTGTTCGAATTCTCTCATACGGAATACAAACTGTCGGGCTACTACTTCATTCCTGAATGCCTTTCCAGTTTGAGCAATTCCAAAAGGAACCTGAACTCTGGCTGTGTCCAGTACATTTTTATAATTCACAAAAATTCCCTGTGCAGTCTCAGGACGTAAATACACACCGTCTTCTTCTGTAGATGTAGAGCCAAACTGAGTCTTGAACATCAAGTTAAACTGACGAACTTCGGTCCAGTCGAAAGCGCCGGAGTCGGGAGAACGAATTTCGTTTTCCATGATAATATCATACAGGTCTTCTGTTAAACTTTTGCGAGTTCCTGTAGTATCTAACTGCTCCTGAATTTTATCAGCCTCATCCTGCTTGCCATCTTTTTCCAGCTTAGCGATATACTGCTCGATCAACATATCTGCGCGGTAGCGTTTCTTGGACTGCTTGTCATCGATCATGGGATCGTTAAATCCGCCTACGTGGCCGCTGGCTTCCCACACTTTCGGATGCATGAAGATAGCCGCATCAATACCAACAATGTTATCATGTCGCTGCGTCATTTCTTTCCACCAGGTATTGCGGATATTGTTCTTCAATTCCACACCTAAAGGGCCGTAATCATATACAGCGCTGAGTCCGCCATAGATTTCTGAAGATTGAAAAATGAAACCACGTGCTTTTGCCAGTGAAACGATCTTGTCCAGGCTATCTAAGTTCGACATTAAGCTCTAACTATTTTTTTTGATTTTGAATAAGCTTTAAAGATAACGATTTACAATTACCATTATCGATATAATCATCCAATTAATTCCTTTTTTAGATGATTAATTAGGAATTAGGAATTAGGAATATCTATTTTGTATTCCTAATTCACATATTAACCTATTCCTAATTACTTTAATGAAAGTTGGTATTTTAGGTGCTACAGGCGCCGTTGGACAAAAATTTATTCGTTTACTTCGAGATCATCCCTGGTTTGAAATTGATGCTTTGGGTGCTTCAGAACGCTCTGCCGGTAAAAAATACAAAGAGGCCGCTAATTGGATCGAAGATGTTAATCTCCCCTCTTCAATAGCAGAAATGACTGTTGCTAATTGTAAACCCGAGGAATTCAGAAACGTTGATTTTGTATTCTCCGGTCTGGATTCATCTGTTGCCGGTGAGATCGAAGAAGCGTTTGCTAAAGCGGGAATTCCTGTAATTTCCAATGCTAAGAATTTCCGTATGGATGAAACCGTTCCGCTTTTGGTTCCGGAAGTAAATCCTGATCATATAGACCTCATCAAAACTCAGGAATTTACAGCAGATGGCTCCGGTTGGATCGTTACCAATCCCAACTGTGTTGCCGTTCCCTTGTCATTAGCTCTAAAACCTTTACATGATAATTTCGGAATTGATACCGTTGTATTAACCACATTGCAAGCTATTTCCGGAGCAGGGTACCCAGGAGTTCCAAGTCTCGATATTTTAGGAAATGTTGTTCCTTTTATTTCAGGAGAAGAGCCTAAGATCAAACCGGAAACTCAGAAACTATTATCTGATCTTAAAGATGGAAAACTTTCTGAACCACAAATTAATCTGAGTGCTACCGCAACCCGTGTTCCTGCCATCAATGGACATATGATCTCGGCAACCGTAAAATTGAAAAAAACTCCTTCATCCATCGACGAAGTAAAACAAGCAATTCAGAACTGGGAAAACCCGATTGCCGATCTGGATCTTCCTTCTTCACCCAAAGAAGTGATCAAACTTCATGAAGATGACCGATATCCTCAACCCAGACTCCATGCGGATCAGGAAGGTGGCATGCAATTGCATATGGGTAGACTTCGTGAATCTGAAGTGTTTGATATCAGTTTCGTTGCCATGGCTCATAATACTATCCGCGGAGCTGCCGGTGGCGCAATCCTGAATGCGGAATTATTGAAGGTAAAAGGGCTTTTAGGGTAATTGAGTTTTTGATTCAAAATCATCCTTGTAGAAGTTAGATAATTCACTTAAAAAAATTGACTTGTTAATAATCC
>DEXK01000010.1 GCA_002364085.1 Balneolaceae bacterium UBA3186 | reverse complement strand
GGAGTTCGCGCCAATAATTCTTGTCGGGAGTTTTTGGTACTTTTGTCGGCACAAAAGTACAGGAATCGAAATACAATATGAGCTAACTCATAAATCCAACATCCCTCGGATTCAATCGAGAACTGTCGATTGAATCATCTCCTTTCGAAGGGAGAATTACTTTAATATCTTTAGAATTCCATCCTTAACCCCAACCAAGCTCTCCACATCATTAAAGTGCTCAATTCCTTCTCCCATTACAAATAGAGGGACTTCATTTCGTGTATGAGTTTTTACTGACAGATCTTCCAGGTTTCCATGGTCACTGGTTATAACCAATACATCTCCACTTCTTTTGTGTTTGATAATATGCAGCAGAAATTCATCCAATGGTTGAAGAACTCTTCGGGCATCATCGATGCTTTTGTTATGGCCGGCTTTGTCAGTAAGATAATATTCGTACAAAACCAGATCGTGATCCGGAACAATATTCAGTAATCGTTTTGCTGCATCCGTTGCTGTGATTTTTGGAATATTTATATCCAATCTTTCTCGCCAGGCATTTTGGACGATCTCTGCAGTCAGTGCTTTTTCTGCCAGAATATCATCCGTAGAATTCAAATGCATTTCAGCACTTTTGGTCATGAGCGTTGTACAGCTCCATCTATTTCTCCGATTTGCGTGCTCAAAGAAAATAGGAGGATATGCATTCATGAAATATGGTTTCTTTCCCTCTTCTTTAGCCGCCTGAAAAACACTCTGCTCTTTCAGTAAATGTTTTATTCCGGAATGAGGAAATGGACCAAAATGCTTTCCAATAACTTTGGACGCATTTTTGCCAGAAAATAGAGTTGTTTGCCCTGTTCCGCTTTGAGGAAGTCCTTCAACCCCAAGATTAGCATCGATCGCCTTATATAATTGATTTGAAGATTGTACTCTTTTTCCATTCTTAAAAAAATTCTCTCCGGAAAGGATCTGAAAGCTTTCATAAGAATCTATGAGGAAAGGATTTTCTTTGCCTTCATTCCCTACTCCTACTCCATCAATAAAAATGAAAATTACAGCCAAATCACTTCTCCAATATCAGTGTAACCGGACCATCGTTTATTAATTCAACATCCATCATTGCACCAAACTTTCCGGTTTGAATACTTAGATCCGAATGTTCTTTAAAATAAGAGATCATTTCCTCATACATCGGCTCAGCTTTATCCGGTTTGGCTGCTTCTATAAAACTTGGTCGCGTTCCCTTTTTTGTATTACCGTATAATGTAAATTGCGACACTACTAAAAGTCCTCCGCCCACATCACTGACCGAAAGATTCATTTTTTCTTCTTCATCTTCAAATATCCGCAGCTTCAGGATCTTCTCACACATCCATTCCAGTTGTTCTTTAGTATCATCCTGATGGATTCCCACCAGTAATAATAAACCCTCTTCAATAGCTCCGGTAATTTCATTTCTGACGGTTACCGATGCCGATTTTACGCGCTGAATTACAACTTTCATATACTAAAATTATGTGGATTACTATGTGGAATACTTACTAACAAAAACTGGATAACTAAAATCGTTCAAAGTTCTCAACAAGTTTCCACAATTTGTTCACCTAATCAACATTCAAAAAGAATAACTTTTGCTGTTGAAGAGCTTCAGCTGATTTATATGTACAAAACAGATACACTTGTTGATAACAAAAAATATCGTCTTATAAATTACTGTTTTTTATAAGAAATATATCAACATTAATATCCACAATGTTTTGTCAAGCGATGTAGAGAAAAAGAATAACTTTGTTATCCACAAATCCACACTTTCTACTACTATATATTAAATTTATAAATCTCATTTTATTTGTCTTTTAGGATGTGGATAAGAAGTGAGAAAAAGGATTCTCAAAGAGTTTTATAAGAACGTATATTTAAGCAATAAAAAAATCCTGATCTCATGGATAAAAGATACCCTATTGGAAATTTTGATTACGAGAAAGATCACGATCTGAATGATGCAGAAATGTACATCGAACAGATCAAAGAACTTCCTTCAAAAGTAAGAGCTCTTGTTTCTGAATTATCAGAAGAGCAATTGAATACTCCGTACAGAGAAAATGGTTGGACTCCCGTTCAGGTTATACATCATTTGGGAGACAGCCACCTGAATTCATTGTGCAGATTCAAACTTGCTATGACAGAAGAAAATCCTACGATTCGTCCCTACAATGAAGCTGCCTGGGCAGTTTTAGGTGATTATGAGCTGATGAGTGTTGAAGAAGGATTAAATTTTCTGGAAGCAGTTCACTTAAAGTGGGTTGCTATCTTTAAAACAATTAAAAAAGATGATTGGAATCGAACATTTCAACATCCGGAATCGGGAATTAATTATAAACTTATAAATGCCTTAGCGATGTATGCTTGGCATGGAAATCATCACTTAGCTCATATTGAACTTGTAAGGTAAAGATCTGTAACAACGAGCTTCCCCTCCGATTGAGGGGATTGAGGGGGTGGGTCCGAACTGATAAAATTTATTTTAAAAACTCTATCAAATGACAAAAAAGACATTTACATACAAAGATTCAGGCGTAGATATCAAAGCCGGAGAAGAGCTTGTTAATTCTATAAAAGGAGTAGTTAAAGAGACTCATGGTCCTGCGGTGCTTTCCAATATTGGTGGTTTTGGTGGATTTTTTAAACCGGATATGGGAGCTTTTAAAAATCCTGTATTTGTAAGTTCTGTGGATGGTGTTGGAACCAAATTGATAGTGGCGTTCAAGGCCGGAAAATATGATACCGTTGGACAAGATCTGGTAAACCATTGCGTGAATGATATTGCGGTTTGTGGGGCAACTCCTTTGTTCTTTCTGGATTATTTTTCTACCGGAAAACTTGAGCAAAATGTGGGTTATGATGTAATCAAAGGTTTTGCTACAGCGTGCAAAGAAAACAATGTGGCTTTGATAGGTGGTGAAACTGCCGAGATGCCGGATATTTACGGGGAAGGTGAATTCGATCTGGCGGGAACCATTGTCGGAATTGTAGATGAAGACAAAGTGATTAACGGAGCAGGAATTGAAAAAGGAGATGTTCTTCTTGGATTCAAAAGTTCGGGTTTACACACCAATGGATATTCACTTGCAAGAAAAGTGTTATTCAGTGAGTACGATGTAAATGATCATGTAGAAGAACTTGGATGTACCGTTGCAGAAGAACTATTGCAAGTTCACCGATCTTATTTAGGATTGATATCAGAGTTAAAAGAAATGGATGGCGTAAACGGTTTCTCTCACATAACCGGTGGCGGAATGGTAGGAAACACCAAACGAATTTTACCTGAAGGATTGTCTTTAGATATTAATTGGCAAGGATGGGAACGTCCTGCGGTTTACAAATTGATTCAAGAAATAGGAAATGTACCTGAAGAAGATATGCAGGCAACGTTCAATCTTGGAATTGGATTGGTTTGTGTGGTTTCAGCAGATAAAGCTGCTGAAGTAAAAGCAAAAGCTGAGGAATTAGGAGAAGAGGTTTTTGAGGTAGGGAGTGTAATTAAGAATTAAGGATTATGAGTTTTGAATTAGAGCTTTGGGATGGAGAAATACATGAATCTGTATCAAAGGAAATAATTCTATCAAGGCTTGAAGAGTTAAAAGGGAAAGAGAAGAGATATTTAGTTATAAAGAAAAATTTTCGTTCGTCAATAAGAATTGAAATATATGGACTTAATAAATTTCATTTATATGTAGAGAAACTTCATAAGATTAAACAGTCCGTTCAACCAGTTTCAAAAAATATATGCAAGAAATTAGTATCAGACTTTTTAGGTGGTAATAAAAACTGGGATAAAGGAATAAGATTTACTGAAATAGAACCTTTTGAACCTAAAGTTGAGAAAGAAATACCTTTCAAAAAAAGAAGTTTAGAAGAGTTAGAGGATATAGAAAGGAAGAGTTTAGTATTATTGATTGGAAGCTTATTAATTTCCTTAGGAGCAGGTTTTTACATGTATTCTAAATGGAATAATATGATTGATATGGATGTGAGAATATATTCTCTTGGAATGGGCGGAGCTATATTTGGACTGGGACTTTTTGTTTATACAATATTTGATTTTTTTGAAATAAGAGATGAGATAAATAAAAAGAAATGAGAAAATTATCTCTATTAACAGTTCTTCTTTTTTGTTCCTGTTTTCTCATTCCAAAAGAAGGTCAGTTTGATGTTTATAATCCTTATGAAGAAGCCTATTACTTAAAAATTTATCAAGGCAGTGAAGTCGTGATAGAAGAAAGTTTAAATGATAGCTCTTTAAATGAAGCAATATTGTTAACTCCCGGGGAATCATATTTATTCAAATTAAATAAGCCTTATAAGGATTCAGATAGATTAATGATCTGTATTTTTTCAACTAAAAAGAATAAAGATAATGAGTACGAATTAATCAAAAGCACAAGAGTAACGGTAAAATTTATGAGAAAGAGTTTTTGGACGGATTGGGAACTCTAAAACAAAATTAATAGACTAACTTATCACAGTTCTTGTACTAAAGACTTCTTTGAAGAATAAAATTGAAAATCACATCATGGATCATCCTGAACTTGTTTCAGGATCTTTGTGAGGAATAGATCTTGAATATATCTTACTAATCAAGAGCAAAGGCTATGTCTATTTTCTTACTAACTCCGAATATTTAGAATTAGTAGATTAGTCTGAGAAATTAAGACATTGATTTTGGAGTCTAAAATATAGCCATTCCGTAAGATCCCGAAATAAATTAGGGATGACCTTATTCTTTAATACAGGTGAAATTATCAACGAAATATAAACATACAAAAGGATGATAAATCTAAAATCAACCATACTAGTAGTTATTCTCCCTTTAATTGCTTTATCAGGGTGTGTTTCTACAAATAAAACGGCGAGTTTTAAAGGAACAGAATTCTATACTGAATCCGGATCCAAAGTTGTAGTTGGGGAATTATTAACCGAACAAGGATTTCCTGTTGATCATATTGAGATAAAGGTGAATAAAGAATTCATTAATTATCCACAAGTAGCACAAAGAGCAGGAATAGAAGGTGTTGTAAGGATTTATATTGACGTTTCAGAACAAAGTAAAATTGAAAAGACCAGAGTTACCAGAGGAATTGGTGGGGGTTGTGACGAAGCTGCATTGAACCTGATAAGAAACTCCGAATTCATTGTTACTTCAAAAAGTACTAACAACAATACAGTGAGCGAGCGGTACTATATTTCTATTTTGTATGTGTTGTGATTAAAACCAAAAAACTTGTTCCAAAACTCTACTTTGAAAAGGAAAAAAGCTCCTCTCCCAATGAATTTATCCCCGAGTTTCAAATATCCTTCATTTAGTTTATAAACGGACATTTACTTTTGTTCCGCTGCTTCTATTCATCAGCACAGGTGCTAGTACCAAAAGCTCCCAAATACAATCTTTTTTAGATTTGTAAGTTCTTATGATATCTTTAAAGCATTATTTTCTTTAATTAAACTTATCGCCCAACAATGAGAAGATCCGTACTTGTAGTATTACTATTGCTCTACTCTTCTTTTCTTTATGCTCAGACGACCAATGAAGATCATTATGAGAAAGGAATAGAATTATACCATGAGGGAGATTTAGAAGAAGCGCTACAAACATGGGTTGATGCTTTTTACGAAATAAAAGACACATCACTAATAGACCCAAGAATAGGAAGTACATTTATTGAATTGGTTGCCAGAAACCGAATGACCAGTTTTTATCAAGCTGCTACAGAAATGTATTACTGGGCACTTTCTTCAACCGGGGAAGGTGAAAAAGAAGATTTTTTAAGGAAGGAGATCCTCAAGAACGAACCAATTTTCGATGAATATGAATTCGATGATATTGAAAAGCTTCTTAAAAAAGACACCCACCATGCTGCTAATGCTATATTGAGAAAATGGGAAAGTATGGACCCAACTCCAGGGACAAGAACAAATG
The DNA here is from genome assembly GCA_002364085.1 of Balneolaceae bacterium UBA3186. Classification (GTDB taxonomy): domain Bacteria; phylum Bacteroidota; class Rhodothermia; order Balneolales; family Balneolaceae; genus Balneola. Next base: position 41,799 of record DEXK01000010.1, on the reverse strand, counting down.
AACGGTTGATTGAACACTGGGAAAGAATAGTTTATTCAAAAGAATATTTTACTAAAGCTGATAATACAATATTTGGTACAGACGACAGGGCTAAGCTTTACATAAAGTATGGAAGACCAGAATTGATATTCAAAGGGACACTGGAGCATGATACCGGAGTGATTTATTCAAGTGTAGCAACAGTTGCTGACCCATCGAGCGATGAAGTAAAAAAACTTCTGGAAGAAATTTTGAAGAGCCATTATCCTGCAGAATATGAAGTGTGGATATATCCCTTTCTATCAAATGAGGGAAGGCTTGTTAAGATCTTCGGAGAAAAAAATTCGACACTTTCTTTTCAGGAAATAGAAGTTGTTTCAGATTTTATACCATCATTTGCGTTCAATAAATCAAAAGGCTATTCCGCTCCGGGGGGCACCTATACTCCGGGATTTTTTTTACTACACAGTTATCTGGAACAGCTGAGTACTTTTGATAGTTATTTTTCCGGTCAATTTATTGAATTAAATCAAATTCTTTCTTTTCCAACCGAGGGTATGACTACTGTTAAATTCTATACAGATGGAGGTTGGGTTTTTCCTTTTGTTAGAAAAGAAGAAGCAGAAATGCATAGAATTAGTATGGATGCTCCAACATCAGAGTCAACGTATTTTAAATCCCTGGATGAGATTGATGTAGATGTTCGTGAATATGGATTCTATGACGAAGAAGGAGAACCATTTACATTTTATGTAATGAACAGCTACCCTTTGCCAAGAATGCTGGACTATATGTCGAAGCAGGAAAGAGAAGACCTAAAAGATTACTCAATAACTCATTCAGTTTCTTTGTTGAACGAAGACCTGATGGGACTTCAGAAAATGATCGATGATCCGGAACTTCCACTTTTAACAAAAGCAATGGCTCATCCTGCTCAGTCAATTTTTAAAGTATCATCCAAATTTAACTACGAAAATATTGCCTTTTCAATTCAGCTGTATGATAAACTAGAGTCAAACGAACCCGGAGATAGCCTGCTTCCAAAATCCCTTTTGGCCTCGGGAAAATTTGATATTAGTGAAACGAATAACCCAAAACCTGTTAATGAATTTGATCTTTCGGACGTGATGTTAGGTTACCAGTTGGGTGAAGCTAATTTTCAGGATGAAATTCCATTCCTGATAGCTATTGATGATAAAATACCAGACTTCTCAAACTTGTTTATTCATTTTCAGGCAGTAAATCTTTCACTGAATTCAGAACAAATATCAAACCTGAGTATTGAGCTTAGCGTAGAGGAAAAGAAAAGAGGACTGGGAGTATTTAGAAGAAGCAAAAAGAATTCAGTTACAGCAAATTATCAAGGATCATCGAGTCAAATAAGAGAAAGTTTAGAATTTGAATTGGTAGACAGGGAAGCGGGCAAATACGAACTAACCATTAAATTCACAGATAAGAATTCAGGAATTTCGAAGTTAAAAAAGCTTCCTTTCGAGTTAGTTGATACAGAATAGAGATATTGCACAAAAAGGATCTGTATATCAAGTCTCCCGTTAAAGCGAGAACCGCATCTGCACCAATAAAATAAACCGCTGATATTTAATCAGCATACATTTGAATAAACCGCTCTTCAGCCTCAGTTTCTCCTATCAAGACAAGTTCGCTGTTTTCCGGAATAGGATCTGTAGGATCAGGATTAATTATCTGTTCTCCATCTCTGGTATAGGCAATTACATTACATCCAGTGTTGTGACGGATGTCCGCTTCGATGATCGTTTTACCGGCAATCTTAGAAGGAGTTTTTAAACTGAATACATTCAGTCCTTCGGCGATCATAATAATATCATTGTCTTCATAAATATTGAAAATGGCGTTGGCTCCCATCGTTGCATAAGACATTACAAAATCGGCTCCGGCGCGATGTAACGAACTCACATTTCTTTCCAGAGTGGAACGGGCAACAATGTGAATATTTGGGCGAAGGTGGCGACAGTAAATAGTGAGATAAATATTAATATCATCCTGATTAGTACTGATTATGACACTATGAGCCTTGTCAATTCCGGCTTTTTTAAGCGTATTGATATCGTTGGCATCTCCAAGAATGAAATTCTTTTCATTCAGAATTCGGTCGGGATTCTTATCAACAATTTTGAATTTGATATTCCGGCGCTTTAAGTGATAAGCAGCTGCTCTACCCACACGCCCTCCTCCAATAATAATCACAGGTTCTTCACTTATGGCATAGATACCAAACAACTCATCATATCTTCGAAGTTGATCTACAGAACCGGCCATCATGATCACACTTTGTTCGCTGATCACGGTATCCGGATGAGAGCCGAGAAAATGTCCTCGTTCCCAAATTCCAACAATATTGATTCCAAGTTTTTCCCTGAGTTGTGATTCACGAAGTGTTTTTCCAACAAGCGGAGTGTCGTAAGCAGTGGCTTCAGCAATTACAATATCTCCAAGTCTTCCAATGGTATGAACACGGGCATCCTGTCCAAGCACCCGCCTCGATAAAGCCCTTCCAAGAAGATTTCCCATATGTAGCACATGATCACATCCGGCGAGTTTCAGAATATCAATAGAATCGTGAGAGTTGGCAGTAGCAATAATTTTAATATGCTCGCTGTTTTCTCTTACAGTGTGAGCTACGTTAGTATTGAACATATCAGAGCCGTTGGTAACCACCATTGCCGCCTGATGAATTTGTAGCTTACGATAAGTTTCGGGATTGTCAGCTTCACCAACCATAACTCTGTATCCGTTATCAAACAATTCCAGAGCTTCTGTCAGGTCCTGAACCAAAAGCACATATTCCTTGTGATATTGTTTAAGTTTTTCAACAAGGGCTTTTGTAATGGGATCAAAGCTGGCAATAACCACATGGTTTTTTGTAGTTGGAGGAAGTTCTTTGGGAGCTCTTGCGCGTGATTGCGCTTCCATCCACGGAGCATAAAAGAATTCTATGAAGGTAAAGGGCAACATTATCAACAGAACGATAATACCTGAACCTAAAACCACCATTGAAAAGAAACGCCCCAGATCAGAAGTAAAGGTTATATCTCCGAAACCCAGTGTACTCATGGTTACCAGAGTCCAGTAAAATCCTGTCATCCAGCTGTGTTGCTGACCCTCTCTTTCCATAATTATATGGAAAAGGACTCCATAAATGGTGATGAGAAGAACAAGAATACCAAGAAACTTGAGAAGGCGTGCTATATTAACCTTCGTATTCTTATTAGAAATAAAGTAAGAGATCTGTGATGAAAAAAACTTCATGTAGTAAAGATAGTTTGTCTTGGCCTAATAAAGACAAAAAAATCTGCATTTCTAATTCCAACAAAAAATAAATTTCTCACTTTTCTTATGATTTTCCTGTCGCCCAAGAACTGATTGATTTAATAACTATCTAAACTGGTCACAAAAAAAAGATTCTGTTTCCCATTCATTATTTAAAAGTGAAGGGAGAGTTTGAATTTCCATCACAATTGAAAACTCATGCTCAGATCGGGTACAAAGGGTATTAAAAAGAGAAATGTATGCATCACGTTCGGAATAGAAAGGAACGTTTAATTCGGAATAAGAATAAGAATGAACAGATATCTTATTTTCCTCATCGAATTTTAGATGTGTTTTTTCCTTAAAGTTTGATTTAAAAGTTTCATCTACATAAAGAAAAGCACGGTCGTTTTTTCCGGAAAATAAATTAAAAGAGGGATAACCGGGCCATAGATCAAAAAAGTTACCAGCAGGCAAAATTAAAAAAAGCAAAATAGCTAAGCCTTTTGTAAGGTATTGATTACTAATAATATGGATGGTTTCTTTATTCCAAAACAATAAAACCAATAAGACCATCATTCCAAGATTCCAGGGTATTATAATTGTGTTATAAGTAAAAGAACCAAGAATTACTTCAAACAGAATCAAAAAATGCATTGCCAGAAGCAGAAATACAGAAAATTTCCTTGTAGAAACTAAAATTAACCCAATGCCCATTAAAGCTTCCATCAAAGGAATTGAATACCCAAGAACGCCGAGCTCTGGAACAGGAAGCTGAGGAAGAATTTCAGAAATAAAACCGGCATTTAATTTATGAAGACCAGACCAGGTATAAATGCCAATGAAGGAAATTCTAAATAAAGTGAGCAAACTTTTTTCTGTAAAGACTTGAAGTCTGTGCAACAAGATAAAGCACAAGAGCACAAAAAAGATATACACCCACGGTTGCCAACGATTCTGGTCCTGAAGGCAAAATATCACTAAAAAAGAAAGAAATAATACTAAGGAATGAGTAGAGAATTTAAAATCCAAAATAGAGAGCAGTCCTGAAACGAAAAGTATGCTCAGAAAACAAAAATGAACCCATCCTCCGGTAACTAAAAAATCTAAAACGGGAAGAACAGGAAATAAGCGGTCGTTTGTCCACAGAGGAAAGGAAACAAAGAAACAGAAAAAAAGGGAGACAATAATAATTATCTGCAGCTTTTTAGGCCGGCGGTTTTTCTTGTAAATCAACTAATATAAAGTGTAATTTTATTTAATGGCGAATACTACATCGGTAATATGAGCATCGCTTTCGGTTTCTTGGGGATTAGTAATGTACTGCTCCCAGGGATGAATTCCCCGTTTTGTTTTAAATTCCTTGCCTCTAGCCATTGCCATCATTGTAGACCAGGCATTTCCTAGATGGTCATATTTTCCGGTGTGACGGAGAGTGTAGACTCTGGTTGCAGGAATTTCTCCTGATACAAAATCTTCGGGCAAGTCTTCAGGTATCGAGGTCACCCCAACACAAGCTGTGTATGTGGCTTGGCGCTTTACAATATCCCAGTTGTGATAAATGCTATATGCTGCTCCGGTAGCAAGTGCTTCATTATTCTTAATAAAGAGCTCTATTTTTGCAAAATCATCAGGCATAGCTTCATCCATCTTATCAATGCGGCAGGTTGTTTTTATTCCTATATATTGGGTTCCGGGGAAATCAGACTCTCCTTTCCACTCCAAATTGGATTTTACTTCGCCAACTTCGATATAATCTTTAAGCATATTTAAGCCACGCTCATAATCCATCCCAATAAATCCTTCCATCATTTTCTTCATCCAGAACATAAAAAAAGGAAGCTTGCTGTCCATGCTCCAAGTAACCGTAGTCCTTTCATTATTATCAGAAAGCATGAACTTAACCTTAGCTTCAGATTTCCACGGCTTTAAAAAAGTGAGATCATACTCTATGTTATTACTGCCGTCTTCTAAAGTTATGCTCATATTCCCTTCTCCAACGCGGCTTCCTTTCCAGGAATAATATTTTGCGTCTTCAGCGATATTTACGGTTACTCCGTCTTCCATTATCAACCAGGGAGACCAAGATGCCCAATGATTGAAGTCGTTTAGTTTTGAGTAAACACTATCTATTGGGGAATTAATTGTAGCGGATCGGGTTACATTAATTTTAGGCATAGTAGAGACATTAGAATAATTGATTAGACAAAAGAACTAAATTGAGCTTTTAAAAGCAAAATCAGGCTTTATTATTAACAAATAATGTGGAGGCAGATTTGTATTTTCAAGCCGTCAATGAAGAAAAGAATTGAATGATAAAAATATCAAGATTTAGAGCATTTATCAGGAAACATAAAAAAAGCGCCCCGGTAGTTTTCTTTGTTTTGGGCTTTACCTGGGACTCCCTCACGCTTGGAAGTATTGACAGGTTATATGACCAGATTATAATTTGTGTGTATCTTTTATCACTGAGCCTGAGTCTGTACTTGTTTAACCTTGTTGATGACGATAAGTGGAAAAACACGTTTCTAGAACGTTATGAAGATTACTTTCCGCTGGCAATACAATTTTTTATAGGAGGATTATGCAGTGCATATGTAATCTTTTTTTCAAGAAGCGTTTCATTTACAAAAACAGTATCGTTTTTCATTATTCTGGTTGTGCTTTTATTTGCGAACGAACTTTTGAAGAAGAGAATATCCAACAAGTACCTTCAATTTGGAACGTACTTTTTTGTGAACTTTACATTCTTCACCTTTTTTATTCCGGTATTGGTAAATACAATGAACACATTCATTTTCCTGATTTCGGGAGGACTTAGCCTGTCCAGTACTTTAATTTTAGTAATGTTCATTTATGGTAAAAGTCCGTCAACCAGAAAGGAATTAAACAAAACAAAGCTGATTAATCTTATCCTGATAATTTACGCAACCATAAATATTTTTTATTTCTTCAACTTAATTCCGCCGGTTCCCTTGGCAATGGAAGAAGGAATTGTTGCTCATAACATTGAAAAGAACAACGGAACGTATAAGGTAACCTATCAGAAAAGCGGGCTCTTCTCTCCTTTTAATAATGAAACGAGATATAATCCCGGAGACAGTCTTTTTATCTTTACATCAATTTTTGCTCCTGCAGATCTAAAGAAAAGAGTGAATCATCATTGGCAATGGAAGAATGAACAAAGCGGGGAATGGGAAACCTCAGACAAAATTGAATTTCAGATAACAGGTGGAAGAGACGGCGGTTATCGCGGCTATACTTATAAAACCAATATTCTGGAAGGGAAATGGAAGGTAGATGTAACAACTAATGATGATATGATTCTGGGGAGAATCAATTTTACAGTAGTATATGACTCTACAGCAACTAATAAAGATCTAAAACAAGAAGTCTTCTAAGACTCTATTTTATATTTAAAAACCTCACCGATAGGTTTATCAAAAACGAGAGAAATTTTAAAAGCCAATTCTAATGAAGGAGAATATTTTGCTGCTTCAATGGCATTTATAGTTTGGCGAGTAACACCAACTAAATCGGCAAGCTCTTGCTGGGTCATTTCGTTTTCATTGAAACGAAGTTTACGAATTTGATTTACGATTACTCCCCCATCCATATCAGTACCCTTTTCTATAGTGATAAATCATAATGGATCTACGAACAGCGCTGGCCAGGAAAAGAGAAAGAATCAGAAAATGAAAAACACTAGACAACTCAAGAGAAAAAGGGAATTCATAATTGCTCATAATGCTTAAATTGGATATAAATATCTGGACGAGAGCAATTACCATAGAAAGAACTAAAATATTATACCCGATTTTCATTCCTTTTGCTTCAATAATAAAATCACGTTCATCTTTTTGAACTTTTTTGTTTCCTTCACTGATCTCAACAATGATTTCTACAACTACGGCAATCCAAAATAAATTGAAGAAGGTTTTAACAAATGTTCCTGAGTAACTCTCAACAGTTCCGGGCAATCCAAAATTAAAGAGAACATAAAAGAATAAGAATGAAGAAGAAGTTGCTAATGAGGTCCATGAAAGAATTTCTTGTTTAGACATAGAATTTAGAATTATTTTAGGTGTCGGGTTTTCTTTACGTGATGTAAAAAATATGTTACATGTAAAGATAAATATTTTTTCCCTCCTTAAATAAAAGTGTCTTTTTGTGGCCCAAAAAAGTGTATTTTAAATTTACCTAACTAAATGGTTAGCATGGTTTATAGCCTTTCTTAAACCAGATACCAATTACTCGATTAAAAAAAGAAACCATGGTTTATTCTGAAGAAAAGTGGATCTCATGGATGGATGAGCTAGCCGAAAATGATATTGTAATTGTAGATGATTTCATTTCTGACGAACTATATAAAACAATCATGGACTTTTTCTCTGTTATTGAAGAAAATGAACGGCTCAAAAAAGCAGGAATAGGAACCAGTCTGGATTATCAAATAAAGAAAGAAATACGAGGAGATCTTATTTATTGGTTAGATCCCAAAAGAGACGCTCCACTTACGCCCTTTTTTAACTTGATGGAAGAATTAAGAGAAAAACTTGGAATGTATTGCTTCATAAGCTTATCAGGATCTGAGTTTCATCTGGCTAAATATCCAACCGGTTCAAAATATGAGAAACATATAGACCAATTTAACAAAAGAAATAATCGTCAAATTACAGTGCTTATATATCTAAATAAAGACTGGAAAGAAGGAGATGGCGGAGAGCTTAAAGTTAGTAATGAGGAAGGAGGATTTACTGTAGAGCCAATAGCAAAAAGAATGCTTCTTTTTAAAAGTGATGTGGTTGAACATGAGGTTTTACTCACGAACGTACCGAGATATAGCTTAACGGGTTGGCTATTACACCAACCGGCAAGTTTGGGGAGTTTACTTAGTTAAAAATTATTGAAGACGATTCCATCGGTATTTCTTTTTTATGGGATCCAGAATATCTTCTAAACCATTGGTTTTGATCTCAAACATAGTAGAAAGCTGTTGACCCAATATTCCTGAAGGAAATCCTTTTCGCTGAAACCATTCCAGATAAGTCACAGGCAGATCTGTTATAAACCATCCTTTATGCCTGCCAAAAGGCATTTTAGCCTGAACCAGCTTGATCAAAAATGAAGAATCGTACAATTTCGATAAATTATGTTAGTTAAAAAAAAAACCAAACTAATAAGAGTCAATTGAAAATAGCGTATTTATTTATTCTTATAACCCCTTTTTTTTCCTGTTCAGCATTTGAAAACGAAAATAATGAAATTACCTACCGCTGGGACAGTAATGAACTGGTAATAGAAAATGGAACATCTGAAACCTTTTACTATGCAGCATTTGAACAAGATATATTAGCGGTAATAGATTGGGCTCCTGTATCAACAGAAGAAAACAAGCTTTTACCAAACACTGTTAGGAGGCTCAAAGCAAAAGATATTTACGAGTACGAAGCCGGAGACACCATTGTATTGTTCTACTGGTCAGGAACAGAGCCGCCGCACGAAGTTTTCGAAAATGTAAAAATCGAAACCTGAAAACGGAACAGATAGCCTGTCGATAAAAACACACTTATTTTGTATTATAGGTAAACTCAAAAATAGAAGAATGCCTCAGGTAAAATTACTTAAGATAGCTCACGGTAGAAGTGGAGATAAAGGAAACGGATCAAACGTGGGAATTATAGCGCGCCACCCGGATATCTATCCTTTTCTCAAAAAGGAATTAACTTCAGAAAAAGTAAAAGAACACATGAAGTACGTGTGCAAAGGAAAAGTTGAGCGCTATGAACTTCCTAATATCGGAGCATTAAATTTTATATTGAATGAAAGCCTTGGTGGAGGAGGAACAGTTTCTTTAAAGCTGGATGCTCAAGGTAAAACACATGCATCACAGGTTCTTAGAATGGATATTGAGGTTCCCGAAGAATTATTAAAATTGGTTGAAAACTAATTATCCTGCTTGTTCATAAGCTGTTTTAATCCATTCTATTAATTCGGAATCAACCTGAGAAACATCAGTTAGTTGAACCCTGTTCGTACACATTGACCCAAACGGACCGGATGTTTCCAGACGATCCGTTAGCTCTGCTTCATTGAGTTTAATACCAAGGTCAACCCTGCTTTTTGTTGTAGGCTGAATTAAAGCGAATTGTCTTTTTCTGCGCAAGCTAACATTGGCTTTTTTTGGAGCGACTTCAATATCATTGCCAAATACCAAGACGTGAGAAAGAATTTTATCATAAATAGGCTTTAGGTGCTCTTTGCCTTTTGAGTATTGTGCTGTTAACAACTCATCAGCATTCTGAGACCCGGCATCAGACTTCCGGGCTTTATGAGCAACAAAATTAGGAAAACCATGAGTAAAACCGTGTTCTGATTTAAGAAAGGAAATTATTTGTCCGTGTTTTTCAAGCTTTTGTTTTTTAACAATATCAACCCAGTGACTTAAGGTTTTGCCGGTTTTTTCTTCAAGTCCTTTTTCCATTGAGCAGCATTATGGTATTAATAAAACCGAATTGGAATCTCAATTTTAACCACGTCCCAACTCATTGTCATTACAGTTGAAGACCCATTCAGATCTGAAAAAGAGATAGCGAAAGCCTCAACAGGGGTTTCTAGCGACTGAACAGGAACATCAAACCTATACGCATCTAATTGTTCGTTGTAATCAAATGCACCCCATTGTCCTAGCCCGTTATTCAAAATCACCGTCCATTTCTCTTTATTTGGAATAGTAAAAAGAGAATAAGTGCCGGCATCTACAACAACCATGTTCATTAGAACAGGCTCGGTAACGGTAATTTCAGTTGCTTCGTTAGCACCGGTTCGCCAAACTTGTCCGTAAGGTTCCCATTCACCAAAAATTGTTCGGCCCTTTCGATATGGTTGTCCATAAACAACCTTTAGATATGTGTTTTCATGTTTTATGGAGGAAATAGCGATCGGACTTTTTCTATTGCCGATAGGAGCGTCTTGTGGAGAGTCAGGCTTTTTTTGGCCACAGCTAACAAAGATAAGAGTAGCTAAAAAAAACAGATATTTTTTAAAAAAAAGGATAGACATTAGAAGTCACCAAAAACAAATTTAGCGTTATTACGCGTGGGCTCAAAGGAAACCCCAAAACCAAAATCGAAAGTAAGGTTAGCGATGTTAAACTGAAAGTGCAAACCGGCGCCAAAAACACTTCTGCTCGCAGATATTAATTCTTCTAGACTGTCTTGTTCAAGATTTGTAATGGTATGAGAAAATGCGGAAAGATAAATAGCTTGCAGGTATGCCGGAACCAGCATTCCTCCTTCTCCGGGGTAAGAAATAGGAATGGTATATCGGGTACTGAATCGCCCTAAATTATTAAAGGTTTCATTAGAATTGGCGCTAACTAAAAAGGCATTATCAGTAAAACTTTCCGGAATAATAGTGCTTTTGCTATATAAAAGAGAACTGCTTTGATTTAGGACCTGAAAATCGTAACGAAGAGACTGATTATACTTTCTGAGTGGAGCTATATATCCGATGAGTCCATAATAAGCCGCCCAACGATCTCTGATTTCCAGCAAAGCCTGATTACCATCACTAAAAGTTATAAGCACGTCCTGATCGTTTAGGGCTTTGTCAAGAAAAGCAAAAATAGAGATTCCTGACGAAGGCTGAATATCTCTGCGCTGTGTAAGAAGGTTCCATGTAAATTGTGAAAATCCTCCGGCTTTAAACTGAGTTTCAAAATCCGAAATAGGTTTAGGGCTTAGATCGAAATAACGAAACTGTTCAGCAGTAATTCGTGGGGAAACATAAAGTGACTTTCCTCTCGTTGTTCCATTAAAAGTAAAGTTCATGGGGATGCTTAAATCAAAACCACGTTCTTGTTCCATTACAGAATATCTGTTATTGCTACCGAAGTCTAAAACCCCGAACGAAGGGTCGCTATATGAGCGAATCTTAAAGCCGGGCCAGAAAGTTTTATTGGTATAAGAAAGGTCATACCAAAGCCTGTTTTGGATACCTGAAATTTCTGCGGAGTAACTTTGACTGCTTAATGCGTCGATACTTTGAAGATTTACACCAACCTGTGTTGCTCCTGAATTTTCTCTTAAAACAGGGATGACCGCCCTGGGCTTAAGCCAACTAAGATCATTGCCGTACTTTTCGATATTCCAGGAATCAGTTTCTATTTCAGACCCAAGTAATGAACGAGTAAGCTTCTCCTCAAGCGTGTTTCCGGTTAATAGGTCGTCTCTAGGAACACGGTTGTTATAAAAATCATCCTGATGGAGAATAGCGACTTTTTGCTCCTGGTTTTGCTGAACAACATACGCGATAGAAGTCGCATCAGGCGAATAAGACGCTTCAAAAGCATTAAAAATGGAGTTCGTTTTTTGGAGAATATCCCCATTTGAAAGATTAAGCTCATAAACATTCATGGCAGAAGATCTATCAGCAGTAAACAATAATTTTTGTTCTGTTGGGTGCCAATCCAGATCAAAAATAGAAGCGTCTTTAAAAGCCACTCTAGGCGCTTGCAATATATCCTGAGCAATAGTTTGTGGAGTGGTGATCCATAAGGCCTGAACGCCACGCCTGTTAACGATCAGTGCTAATTGATCCGGCGAAGAAGGATTAGCTTTTATTGAAACAGGGACGGCTCCGTCGAATCGGGCAAGGATAGACTTGTCTCCACTTCCATTAATTGAAATTACATTTGCTCCGGCACTTTCTGTCTGCAATGCGATGATATTGCCCCCGGAAATAGTGGGGCTATAAACACGATCTCCTTTGGTTATCTCAAATTGCTTATTAGAATCGAGATCAAATCTTTTGAGTTCAGATTTGTAAGTAGAAGAGTACAATAGGTCCGCATCGTACTCCGCGAACAAGATTGAGTTAGCAGCGCGGTCATAATGGATGTTATAGTCAGATACAGTAAAAATTTCTGCTAAACGGTGAGTTTTTTTCGTAGTCAGATCATAACTGTAAAAACCTCTGGGTCCGTTATATTGTGAACTGTAAAAAACAATTTCAAAATCTGAAGTCCAAATAGGTTTGCGCTGTGTAACGCCGTTGTAAGGAGAGCCAATAATAAACTCACTATCCGATGTTGAATTTCCAATTTGATCCTGACGTTCTGCTTCCGATGTTTTTTTGTCAATCAGGTATTCTTCAAATAAAGCTTTAGGCCATTTTCCTGTTACTTGTTTTAAGGCAAATCCGTATCCAAGAAAGAAATATTTATTATGGAACCGGATGGCCTCTTTAGAAACATCTTGTCCGTAGTTGAGGTGTAGCCACTGTGTAAAAGTAGAACCAGAAATGTAATGCCGATTGTATGGAAGTGAATAGCGAGAAACGGAGAAAGTTTGCCCGGCGCTCCACGGGTCGTTGCTGCTAACACGGGCATTAAATTGATTATTGAAGAAAGAGTAGTTTTTACGGCCGCCATTATCGGCTACGTTTTCTGATTCGTGAAGAACAGCAAGTCCTTCATGAACACCAACCTGGGGAAAGAAATTGAAACTTCTGGCAAAATCCGGAGAAAAGATACCGTAAAGCCAGGGGATAGAGTAAGGAACTACTAAGCTACCGTGAGTGGCGTGTAAAAGTTCATGAGGCAAAACTGCTTCCAACCAATCTCCTGACCTCGGGTTAATACCCTTTCCTTTGAAGGGGGCAGCATCAAATTCAGACCGAAAATTATTTGGAGTCACAAAACCATTTGAAAGATCATTGTAATTCGAAATAATTACGGGAAAATTATTCAATCTGCCTCCGGAAAGCTCAACGGCTTTTAGGTATTGATTTTCGAGTATAGTAGCTGATCGGAAAGCTAGAGAGTCTTCGGTTTTAGGAAAAATTATACGAAAATGTTCTGTCTTTATTTGCTGCCAATCGAGCCCGGATGGCCTGTGAACAGGGAAATAAAAGTTTTCTACAGTGGTTTGAGCAAAAGAAAGATCAATTGCCCAAAAAGAAAGAAAAAAAGAAAGAAATAATGCTCTATACATATTTATTGACCGGAAATTATATAACCTGGAAGATATTCATAGATAGCCCAAAAATGGGAAAAAGCCCCCCCTAATACAAACAGATGCCAAATTTCATGAAAGCCAAAAACACGTGGAAAAGGGTCGGGTTTCTTAACGCCATAAATGATTGCTCCGATGGTATAAAAGAGACCGCCTATTGCCACCCAGTACGAAAACATATGTGGTAGCTGGTCCCAAAGCTTTGGAAAAATTATTACTGCTATCCATCCCATCAGCAAATATAAAACAGTAGAAAACCATCGCGGGGCAGACATCCAAAAAACTTTTTTAATGATCCCGATAAGAGCAAAAGACCAAATCCCAATGAGCATCCAAAGCCGCCAGCTTCCATCCAGCACTATGGTACAAATGGGAGTATAGGTTCCGGCAATTACTAAATATATCATTATGTGATCGATCATTCGGAATCGTTCTTCGGTATCACTAGACACATTTACAGCATGATAAACAGCACTGGAAGCAAACATTAGAAAAACAGTTATCCCATAAACAATGAATGCTATTCGGGAAGCGCCGGGATCATTAGATGAATTGACGATAAGGTAGATCAGTAAAACAAGAGAGCCGAGAGCACCAACCAAATGGGAATAAGCATTGAAGGGTTCTCTTATCGGGTAAATAAATTTAGACAAAGGTGTTCTCCGTTATTAAAGAAAAAATTTAGAATAGGCGTAAAAAAGAGCAAAACCGGATAAAAATATAATACCACTCCAGCTCAGAATTTGTAACCATTTTGGAGGGCGATGTTCATCAGGGAAATGTTTAGACATGACCAACCTGTAATTGATAAAAGCAAGAACTGGTGCTGTAAGGAATGAAAGCGTTGTAGCAAGATCAACCATAAACGTGAAACGGTTGCCGGCAAAGTAAAGTACAATTAGTGATATAGCGGAGATCGAAATTATAAAATACCTGTAGCCTTTTTTGGAATCAGCTTTAAAACCGGAGGATATGTTCGAGAGTATTTGTCTTGAAACACGAGGATAAGCGTCAGTAACAGTAAGAGTTGTGCTAAACATGGTGGTAAAAGCACAAATAATGATAATAATGTAAGCCCAGTCACCTAAAGTAGATGTATAAATATTTACAAGCTGTTTGGAAAAAGCGCCACCATTTTCAGCGAAAACCTCACCGCTCCCAAACATAATCAAAGCACCAAGAGTTAAGAAACATAAAGCTAAAAACCCAGCACCAATGTACCCGATATTAAAATCAGTTAGAGAATCTTTTAAACTGGGTTGCTTCCCGGTTTGTTTGATGCGCTCTAATGACCAAATAGAATGCCAGGCGGCTCCATCAATAGGAATTGGCATCCATCCCATTAAGGCGATCAGAAAAGCGATACCTGAACCTGTCCAGACATTAGGAGCAGAAGGTTTAGGCGTGCCAACGGTATTAAAAAAAGCAACAACAATGGCAATAATTGTTGAAACGGTAAGAACCACCATAATCAGTTTAATTGCTCCGTCAAGTGCAGAATATTGACCAGCACCAAGGATAAGTATGCAAATTCCCAATATAATGGCGCTCCAAATTATAGGGCTTAAAACAATACCGGTTAATTCAGCGGCTAAGCTGGCGGTTACAATTGTAACCGCTGCCTGAACGGTGAACATAGTTCCAATTGTGAAAATAACGAAGATCCAAAAAGCCCACGAGCCTAGCTTTTTATACCCTTCAATCATGCTTTCTTTAGCAACTATTGCATAACGCGGGCCATATTCTAAAAAAGGATACTTGAAAATATTAGCTAAAATAACAGCCCAAACAAGGGCAAAGCCATATTCGGCACCTGCTCTTGTTGATTGTACAAGGTGGGAAACGCCAACAGCAGCTGCTGCCATAATTAATCCCGGACCAAGCGCGTACTTTAATGTAGAAAATCGAGAAGAACTTTCTGTAGCCATAATATTGATTAGTGAAACATTAAACTTTGTGAGAGTACAAATTTTTCTTTCCATCTGTAAGTCGTAAAATGCGGATGTGAAAAAAAATGTACATATCTGCTTTTGGCTTTGCTCACTATTTCTCTTTAGCTGTGCAAATGAAATGGATGAAAGGGCAATATCTTTCATTGATACAAAACCCTATCAAAATGTGCCATTTACCATGCTTGAAACAACAAACAATGCTTTAGAGATATCAGAGATACTCACTAAGGAATATCAGGAACAATTTGATAGTTTAAAACAAACTAAATCGATAGAAAGAACCAAAACATATTGGTTTAAAGCAGATCTGAGCCAAATAGATTTTGAGGGCAAAAAATGGGTTATAAGAACAGGCGGATATGCGCTTAATAATCTATATATAGATCAAAATGAAGATATAAAAGTATCAAGAGCAGGTAGCTTTGACCCTGTAACTAAAGAGCTGGAACTGATTATATGGCGATATCATACTATAAGTGCCGAAAACCTGATAGAAGGAAAGTATGTGTATTTAGAATTAAGAGAGAACTACTTTCCTGCACAGATCTATACACAACAAATTCTGGCGATCTCTGAATCTGACTTTAAAACAAATTCAATCATCAGATTTGTTGGAGATGCAGAATACAATTTCAGAGCAGTATTCTTTCTTGGTGGAATAGCCTTTTTGCTGATCTATACATTTGGGATCTCTTTTATTTATAAGGACAGGTTATATTTATTGTACGGAGCGTATCTTCTCTTTCTGCTGATGTACCTGGGAGTAAAAATGTACCCGGCACAATCAACTGTGCTTTTTGGTTCGTTTCCAATTTTTAATCATGCATGGAACGAGGTTACCCAGATCCTTCTTAATTATTGGTACGTTCGTTTTGTAAGAAAATTTTTGGACGCAAAGAACCTCTATCCGCTAATAGATAAAGCGGGCAAGATTATAGAATGGATAATTTTAGGGTTTGTGACAGCGGTACTTATCAGCATTTTCTCGAACCCCCTAAGCACGTCTCTTTATATAATAGTTACTACTGAAAGATTGATGATGATCGCTTTTGCTGTAGTCACAAATCTCTACATAATATTAAATCTTAAAGACAGGAGAGGATTATATATTGTAGCAGGTTCAACAATGCTTTTAACGGGAAGTGTAACAGCACTGGTTTTGGGTGATATTCAGTATTTCATGATCGGGGTAATAATAGAGATATTCATTTTCGGTATGGGGCTTGGGATTTTAATGAAGCGAAGAGAAGATGAGAGATCAGTATTAAATAAAGAAATGGAAAAAGTGAAGATGAGAGCTCTTCAAACTCAAATGAACCCTCATTTTATTTTCAACTCTCTGAACTCCATTCGGTCATATATGATAAAGAATGAGACCAAAGAGGCTTCTGGATACCTGTCAAAATTTTCAAGACTTATAAGGCAGATATTAGAATATTCGACAGAAGAGTTTATTACTCTAAAAGAAGAGTTGCAGGTACTAAGTTTATATGTTCAAATAGAACAATTGCGATTCAGGGATGAATTTGGTTTTATTATTAAAGTAGATGAAAGTTTGAATGACGAGGAATTGATAGTGCCACCGTTAATTGTACAGCCGTTTTTAGAGAATGCAATTTGGCATGGGTTAATGCAAAAGCAGGGCGAGAAGAAAATAGAGCTCTTCGTTGAAGACGCAGGCAATAAGTTGAAGATAGTACTTCGGGATAATGGTATTGGAAGAGACGAGGCAAGTAGAAATAATGTAGGGAAGCAGAAGGAAAATCGTTCTATGGCAATAGACCTTACACGCCAAAGAATTGAAATGCTTGAAGAAAAAGACAAAAAAGGAGATAAAGTAACAATTATAGACCTTTACGATGATTCCAGAGCACCGAAAGGAACGGAAGTTAGGTTGCTAATTCCTAAGATTCAAAAGAGAGTAAAATGAAACTAAAAGTAGCAATAGTAGACGACGAGAAACACTGTATAGAAACATTGAAGTATGATCTTGAGGAATCTTACTCGGATAAAGTAGAGGTTTTATTCGAATGCAATAATAGTGTTGAATGTGTAGAGAATTTGAGATCAATAAAACCAGATGTACTATTTATTGATATTGAAATGCCGGGATTAAATGGTTTTGAACTAATTAAAGTTATAAAGCCCAAGGAAACAAAAGTGGTTTTTACTACAGCTCATGCACGCCATGCAGTTGAAGCAATTAATTTTAAGCCAGAGGCTTATTTACTAAAACCAATAGAACTAGAAGAACTTGGTAAAGTTGTAGATTCTCTTTACCAAGATAAAAAACCATCAATGGAGATTGGAATTTCAGATAAACTCGCTATTTCAACAACAGAAGATATTGAACTGGTAAAGCACTCGGAGATAGTTTATGCCAAGGCCAGTAATAATTATACCGAGGTTATTCTTGAAAATGGTGCTTCAAAATTAATAAGCAAAACCCTGAAATTTGTTTCCGCTCAATTGCCCGAAAGTTCATTTTACAGAGTCCATAAAAGTTATTTGATAAACCTAAATCATATCAATAAGTACAGAAAAGCGGATGGCGGCACTTTGATAATGAGTAACAGTGCTGAAATTCCAGTATCAGGTGAAAAGAAAGAAGATCTGCTTATACTCATTCAAAGGTAAGTTTAACTAACTGTTTGCTTAACCTGACTAAGAAACCCTTCATTTCTGCCTTTCTATGATGATATTTGACCAGGGATTTATGGAAACATTATATACCACAAGATGTCCTAGTCCTCAATTCCCACTGGTTTTGATTAAACTCTACCAAAAATTGAGGAACTATAGCGCAATAATTGTTTGACCGCAGTTATTGCGCTTTTTTGTTTATGCGCTTTTTTCAGCATTTTTCATATAGTAAAGCTACTATACAGGATTACTAAAATAATTAACAACTACACATCTATGAAAAAGGCATTTCTATTAAGCATAGCACTTTTATTTGGGATAAGTGCTGGTGCACAAGTTACACTTGATTACTATTTACCAAAAGGAATTAAGTACGATTCTAAAATACCTACACCTAAATCTGTTTTGGGGACGGAAGTTGGAGAGTGGCACGTAAGGCACGACCAGCTTGTAAATTATATGTATGCAGTTGCAGAAGCATCTGACAGAGTAACGATAAGTGAGTATGCAAGAACATACGAAGGAAGACCTCTTTTAATGCTTACAATTACCTCTCCTGAGAATCATAATAATATAGAGGAATTAAAAAGAGAGCATGTTCAATTAACGGATGCCTCAAGCTCTGGCAATTTAGACATTACGAATATGCCCGCTGTAATTACCTTAAGTTATAGTGTGCATGGAAATGAGCCTAGCGGATCTAACTCATCGTTGTTAACGGTATATCATTTAGCGGCAGCTCAGGGTAAAGAAATAGAGGATGTTTTAAAGAACACCATAATTTTAGTTGATCCAAGTATTAACCCAGATGGACTAAGCAGGTTTGCACAATGGGCGAATCAGCATAAAAGTTTGAATAATTTAGTAACAGATCCTGCAAGCAGAGAATATAATGAAGTTTGGCCGGGAGGAAGAACCAACCACTACTGGTTTGATCTTAATCGTGATTGGTTGTTGGTTCAACATCCGGAAAGCAAAGGAAGAATTGCAAAGTTTCATGAATGGAAACCAAATATCCTTACGGATCATCATGAGATGGGAACAAATTCCACCTTCTTTTTTCAGCCGGGGATACCATCAAGAACACACCCTTTAACTCCTGAAAGAAACCAGAGATTAACAGCAAGTATTGCAGAGTATCATGCAGAAGAGCTAGATAAGATACAGTCATTATATTACTCAAAAGAAAGCTTCGATGATTTTTATTATGGAAAAGGATCCACATATCCGGATGTAAACGGATCGATTGGTATTCTTTTTGAGCAGGCAAGCTCAAGAGGCCATGCACAAGAGAGTATTCATGGCGTGGTAAAGTTTCCTTTTACAATTCGCAACCAATTTACAGCATCACTTTCCACGATTAAAGCTACACAGGCAATGCGGGAAGAGCTGCTAACCTACATGAGAGATTTTTATAAGGAAAAAGCAGAAGCGAGCAGAGCGGCCTCAATAAAAGCATATGTTTTCGGTGAAGAATCAGATCAAGCAAGAACTTTTCACCTTGCTGAAATGCTAAACAGACATCAGGTAAAAGTATACGAGTTGAAAAATGATCTCAATTCAGGAGGAGAAACCTTCAAGGCAGGGAAAGCTTTTGTTGTGCCAACAAATCAGCAACAGTACCAATTAATAACAGCGGTATTTGAAAGAAGGACAGAATTTACGGACAGTTTGTTTTATGATGTTTCTTCATGGACAATGCCATACGCTTTTAATCTTCCGTTTTCTGAGTTAGGAAACAGAGATTTTAATTCAAACATGTTGGGAACACAGTTTGATGGAAAAATGAAAGAAAACGGCTCGGTTATAGGAGGAAAAAGCAACTATGCTTATGTATTTGAATGGGATGAGTATTATGCGCCAAAAGCGGTATACAAGTTACTTTCAAATGGAGTGCGCGCCAAGGTTGCCTCTCAGCCATTTACATCAGTGACAACCCAAGGAGCAAAAGAGTTTGATTACGGAACCATTATGGTACCAATGGGAGTTCAGGTTGATCAAAATCAAACTCACAAATTAATTCAGGAAGTAGCCAAAGAAAACGGGTTAACTATTTATTCTGTAAAAACAGGACTAACACCGCAAGGAATGGATCTTGGAAGTAATAATTTTGAGAATCTTGTTGAGCCAAAAGTTGCGATGATTGGAGGAAGCGGGACCAACTCTTACGAAATTGGAGAAGCATGGCATTTAATGGACCAAAGATACCACATGCCTCTGAGTATTGTACAACAAGACGATATTCGAGGGTCTGAACTAAAGCGATATAACGTACTCATAATTTCAGGGTACGGATACAGTGATCTTTCAACTAATGATGTGGATGAGATCAAAAGATGGGTTAGTAATGGGGGAACATTAATTGCGTACAAATACGGAATTGGCTGGGCAAAACAACACGGGCTGGCAAAAGTAGAGTATGCTACTCGGGACAACGGAAACGAGGACGAGGAAGTGAAAACAAGACCATATGTGAACCAAAGCAATGATTCCGGAGCAGGAGTTATTGGGGGCGCGATCTTTCACACGAAAATAGACTTAACTCATCCGATGGGCTATGGATTTAATGATGAAGATCTTACAGTTTTCAGAAACAGCACACAGTTTCTACAAAAAGGAAAAAATCCTTATTCTAATCCGGTTGTATATACCGACTCACCTCTTGCAAGTGGTTATGTTTCAGATGAAAACTTGGAAAGGCTCAAAAACACAGCTGCAGTTGTAATCAGTAGATATGGTGGAGGAAAGGTTATAACAATGACGGATAATCCAAACTTCAGGGCTTTTTGGTATGGAACAAATAAGCTTTTCGCCAATGCGATATTCTTTGGACATACAATTAGCGGAAGTACAGCAAATTAAGTGAGCATTTCTTTTGATATTGATGAAGCTATTTCAATTTTAGAAAGAACCCCGAAAGTATTGTCAGCATTGCTTTCGGGGCTTTCTAAAGAATGGCTTTACAATAATGAGGGAGGTTCTACTTGGAGTCCTCATCAGGTTTTAGGGCACTTGGTATATGGCGAAGAAACGGACTGGTTACCAAGAACAAAGATCATTCTTGAATTCGATGCCACAAAAGAATTCGAGCCCTACGACCGATTTGCACAGGACAGACTTTACGCCGATAAAAACTCCGAAGAGTTATTGAGTTTGTTTGCAAAAAGAAGAGAACAAAATCTGGAAGAGTTAAAAGGAATGAGCCTTTCTTCCGATGACCTTATGAGAAAAGGAAAACATCCGGAATTCGGTGAAATAACTTTAAAAGAAATGCTTTCAGCATGGGTTGTTCACGATTTAGGTCACATAGTGCAGATAAACAGAACACTAGCCAAGAATTTCAAAGAAGAGATTGGTCCATGGGCAAAGTATCTTACGGTTGTCAGATCAAAACCGGCACCGGAAGAATAATAAAGCCATTACTCTTCTCTTGGCGGCATTCCCAAAAGATGTCTGAAATCAAATTTATCACCCATGGTTTTAAGATTGTTAATAAGCATTATTGCGCGGTCGATCTTTAACTGGCTGCTCTTTACTGAGTCAACATAATGGATGATATATCTTTTCTTTCCGTCGCTCAAAGCTTCAAACAGCCTTGCACCTTCAGGCTCTTGTTCAAGCAATGCCTCAAGCTCCTCCGGCATTTTCATCCCATATTTAGAATGGTCGTGTCTGAGGTCCAGTGTAACTTCATCCCCTAAAGCGGCGCCAAACTTCTTAAGTCTTTTTTTGTTTATAGAGATATATCCTTGCCCCTCACCAAAGGCAACCAATCCACAATGAAACTCCTCAAATCCATTTACAGAACAAAGGAGCCTTGTTCCTAGCCCGCCCATCTCATCGACCATATCTTTTGGAATAACTACAACCGTCATCTTTAGTTTTTCTAGAAGAACAACAGAGGTTTTCAAATGGAAAGTGTTCATGCGCAATGAGTTAGAAAAAGAAACTATTTAGCCTAAGGATAGTGTATAAGGTTGAAAACTAATTAAAAAAGAAACAAATGAAAGGGTTAAAGATAGCCGGAATCATCTTGGTAACTATTATTTCAGTAGTAATAATTATAGGGATGACAATAGACGGTATAGTTGAGTCAGGAATAGAGGAATCAGGAAGTAACGTTTTAAAAACGGAAGTAGAAGTTGAGGATATTGATATTTCGTTATTAGGGAGCTCCGCTGATATGGACGGATTTACAATTTATAATCCAGAGGGGTTTTCTGAAAAGGTCGCGATTTCTTTAAAAGGGATTGAGATAGACCTGAATGTTCAGAGTTTATTAACAGATCAAATTATAGTAAATAGGATTCATGTAAAGAACCCTGAGATTTTATTCGAACAGAAAGGGGTAAAAGTAAATCTAAGAGAACTTAGTGCTAATTTGGAGTCGTCTCCCGATGATAGGTCTGAAAAAACAATAGTAATCAAAGAATTTATCTTGGACGAAGGAAAAGTGCTGATATCTTCAGAAATTGAAAAAGAAAGAAAAGCAGATGTAACCATAGATAAAATTATTCTCAAGGATATAGGAGAATCGGACTCTGAAGCCTTGGAGGATGCGATGAAACAAGTTTTTGAACCAATAATCAGAAACGCAATATCTGAAGCTGTAAAGTCGGGTCTGCTTAACCAAATTGAAGAAAAAGCCAAAGAATTAATCGGCTTTTAATGAGTCTAGTCATTTTTGACTTTTTTGTAAGAACTCTCAATCTCTGAAAGCTTATCAGAAATAAATTCTTTTGATAACCAACGGCCGGCAACCATTACACCCGAGTTATTTTTAAGGCTCGAGAGGTCTTGTAAAGGGTTGCTGTCAAGCAGGATTAAGTCTGCTCTTTTCCCAATTTCAATAGTTCCAAATTCATCTTTGGATGCAAAATATTCTCCTACATTTCGTGTTCCTGTTACCAATATTTCATAAGGAGACATTCCGGCAGCGGACATTTTTGAGAACTCTCTGTGAATAGAAAAACCAGGAACGCTATATAGTTGTGGAGCATCCGTTCCCAACAGAATTCTTACTCCATATTTATTCATTTCGGAAAGAAGCCGAAGTCTTAATGCGACATGTTCTTTAGCGTCTTTCGGATTAAAATTGGGGTTACTAAGTAACCGGTCTGTCCAGGCGTTATAACCTGAAACCAGATTTTCAGGAATATATTTGAGCTCATCATATTTTTTCAAAGATTCATAATCAGCGGCACCCAATATTGTTTCCCACAAAGCAAGAGTCGGCACCACCCAAACATTGTTATCTTTAGTGAGCGCAAGCAATTCATGAATCTTTTGATCTAGTTCTTTTCCGGAATAGTTATCTAAAAAAGAAACATAGCCGTCCATATGATCAATAGTTTCCTGCCCCATTTCAATTGCGTGAATGATCCCAACATCAGAGGGAATGTGGCCACCAAATGTAATATCATTTTCATTTGCAGTTTGAGCCATTGCATCGTATTCATCTAACGTAAGCCCCGGATGAATTTTAAGAAGGTCCCAACCCTCTTCTTTCTGCTCAATAACTTTTTTTGAAGCCTCTTCTACAGAATTTATTGAGTTTCCATTGAAACTAGGCCCCGCTAAATACAAGGTCGGTCCTATTAACTCCTTAGAAGCTACTTTCTCTTTCAAGCTTAATTGATTAGCCCATCCCAACATGCCTCTTACTGTTGTTACTCCGGCAGCTGTATATAAGAACAAAGTGTTTTCGACATATTCCCTGGTCATATATCTGGGAGCATTTGATGGAGGGTCGGTGGGAGGAACGTGCCCATGCATTTCAGCTAGCCCGGGCATTAAAAATTTACCGGTTCCATCTATTAAAGTAGCCTCATCATCAAACTCAATGCTTTCAAAAGGAACAATATGAGAAATTTCATCATTGGATATAACTACGGTCTGGTTTTCTAAAACCATATTGCCAGTCATAGGAATTACAGAAACATTTGTGAAAGCAATTACTTTTCCGGAAATCCTATCTTTTGAAACAGAAGAATTTTGAGCCCGAAATACGATATAAGTAATTACAAATAATGTAATTATGATGGCGGGTAAAGTTAGGCGCTTCATAAATTGTTAGTTATTTAATACAGTAATAAGAACAGGTTTGTGTAAACTTAAAACAAATATTACCTGTTAATTTGATGAATTTTTACCGGTGTGAAAACTTGTAATTAAGTCTTAAATGAAATTAAAGCTTTAAAAGCTTGGATTTTGGAGATCTCAGTTTTTCTATAACTAATTTTTGAAATTTCACCCATTTCCACGGCACCTTTATAAAAAAGAAATGCTCCGATAGCCATAATAGAATGACTGATATCAAGGTGGTTGAACCAAGGGCTTATAGAAATTTTTGAAGTATAGAAAAAAGCAGCAAGTGAAGTAAAAATAACAGAGCGGCAAATAATTTTAGCTCCGTTATTTCCGGTTTTCCAGAAAGCATAAAAACATAAAGGGAAAACGATCAAAGCAAGTCCGTAGGCAGAATGAACCTGAACATAGAAAAAATTTAGAGTCACAAAGGAAAGAGCTGCAAAAATAGAAAGTTCAATTACATTTGCTACACCTAATATGCGAGAGGTTTTGCCGGACACTATTGGTGAAAGAAAAGAAATAATGCCACGCTCAAGTGCGGAAACGGCTAGCATACTTAAGAGCCAACCGGGTAATTTCCAACTTAACCTTAAAGCATATTGAAAGGCATGTCCTGTAATACCGCCGAAGAAAGTAGCAATAGCCATAATTAGAAAATACAACCGAAAATATTGGTGGGATGGACCTTTGTGATCAAGTTTTCTGAGTTTTATATATGCGTAAACACAAACCGAAGTAACTAAAAGGTCAGTTAAAGTTACAACGGGTTCCATTATCAGAACCCCAAAAATTTCTATGGAAGGCTGCCCGCTTGGCGATGTCATATCAAATGTTTGTTAGAAGAATATGACTTAAGCAATAGAATGTACACAGAATAGAAAACATTGATTGAGATCACTTCGTCCTTTTTCCTGGGGTATATGTTTCTTCAGCCCTTGCCTCAACATCTTCACGATAAAAGGCGACATCTTTGAAGTTTACATTAATATAAGGCTTGGCCTGATCAAAGAAATGAGGAGAATCAGGATCACCACTTTGTCCTCCGGCGAGAATGCTTTTTGCTTTTAACTTATCCCCGAATTCAACAACGGCCACGAAACTATTTCCAGAGGTTCCATAAATCTTTTTGGTATCGTAGGTTCGAGCCCCGAAAGAAGCTAATGCTCCCCATCTGCCCGAAGCGAGCCCAACGGGTAAACTAGGTTTACTATCATCGAAATGGGGTTCAATACTTCCGTCTAGTCTTTGGAGCCTGTTTACTTCTCCCCAGGCTGTATTCCAGCTTCCAAAATCTTCGTCAAGCTGATCTAAAGTGGTTTTCAGAATTTCTAACCGTTCTTTATAAGGAGCTTTTGTTCCGTAGTAAGAAAACCGGTCCATGAAATTCAATCCATCAGGAGCCTCACCGCTTCTCATATAATTGATTCCATAAAAATGAGCGATTGTCATAGCAACGGATTCAGTATTGGTAGTGAAGTCCCAATTTCTAAGAATTTCAATGGATTCTTTAGGAACTCCGTATTTATTGTTAGAACCATCATAAGCCCGAAAAACGCCCGGAATCAATTCTTCAAAAGCAGGAACTCTGGGTGAGTAAGCCAGATCGATCAATCCATCTAATGTCAGGCTCTCTGCTTCTGATAAAAGATCTTGCGCATGAACACCGCGAAAGTTCTCAGAAATTCTGGACATGTAATTCGGATAATGTTCTTTCTTCGGGCTGAATTCTGCCGCCGCTGTGAAAGGTGTGGAATTCGCATTTTGGATCCAGCCATTACCAGGATTAAGCAAAGTGATTGCTTCGTCTACCGGATGAAGTCCCTGCCAATCGGTTGCAGGATCGCTTCCGTCTACAGGCTGTGTATAATCGAATTGCGTGTCTCTGATCGGGATAAAATTTCCGTGGTAGTACGCGATATTTCCTTCTGAATCAGCAAAAACAGTGTTGTTAGATGAATTAGTTTTGATCTCCATCATCTCGTTGAATTCAGCATGATTCATTTTCTTTGTTCTGGTATAAGATTGCTCCAGTGCTTTCACCGGCTCCCACATCATTGCTGTTGCCACCCACTGATCGTCTATCATATGAGTGATAGGTCCGTGATGAGTTCGATATGTTGGAAAGGTTTTCTCTTTCAGCTCACTCCCATCTTTGTACTTAAGGGTCACTTCATTTGTTTGTACTTCTCTCCACTCTTCTCCATACTTGTACATAAGCTTACCATCTTGCTCTTCTATGGTTTGCAAAAATTCATCGATCACATCCGTATAGGTCGAAGTATGCATCCAACCAGTATTTTCATTAAAACCCTGGTAGATAAAAAACTGTCCCCAGGTTACCGCACCGTATGCGTTCAAACCTTCTTCACTAACCGCATGAACTTCTCCACGGAAATAAAAAGATGTATGTGGATTTATTAGCAACATGGCACTACCTGATTCTGTGAGGTCTCCGGAAATTGCAATTCCGTTCGATCCTTTTGGTTCTTCATATGGATCAACAACAGTTAAACCGTTTCCGAATTCATTCAATGAAAGTGAAGCTTTGTCTTCATAGAACGCCTGAATTCTTCGCGTAGAAACTCGTTCTATATCACCACCAATTGAGCCCTCGCTGAAATACATCGGCATCCAGGGTTCAAACTTTTCAAGTAACATCGGCTCCACTTCAGGATGCGTTGCCAGATAATAATTTAATCCATCAGCCCAGGCATCGCACAATTCTTTAAGCCAATCCGGAGCGTTATTATAATTTTGAATAGCTTCTTCTTTGGTCATGAATAATCGAGCACGAAGATCGCTGTATAGAGCATCTTCACCTTCTACTTCTGCAAGACGACCGATAGCCCACACGTAGTTTCTTTCAATTCGGGGGAAATCATCTTCTGCCTGAGCATACATCAATCCAAAAACGGCATCAGCATCTGTTTTGCCATACACATGTGGAACCCCAAAATCATCTCTGATGATGGTGATGTTATCAGCTTGTTGTTTCAGACGGTTTAACTCAGGATCACATGCTCCAAAAACAAACAAAAGAGCAAATACAGAAAGGAAAAGCTTTTTCATGGCAAAATTTAGTTAGTTATTTCTATGAAAGTAGTCAGAGCCGTGTAAAATAAAAAATGGACCAGGATTTATAAGGATTAAAGGATTCTCAGGATTACTTTTCGAGGTTATTAATCAGCTAAAAGTTCAGTACCAAAATCCTGCTAATCAAGTAAATCCTGACTTAATCCTGATCCTTCGCTTGATTATTAAACAACCGCTTGAATTGCAGACTTTTTGCCCCAAAATTTATAAGTAAAACAGATTCAACATTATAAGCTTCGAGATAATTTTTGGCTTGATTAAGGTGCACATCTTCAAGTTCTATTACTGCTTTCAATTCAACCGTAATTTCGTTCTCTATCAGAAAATCGACTCTTCTTGTACCTACCTGAACTCCTTCATACATAATTGGCATTGTAAACTCTCTGGTAAAAGTAAGACTAGTTTTGTTGAGTTCTATCTCCAGACATCTTTGATAAATGCTTTCTTGGAAGCCATTTCCCAAAGAGCTATGAACCTTCATCGCACAGCCAATAATTTGGTGAGTGATTTCTTTATGCTTCATTTTTGCCAGGATTGTCAAGGATTTACTGGAGATGAACAGGATTACACCAGTTCATTGCAAGCTAAACAATACCAAATAAGTAAATCATGCCAATCTTGAAAATCAATTAGAATCCTGCTTGAACTCTACCACAACATCATCTTCATGCAGAAAACACTTCCGCCACTTTTTAGATATTCTGAAGTACTAAACTCATGAACTTTAAATCCATGGTCACGTAGATTTTGATTTACGTCAGTACAACCTTGCTGAATGAACACATTCTTGCCGTCCGGGCTGGTAGCGTTACATGCAAAAAGCTCTTCGGCTTCGTATTTTGAGGCCTCGATTACATTCTCGAACAATGCATGGATAAGATCAAGGCCGTCTTTGTTAAATGCCTTTGGATAGATCAGTGCAGTTTTTTCATCTAGTATGCACAAACAAGTATCTAAATGATAGAAGCTTTCATTTAATAATTCTAGCTTAATAACGGGAACGTCATATATATCTGAGATAAGAGCGTATACCTCTTCAGAAGAACGGAATCCGTAGCCACCCCAAATTAATCCTCGTTTATAATGCCAAAGAGCGTCTCCCATGCCTTCAAAATCATCAAACTTTTCTTCGTCTAAGTGAAAAACCTCATAACTGCTTTCTTCATAGACTTTTTGGATATGAGGAACTTCTCCTTTTCTCTCATTGGCATGCATTACGCTCATTAACACTTTTTTATTCCCGTTTGCATCAATAAAGGGTAGACTTTGGTTGGCACAAAAAACCATATCCGGGAATCCCCTCACTCCATCCAGCACATGTGTTTCTAAACCGAGTTCTTCATAGGCATTTTTAAGGTGCTCCCACTCATCAAGGGCTGCCATTTTATCAATATCACCAATATTTCCTTTCATGTGAGGATTGATAATATATTCTACATCAAAATGGGTTGGTTTAACGAGCAAAACCTTTCTAGGTGCCGGCATAGGCTTCAGGTCTGATAGGTTAAAATCCAATTCACTAACTTTTGATATAACTTTTTTCATGTTGATTATTTTAAAATTTGGCAGGACATCAAAGATCACAAAAAACTAGTATCGGAACAAATTTCCCGGAGTTTAATTGTTAATGAAAACCAGTAACAATTCCCTATTTTCCAATAAATAAAATTTCGTTATTTCTATGTCTACAAAGAATTTGGTAATTGCCTTCGGTGGTGTTTCACCCGAGCATGAGGTTTCTGTTTTATCAGCAATGCAAGCTATTTCCAGCATGCAAGGGTCTGGTTACAATTTGGTTCCACTTTATATCACGAAATCAGGTAAATGGTTAACTGGAGAGACATTACTTGATCTGGAAAATTATAAAGATCTTTCTAAGCTTGAAGAAGTTGCGATTAGATGCGCTTTTGTAAAAGATGAAATTGGGCGAACACATTTAAAACAACAAGATTCTTCAGGGTTATTCTCTAAGCCAAAATCATTTGCTGTGTACGCAGTTGTATGTGCCTTTCACGGAAGTGGCGGAGAAAATGGATCATTTCAAGGAATCTGTGATTTTTATAACGTTCCTTACACTGGAAGTGACGTGTTGTCATCATCTTTGGGGATGAACAAAGTAAAAGCAAAACAGATATGTGTAGCTAATAACATTCCTGTAACAGACAGTTTGGATTTCTATGAGTCAAATTGGGAAACCGATCAGGCTACCATTCTCAAAGAAGCCGAAATGATAGGATACCCTTTAATTGTAAAGCCATGCAGTTTGGGAAGCAGTATAGGAGTTGCAAAAGCAAACACTAAAGAAGAATTAATAGACTCTATTGAAATGGCTTTTAGGTACGATGCTCATTTATTGGTAGAGGAAGCTGTAAACCCGCTAATGGAAATAAATTGTTCTGTTTTAGGCACAGCGGAGGAATGTAGAGCAAGTGTTTGTGAGAAGCCCGTAGGGTCATCAGAAACGCTTTCTTTTGTAGATAAATATCAAAGCGGAGAAGGAGTTGAGAAAGGAATGGCCTCTGCAGATCGAGTAATTCCGGCTGATATTTCTCCTGAGTTGACAGAAGAAATCCGAGAGATGTCAATACATATTTTTAAAACCTTTGGAGCAGGTGGTGTAGCAAGGTTGGACTTTCTGGTAAATAAGGATTCAAATAAAGTTTATTTCAATGAAATAAATACTATTCCTGGATCTTTTTCATTCTATCTGTGGGAGAAATCAGACATATCCTTCAGACAACTTATGGAAGAGTTAATTGATATTGCGATCAAAAGTCATCAGCAAAAGAATGGCCGGGTACAAAGTTATGAGACCAACCTTTTGAATGAAAAAGCAGCAAAAGGCATTAAAGGACTAAAGGGTTTAAAAAAATAACAATGAGATATAAATTCGTAAGTATTTTGTGCGGAGCGCTTCTTCTTCTTTCCTGCGGGAAAAGCACAGAAGTAACCATAGTTGATGGCAGCGCCGGTATATTACCGGACGAGAAACCGTCTAATGCGACAACTGCACAGAAAACTACTTCTCAAGACGACTTTACAGTAATAAAAATTGGTGAGCCAAACTCGATTCATACATTGGACCCTTTATTTGGAACAAATAACAGCGAGTTCAGAACATTATCATTGATATATGATGGTTTGACTAAAATTGATATGAATGGAAATGTAAAACCAGCAATAGCAAAAAAATGGGCTATAAGCAGAGATTCTTTGCGCTATACTTTTACTATTCATGATAATGTTTTTTATCACAGCGATTCCAGGTTTACAAGTGGAATAGGAAGAAAGGTGATTCCCGAAGACATAATTATGAATTTTGAAAGAATGGCATCCATACTTGTGCCCGACAATGCTGCAGAGATGTTTACTTCTATAAAAGGGTTTAAAACATTTCACACAGAACAGACATTTATAAAAATCCCTGCGAACCGCACAATTAATTCTATTGAAGGGATAACCGCACCTAACGACTCAACCATTACCATTCAACTTTCAAAAAAGGACAAGGATCTTTTGAAAAAACTGGCCCATCCGTTAGCCTCTATTTATCCTAAAGAAAGTTTGCCAACAGATAAAACGCCAATCACTAAGCCTATAGGAACAGGAAGCTATTATTTAGCTCAACAGAAATCTAAACTTCTCATTTTGGCATCAAACGACGATTACTTTCAAAGCCAAGAGGTTCCAACAAGAATTGATATCACTCACGGTAAAAAAGAAGCGGACTTATATCAGGATTTTGCTAAGGGGAATCTGGATGCTTTGATAGAAATAGGCCCGGGAACAATTACGCAGCTAACGGATTCAACAGGAAAATTGGATTTTATGTATCAATCTGCGTTTAACTTGTATGATTCATCGGTAAAAAGTGAAGTAAATTTTTACTATAACCCGCAATCAGAAAGCAACAATGTTGAAACTTTTTTAAGATCGCAAAAGAAAGATTTTTTGAATTTTGATAGAGCATTAGGAGAAGTGATTATCAAGGATCCGCGGAGTTCTGTTGATAGCCTGGAAAAGCAAAATGTTCATATTGCATTTACAGATAACCCTGCAGAAGTTTATTTAACGGATGCAATAGCAAAAAAGCTTGCAGGCAATAGAGCAACAGTTGTTATGAATTCATCTTATGCAATAACTGATGAAGTTACTTTTTCAACCAAATACTTTCCATCTGCGCGACAAACCATCGTTTGGAAGAAGCCTGTTCTGATTTTAACGAAAGAAGGAGTAACAGGCATTAAAGTTTCCCATTATCCATGGAATATATCTTTCGATGGTTCGACTATAACTAAATCAAACTGACATGAAATTTGCAGTTGTAGCCAATCCAAATAAGTTTGAAGTAAAAGCTGTACTGGAAGCAATGATTAAGTGGGCGGAACAGAATGAGGTTTCACTTTTAGTTTCAGAAAAAACATGCACTCTTACCGGTGTTCAGAGTCCAACTGTAATCGAAGAAACGGACTCTGATGAAACTGCAATTAAACAAAGTGATATTGTAGTAGTTATAGGTGGCGACGGCACCATTCTATATACAGCTAGGATTTCATCTCGTTCAGCAAAACCTATACTCGGAGTAAATGCGGGTAGACTTGGGTTTATGACAGATACAAAAGCTGAAGACCTTAATAATGCACTTGATGCAGTAAAAAGCGGAAATTACACAATAGACAAACGCCATTTCCTGAAAGCTGTTGATAATAATGGCAACGAATTTTTTGCGTTGAATGAATATTTGTTCACAAGAAAAGATTCTACTTCAATGATCAACATTACAGCGGAATATGATGGTAGCTTGATCAATACGTACTGGGCAGATGGATTGATCGTTTCTTCTTCTACAGGATCAACGGCGTATAATTTATCCTCCGGAGGTCCTATAGTAGTTCCCGGGTCAGGCGTAATGTTGGTAACCCCAATCAATCCTCACACATTAACTACACGACCTCTTGTTGTAAGATCCGATAAAATTCTTAAGGTTAAAGTGGAAAAGCAGGAAAGCGATGTTTCTTTTTCTTACGATGGAGTAAACTGTAGAATTGAAACGCTGCCACTTGAAGTGGAGATCACAACATCTGATTTAGCATTTAACCTGATCAAATTACCCGGACAGAATTACTTTGAAACACTCCGGAATAAATTGATGTGGGGAAAAGACTCGAGAAGAAATTAAGAATATTGAATGCTGAATTATGATTTTTTGAAATCGAATTAATTCAACATTCATCATTTATAATTCATAATTTTAGAAACTGAAAGGGATTCTTTTAAAACTTAATCACAAACAAATAATCTAATGAAAGTAACAGTTGTAGGAGCAGGCGGAAATGTAGGTTCAACCGTAGCATTAAGCGTGGCTCAAAGAGACTTCGCAAAAGAAGTAATCGCCGTTGATCTTGAACGTAAAGAAGACGACAAAACATTTTATCCTTCAAAAGGTAGAGCGTTAGATCAGTGGGAAGCTTCACCGATTCATTTGTTCGATACACGAGTTAAAGGAACTACAGACTATGCAGATACTGCAAATTCTGATGTTTGTGTGATTACAGCCGGTGTTCCGAGAAGACCGGGAATGAGCCGTGACGATCTTTTAGAGATCAACGCAAATATTGTTAGAAGCGTAACTGAGCAATTGGTGAAGCACTCTCCTGATACGATCATTATTGTGGTTTCAAACCCGCTGGATGTAATGGTACAGGTTGCAAAAGATGCTTCCGGACTTCCTTACGAGAAAGTAATGGGAATGGCAGGAATCTTAGACACAGCTCGTTACCGCGCATTCATCGCTGAAGAACTGGACGTTTCTCCTAAAGACATTCAAGCATTGTTAATGGGTGGTCATGGTGACACTATGGTTCCACTTCCAAGATTTACTACGCTTGCCGGAATGCCAATTACACACTTCATTTCTGATGAAAGACTGGAAGAAATTGTAAACCGTGCTAAAAAAGGCGGTGGTGAGATCGTTGGTTTGATGGGAACATCTGCTTGGTATGCTCCCGGTGCTGCTGCTGCTCAAATGGTTGAAGCAATTTTACTTGATCAAAACCGAATTTTCCCGGTTTGCGCTCACATTGATGGTCAGTACGGTGTAGACGATCTTTACATTGGCGTTCCAGTGAAATTAGGTAAAGGCGGAATCAAAGAAGTAATTGAAGTTGAATTAACCAAAGAAGAAACCGATCTTATGCATCAGTCGGCTGATGCTGTGCGTGGCACACTCAACGACTTTAAAAAACTAATGAATAAGTAAACAAACGAGGACTAAGGTCTTCACTACTTGCATTTATAAAGCCCTTCGAGTTTCGGAGGGCTTTTTTATTGCTCACAAAAAGCTCGCCTCTATAGAAAAGAACTTAAAGATTGGTTATACGGCCTTGAGCCGTTCGTCCAATAAGACCGTGATCAAAGAAATAATTAATCGGAAGAAGTCTTCTTCAATAAATGTTTAAACTCTTTTTTGAATTTCTTGATCTTCGGAGCAATTACATAAGAGCAATACCCTGCATTAGGATTGTTCTCGAAATAATTCTGGTGATAGTTTTCCGCTACATAATAGTTCTTGAGGGGCTCTATGGTAGTCACAATCGGATCATCCCATAAACCAGACTTGTCTGTTTTCATTAATGAAGCTTCAGCTATTCTTTTCTGTTCTTCATTATGGAAAAAGATAACAGAACGGTAGTGCTCACCAACATCATTTCCCTGTCTGTTTAAAGTAGTTGGATCATGAGAATGCCAGTGAATTTCCAATAGTTGTTCGTAAGAAATTACCGAAGGATCATAATGAACTCTGGCCACTTCCACATGACCGGTATTTCCTCTTACTACTTGTTTGTACGAAGGGTCTTCAACATGTCCACCTGAATAACCCGATTCTACGTATTCAACACCTTCAACTAATTCATAAACGGCTTCCACGCACCAAAAACACCCGGCGCCAAAAGTCGCTTTCTCAAGTTTTTTTTCCATTTTCTTGTCTTGTGCAAAAGTTAGCGAAGCAAAGCTTAAAAACAGCCCTGTAAAAATTAATTTCTTAAACATAGTATTTCTCAAGTTTCATTTTGTTTTCTATAAGTAACGAATTAAGACAAAGAGTTATATCACAAATGGTTAACAAATATAAACTCTAACATCATTTCATTTTCTAAGTAATAATTCCATTTAGTACATTCCACTTTATCACTCACTTATATACTACGAAATGTCTACCCTTTTCAGATTTCTGTCAATTCTTACATTAATTCTTTTTACGTCCTGTCTAAACACCTCCATTGATAGAATGGCAAAAAAAGCAATTTCTCCTGTTCAATTATTGGATTCGCCATCAGGTCAACTTCAATTAATATTTGAACTAAAAGATGGAATTCCCACCTATAGATTGAATAAAGGTGCCGACTTTGTAATTCTGTCCTCTGATCTGGGAGTGGTTTTGGAGGATGAAGATCTGAGTAAAAACTTTGAAATTATTGGTTACGGTAAAAGAGATTCATCAAGTAAATGGACACAGCCATGGGGTGAAGTAAAAGAAATAGTAGATAACCATCAGGAATTAGCCGTTTATCTGAAAGATGATTCGGGTAAAAGAATGAATGTCATTTTCAGATTGTATGATACCGGACTTGGATTTCGCTACGAATGGCCTGAACAGGAATTACTTGATGAATTTGTGATCATGGAAGAAAAGACAGAATTC
This sequence comes from Balneolaceae bacterium UBA3186, assembly GCA_002364085.1. Classification (GTDB taxonomy): domain Bacteria; phylum Bacteroidota; class Rhodothermia; order Balneolales; family Balneolaceae; genus Balneola. The sequence continues at coordinate 7,036 of DEXK01000010.1, read as the reverse complement.
GTATTACCTGATGATCACGATTCCTGGTGGCTGCAAGCATACATCCCGAACAGATACGAGCATTTAAACTTTTCATCAAAAGCTTCAGAGATTGATACTGCCGCAACCCCGCTAACAATGAGAACAGATAACGGACTATATCTGAGTTTTCATGAAGCTGCATTAACGGATTATTCTTCGATGTCGCTGATCAACCGTGGAGAAAATAGACTACAGGCTACGCTTTTTCCTTGGATGGATGGAACCGGACATAAAGTCCGTGCAAAAACTCCCTTTGTATCTCCATGGAGAACCATCAAAGTGAATGAAGATCTGGATGGATTAGTCAACAACTATATCGAGCTGAATCTGAATGATCCGTCTAAAATTGAAGATACTTCCTGGATACAGCCTGGCAAATATGTAGGCATTTGGTGGGATATGCATCTGAATCGAAAAACATGGCATTCCGGAGAAAAACATGGAGCTACAACAGAGTATACCAAAGAGTGGATCGATTTTGCATCAAAACACGGATTTGATGGCGTTTTAGTAGAAGGCTGGAATGAAACCTGGGACGGCGACTGGATAAAAAACTCAGATAAATTCAGTTTTACTGAATCATACCCGGATTATGATCTGGAAGAAGTTGTGGAATATGCTCAGCAAAAAGGGACAAATATAATCATGCATAATGAAACGTCAACCGGAATTGATAACTACGAATCTCAACTTGATGAAGCCTTTGATTACTATCAAAAATTAGGGATCAACACTATCAAATCCGGGTATGTTGGCGATATGATCGCGAACGGAGAATGGCATCATGGACAATATATGGTTCGTCATTATCGAAAAGTGGTAGAAAAAGCGGCAGAACACGGAATTATGCTAGATGTTCATGAGCCGATCAAAGACACGGGAATTCGTAGAACATGGCCAAATATGATGACTCGCGAAGGCGCAAGAGGACAAGAATACAATGCATGGAGTGGAGATGGAGGAAATCCCCCAAACTATGTACCAACGATTTTATTTACCAGAATGCTTTCAGGCCCGTTTGATTACACGCCCGGGGTGCTGGATCTGTTACTAAATGATAATGATGAAGGAAGAACACCTAACAGGGTTCATTCAACTCTAGCCGGTGAATTGGCTATTTATGTAATCATTTATAGCCCTCTTCATATGGCTGCGGACCTTATTCATAACTATGAAAACTACCCGATTCCATTTCAGTTTATTAAAGATGTCCCTACAGATTGGGAATACACAAAAGTACTTACCGGTGAAATTGGGATGCATGCTACCGTTGTAAGAAAAGACAGGAATTCTGATGATTGGTATTTAGGGGCTGTTACTAATGAAGAGGCTCGTGAATACGTTGTTAATCTAGATTTTTTAGAATCCGGAAAAGAATACGAAGCAATTATCTATTCTGATGGTCCGGCGGCAGATTATGAAATTCGCCCCCATCTTTTATTAAAATACGGACAGATCGTAAACTCAAGCGCTACATTAAAAATTAGCATGGCAAGAGGTGGAGGAATGGCAGTCAGGTTTAAAGCCAGAAATTGATCTATTAAAGTGTCCCCTTTTTTCAGGCTGATATGTTATTAGGTTGAACATCAACAATAAAAAACTAAATACCATGAATAAATACATGCTGTTACTTTTTGAAGAAGAAAATATGTACGCAGAGTTCTCTCCTGAAGAAATGCAACAAGAGATAGGTGAACATATGAAATGGATCGAAACGTTAGGCGAGCATTACGATTCCGGAGAGCCTTTAACGCCACAAGCAAGATCTGTTAAGGGAAAAGATAAAGTGGTAACTGATGGCCCGTATATTGAATCCAAAGAGCTTGTAAGCGGCTTCTATATTCTGAACGCAGAGAGCCTTGAAGAGGCGACAGAACTTTCAAAAGGATGCCCGGTTTTACGTCTTGGTGGGAGTATTGAAGTTCGTGAAGTTATGAAAATGTAGTGAGCACCAAACTCACATATTCTGATTCTAAAAATATAGAACATCTTTTTCGGCAACAGTCGGGAAAGATGTTTTCTATTCTAATACGCCTGTTTGGTTTTGAAAACTCCAGCCTAATTGAAGATATAATTCAAGAGACTTTTCTATCCGCTATGAAAACATGGAGTGCAAAAGGAGTTCCTGAAAATCCCGAAGCTTGGTTAATGCAAGTATCAAAAAACAAGCTTATTAATGACCTCAAAAAAAAATCTAACAGAGCTCGATTAAACGAACAATATGCCGGCGAAAGGCTGGAAGAAAAAGTAGAAGAGCTTTATTTGGATAAAGAAATTAAAGATAGCCAGCTTCGGGTTTTATTTGCATGTTGTAACCCTTTCTTAAGCAAAAAAGAGCAAATTATGCTTACGCTCAAGATCTTGTCAGGGTTTAATAATACTGAAATTGCGAACGCTTTATTAAGTACACCCGAAGCAGTTAAGAAAGCAATTTATAGGGCTAAGAGCTCTCTGCTTAAGCAACAAGTAAATCTGAACACTCCCCATATTCATGAGGCGGCTCAACGCATTGATATGGTTCACAGAATTATATACCTGATATTTAATGAGGGCTATAAAAGCACATCAGGAAATGAGGTAATTAATGAAGATCTTTGTTTTGAAGCATCTCGTCTAGCGGTTTTGGTTTCAAGCATTAAGGGTAACCATCAACCCGAAACGTATGCATTATTGGCGCTTATATACTTTTCTATGGCAAGATTCCCATCACGATTGAATGCAGATGGTGAAATGATTGAACTGGAATTACAGGATAGAACTAAATGGGATAAAAAATTGATCCAGGCGGCAACAGCATTTCTTGCTAAATCAAGAAATACCGGGACAATTACCTCATACCACCTTGAGGCGACGATTTCTTCTATTCATTGTATGGCGGAAAGTTTTGAATCTACAGACTGGGAAAGTATAACTGTGTGCTATGATAAGTTACTTGAGCTTGAGGATAATCCGGTGATTAGAATTAACCGAGCAATAGCGATAAGTAAGTGGAAAGGGCCCGAACTTGGCGCTAAACAGCTTGATAAAATTGAGAATATCATATCAAAGCCGATCAAGCAACTATTTTATGCAGCAAAAGCCGCAATGTTTTTTCAAGAAAAAAAATATGAGATGGCCAAAACCTACTACCAGGTTGCGATGGATCATTCAAAACATGAAATGGACAAGAAGTTTTTAGCAAAAAAAATCCAACTTTGTAATACCAATAATATTGGATTAAACTAAAAAGACACTTGCTTTACTTCCTTATATGACGAATCAAGCAAAAAAAGTGACTTCCCAACTTTCGTAAGAAGACTGTTGGAAATTGATTATTTATCATGTAGTCAAAAAAAATTACTTGTCATGAAACTACTTTCTTCGTTCTTATTCTGTTTCTTTTATATCTCAGCCAATATTTTTTCTCAATCTGATTTTCGGGAAGAATACCAGAAAGCAATTACGGCTTACGAATCGGGTGATTACCATACATTTATGAAAGGGCTGGAAGCTTCAAACAGCTTAAGACCTAACCACAGAGTTATACTTTACAATCTGGCGGTGGCATATGTTATGAATGATATGCATGAGGAGGCACTTTCTATCTTAGAGTACAGAGCCAGTTTTTATGCTGTTCCTGACTTTGACGAAGACGAAGATTTTAAACCCATAAGAAATCGAAAAGAGTACAAAGGGTTAATTGAAACCATAGAAAAGAGAAACAAAACCATTAGCAGCAGCACCCTTTTATTCGAATTTGAAGAGAAAGGATTCCATACTGAGGGAATTGCTGTGCATCCAAAATCCGAAACCATTTTTATTTCTGATGTAAGGTGTGGATTAATAAATACGATCAGCATAGACGGTACTGAAAATGAAAACTTCATGGACCTGAAAAAAGAAGGTTTTTGGGGCGCTTTTGGAATGAAAATAGACCCTATTGATAGCAATATCTTGTGGGTTACTACTTCCGTTTTACCACAATTTTGTGAATATAATGAAGAGATAGACGGCAGCGCTGCAGTTCTTAAAATTGATATAACCAAGAAAGAGATCTTACAATCTTATACTACAGAAGGAGATCATATTTTTGGAGACTTAACTATTTCTGAATCAGGAGATGTTTTTATAACTGATTCAAATGAGCCGGTTATATATATCTTGAAAAAAGGATCAAAAAATATTGAATCGTATCTAAGCTCAGAAAAATTTTTTAATCTTCAAGGATTGGACCTTGGAAAAAATGGGTACTTATATGTATCAGATTATATTATGGGAATTTTGAAGATAGACCTTTCAGACCGTTCTGTACAACAGTTGCTAGAGTCTAATAATCAATTACTAAGAGGCACGGACGGAATGTACTTTGCTAACAACAGTCTGATACTTTTACAGAATGGAACGAGCCCGTTTAAAGTGTCAAGAATTAGTATTGATAAAAATGGAAATGCAATCCCAAACACATTAGCAATAATAGACTCAAACGCACCATTCTTAAATGAACCTACTCTGGGGGCGGTGTTCAATAATAAACTATATTTTGTAGCTAATAGCCCGTGGTCTTATTATGATGTTGATAATAAGCCAATGTTGAATGAATGGCCTGTTCTTCAGATAAGAACAGCTTCTGTAGATTAAGGGAGTTCTATTTTGTCACTTAGAAATCGTTTTTTGGTTTCCATTGTATTTGGGTTGTTTTCATACCCTCTGCTGTTTCTAATACGAGGATATGAATTAACCTCTATTACTTGGTATGCTTTTTTAGAGTACGGAGGATGTGTTTCAGTAATCGTTTATCTGATCATTGAATCACACAGAATCAAATCGAAGATTCTTTCATCAAAAGCGGATTGGATATTTTCTACAAAAAAAAGGCTCTTAGGCGAAATAGGAGTTACAATCCTGTTCACTCCGCTGTATGTGACTTTAATAATGAGCTTTCTGTATAATTACCTTTGGGATTTAGAAGTACAGACTTTTCTTTTGATCGAGTATAATCTGTTCGCGCTTAACGTATCTTTTCTGATCGGAGGATACCTAAACTCTGATGAGATCATAGAGAAATGGAAAAAATCTATTCTTGATAAAGAACGATTGGAGAAAGAAACCATTCAAGCCAAATTGCGGGCACTTCAGGCAAACTTAAGCCCTCACTTTTTGTTTAATAACTTCAATGCATTAAACTCTTTAATAGATTATAACACAGAACAAGCTCAGGAATACCTTGAAAAACTAAGCGATGTTTATAGATATATTCTTAAAGAAAAAGACAATGAGTTAGTTGAATTATCTAAAGAACTAACCTTTATAAGGGACTATCTTTTTTTATTACAAATTAGGTTTGCTGATCAGATACGATACAATATTGATATAAAAAACGAAGATGATTATTTAATTCCCCCCGTTACTCTTCAAATACTTCTTGAAAATGCTATAAAGCACAATGAAGCGTCCAAAGAAAACCCGTTGGAGATTTCCATTACACAACAAGCAGATTCTTTAATGATCATCAATTCTTTAAATCCCAAGAAAGTAACTAAGGAAGGTGTAGGCTTTGGTCTTATGAATATTCGTGAAAGATACTCCTTTCTTACTGAGCGAATGATCTCTGTTAATGAGAACCGCTCAAGTTTTTCAGTAACAATTCCTTTAATAGCTCCTGAAGTATGAGAATATTAATATGTGAAGACGAAGCACCGGCAAGAAAAAGAATACAAAAACTGATTCTTGCTTCAAGGCCCCATGCAAGCATAGTGGGAACAGCTGATACCGGCAAAAAAGCAAAAGAGATCCTTAAAAAAGAAAAGATAGATCTGGTATTTTTGGATATTGAATTAGCTGATGGACCGTGTTTTGAAACGCTGCATGATACCGAGATCAACGCCCCGGTCATATTCACGACCGCTTACGATGAATACGCTCTTAAAGCATTTGAAATGAATAGCATCGATTATTTGGTAAAGCCTATTACCCAAAAAAAAATGGATAACGCCTTCCAGAAATTAGATGCGATCACCGAGTCTATCATCGAAAAACATAGCGTGACAATAAGCAGGGAAATGCTTTCAGAAAAAAAATATAAAGATCGGTTTTTAGTAAAGCTGGGAAGGCGATTAATACCAATTAACGCATCGGAGATAGCGTACTTTCAAGCAGAGGAGAAGATGGTTTTTTTAGTTCTAAAAAAAGGAAAAAGATATATAATAAATTATACGCTTTCTGAATTGGAAGAACTGATGAACCCCAGAGAATTTTTTAGATTAAACCGCCAGTTTGTAGCCAATCATTCTTCCATTACAGAGCTGGAGCCATATTTTAAAGGTCAGGTGATTGCAAAACTGGATCCGGCCGTAAACAGTGACATTGTAATTAGCAGAGGACAAACACCCTTACTTAAAGAGTGGCTTGGGGTTTAAGTTGTTTATAAAAAAAGCCTGTCTCAGAACTGAAACAGGCTTCTTAAAGTGCTCACGAGAGGAGTCGAACCTCCACGCCGGTTAAAGCACACGCCCCTCAAGCGTGCGTGTCTACCAATTCCACCACGTGAGCTTAGTAGGGCGACAAAGATACCATTACATTCAGAAAAAAGCATTAGAAGAATGGATAATTAGCGTGATGGAGTTAAAGTGTTAGGGTGAAAATTTCTAAAGAAATACCCTAACACCATAGCACCGTCAATACGCTTCAACATCTTTATACCTTTTAAACTAAAAAAAGCCTACTCTGAAAAATCAAAGCAGGCTTTAACGCTCAATGCTATTTTTTGAACAGCACTTCAGGCGTAGGCGAATCTCTTAATGTGACCTTAAGACGATTCGATTCATCCTGAAGTTTTGAAAAATCAATCATATTGTCATTTCAGTAGATGTCATTTAATTCATTGGCAGTGTTAATATTAATTGGTGATATAAACTATGCCCTTAGTATTTAAGACGGAAAAGAGAACATGATCCGGATGCGTCTGCGAAGCAGGAATAATCCTTTCAGGTGAAGAGTGTAGTAATATTCTCAGAATGAACGAAGACCTTTAGGATTA
>DEXK01000011.1:554089-700001 GCA_002364085.1 Balneolaceae bacterium UBA3186 | reverse complement strand
AAAAGGTCCTCGTTCAAACTGAACATATTCACAAATCAACCAGAGTGTAATGATTGCTCCTTCGGAGCCGTCGATTTCATTACGTTCTTTCTCGCCAATAATTCTAAAGGTCGGTGTAGTTGGAAGCTTTTTCTGAGATCGTAAGGATTTTAAGCAGAACAATTTTGTAAGTGAATTATCTAACATCTACAAGGATGACCGATTATCTTACTTCGAATTTAATCAGTAAATTTTTTGTGAATGAGCTACTTAATATCTGTGGTCCCAAAGTAATCTGTTTATTCTCGCAGATTACTTCGCAACTATTAAGTTGTTTATATATTTAGTATCCTTTTTTGCTTGCAAATTTGAATAGTAAAATCAAATGTAGTAGTACGGGATAAAAACTAATGAATTTCTTTTACGCTCCACCGGAAAACTGGAAAGACGACCGAAGCGAAGTTAAGATAACAGATCAGGAAGCCATCCATATTTCGAAAGTGTTGCGAAATAGAGTTGGAGATCAAACCTTTGTGGTAGATGGGATCGGAAATCGATCAAAATGTGAAATTACAGAGATTTCAAAAAAGTCTGTTCTGCTCAAAGTTCTGGAAACCAGTTCTCAAGAAGAGCCAACTACGAAAAAAGTCATGGCATTCGGGGCGATCAAAAAGAGAGATCGATTGGAATTCGCCATTGAAAAAGCAGTTGAACTGGATGCTTGGGAAATTTGTGTGTTCGATGCGGATCACTCGGAAAGATCCAGATTGAATGAAGATAGATTGCAAACTCAGATCGTAAGTGCATTCAAGCAAAGTGGCAGATTTTATCTTCCTAAATTAGTGATCAAAAGATCGTTGGATGAAATTTTAGAACAGTACAAAGAACACTCAATCCAGATGGCTTATCTAGGAGAGGAAGAAGCCGGAACTCCTAATCAGCTAACCGATTCCGAGAATTTACTCCTAGTTGGTCCCGAAGGTGGGTTTTCAAAAAGAGAAGCGGAACTTGCTAAAAGTAACGGAGCTCAGTTTATCACTGTAGGCAAAAATCGGTTAAGGGCAGAAACAGCAGTAGTGGCTTTTCTTTCTCAATTCCTTTTTTCTAAATGAAAGGCTGAACGTCAGGTTCAATGAATAGTTCCCGGGCATTTTTATCAGCAAAAATGTCATAGCTGTAATGAGAATTGATCAAGGCTTTCAGATTAGAAAGTAGTTGTGGGTTTTTTTCAATGAATTCCTCGAAGCTATTTTCATCTTTCATAAAATGGTTTACAGCATATACAGAAGCGTTAGTGATCGTCATGTTAAATTTTTGATGATCGCCATGGAAAGAAGCATATTTCGAAATTTGTTCACCGCAATTTTTTAAAGCTTGTTCTAATCCATATTCCTTGATCTGCAGCCAGGCCAATCTCAGGTGCGCTTTGTGATCAAATAACTCAGGAGGAAGTGTGCAGTTGTCGAATTGAAGTAAAAAATCTCGATCGTTCATGCGAAAAGATAAAAAACTACGTCAATAAATTGTCATAAAAAAAGCCCTGTCTCTCTATAGAAACAGGGCTTAGAATTACTTCAAATCTTCTTACTTATCTTCAGGATCTTTGTCTTTTTGTCCTGTAACAGCCTCACTTACATTGATGATATGATCACCAATTTTTTCGCAGGCAAAGAACAGATCTTTATATACTGAATCGCTGTTGATGTTATACATCTTGGTCTCGATTCTCTTAGTATGTTTTTTCTGAAGAGTTTTCTTTTGCTTATTGATCTTGTTTTCTTGCTCGTAAGCAGGTTCAATAGCAACTTTGTCGTAGTCTTCGTTAAGATTAGCATTCATGATTTCAAAAGCTTTGTCGATTTCATCCAAGATGCTAAGAACACCACCTTTTTGCTCGCTATTAAAGATGATATCACCTTCAAAGAACTTCTCCAGATCTCTGGACATTTGGTAAAAGATGTCACCAATTGTTTCCAGATTATTCGAAATATTCAATAGATGAGATACTTTTCTGGTAGATTCATCACTTAGTGAACCTTCCGAAACTTTCATCAAGTAACTAGCTAGTTCGTCATCAATACGATCGGTGATCTCTTCATATTTCTTGATCTTTTTAAGCAGTTTCTTTTGACGCTTGGGTTTGTCAGTTTCAACAAGCTCACGTAAAAATTCTGACATTCTTGCTGTGATCTCACCAAACTTCGCAGTCTCCTTAGTGGCTTCTTCCAAAGAAAGTTCTGCTGTTTGCATCATACCGGTACCGATATATTCCAAATGGAATTCTTCATCGTCCTCACCTTTGGACGGAATCATTCTGATCACCGTTTTAGCAATAAATCCTACAAACCCTAATAATAGTAGAGTGTTGATAATATTAAATGCCGTATGGAAAATAGATAATGCTATTGGGATAGATTCAGGATCATTAAACGGAGAAGCGTCATAGTTTGATGTCATATAAGCATCGATAAAGTCTAAGAAAAATGGCATCATAATTATGATCCATATCACCCCAAACACATTGAAAATGAAGTGAGCTGCTGCAGCTCGTTTCGCATGAATATTCGCCACCAAAGCAGCTAGGTTAGCGGTTATCGTTGTACCAATGTTTTCACCAAGTACCATTGCAGCTGCCAGATCAAATGGTATCCAGCCGTTGTTTGCCATAACCAATGTTAAGGCCATAGCTGCACTTGAAGATTGTACAGTAACAGTCAGCACGGTTCCAATTCCAACAAATAATAAGGTAGATAAAAACCCGAGATCAGTATATTGGGAAAGAAATTCAAGAATCTCAGGATTTGCTTTAAGATCAGGTACAGATTCTTTCAGGTAAGAAAGACCGATAAATAGCAGAGCGAAACCAATTAATACTTCTGCCCATGATTTGGTTTTACTTTTGCTCATAAAAAGGAGTGGGAATCCAATAGCAATGATAGGAAGAGCGTAACTGGATATTTTTACTTTAAAACCAATAATTGAGATCAACCAAGCAGTGATTGTTGTTCCAATATTTGCTCCCATTATTACACCAATTGATTCCACTAGAGCAAGTAGACCGGCATTTACAAAGCTAACTACCAAAACAGTAGTAGCTGATGAAGATTGAACTAAAGCTGTTAACGCAAAACCGGTTAAAACACCTTTAAATCTGTTGGATGTCATTGAACGAAGAATTTGCCGCATCTTTGTGCCGGCAACTTTTTGAATACCTTCGCTCATTACTTTCATTCCATAAATGAAAAAGCCAAGAGAACCCATCAGATTCAGAAACCCGAGTAAACCAAATTCCATAGTTGTTATATATGATTAGAATTGAGCACAAAGGTAATGATTATAACTGAGGTTTTATGTTACCTCAATGTTAACTGTATATTAATTTATGGTAATCTGATTTTAACTGTAGGCTTTAAATAAGTACATTTGTCGGCATAAATTTTCACTGTAATAAAAATATCCAAATGAAATTATTCCCTAAGATTCTGTTCTTATTACTCATTACAATAGCTGTTTCTCAAAATGGTATTTCTCAGGATGTAGAAGTTAAAACTCTCGGAAAAGGTATTGTATTTCAATCGGAGGATAATTCTTACAGTGTTAAGTTAGGTATGAGGTTTCAAAGCTTGTATCTGGGAGAGTGGAATTTAGATGATAATGTATATTCTGATCAGGCTTTGGTTCGCAGGGCTCGTTTGAAGTTAGATGGGCATATATATTCAGAAAAATTTACTTACAAAGTCCAACTAGGATTTAGTAACAGGGATACAAGAAATTCAAGTTCAGGTGGGATACTTCAAAACAGTGGTACTTCGAATATTGTGTTGGATGGAGTTATTAAATATAATCCGGTTTCGGATTTTGAGATCTGGTTTGGGCAAACTGTTCTTCCAGGAAACCGAGAACGTTTGATCTCTTCCCAAAAAGTTCAATTTGTAGACAGAAGTTTATTGAACTCAAGCTTCAATTTGGACAGAGATGTTGGAGTTCAGTTCAGAAATACTTCAACGCTTGGAAAAATGGTAGTCCGCCAAATGGGAGCCATTTCAATTGGTGAGGGTAGAGACATAACTACCAAAAACCCGGGTGGATATAGCTATACAGGAAGAGTAGAATTTCTGCCTTTCGGAAATTTTACCAATAAAGGAGATTACACCGGTCCTGATCTGGAAAAAGAAGAAGAAGTTAAATTATCAATTGGTGTTACTTATGATTTTAATGATGGGGCAGTTCGAAGCAGAGGGCATACCGGAGGTTTTATTTTTACAAACAGTGGAGATTTAGTAAAGAACGATCTACATACATTTTTAGCAGATGCAATGCTAAAATATCAGGGTTTATCTATGCATGGAGAATTCGCTAACAGAGATGCAAGCACGGATAACGGTTTCGGTACCGGAATAGCTTATATGGGATCTTTAGGGTATGTTTTTGGAGAAGATTTCGGAATTTCAGGCCGTTATGCTACTCTTTCAAAAACTGGAAATTTTTCTTCTTTGACCGAACATTCGGAAATGACATTCGCTCTTTCGAAATATATTTCCGGACATAATTTAAAATTACAGGCCAGTGCCGGTTACCTTGATTATGTTTCCAGAGATGACCTAATGAGGTTCCAAGTTCATATGGAGATCGCTTTTTAAAATATTGGATATTGCAGGGCTGAACTACTTCTTAAATACTTCGGTTTGGTGTTTTGATATGTCGCCTGTACCGTTGCTTTGTATTAGAAACGGACCTCCCCGGTTCCGAAACAGATTCTTTGGTTCTGAGTAGTTCGCCCCTCCCTTGGATAAGGAGGGGAATCCCAGAGTTGATTCTAATTTTTATCAACGAGTCCTCCTCCTGTTGCAGGAGGGGACAAGGAGGTCTTTACTTAAGGATTGTAAGTAAATTTAATTGATATGTGTACTTTTGTGCCGCTACTTTTTATTCCACAGCACAGGCACCAGTCCCAAAAACTCTCGACAAGAATTATTGGCGTGAACTCCGAAACCTCGTTCCTACCTCAGTAACCAAAATCCGTCAGCCGTGCAGAGTCCGACAGTCGGAGAAATAGCTATCCATCATTTCGCTGAAAGCGGGGTGATGGAGTTGGTGGAAATAATTCTAATGGTCGAAATATTTGGAAGTTTTTCTGAAATACTGAGGTTAATTAGCGATGAAAAAGCATCAAACAAGCTTCAACAAATAACCAAGCAGCGCACCGCCGGCTACGATCCACATGGCGTTTAATTTTTTAGGCCCGAAGGTAAAGAAAACTCCCAGTAAAGCAATCACTAAGGCTCTCCAGTCAGTGAGAGTATCTTGTCCCATCACAAATAATACCGCAACCATAACTGCAACCGCGGCTACATTCACTGAATCGAGGAAAAAACCTAGTGTTTTAGATTTTCTCATTTTTGGGATCAAAGGATTCAGTATCCACACAAAAAGGAAAGAAGGGAGGAAGATCCCAACCGAAGCAGCGATTGCACCTTCCCACCCAGCTAACTGATAACCGATAAAAGTAGCGGTGGAAAGAACAGGTCCCGGAGTAAATTGTCCAACTGCAATTGCATCTATTAATTCAGGACGAGTCAACCATCCACTCATAACCAGTTCTGCGTCCAAATAAGCAAACAGAACATAACCACTTCCATATAGGATCGATCCTACTTTTAAGAAACTCCAGAATACATTAAGAGCTGTTATCTTTGATACTGTTGCTGAACCTGCCTGAAGAAATAAAAAAGGAAGAATGGATTTGGGAGAAGCATCGAATTTTGATTTTGTAGTGAAATATAAAGTCCCTACAACACCGGCTGTGAGCAATGCGATAATCTCATTTACTCCTGATATGCTTGCAACCAAAACAAAAGCTCCGAGTACTCCAAGCTCCCATCCTTTAAGAGCTTTTTTCCCAAGCTTAACAACAGCAGCAGCAATGATAGCTAATACAGCAGGTTTAATACCAAAGATGAATGGTTCCACTTCCGGAAGTTGACCATATTCAACATATAAGAAACCAAGAATTCCTGTAATCACTACCGCAGGAAATATGAAACTGATTCCTGCAACAAATAATCCGGGAACACCGCCTCTCTCATGACCGCAGTGCATAGTCATTTCGGTTGAATTCGGTCCGGGAATTAAATTGGTAGCACCGATGAGATCAAGAAAATGTTGTCGAGACATCCACTTTCTTTTTTCGATTACTTCTTCTTCCATCATTGCTATATGAGCAGCGGGGCCACCAAATGCAATACACCCTAATTTGAAGAATAGTTTGGCAATTTCAGAGAGAGATCCTTTTTCTTGGGACATACTTAGGTTTAATTTTTAAAGCTTACAATCGAAAATAAAACTTATTTCGTTCAATTCAGTTTAAATAAATTATTACCAATAGCTTTAAAGAAGGGCATATATGGAACACTGCTCATAATCTTTAAATCTTGAACAAAGCTGGAATCTTCAGAAAGAAAACTTAGTACAGCGTCGAATCTATTCTTTTTAAAAAGGTCACGGAATATGGCAAGGCTGTCTTCAGTAGAACTGGATAAAATGTGTAGTAAAAGGAGATCGTAATACCGATAACGGAATTTTGATTGAGGTGGAAGTAATGGACTGTTACCCGAAATAATTGAATATGCCAATTCTTTAGTGTATTCCTGAGCTCTTAGAAAAGTGTAGCCGGTGCTGGGTTTTGTTAACCCTCCCATAGTTCCAAGATTAATAATATTTTGTTCATACGTAGGTTGGTAGTTCAGGTCCTGCATTGGAATTTCACCGTATTCGGTTCTTTGTACTTTGTATTCCGAAACATGAAGTCCATATTTTATATCCATGTAGTTTTCAATTTTCTTTTCATACACTTCTTTATCTAATGTGGAATTAGAGAATACTGTAAACTCAAGAAGTGCTTTGTTATGATTGAATGGAAGTACATACATAAAGGCTACACCTTCATTAAATGAAGGGTCGAAATCCATAATTGTAAAAGTAGCAGGATCAAAAACTGAATGCTCTGTATCAATTTCAAATCCAAGAAAATGCTGAATGAGAGGATATTTTGGTTTTTTCCAGTCAGGTCTGAATACACTTTGAAAAATATAATCAGATAAATATGTATCGCCATTTTTTGTTAATAAAACAGCTTTACTAGAGTTTGAAGAGACACTCAGAATATTTTCTTCTAAAAGCGTGAAATTTGATTGTTTTCTAAGTTCAGTTAGCACTAGTTCTTTAAAATCACCACTCCTAATTGCGTGATAAGAGTAGTCTTTCAAATATAGGAACGCGTTCATGTCCAAAGCAGAAAAAAAAGCTTTGTTCCAGGTTCTGTAAATGATTTGCTTAAAAGGAGGGGCTTCTTTAGTCCAGAAACACCAGGTTTTTTCATTGATGGGCGCAAAAGTAGAGTCAACAACCAGAACTTCTCCTTTATAACCACCTTTTGCCAAATACCAAGCAAGGCTTAATCCTGACATTCCGCCACCGGCTATGATCAGATCGTATGTGGTTTCAATTCTCAAAGCCTTCTCTGAATTTAATATTTTGCTGATGCTCGGTATTCACATGAAGCTGAAAAACATCCGGTCTGGAATAATGTCCATTGGTATCTATAAACAGATTTCCCTCACTTAGTATGGAAAGATCCAGATCTGCATAAATGATCGTGTTTTCATTTTGAACCGGCACGACTAAATATTCTGAATTTGGTTTGATAACAGAACTTCCACCTTTCAAAAGTAAAGTTTCATCTCCTTCAGGGATTGAACGTATCATCTCCAAAGCTGCATTTTCTTTATCAGAAACTGAAATAATTCCATCTATCATTTGCTGTTTGGTGAGTGTACATCCTGCTGCGATCACATAACACTGTCCTTCAAATGCATACTGTCTGCTTGCAATTTGGTGAAGGTCTTTCACCATTGGCCACTGAGCAATATGGATATCTTCTCCGTTTTGATGAACAGCTGCTCTTGCAAGTGGCATCCAGTGTTCCCAGCAAATTAGTCCGGTAATTTTCACATCATTATGATCAATAGTGGGAAGCGTGCTTCCATCACCCATACCCCAAACCAATCGTTCTGTGTATGTGGGCATTATTTTTCGATGAAGATCATAGGTTCCATCGGGTTTAAAATAAAAAATGGTGTTATACAATGTTCTTCCAACCCGCTCATTTGCTCCCATCACGATCAAACAGTTGTTTTTTATAGCAGAATTTGAAAGTGCTTTAAAATATTCATCCTCAATTTCGATGGAATTTTCGAACAACAATCGGAACAAAGTTTTGGTTGGAGGATGATCCCAGATTCCGGCTTCAGGTGCATAATCAAGCCAAACAGGATAACCGGGAAGCCATGTCTCGGGAAAAACTATCATTTGAACGTTTTTTGAAGCCGCTTCTGTAATATATTTAAGGGCGAGTTCAACACTTTCTCTCAGATTTAAATATACAGGAGGGTGTTGAACAACGGCAATTTTATACGGATTATCCACTGATAAAAATAAATGCGTTTTAAAGGGGTATCAAATTATCCTAAGCAATTGAAAAAGCAAAAAAGAAAATGATCGATTTACGAAGTGATACAGTTACCAAACCAACTCAGGAAATGTTGGATTTTATGATACGAGCTGAAGTTGGCGATGATGTATTTGCAGAAGACCCTACAGTAAGCATGTTCGAGAAAAAAGTATCTGAAATGTTTGGGATGGAAGCCGGGTTGTTTGTGCCAAGTGGTACGATGAGTAATCAGTTGGGAGTTAATGTATTAACCAACCCAGGCGATGAAATTCTGATCGATTATAAAGGCCATATTTTTAATTATGAAACGGGAGGAGCTGGTTTCTTATCCGGAGTTCAGATCAATCCGATTCATGGAGATAAAGGAAAACTGAGCCCTGAGGACATTAAAAACTCTGTGCGTGGAGGATTTGACTGGGAGCCAAGAACTTCAGTCTTGTGTTTAGAAAATACAACGAACAAAGGCGGTGGGGTTTGTTACTTAAAAGATGAACTTGACTCACTAAAAGATTTCGCTGATGAGAATAACTTAAAGGTTCATTTGGATGGAGCAAGAATTTGGAATGCAATAGTTGCAACCGGAATAGAAGCTTCTTTCTTTGGAGGTATAGCAGATACAATTTCTGTTTGTTTCAGTAAAGGGTTAGGAGCTCCGGTAGGGTCTATGTTGATATCTTCTGAAGAAAACATAGCTAAAGCTCGACGTTTTCGGAAAATGTGGGGAGGAGGAATGCGTCAGGTTGGATTATTGGCTGCAGCCGCAGATTTTGCTCTGGATACTAATTTTACAAAGCTGCAAAAAGATCATGAACGCGCTAAACAATTAGCTGAAGCTGTTGATGGTTGTTCGAACCTATCTATTGATCTGAACAGTGTTGAAACTAACATCGTGATCTTTGATGTCAGGAATGAATCAGCGTTGGAAGCACTGGCTAAACTCGAAGAAAAGGGAATACGCATGGTTCCATTTGGGCCGAACACAATCAGAGCTACGTTCCATTATCAGATCATGGATGCTGAGTTACAGAAAGTAGTTGATTCAGTGAAAGAATTATTCGACTAATTGCCTATTTAAATTATTTAGGAGGTAGGAAACCACTATTCCCTTTTTTCTTTTCTGCTTTAGCAGCTCTTTTCTCTTTTAGAGTTTTTGCCGGGGCGGTTTTACCTGAATTTTTCTTTATCGATTTTCCTTTTGACATATCTGACTCCAATAGTTTAAAAGCGTATTTCTAAAAGAATTTCCTTTAGCAATGATGCTTCAAATCAATGTAGCACATAAAAGCTCATAACCTACTATTTACTTTATGGTGGTAAGAACTAAAGTCCCAAACCAACTTTGTCATTGGGGTAGAGGTAGCCTTTTTCTAATCTGAACAATCCTTTGAAGGGATCTTTTTCAAAATCGAGATGACTATCAAGATCGGCAAATTCAACATTAGGTCGGCTAAGCGCAAAATGCAGTCCCATTGATATTCCCAGGCTGCATTCATCCAGACAGCCAACCATGACTTCGTTTCCGGCAGCTTTTGCTACCGAGTTGATATGCATTCCTTCCAGAATTCCTCCGATCTTCATCAATTTAATATTGATCATATCAGAAGAATTATTCTTAGTTAATCGATGGACATCATCCAAAGTTTTTAAACTTTCATCAGCCATTACCGGATGTGTTATCTTTGAGATAAGAGGTTCCAGTAAATGCTCATCATCAACACTGAGAGGCTGTTCAAAAATTTGAATCCCGATCTCTTTAGTGGCTTTTGAAAACTCAATACTTTGATCTACAGAATAGCCCTGATTCCCATCAAAACGGAGGATCACTTTTGGATATTTATCCCTGATCAATTTCATTTTTTTGATATCCTCTTCTACATCAAGGCCACCTTTTACCTTCAGAATGAAAAAGCCATCCTCAACAAATTGACCAGCTTTCTTAAGAGTGTCATCAACAGGTAAAATACCAATCGTTACACTGGTGGGGATAGAAGATCTGTATCCTCCCAGAAGCTGATACAATGGAACATCTGCTTTTTTTGCCATCAGATCGAAAAGTGCAGCGTCCACCATAGCTAAAGCAGAAGATCTAACTTTTCCGGTTGCTCTCAGATCATCTAAAATTCGGGCATAATGAAATGGATTAACACTTTTTAAAGCAGGAATAATTGTTTCATTTAAACTCTGTTCCAAGTACTCCGGAGATTCTTTAGTTATTGCAGGGTCGGGAGCAGCACACCCAAATCCTGTGTAGCCGGAATCGGTTTCAAGTCTTAACACATAATTGGTTGCTTCAGAAATTGTTTCGTAGGCAATGGTATAGGGTTCGGTCAATTCCAGATCGAACCGCTCAAATGAAACCTGAGTGATTTTCATTATTTGCGGATTTTCTCTTTTAATATCTCGATTAAATCATCCGCACCATGAGCAAGTACATCAAAACAAGGAAGACCGGTTTCTGCTGTGATTTTTTTGCAAGTAGGTTCAATCTCTTCCGGTTTAAGCCCTTCGTGATTTAATGTTACAGCAATCACTTCTTTACCCGAAATTACTTTAATAGCATTGATTTGTTCATGCAGTGGATGAAGTTTATAACCCGGAAATCCGTCATATTCCAAACGAGTAGGGGCATGTTGCAAGATCACAAAATCAGGTCGACCTGCAGCAAGGATTTCAAAACCACCGGGGTAAGCAGGGTTCATTAAGCTTCCCTGTCCTTCAATAACTACAACATCGGGATCAGCTTCTTTCCATGCACTTACAACAGCATGTTCTATTTCACCGGACACAAAATCGTTTATGCAGCTATCCATGATCATAGAATATTTAGCGCCTTGCATCCAGCCTGTTTGTCCGGTTCCTATCATTTCTGCTTTATACCCTTCTTTTTGGAAACCATGCACTACCAACCAGGCTGTTGTGCGTTTTCCAATGGCAGAATCTGAACCAAGAACAGCTAATTTCAGGCAATCTACTTTTTCAATTTCTCCGGTAAAGAAATGGAGTTTATCCCTATCAGGAGTTTTACGTACGTCTCTGATCCTGCAATTATGTTTCTCAGCCAGTTTAACTAATTCTTTATCGTTGGTAAGGAAATCGTGTAGTCCTGAATCTACATTTAGTCCCGCTTTCAAAGCAGCAGCAATTTCTTGTTTCGCTGATTTTGGAAGTCGGCCACCATCCGGAGCAAGACCAACCACAAAATTTTTAATTTCAACACCATCTTTACTCAATTCGGAATAAGCAGTACCAAAGTCTTTGAAAATTTTGATTCCATTTGGCTTGTTATCCAATACTTCGCCGGCATCTTTTCCTGCATATCTCTCATCAATAATTCCAACAACATTATAGCGTTCAGTAAACCGAACAAGTCCATGAGAAGTTTTTCCTTCAGGAGTATTGAACATGCCCTGACAGTAAACAATTGCGGTTCCGTCTATAGATTCTTTGTGTTGCATTGTAGTTGGATTATGAGGTGAAGATAATTCTTCAGAACTAAAGTTAGTTCTTTTTCAGATCATGTAAATGATTATGAAAGAGGGATTTGAAATTAATTTTTTGCTGTGAGTACAGCTACATATCGATCAGATTCAAGCGGCTCAGTTTCATTCAGATTGAGCAAACCGATTAAACCCGCCGTTGATGCCGGTAGTATATTTTTTCCTTCATGCTGTTTCAAATAGGTGCTCATCTTTTTCATATTCTTATCACTGATGTTGTAAGCATATCCATCAGTTTCAATGATTGCAGAAAGAGCTTCATCCCCGTCAAAACTATGCCAGTTAATAAGAGGTTCATTTACAAATGTTTCTTTGATCTTTTTAGGATCAAGGTCTTCACACTCTGTTAGATTTTTCTTGAAAGAATGAACGATTGGATTTTTTAAAGTAGAAGAAGCTGCTAAAAACCGGGGAATTCTTGACGTTTTTCCTCTTTTATAAAGAGACACAAACCCACGGTGTATCCCGGCAAGCAAAGTTCCATTGGAAACTGGAACGGCGCAGATCTTGGGAGCATCCCTAAGCTGATCATATATTTCGAATGCAATTTGTGAATAGGCAATGATCTGCAGACTTTTATTTTGTCCACCGGGATTGGCATCATAGCTATCTTGTTCAACAGCCAATTCACTGCTCTTTATAACGGTGTCTTCATAACTGCCGGGCAACCTGAATATGTTTGAACCCAACGATTCCATTTCTACGATTCGATCGGTGTGGTATCCATCCGGTATGTAGATATTACATTTTAATCCGGCAAGATTTGCAGCCAAGGCTACAGAGGCTCCGTAATTCCCACAAGTTGCTAATGTGATAGTATCGAATCCTCGTCGTAACGCATCATAAACCTGAGCAAAACCGATTCGGTCTTTTTGGGTACCGGTGGGATTGTCGCCTTCAAACTTCAGAAATAATTGCCTGAAATCATGATCTCGTTCAATATTTCTGGATCTGCTTAAACTTGTATCACCAACTTCCAGATTTATAATGTCTTCAAAAGCTACAAGGCGTTCTGCAAGCGAGTTTTGATCATCACAAACTATTTCACTTAAAGTTCGAGCTTCTCTGGAGACTTTATTCTCTGAAATATTTGACAGATCGCGAAGATTCATGAATTGAATTAAGTAGTATTTAAATGAGTAGAATTTAATAGTACTTACTTTTACACAGATAGCAAAGTAATAAGAAAGAGTGCCTAATGACGAAAGGGTGTTGGATGTTCAATCCTCAAAGTTCTATCTTCTTTGCTTATGAGAAAACTCACCAAATCTGAAAAAACTGTGATGGAACGTCTGATCTTCCCGGAATCATTTGATGTGATCATGGAAGAAACGAATATGCAATTTGGTGAACTTCGTGATGATCTTATGAATTTGGTTAACCATCGTTTTGTGGAAGTAGTTAACTTCGATGATGGGCTTGACAGCAAAATGGCATTTTATGATAGTGACAACATCAAAGATTTCTCGTTCAGAGCCACAAAAATCGGACTTAAAAGTTTAAATAAAACAACGATATGAAATTTGAAGCACGCGTTTCTGAAGAACCCATTGAAGTAGAAATTTCTGAGAAGGATCAGTCATTTAAGTCTGGTGACTTAGAGGGGAATTATGAATTTATTTCCCAAAATGGAAGATATCTTCTGAGAATTGGAACAAAACTCTACAAAATTGATAATGTAAGTTATGATGGTTCTGAAATAGAGTTTTCAGTTAATGGAGACTGGTTCAAAGTTTCTGTTAAAGACGAACAGGAATTGTTGCTTGACCGACTTGGATTCAAGACCGGAAATGCAGTAGCTGAAGGTTCTCTGAAATCTCCAATGCCGGGTAAGATACTTGATATATTGGTTTCTGAAGGAGACCAGGTAACAAAAGGGCAACCTGTAGTGATCCTGGAAGCCATGAAAATGGAAAACGAATTGAAAGCTGCTATCGACGGAACCATTGCATCAATTTCAGTAGAAGTTGGTCAGTCACTGGAAAAAAATTCACCCATTTTGGAGATCGAAAACATTGGATAAATTTATTATAGAAGGCGGAACCCCCTTAAATGGAACTATCAAAATAAGCGGTTCAAAAAATGCAGCGCTACCCATTATTGCAGCTTCACTACTGGGAGATTCAGAAACAACTATTACAAATATTCCTCGCTTACAGGATATTTATACTTTCAACAATGTACTGCGAGTAGTTGGTGCAAAAGTCGATTTTCAGGATAAAAAGAATACACTGATCATTGATCCTACGAACGTTTCACATTTAGAAGCTCCTTATGATCTTGTGAGAAAAATGAGAGCATCTTTTTATATGCTTGGGGCTTTAGTTGGCAAACATGGCTACGCAAAAGTTTCTCTTCCCGGCGGATGTGCTTGGGGACCCAGACCGGTTGATCTACATCTTAAAGGGATGGAAGCCATGGGAATAGATATCGATCTGGACAAAGGATATGTAATAGCTAAAGCAGATAAGAATTTAAAGAAATCCAGTTTTAAGCTGGAACCAAGTAGTGTTGGAGCAACGGTGAACTTGCTTCTTGCAGCTGTTTTAAGAACAGAAGAATTCACCATCGAAAATGCAGCGATGGAGCCGGATGTAGTACAATTGTGTAATGTTTTGGTGAAAATGGGCGCTGATATTTCCGGAATTGGTACTGATAGAATTACCGTTCGTGGAGTTGAGTCTTTAAATGGTGTTGAAATTGCAAACGATCCGGACAGAATTGAAGTGGGAACGTTTATGATAGCAGGAGTTCTTAATCCCGATTCTGAATTGACACTTGAAGGGTGTAATGTGGATCATTTAGGAAATCTTCCTGAATTACTTTCAAAAACCGGAGCAAAGGTTGATGTGGATGGAACAACTATAAAAGTAAAAGCTCCAAAAGAACTGGAAGCTGTCTCTATTGCTACTGAAGTGTATCCGGGTTTCCCAACCGATATGCAGGCGCAATGGGCTACAATGATGACACAAGCTAACGGAGTTTCAACGGTAACTGATACTGTTTACTATGATAGATTTAGCTATGTGCCTGAACTAACCCGCTTAGGCGCTGACATGAGATTGGAGAAAAACACAGTCACGATCTTCGGAAAAACGGATTTTGAAGGCGCATCTGTTATGAGTACAGATCTGCGAGCTAGTGTAAGTTTAGTACTCGCAGCGATGGTTGCAGAAAATGAAACAGAAGTTTTGCGTGTGTATCACTTAGACAGAGGCTATGAAAACCTGGAGCACAAGCTTAATGCAGTAGGGGCGAAGATCAAAAGAGTGGATGAGTAGTTTTGGGAGTGAAAAGTGAAAAGTCAAAAGGGAAAGGTTAAAGGTGAGAAGAAAAAATACTTAAGTAGCTAAAATTAAATCCTGAAACATTTTCATTGAGTGCTGGTTCAAGGTGTTGAATCACAAACAATTAAAAGATCAATGAAAAAACTAATACTACTTACAGCATTTATATTTACTGCATTTTTAACAACTGATTCTGTGAAAGCACAGGATGGGTTCTTTTCGAACGCAAGAACACTTGAAAAAGGAGTTGGATCTGTTGCTTTACAACCGGTTTTTCTAACTAATCAGGATGATTTCATGTTCATCATCAGAGGTGGATATGGACTTACCAATTCTGTTACAGGTCATTTAAAACTGGGACTTTTTGAAGATGAAACCTTTTTCGGTGGTCATTTTGAAACAGCACTGAACAATAGCGCAGAAAGCAACATCGACGTAGCTGCACTGGTTGGTATACATTCATATGGTGACTTGGGTCTGAAACTCGGTCTGAATCTAAGTACAGATCTGGATGCAGTTAGCATTTATTCAGGAATTAACTATCAACCTCTGTTTATTGAGAACAATACTAATCATGCTATTTTAGTGCCGATTGGATTTGACGTTCACTTAAACGAAGGATTTGACATCATGTTGGAAGGTAATATACCTGCTAATGACGATGCCAGATATCTTGAAGCGATCACTTTTGGAACCAGATTTTACTTCTGAAACAAAGAAAGAGTCTGAATTTAAAGCCTGTACATTTAGTTGTGCAGGCTTTTCATTTGCTCTAAAGTTATGTGATGCTCATAAAAAGCTTTTCCAACTACCACAGCATCTATATCAGCTTCATCAAGTTGAATCAGATCTTCCTGATCAGAAACTCCACCGGAAGCAATTAACTTAATTTCCGGAAAAGCTTTCTTTATAGATATATACAATTCTGTATTTGGTCCGGATAAGGTTCCGTCTTTAGAAATATCTGTACAAAGTACTTCTTGAAGTCCCTCATCAATCATTCTTTCCAAAAAGTGATAAGTATCTTCTTCAGCAGTCTCCAGCCAACCGGAATAAGCAATTTTTCCATCTTTAAGATCCATACCCAGAATCATTTGCTCCGGGTATTTCTTAAGTGCTGCAATCCAGTCTGCCTCATTTTTGATCGCCATAGAACTGCAAATTACTTTTGATAGTCCGGCATCCAGAAGGAATTCAACATCGGCTAACTTTCGTATTCCTCCTCCTGTTTGAACGGAAATGCCCAGATCAGAAATAATATTTTTTATGTACGGAAGATTGACAAATTTACCTTCTTTGGCTCCGTTAAGATCCACAATGTGAATATGATCAAAGCCGGCTTCTTTAAATTGAGTAGCAACATTCAAAGGGTCTTTGTCATATATAGTAGCTTCTTCGTATTTACCTTTGTGAAGACGGACAACTTGTCCGTTGAGCAAGTCGATTGCCGGAATTACTTTCATTCAATTCTTTTGTGTAGTTACTTTTCTTGTGAATAAACCAGATCTAAAAAATTCTGTAGAACTTTAGATCCTATGGAGCCTGATTTCTCAGGATGAAATTGTACTCCCATAAAATTGTCTTTTGCCACAACTGCTGAAAATGGAGTGATATAATTACACTCTGCAACAGTATGCTCAGAAACAGGAGCGTAAAAACTGTGTACGAAATATAAGTGCTTCTTGTCTTCCAGGCCGTGTGTAAGATGGTGTTCTTTTAATTTTTTGATAGTATTCCATCCCATATGAGGAACTTTATCAATTTCTGAATCGAATTTTTTAAGATGCCCCGGAATAATTCCAAGCCCTTTTGTATCACCTTCATTGGAGCCTTCATACATTAATTGCATTCCAACACAGATGCCTAATACAGGTTTGCTTGTAGTTTTAAGCCATTCATCTATTCCAAGTTCTTTTAAGGAATCCATAGCGGCTTTTGCATGCCCAACTCCGGGAAAGATAACGGCTTTGGCACTTTCAAGTTCCTGAGCAGATTGGGCAAAATAGTAATGTGCACCCAGCCTGTCTAGAGCATTTGAAACAGAAGCTATGTTACCAGCCTTATACTTGATGATAGCGATCATAGATTATAGTGAACCTTTCGAACTCGGTATTTGATTTTTAATGCGCCCGTTCTGTTCTATAGCCGTTTTTAGAGCCCGGGCAAAGCCTTTAAAACATGCTTCAATTTTGTGATGATCATTATCACCAGTACAGCTAACATGAAGAGTTGCTTTCAAGTTCATTGCCAGGCTATAAAAAAAATGTTCTAACATTTCGGTTGGGAAATCCCCAACATATTCACGCTTTACAGGTACATCAAAAACTAAGTAAGGTCTGCCGGATAAATCAATAGAAACTGTAGCCTGTGCTTCATCCATAGGAAGTACGAAACCATAACGCTCAATTCCTTTTTTGTTACCCAAAGCTTGAGTGATTGCATCGCCTAATGCAATAGCTACATCTTCAATCGTATGATGTTCATCAATCTCAAGATCTCCTTTGCAGTAAATATCCAAATCTACCAATCCATGTCGGGCAATTTGTTCCAGCATGTGATCGAAAAACTTTAGTCCGGTATCAATGTTTGACTTTCCGGTGCCGTCCAGATTCAGATCTATTTTGATCTCAGTCTCTTTGGTTTCTCTTTTTACAATAGCAGATCGGTCAGGCGAAAGTAGGGCAGAAGAAATAGTGTTCCAATCGGATGAGCGTATTATTTCATTATTTTCTCCATCCCTTACCACTAACTCAGAATCTTCGATCAATACGGAAAAGTTAATTTCTTTAAGTTCAGAAAAAGAAATCCCCTCTTGTAATAACAACTTCAATTGTTTTTCTGATAGAGCTTTTCCGGAAATAGAGATCTTGAAACCGCCACTTATTATTTCCTTTAATGAAGAAATAACATTCTCCCGAAACAGAAATTGATTTAGGTCAGGTAAAAGTGTGTTACTTTCTATGGATACATTCATATTAAATGTTACTTAAATGTGAAGTTTAAAAGTGGGTGTTTAACTAAAATCATATAATTAATAACTAAATTGTGGAACAATGAATTCAAAATTTAACATTCTGTTTTGGGTACTCAGAGTCGTTGCTGCTGGAATTCTACTGCAAACGTTGTTTTTTAAATTTACCGGTGCTCCCGAAAGCATATACATTTTTGAAACCGTTGGTTTGGAGCCATTTGGTAGATACGCATCAGGGATTACTGAATTATTTGCTGCAATTTTTCTTTTGATACCAAGATTCAACTGGTTAGGTGCTCTGCTTTCACTTGGAGTTATGAGCGGAGCCATTTTGAGCCACTTAACAGTTCTGGGAATTGAAGTTAAAGGCGACGGCGGATTACTTTTTGTACTGGCAATTGTAGTTTTTATCTGCTCTGCAGTTCTTCTATACTTCGAAAAAGAAAACATACCTGTCATTGGAGAAAAGTTTAATAAAGAATAAAAGTCTCCTCTTGAGAGGGGATTTAGGGGTGTGTTAAACATTTAACCAAGTATTTTAATAAGAGAACTCAAAAACTGATCATTTTCCTGAGTAGTGCCAATAGTCATCCTGAGGCAGTTTTCACAATGAGGTTCATTGCCTCTGTATCTTACTATTACTCCTGAATCAGCTAATTTTTTGTATACATTCAGTGCATCATCAACTTTGAACAATAGAAAATTAGCATCAGATGGAAACACCTTTTCTACATGAGCCAGATTTTCCAATTTTGCAACGATCCGATTCTTTTCTGAGTTAATGGATCCGATATTTTTTTGAACTGATTCCAAATTTTCAAACCCATTCAAAGCAGCTTGCGATGTAAGTTTATTTACATTGTATGGAGCTTTAACCTTCATCATATAATTGATGACCTCCGGGTTAGCGATTGCAATACCCAAACGAATTCCAGCCAATCCAAATGCTTTTGAAAGTGTTTGAAGAACCACAAGGTTTGGATAGTTTTTTACTTCTTCAGCAAAACCGGCCTGCTCGGAAAAATCGATATACGCTTCATCTACTACCACCAGCCCATCATAATTTTCCAAAAGATGAATTATATCCTTCCTGTCCATATCGTTGGCAGTAGGATTATTAGGCGAGCACACAAAGATCAGCTTGGTGAAATCCGTAACTCTGTTCAGAATCTGCTCAGTCTGAAGTTGAAAATCCGGAGTCAAAAGCACCTCATCAACTTTTATATTATTGATATTCGCTGATACTTTATACATCCCATATGTTGGTGGATTGGTAATGACTTTATCTTTACCCGGACTGCAGAAAATTCTGAACAACAGATCAATGGCTTCATCACTTCCTACACCAACAAACACATTCTCTGTATCTACTTTTCTGTATTCAGCTATAACAGATCGCAATTTCTCCTGATAGGGCAGAGGATAGCGATTCAATTCCAGATCACTTTTTATGGGCGATCCACAGCTGTTTTCATTGGCATCAAGAAGTATTCCGGAGTCAAAATCATCCCTTGCAGAACGATAAGGTTTTAAGTCTAGGATATTTTTCCGAACTATTCTTTCTAGGTTGAATTTTTTATTCATTTAACTGATTCCAAATAAGTTGTCATCATCTCGTCCGCCAGTTGGTGGACAGGATGACCTATGCTTTTAGAATAATATGAGTTTATCATTTGGTTCATTGAAGTAAACCCACAAATTTGTCATTTCGATTGATCATACAGAAGCATGAGATTGAGAAATCTAAAGAATTTAGTGGCGTTTCTGAGTTTTTCAGATGTCTCACATCCGTTCGACATGACAAAGAATTCGTTCGACATGACAAAGAAAAAGTATTATTCATCACTATTCCCCAAAGCTTTTAAACGAATACTCACAGCATTTTTGTGAGCTTGTAGTTCTTCAACTTCAGCAAGAGTTTCAACGGTTTTACCGATGTTTCTCAAGCCTTCTTCGGTTAAAATTTGCACGGTTATGGACTTTTGATAAGAACTCAGATTTACTCCACTATACATTTTTGCATATCCGTAAGTAGGTAAAGTGTGGTTGGTTCCTGAAGCATAATCTCCAACACTTTCGGGAGTCAGATTTCCTAAGAAAACCGATCCTGCATTGATGATATCATCTTTGTAGTCTTCAGAATTTTCAACATTCAGGATCAAGTGTTCCGGAGCGTATTCATTGGAAAAAGAAAGTGCTTGTTCAATGGTATCAACTTCTATTACAAAACTCTGATCAAGAGCTTGTTGAGCAATTTCTTTTCTTGGTAATGCATTCAGCTGAGACTCTAATTCTGAATTGAATGAGTTTCTATCGAAGTCGGGAGTTGAAACCAACACTACCTGACTGTCTTTTCCATGTTCGGCTTGAGAAAGAAGATCCGCAGCGACAAATGCAGGATTAGCTTGTTTGTCTGCAATCACCAACACTTCTGAAGGTCCCGCAGGCATATCAATACTAATTTGGGCATCGCTGTTTTGAAGGATCATTTTTGCGGCAGTCACATATTGATTTCCGGGACCGAGAATTTTATCCACTTTAGATACAGATTCTGTTCCCAATGCTAAAGCTGCAACCGCCTGAGCTCCACCAGCTTTAAGGATATAATTGACCTTAGCTTTTTGAGCGATATAGATGATCTCAGGTGCAATATTCCCATCTTTTTGAGGAGGAGTAGCTAATACAACCTGTTCACATCCGGCGATCATGGCAGGAATTGCCAACATCATTGCAGAGGAAGGCAATACTGCAGTTCCTCCGGGAACATATAATCCAACTCGTTGGATAGCTTTGGTAACCCTCGAACATTTTACTCCCGGCATGGTTTCCACATCCAGTTGCATGGTTCGTTGAGCACGGTGGAATCTGAAAATATTATCAAATGCAGTATCGATAGCTTTTTTTACTTCTTCATCGAGTTCAACTTCGATCTTATTTGGATCAAATATCGGGTTATCGATATCAACGCCATCAAACTCTTTCGTGTACGTTTTTAAAGCCGAATCCCCATCTGTTTCGATGCGATCAATAATCGGCTGAACTATACCAAATATAGATTTGAAATCGATCTTCGGTCGTTCAATCAATCTCTTGATTTCATCAGGTCTCAGGTTTTTATAAATGTAATTCTTCATTCGATATTCGTTGTTCAATATTCTACAAGATCATGCTTTCAATTGGCAACATCACAATATCAGTAGCACCAACTTCTTTTAATTCTTCCATCACTGTCCAGAATTTTGTGATCGGGATCACAGTGTGTATTGCCACCATATCACTTTCAGCTAAAGGTACAATGGTCGGACTTTTCATGGATGGAATAATTGCTTTCACTTTTTCGATGGAATCGGTAGGAGCGTTCATCATAATGTAACGGCTCTTTTTAGCCTGCTGATAACCATCAATTCTTACTAAAAATTTCTCGATAAGTTCTTTCTTACCTTCTGAAAGCTCCTGATTTGTTTGAATTAATTCAGTTTCAGATTCCATAATGGTGATCAACTCTTCCAAACCGTTTGCCCGGAGAGTTCCACCTGTTGATACCAAATCAGCAATAGCATCTGCTACTCCAAGCTGAGGAGTGATTTCAACAGCACCGGATATCTCAACCAGTTTTACGTTGATATTCTGATTTTCAAAATATTTCTGAGTGATAAAAGGATAGCTGGTGGCTATAGTTTTTCCTTCAAAATCAGATGCGGATTTAAGACCACCATTTTTTGGTGCTGCAATAGATAATCTGCAACGACCATAATTCAGGCCTCTCAGTACAGTTACATCCGAATTTTTTTCTGTGCGCTCATTGGCACCTACAAACCCAAGATCACAAATTCCGTCCTGTACATATTCGGGAATATCATCATCACGAAGTAACAAAAGCTCAACATCGAAATTGCGGGTTTTAACCATGAGGTTGCGTTTATAATTATCAAATTCCACGCCTATTCCTTGTAACAAGCTCACAGTTTTATCAGTGAGTCGGCCACTTTTTTGAATAGCAATGCGTAGAGAAGTCGAAGAATCTTTCGATCGGGTCATAAGTCAGTAAAATTGTAGTAATGTAAAGTTTAGATAGAGTATGTGAAAAAGGCGCTATTTACGCGTGATGATGTCCTTGATGAAGATGATGGACATCATGATGGGGATGGGAAATATGTAATTTTGTTCTTTTCACTGTTCAAAAGATAAGGATTAGATCGTTACGGAGAAAGTTGTAAATGTTAAATAATTGATAAACTGTTCAACCTATTTTCAAACATTAAAGTTTCCTTAATTTAAAGATGGCTTTGAAGCCTATTAAGGAGATGGTTACCTTAAAAGAAAAAAATTAAGACTTATGAAAACGATAGCACAGCTAACATACATTCCGTTAGAAACTCACAATCCAAGAGAGAAAGTTCAGGAAATATTAGAGCATCTCGCTCAATTTGATGTTGAAATTGAAGTAGGTTACTTAGGCACTACTATAATAGGACATCCGGATGTTGTTTTTGAAGCCATTCAGGAATTGTACAAAATCATGGCTATGGAGTCTGCAATGTTCAGATTTCATGTTGAGTTGCTGAGTCCCGAAGCGGGTTAAAAATAATTTAAATTTTTTTGTAAGGAACTGGCTTGAAACTGTCTTACTTGCAAAAAGGATAAATTGTATGAGACCAAAATATTACATCTATATAGTCAGTAATCGCTCTAAAATGATCTATATCGGGTTAACTAACGACCTGAAAAACATCTTAAAAAAGCATCGTGCTCTGAAAATGAATTGCTATAAAGGAAATTTCGGGCTAAATAAATTGGTATATGTTGAAGAGTACTACGATATCAATCAAGCTATTGAAAGAGAAAAAGAGCTAAAAGGATATCCCAGGTCTTTTAAATCCAATTTGCTTTCCTACTCCAATCCAAATTGGGAGTGCATTCAAAGTTATTGGATGGAGAATATGGAAAGGGCTGTTGCTAAATAATCAGTTTGTTTAAACAATCGCTTTAGTACCTCATTCGTTCTTTGTATCTTTACAGGCTTATAAAGAGACGGACTAAACGCATACATGAACAACATTCGTAATTTTTGCATAATTGCTCACATCGACCACGGGAAATCTACGCTCGCTGATCGACTTTTACAATCAACAGGAACTATCAGTGAAAGAGAAATGCAAGAGCAGGTTCTTGATGATATGGATCTGGAGCGCGAACGTGGTATTACGATTAAGAGTCATGCCATTAAAATAGATTATAAACGTCCGAGTGGAGAGCAATACAGTTTTAATCTGATTGACACTCCCGGTCACGTTGATTTTGCTTATGAAGTTTCCAGGGCATTAAAGGCTTGTGAAGGAGCTATTTTAGTTGTGGATGCCGCTCAGGGAATTGAAGCTCAGACTATTTCGAATTTATATCAGGCAATAGACCAGAATCTGGAGATCATTCCTGTTCTCAATAAAATTGACCTGCCCGGCGCTGACCCGGAAGGAATTGGTCAACAAGTGATTGATCTCATCGGTTGTGAAAGAGAAGAGATTCTGCATGTATCAGGGAAAACCGGAGAAGGTGTTCCCGCTTTACTTGAAGCTATTGTGGAAAGAGTTCCGGGACCAAAACAAGAAGTTGATAAACCACTTCGTGCGCTGATTTTTGATTCCGTTTTCAACACATACCGAGGCTCAGTGGCTTATGTACGTGTAATGGAAGGAACTTTGAAAAAAGGGCAGGCTTTCAAATTCATGGCGAACAAAGAAGAATATAATGCAGAGGACATTGGTTATCTAAGAATGAAATATGAGCCGGCTAAAGAACTTAAAGCTGGTGAAGTTGGCTATGTGATCGGAAGTGTGAAATCTTTACAGGATGTAAGGGTTGGTGATACGATTACTACCGTTAATAATCCTGCTACGGAAGCAATTCCGGGATATCAGGAATCAAAGCCGATGGTTTTCTCAGGAATTTATCCTACACAAGCAGAAGATTTTGAAGATTTACGTTCTGCATTAGAAAAGCTACAGCTAAATGATGCATCTCTTTCTTATGAGCCTGAAACATCGAAGGCGTTAGGATTTGGTTTCCGAGCAGGATTTCTTGGGCTTCTTCATATGGAAATTGTGCAAGAGCGGTTGGACAGAGAGTTCAATATTGACATTATTACAACGGTTCCTAACGTTCAATACGAAGTTAAGCTGGAAGAGGGCAAATCTATTCAGGTGGATAACCCGAGCCAAATGCCGGAAGTGGGAGATATCGATGCCATTTTTGAGCCTTATATAAAAGCCAGCATTATTACGCCAGCGGATTATATCGGTCCGATCATGAAATTGTGCCAGGAGAGAAGAGGTGTTTACGTAAATCAGATTTTCATGCAAAATAATCGGGTCGAAATTACGTATGAGATACCGATGGCTGAAGTTGTTTTTGATTTCTATGATAAGCTGAAATCCGGAACCCGAGGTTATGCTTCATTGGATTATGAATTCATCGAATACCGAAAAGGAGATCTTGTTCGATTAGATATTCTATTGAATGGGGAACAGGTGGATGCACTTTCGAGTATTACTCACCGTGATAAAGCATATTATCAAGGCAGACGTGTTTGCGCTAAACTGAAGGAATTAATTCCGAGACAACAATATGAAGTTGCTGTTCAGGCTGCAATTGGTAGTAGAATTATTGCAAGAGATTCTGTGAGAGCTTTGCGAAAAGATGTTACAGCAAAATGTTATGGTGGAGATATTTCACGTAAAAGAAAACTTCTGGAGAAACAGAAAGAAGGTAAAAAGAGAATGAAACAAGTAGGTTCTGTAGAAATTCCTCAAGAGGCATTTTTAGCAGTTCTTTCTATGGATGAGGATGACAGATAAATGATAGATTTTTTAAGGATATTGTTACCGGTTTTTATAGTCGGATTTTTTCTAAGCACTTCTGCAATCGCTCAGTTTGAAGAACCGGAAATAATGAAAGTTGAAAACGAAGACGTAGCTGATTACGAAGCAAAGATCAGAAGTTTCAATTTAACAGGGCAAGGTCTATACGGACAAACGACCATTGATGGAATGTCTTCACTTGAGATCAGAGCTCTGTTGCAGGGCGCATTTGGTGATCCGACTAAAACACTTGAAAGTCTTTCAAAAGAGAAGAATTTCAGATTAGCAAAAGCAATCCAATTCGAATATTGGTTTTTTGTGGATGATCCTATTGCAGATGAACCTGTGCCTTTACTAGTGCTTGATTTTACAGGTCCTTTCGGAAATGGCGTAACTTTTGGAGCCGCCAGTAAGTATGTAGACCTGATGCCACAAATTATGAGAACTTTTGAGAAAGCTTTGTTGGAAGCAGAACCGGCTGAATTTTCAGATTACTATTTCGAAGAACAACGAATGAAATGGTACCTGATTGAAAGCGATGGTAAAAACCATGAGGTTAAACCAATTAAGCAACCTTCTCATATAAAATTAAATTAAAAGAATACATTGGAAGACAAAAAAACAGATGAGCATGAAAAAAGCTCATTTTGGCAAAGAAGGAAGGAAAGATTAGAAGAAGATAAAAAAGCTAAATCATGGCTTCGTGAATGGGTAGATGCTTTGGTATTCGCTTTTTTTGCAGCGGCTATTTTAAGAGCTTTAATTTTTGGTTCATATAAAATTCCAACGCCATCTATGGAACAAAATTTGATGGTAGGTGATTTTCTGATCGTTTCAAATCTTACTTACGGTCCGAGAACACCTATGGGGATTTGTGTTCCGTTTACACAATGGTGCTTGCCGGGTGTTAAACTTCCATCTACAAGAATTCCAGGATTTAGAGATGTGGAAAGAAATGATATCATTGTTTTTAATGTGCCTCACGAGATTAAACCCATTTCCCAAAAAACAAATTATATAAAGCGTGCTGTTGCTGTTGCAGGAGATACTCTGGAGATCAGAAATAAAGTCGTTTATATAAATGGAGAAGAAGAGCTCAATCACGAAGGATTGCAGAAGCATTACTTCCTAAAAATGAATGACAAAGTCCGTTTAAGTGAAGCCAAAATGAGATCTGTTGGTGCCGGTGCACTTCAGAATATTCCTGGTGGAAATGATGTTTTTATTGATTATATCGGTGGTGATACTTACTTGGTGAATTTGACCAAAGAAGCAGTAGAAGAAATTCAAAACTGGCCCGAACTTGATTCACTTTGGTTAAGTATGACTCCAGAAGGCGAAACGGATCGTGGTTATGCATCTACAAGATCAACCTATGATTTTGCAAAAGCTTTCCGAAGTCAGGACAACTTTCAGCCCGTGGTGATACCATTTGAAGGACAGGAGATCGAACTAAATAATCAGAATTGGTTTATTTATAAAGATCTTATCGAACGGTATGAAAACAACAGGCTTGAGCGTAAGGATGGTAAGATTTTTATAAATGGTGAAGAAACGAACAAATATGTTGTTCAACAAAACTATTACTTTGCGATGGGTGATAACCGAGATAATAGTGAGGACAGTCGTTTCTGGGGGTTTGTACCTAAAGATCACATAATAGGAAAAGGCTTTATTGTTTGGTACTCTCACGATAAAGGCGTTCCGAGATTCAATCGTATTCTTAAGTTGATAGAGTAGAGAAATTTTGTCATTCTGAGCATACTTGCGAAGAATCTTCACGAATGGTTAACTGCCGGTAATAAATTACTGTGTTCTTTTTCAATGAGAAGAGTCTGTGATTTGTAATAATTCTTACTCTTTATCTCTGTATGTGCCCTTTGGACAAATCAAAAGTAGATGCATTTGTACTAAATTTAGTCTTTTTTTGGGATTCAGTTTTTTAGTTCTATGTACTTTTGTGCCGCTACTGAGCTTCCTCAGCACAGGCGCCAGTACCAAAAGCTCCCGACAAGAATTATTGGCGCGAACTCCATTACATCGACTAATCATTACAAAAGATTTTCGCTCGTATGATACACATTCAAGAATCATCCTGAATGTAATGATTGCTCCTTCGGAGCCGTCGATTTCATTGCGTTCTTGGCTCGCCAATAATTCTAAAGGTCGGTTTAATTGTAAGCTTTTTCTGAAATCCTGAAGCGTATCAAAACCAAACCGTTATATGAAAAAAAGATTTACTATACTTTGTTTCAAATCAGAACAAAGCTTAAGCTTATTTTTAAAGTATGAGTGTATTTACTTATCATCTTGTAAGAACATCAATTGCTACTTCTCTTAAAGCTTTTTGGAAGCCTCCTAATTCTAATGATATATCAGGTTTAATTCATGCTGAATGTATGATGTCAATGAAACTGGGATCACCAGTTTTTTCACCATCCAGAATGTTGATCAAAGAACTAGCAGTTTTTGCTCAATGGGAAGATGAAGCCTCAATTGATAAGTTTTTGGAAACGGATAAACTTGGAAAAGTTCTCTCTAAAGGATGGCATACTAGGTTACAATATTTAAGGCAATGGGGACATATTGATGAATTTAAAATCCCAAATAAAAATATAGAAATAGATGCTCATAACGAGCCTGTTGTAGCTGTAACTATTGCAAGGATGAAGCTCTTTCAGGTGCCTAGATTTATTCGCTGGGGACGACCGGTTGAGGAATTAGTACGTGATCATCCCGGAACTGCTTTTTCCATGGCATCAATCAGGTATCCGAGAACAGTTTCAACTTTTTCGATATGGAAATCACAACAGGAAATGTTAGATATGGTCCATGGTCACAGTTCTATACCAAGACCGAAAAGACATGCAAAAGCAATGAAAGAAAGAGAGAGGAAAGATTTTCACTTTCAGTTTACAACGCTTCGGTTTAAACCAATTGCAGAATTTGGGGAATGGAAGGGACGTACTAATATCATTCCTAAACCTAACGTTGACCAATCAAAATGAGACTCGCTTATCATAAGCAAAAATTCCAGGATTGGTTTACTCAGCAATGGATTATAGTATGGGGTAAAAGAATCGAGTCAAAAACTGTTCCATGGTTGATGGGACCTTTTGGAAAAAGTGATTGGATATCAGATGAGTTCGTAAAAGAATTAGCACAAGATGAAGGATTAGTTATAGAAAGAAACGTCAAATCTTAGGGTCTTATCTCATCTATTGAACTGCTGGGATTAACTGAAGATGAGTTAAAAAAGCTTTCAACTAGTGTAATTGAGTTTTATCAAAAAACAGCTGATTACAATTTAGAATTGTCTGTAAGCTGGAACCTTGTTTTTAAAGTTTTTGGCAACCTTGTAAAAATGTTATTCAGCAAACGAATTGATCAACTCAATATTCCAACAGAAAGCATCTCTTCATCAGAGGAAATAAGTAGTGAAATAATTACACTTACAGATCCTGATTCTGAGGAAATAAAATACACAATTTGGTATCGAACCTTTAAGACGACGGGGCAAGTGCTATATTCAGGAGTGTATTCTGTATGTACATTACCATCCGGGTTGTCTTGCATTAAAGCGGTTTTCCCATTGCCCAAAGGAAATGCTACAGTAATTATGTCTCCAAGTGTAGGTCAAGATGGAGAACTTCATCTGTACTCATCAGGTAAGAAGTTTGGAGACCCCGGTTTTTATTTCCTGCTAGAAGATTCAAAAGGAGATTTATGGGCTCAATATATTCGTTCTTTTAGAGATCTATTAATAGTGTCTTCAAATGAAGAAGGTATTTCTGCAAAACAAACGTTAACTCTGTGGAATAAAGAAGTAGTTCAATTCCGGTATAAAATAAGTCGCAATAGATAAATACATATTGAATTTTCCCATTTGCCTCCCTCACCAAACCTTATCATATTCTTCGATCAACTAACTATATCTAAACGATGAAAAAACTCGGATTTTTATTCCTTATTCTCCTATTCCTAATTCCTGATTTATCTGCTCAAAATGGCTACCCGGAAATTCTTTCAATGAAAGAGCGTGCGGAAGTAATTGATGATCTACTGGAGGATAAAATTCAAACTGTGCTTCCCGATCTGATGAGAAGAACAGGTATTGATATGTGGGTTGTGGTTTCCAGAGAATACAATGAAGATCCTGTGATCAAAACATTGTTACCGGCAACTTGGTTGGCTGCAAGACGCAGAACCATCTTGGTGATGTATGATCAAGGGGAAGGCAAAGGAGTAGAAACTCTTGCTGTTGCCAGATATGATGTCGGAAAAACCTTCAAGAAAGCCTGGGATAAAGAAAAAGAACCGGATCAGTGGAATCGTTTAAAGCAAATCATAGAAGAAAGAAACCCTAAAACGATTGGTGTAAACCAAAGCGATGATTGGGGTTTAGCGGATGGCATAGTTGCTACTGATCTTCAGGAAATGAAATCTGCAATCGGGAAGAAATACTCAGACCGAATTGTTTCAGCAGAAAAACTGGCTGTGGGTTGGTTAGAAACACGTTCAGCAAAGGAAATGACCATCTATCCTCAAATTGTACGAATAGCTCATAAAATTATAGCTCAGGGATTTTCAGATGAAGTCATTCAGCCAGGCGTGACAACAACTGAAGATGTAGTTTGGTGGTTCAGAGAAAAAATAAGAGAGCTGAAATTGATTACTTGGTTTCACCCGAGTGTTTCTATTCAAAGAGCTGACCCTGAATCCTTTGATCATTTAAGATCTTTTTCCAGCCGACCTGATAATAATGTAATTATGCCGGGTGATCTTTTGCATGTAGATTTTGGAATCAATTACCTGCGTTTAAATACAGATACTCAACAACATGCTTATATACTTCGACCAGGCGAAACAGAAGTACCTGAATATTTAAATAAAGCTTTTGATAACGGAAATCGACTTCAGGATATCTTCACTAACAATTTTAAAGAAGGTAGAACCGGAAATGAAGTGTTGAAGATGTCGAGAGAACAAGCCATTGCAGAAGGGTTAAAACCATCCATTTATACTCACCCTATCGGATATCATGGTCATGCTGCTGGAACAACGTTAGGAATGTGGGATTCTCAGGGTGGAGTTCCGGGAAGTGGGGATTATCCATTACATTTGAATACTGCCTATTCCATCGAGTTAAATGCTGCTACAATGATAGAAGAATGGGGAAAGGAGATCCGGATCATGTTGGAAGAAGATGCTTTCTTTGACGAAACGGGAGTTTGGTACATCGACGGCAGGCAGAAAGAGATCATGATGATTCCAAGAGTACCGGCAAAGCAGTAAACGATAAGACCAATGAATTTTGATGGCTTAGAGAAAAGAATTAAGCATGCCAGATCTCTCTCAGAACCAATAGAGGAACTGGGAACTGATATCGTACAGCTTCTAAAGAAAGGAATCGGAAATACAGATACCTTTTTGATCTATCGGGATAAAGAAGGGAATAAAACTCATCTTAATTACAGAGAGTTTTATGATTCTGTGTTAGATGCCGCAAGGTTTTTTCAATCCAAAGATTTACAAGCTGGGGATAAGATCGCCACAATTTCTCATAATCACTGGCATACGGTTGTGCAGTATTTTGCAGCTTGGTTCTGTGGATTAGTTGTTGTGCCTGTAAATCTGAGCGAAGATGACCAGCGGATCGAATACATACTTAAGAATGCTGAAGTAAAGATGGCTTTGGTTCGGGATTTGTATGTTTCCAGAATAAAAGAAATCATTGAATCGTCTTCTGAATTATCAGGAATGAAATTGGTTGAATGCGGCAAAAGCACAGATTCATTTTCATCCAAAACCGGTGATCTTAAAGAAAGGGATTTTGATTCTGAAACGGATGCACTCATAGTTTTCACCTCCGGAACTACAGGGAACCCTAAAGGTGTCGTTTTAAGTCAACGTAATTTACTGGAAGATGCTCGGGCAATTAGCGACTGGCACAATATAACTTCTGATACAAGAATGATGTGTGTACTTCCGATTCATCATGTAAACGGGACTGTAGTCACGTTAATGACTCCGTTTCTGGTTGGAGGTTCGGTAGTTTTAAATGAAAAATTTCAGATAGATCAGTTCTTCCCTGTAATTGAAGAAGAAGATGTAAAGATCGTAAGTGTTGTTCCAACTTTGCTTCAGTACTTGACCAGCTTTTACGAAGACAAAGAAACACCGGAGCTCAATAATTTCAGTCATATTATTTGCGGAGCAGGTCCACTTACCGTAAATGTTGCTAAGAACTTTGAAGCGAAATTCGGCAAGAGAATTATTCACGGATACGGGCTTTCAGAAACCACCTGTTACTCGTGTTATTTACCGCTTGATATCAGCAAAGAAGAGCATCAAAAATGGATGCAGGATTTTGGGTATCCGAGTATTGGCGTTGCTATTCCTGCCAATGAAATGTCGATCCATGATGAACAAGGAAATGCCTTAGAAGAAGGAGATCGAGGCGAGATCGTAATTCGAGGGGTAAATGTGATGAAAGGTTATTTCAATAATCCTGAAGCAAACGAGAAAGCTTTTACAAATGGCTGGTTCAGAAGTGGGGATGAAGGGTTTTATCAAAATGATGAAGAAGGAAAGGCGTATTATTTCATAACCGGAAGGATCAAAGAGTTGATCATCAGAGGTGGAATAAACTTTGCTCCGTTAGAGATAGACGAGGTGATAAACAAAGCCCCGGGGGTAAAAGCCGGTATTGCTGTGGGCTTTGAAAATGACTGGTATGGAGAAGAAGTTGGAGCTTATGTTGAACTTTTGGAAGGAGAGAAAGAAAATTCAGAACAGATTATAAACTTCTGCAAAGCTCACCTTCCACATGCAAAAACCCCAAAAGTGATCGTTTTTGGAAATGAGATCCCGGTAACCTCAACAGGGAAATATCAACGGAGGAAAGTGGCTCATCTTTTTTCTGAATGGAAAGAAGTTCAATTCAGGAAGGGAGTTTAAATTAGGAATATGAGAATTAGGAATAGGTTAAGCTCATATTCCTAATTATTTCTCTTTTGGAGAAGGATTCAGATCAGGTTGACTATTTCTTCTTAAATACTAAGGTCAACTTAATCCATTGTTAAAATTACTTTTGCAATTACACGTGATTTCCCTATAATCCATTGATAATGAAGTAATTAATGCAAAATTTTACGAACTTAAATTCCAGATTGCACAAACTGATTCCAATATTTTCAGGATGGTTTATGAGTTATATAGGCTGAAAGAACTAGGAGTGAAGGTAAGCAAATAGAGTAGGAGATTAATTATCAAATTAATGACTTAATAAAAAATTATGGCAAAAAGAAAAGCATTATTTACGGTTGATCTAGGTAATAATGGTGGTAGAAAAATATTCTATTCTATTGAGAAAATTAAAGAATGGATTGATTATGAACACCAATACTGGAATTGGATTTCTCCTTACAATAGAGAGCATAACGTCCTAAAATATTATAATCATCATTTCCAGCATATTAATCAGATAAGACAGTTAGTTCATTTACTAAACCAACAAGAAGGTGAAGTAGAAGAAAACAAGATTAATGAGGTTCAAAGCCTTATTGTTAATGCTTATAAAAATAATAATATCATTCATTCAAAAAGTATTAAGGCTTTATATTTAGAAAAGCTAAGAAAAAAGAATGAGAGATATGCTGCGTATACTTTTTCTTATTTTTATGGCAACAGACAAAATCATATTGATTTTATTTTAGCAGCATTTGATGGATTACTTTTTGAAAAAGGTTATAGAGATTTAAATCTTCGAACAAATAAAGAACTTGCACATGAACTTATTGAAGATTTAAAAGAATCTAAATCTGAAGCTGAAGGATTGCTTGAACAATCTGTACTTGAATCTACTGATATAGTGGAGAGGTTAGAAATTATATTAGAAAAGTACAAAGAAGATTTCAGTACTCAACTTAAATCTCAGAATGATGAATTTGGCAAATTAGTTCAAACTACATCCGAAAGTTTATCCAATATTGAAGCTGTTTATGACAAAAAACTTGCAGTTCAGTCTTCTGTAAGATATTGGAAAGCTAAAGCAAAATCCCATAAGGACTTTTTAGATAAGTTTTATTGGATTTTTGGAAGTATAATTAGTGTAAGTGCTTTAATAATATTTCTTCAGATAAAATATTTGTTTAAGGGCTACGGGGTTGATACTCCTCCTCCATATTGGCTTGCTGCCATTGTAATCCTCACAATGGCAGTTGCGATATGGTTAGTTAGGGTTTTGGCAAAGATTATGCTTTCGAATATTCATTTACGAACTGATGCTGATGAAAGAAGAGTTATGATTTTAACATATCTTTCATTATTACGAAGAGAGAATGCGATAACTGAAGAGGATAGAAAAGTTATTTTGCAGACACTGTTTCGACCTTCTGCAACAGGAATAATTAAAGACGATAATTTACCAACGTTTCTTTGGGATAAATTTACTAGTACTTAAAACTACATAAATGAATATTATCTAATTAATAATTTCAAACTCAAAGTCCGGTTTAAATTTGGTACCTTTAACTTGTTATCAATGTTAAATTTTGATCTATAATTATTCATGTACTATCGTAGAAAAATACTACTCTCTTTATTAGAGATATTTGACAACGAACTGGAGAAGATTCGGCTACAAAAACTGCTGTTACTCTATACTCGAAGGCAAAAAAATCCTGCTTATGATTTTGTTCCTTATAAATTTGGTTGTTTTTCCTTTCACGCGAATGCCGACCTGCACACTATGATTAAATATGAGCAGGTGAGCAAAGAGAAGAAAAAATGGGTTCGAGTTGAGAAAAGGTCTTGGCTAAATGAATTGAAACCTGAGGATCGAAAAATACTATTTTTGCTCAAAAGAGATTACGGGAACAAATCGGTACAGGAACTTCTGGAGATTACCTACAAAATCTATCCGTATTACGCAATCAATAGTACGATTTTAGAAGATGTATTAGGAAAAGATGACCAAGATAAAGTAATGGCTTACACTCATCAGCAATCAGAAAAACCATTTATGTTCACTATCGGTTACGAAGGTATTTCTCTAGAAGCTTATATTAATAAGCTGATTCGAAATGGAGTGAAAGCACTTATTGATGTTCGTAAAAATGCAATGAGTATGAAGTACG
Source organism: Balneolaceae bacterium UBA3186 (assembly GCA_002364085.1). Lineage (GTDB taxonomy): Bacteria > Bacteroidota > Rhodothermia > Balneolales > Balneolaceae > Balneola. Next base: position 665,764 of record DEXK01000011.1, on the reverse strand, counting down.
GGTTTAATAAAAGTCAGCTTATAAGAGCTTGTGAGGGAGTGGGAATTCGATACATTCATTTTTCAGAAGTAGGAATCAAATCTTCAAAAAGGAAAGAGCTGAATACGCAGGAGGATTACGACCGTCTATTTGAAGAATATAAACAAACAGTGCTTCTTGAAACTTTGGAGACTCAAGATGATATCGTAGAAGTAATCAAAGAATACAAACGGGTAGCGCTTACCTGTTTTGAGGCAGAAAGTTGCCAGTGCCATCGTCGTCCGCTAGCAGAATTTGTAGTCCAAAATAAGGAGCTAAATCTTCAATTAACCCATTTATAATGGTATATGAGAAAAAACGAGAGAAAATACTTATAACAGTAAAAACCTATCCAACACTTTCGGGGAAATATGATGAGTTGGTTTGTACAGCAGGTTTTCGAGAAGACGGTAGCTGGGTGCGAATTTATCCTATTCCATTTCGAAAAAAATCCTATGAAGAACAGTACAGCAAATATGACTGGATTGAAATTGAACTAACAAAAAACACTAGTGATTTCCGTCCAGAAAGTTATCGACCATATTCCCATGATACGGAAATAAAAATCATTGGGAATATCAGTACCGGGAAGAAAAGAGATTGGGCAGTTCGTAAAGAAATAGTGCTTCAAAAAGTATACGACGACTTGTCGATTCTTGTTGAAGAAGCAAAAGATAAAAAGACATGTACATCACTGGCTGTTTTTAAACCGACGAAGATTTTAGACTTTTTTTGTGAAGAGGTTGAGCGTGAATGGGACAAAAAAAAGATTGAAAGACTAAAAGCTAATCGAGATCAGGGAAGATTATTCGAAAATCACGAAGATCCATTTGAGGTCGTAAATAAACTACCCTATAAATTTAAATATAGATTTGAGGATTGTAAAGGTAAACAAAGTAATATGATGATTGAGGATTGGGAAATTGGACAATTGTATTGGAACAGCCTCAAACGACATGAAGGAGATGAAGGACTAGCAATTGAAGATGTCCGCAAGAAATACTTAGATGATTTTGCCAAAACAAAAGATTTGTATTTTTATTTAGGAACAACTCAAGTTCATCATTTTGTAGGACAGAATCCATTTGTAATTATTGGAACTTTTCATCCTCCCAAAACGGATCAGATATCGCTTTTTTAACCTTATATCTAATTCCTATTAACAACCGCCATTGTACAACGGCTCACACAAACCAGTTTTCCGTTTTCATCTTCAATTTTGGTTTCCCAGATGTGAATTCGTGATCCTTTTTTTATGGGAGTGGCAGTCCCCCTAACCATTCCACCTTCTTGCACTGATCGAATATGATTAGCATTGATCTCCACGCCAACAGCTGTTTTATCATTTCCATCCAGAGAAAACCACGCGCCTAGTGAAGCGAGGGTTTCAGCAAGTACTACAGATGCTCCTCCGTGTAATAACCGAAAAGGTTGAACGGTATTCTTATTCACCGGCATGGTAGCTATAATCTTATCTTTACTGATGTATTCGAACTCAATTCCAAGTGCATGTCCCATGTGAGGATTACTCGAATTGAAGTAAAAATCTGCCTTTTCTTTTAAAGAATCTTCAATAAACATAAATTAGTGTTTGATTAACAGTGTTAAGTTAGTGAAATTGAGCAAAGAAAGCGCTTTTAAATGTAATTGGAAAGTGTTACTTACCAAAGAGTTATTAATTAGCTTTTTAATTTTATGAAATACGATCCGGAAATAGTCCCGAATATTATTGAAACGGGCATTAGTAAAAACACTACTGGAATTTTTTCAGCAGTAAAGCGTAATGGTGAATGGTTAGAAACCTCCATTGAAGAGTTCAGGACAAAAACCAGAAACCTAGCTCTTGGATTATATGAACTCGGTGTTCGAAAAGGAGACCGGGTTTCCATTCATTCAGAAAACAGCACCGAATGGTTGATATGTGATCAGGCAGTAATTAGCATCGGAGCGATTAACGTTGCTGTTTATACTACTCAGCCCTCTGATCAGATCAAATATATACTGGAGAACTCTGAAGCAAAGGTGCACATAGTTTCAAACGACGATCTTTTTGCTGAGACAAAGCCTCTGATGAAAGAGATCACAACGGTTGAGGCTGTAATTTCGATTCAACCTTCGAAGCACAAAAAGTTAAAAGGCTTTGAAGAAGTTATGGAAATGGGAGCTGCATTACATGAGAAAGAGCCCGAGCTTTTAGAGAAACTTAAATCTGAAATTGATCCGGATGATCTTGCAAATATAAATTACACTTCAGGAACTACAGGTGTTCCAAAAGGAGTAATGCTATCTCATAACAATCTGGCTTCCAATGTGTTGGCTTCTAATGAACGCATGGCTTACAGTGCAGATGATGCAAAAGATCCAAAGATACTTTCCTACTTGCCGCTGGCTCATATGTTGGAACGAATAGCATCTTATATTTATATCTACACCGGTGTTCCCGTTTATTACATTGAAGATGTAAATGAGATCAAAACCGATTTCATCACAATTAAGCCGATCTATTTTTCAACGGTCCCGAGGTTATTAGAAAAAATAATGGCGGGTTTAAAAGTAAGAGGACAAGAGTTGTCCGGACTTAAAAAGCAATTATACTACTGGGCAATAGATCTGGCAGAAAATTATGATCCGGAAGACCCACCTACAGGCCTGGAAAAAATAAAATTCAAAGTCGCTGATAAAGCGGTGTATTCTAAGATCAGAGATGGCCTTGGCGGGAATTTGGTTGGCATGATGGTTGGAGGAGCTGCTCTGGCTCCACCTGTGATGAGGTTTTTTAATGGAATCGGTTATAAATGCGGTCAGGGATATGGGTTAACAGAAACATCACCTGTTGCAACAGGAAGTTTGCCGGATTGGATCAGAATTGGATCTGCAGGAAAACCAATTACAGATGTTGAGATCAAGATCGCAGATGACGGCGAGATTCTAATTAAAGGTCCGAATATCATGCAGGGCTATTACAAGATGCCCGAACAAACCAAAGAGGTTTTTACTGAGGACGGTTGGTTCTGTACGGGAGATATTGGTCATTTGGATGAAGACAATTGGCTATTTATTACAGACCGAAAGAAATCCATGTTCAAACTTTCTACCGGTAAATATGTAGCTCCTCAGCCGATAGAAAATGCTTTGGTTAACAATGGTTTCATTGATCAGGCAATGGTTGTTGGTGCAGAAGAGAAGTTTTGTGCTGCTATTATTATTCCGGACTGGAAAAATATGGAAAAGCGATTCGAACGCTTTGGATATATACTTCCAGGTGAGAATAAAATTGAAAGTGAACATGTTCGAAATAGAATCCAAAAGGAAGTCGATAAGGTGAATAAGAAACTTCCGCATTGGGAAAAAATAAAGAAATTCGTTCTGCTGGAAGAGCCATTTACTATTGAAAAAGGGGAGCTTACAGCAAAAATGAGCATTAAGAGAGCAGGGGTAATGAAAAATCATAAAGAACTAATAGAAAGTATTTATCAAGACTAAATTATGAGCAAAGGACAACGAAGAATCAGAAAAGTAGCGGTATTAGGCTCCGGAGTTATGGGAAGCCAAATTGCTGCTCATTGTATCAATGCCGGACTTGAAGTTATTTTATTGGATTTGAAAAGTGACGATCCCAAACGTCCCAATAAAACTGCTGAGGAAAGCATCAAAAATATCCTGAAGATGAAACCAGCTCCTTTTGGGTTACCGGAGTTTGCTGATCGGATCAAGCTTGGAAATTTCGAAGACGACTTTAACCTGCTTAAAGAGGCCGACTGGATCTGCGAAGTGATCATCGAGAGAATGGATATCAAAAAAGATATGATGTCTAGGATTGAGAAAGTCCGAAAGCCTGATACTATTGTTAGTTCAAATACTTCCGGGTTACCGATTACAGAAATAGGCGAAGAATGCGGGAAGGATTTCAAAGAACACTTTTTAGGGACCCACTTTTTTAACCCTCCAAGATATATGAAGTTGCTGGAGATCATTCCGACAAAGCATACTTCTAAAGAAATTGCTTGTTTTATGCATGGATTTTGTGAACGGGTTCTGGGTAAAGGAGTGGTGCTTTGTAAAGATACCCCGAACTTTATCGCAAATCGGGTAGGGATCTTTTCAATAGGGAGTATGATGCCGTATTTCTTTAACGGCGATTTCAGAGCTGAGGAAATTGATCTGTTAACAGGAACGCTGACCGGGTATTCGAAGGCCGCTACATTCCGAACCGGAGATATGGCAGGATTAGATGTAACTCTGCATGTAGCTAATAATATTATTCCGTCTATTCCTGAAGATGAAAAGCAGAATGTTTTTGATCTGCCGGAGCAATTCAAAAAAATGGTGGAATCAGGAAAGATCGGTAATAAAGCGGGACAAGGATTTTACACCAAAGTTCAGGAAAATGGAAAAACTGAATACAAAGTGATCAATCCGGAAACACTGGAATATGAGTCACAGCAAGTATTAGAAGATCCGGTTTTAGTTGAAGCCAAAAAAATAAGAAATACTAAAGAGCGGCTAAAGTTTCTGGCTTTTCATGATAGTAAGATCGGGAAGTTTATCTGGGAAACTCAGCGAGAAGTGTTGTTGTACGCTGCTAATCGAGTACCCGAAATATCAGATAATCCTCAGGATGTGGATAGAGCAATGAAATGGGGATTTAATTGGGAATTAGGTCCGTTTGAACGTTGGGATGCTCTGGGGATTGATGAAGTCATTGATAGAATTAAAGAGGAAGGAATTCCTGTTCCTGCAATTATCACAGAAATGAAAAATGCGGGCTTTGATTCTTTTTATAAAGACGGAAAAGTTTACGATCCGATTTCTAAATCAATGAAAGATGAAAATCCATCAGCAGCTGGAGAAATTAAAGTTGCTGCTCTTAAAAAAGAGAATAAAGCGGTAATGGAAAATGATTCAGCCGCTCTATATGATATGGGAGATGGTGTAGCTTTATTTGAGTTTAAGACCAGAAATGCTACGCTCGGATTCGAGTTGGTTCAAACATTGGAAAATGCATTGGATGTTGTTGCAAAAGGTTTTGATGCAATGGTGATAGGGCATGATGGTGATAGTTTCGCTTTCGGCGCAAATCTAATGGAAGCAATGCAAGCAAATAAATCCGGAGATTGGGAAAAGGTAGTTGCAGCAGTTACGAATTTTCAGAGAACAGCTGTTGCTTTACGATATGCTCCATTTCCGGTTGTAGCAGCTCCTTTCGGAAGAACATTAGGTGGTGGAACAGAGTTTTGTCTGTATTCAGATAAAATAGTTGCCCATCACGAATTGTATATGGGTTTAGTTGAAGTTGGAGTCGGATTGATTCCTGCGGGAGGAGGAAGCACCGAACTTCTGAAAAGAGGAATGAATAAACTGGAAGAAGGTGCAGATCCTTTACCGTATGTACGAGAAGCTTTTAAAACAATGGGAATGGCAAAAGTATCCGATAGTGCACATAAAGCACGTGAACTCGGATTTTTGAAAGAATCAGACACTATTGTAATGAATAGAGACCTACAGCTTTCTATTGCTAAAGAAGAAGCTATATCTATGGTAAAAGCCGGATATCAATCACCTGCTAAAACTGATATAAAAGTTCTCGGCGAAACGGCACTATCTGCAATGAAGTTGATGCTGTATGTAATGCATGAATCTAAATTCATCACTGATTATGATAAAGTGGTAGTTGAAAGACTTGCGTTCGTGCTAGCCGGTGGAGATCTAAGTGAAGCTCAGAAAGTCTCGGAAGATTACTTGTTAAAACTGGAAAGAGAAGCAATTCTGGATTGTCTTAAAGATGACCGAACACTTGCCAGAATGGAACACATGTTAAAAACGGGGAAACCATTAAGAAATTGATGAATTATGAGTGTTGAATTTTGAATGAAGACACTCATAATTACTAATTCAAAATTAAGAATTTTATGAAAGAAGCATACATAGTTGCAGCAACACGAACCGCTTGTGGTAAAGCTAACAAAGGGTCGCTTCGGTTTACGAGGCCTGATTCTATGGGCGGAGCTGTTATAAAAGAACTTTTGAAACGAACTCCGGAAGTCAGTCCTGAAATGGTTGAAGATGTGATAATGGGATGTGCATTTCCGGAGGCATCTCAAGGATTGAACGTAGCGAAACAAATAGCGGCACTTGGTGGTCTTCCTGATGAAGTACCCGGCGTGACGGTAAACAGATTTTGTTCATCAGGATTACAAACCATTGCGATGGCAGCAGAAAGAATCATGGTTGGCGCTGCTGATGTAATTGTGGCAGGAGGTGTTGAGTCAATGTCTTTGGTTCCTATGGGTGGAATGTCGGTGCAACCAAATCCTGAATTGGTGGATAATAAACCTGAATTATATATCAGTATGGGATTGACTGCAGAAAATGTGGCTAAGAAATATGGCGTAAATCGTGAAGATCAGGACGCTTTTGCCTATCAAAGTCATCAAAGAGCAATCTCAGCTTGGGAAAATGGAAAGTTTGATTCCCAGATTACTCCAATCGAAGTTGTAGAAAAGAAAATCAGTGCTGATGGCGAGATCATCAAAGAGAAATTCACTTTCCGAAAAGATGAAGGTCCCAGAGCTGATACAAGTAAAGAAGTCTTAGCAAAATTAAGGGCAGTATTTAAAGCCGGAGGATCTGTTACTGCCGGTAATTCGTCCCAAATGAATGATGCAGCTGCTGGAGTAATAGTTATGAGTGGTGAAAAAGTAAAAGAACTCGGACTTACTCCAATAGCCAGATATGTTGGATTTTCCGTAGCCGGAGTTGCACCTGAATTGATGGGAATTGGTCCGGTAGAAGCTATTCCAAAAGTGTTAAAACAAACAGGACTTAAATTAAGTGATATAGATCTCATAGAATTGAACGAGGCATTTGCGGCACAATCATTAGCGGTGATACGTGAGCTCGGCATTGATCCGGAAATCACAAATGTAAATGGCGGGGCAATTGCTATGGGACATCCTTTAGGATGTACAGGGGCTAAGCTTACTGCTCAGATCCTTCATGAAATGCAATCCAGAAAATCAAAATACGGAATGGTAACCATGTGTATTGGTGGTGGAATGGGTGCAGCAGGAATATTTGAAAATCTTAGCTAATCTAGAAAAATTAAAGGAATAAACATGTTTACTAAAGACACTCTTTCAGGAAAAACGATTTTAATTACAGGAGGAGGAAGTGGCCTCGGATTAGCGATGGCAAAAGGTTTTGCTGAAAGTGGAGCTAATATTGCAATTTGCGGTAGAACTGAAGAAAAGCTTCAAAAAGCTGCAAAAGAAATTGAAGAAGCCGGAGAATCAACAAGGGCAGCCTATTATATTTGTGATGTAAGAGACCATGACGCCGTTACTACCATGATCTCAAAAATTGTCGAAGATTTTGGATCTATGGAAGGATTGGTAAATAATGCAGCCGGGAATTTCCTTTCCGCATCTGAAGATCTTACTCCCGGTGGATTTAAGGCTATTGTTGATATAGTACTTCATGGAAGCTTTAATTGTACGCATGCTTTTGGAAACTACCTGATCGACAACGAGAAAGAAGGTTCAATTCTGAATATAGTTACCACTTATGCGGAGAGTACAGGGTGTGCTTTTGTGCTTCCCTCAGCTTGTAGTAAAGCGGGAGTTCTTGCAATGACTCGTTCGTTAGCATTTGAATGGGCAGAATATGGAATCAGGGTAAACGCGATCGCTCCCGGACCATTTCCTACTAAAGGAGCATGGTCTCGTTTAGTTCCGGACAAACTGATCGAGAAAAAGTTCATCAACAAAATACCTATGAAGCGATACGGTGAACATAAAGAATTAGCAAATCTAGCAACTTTCTTGATGTCTGATATGGCTTTATATATGACAGGAGAGAGCGTAGTAATTGACGGTGGAGAAAGATTGCAAGCCGGTCAGTTCAACTTTATTAATGATTTGATGTCCAGGAAAAAACTCAAAAAGGCGTTTAAAGCTATGAAGCCTAAATAAAGGTTTAATCTAATGAATCTATTTTTTCTTCCAGAGATGCAATCTTTGTTTCAAGCTGCTTAATGATGATTTCATTATTACTGAGTCTTTTAAACTTGCCATCTATTTTAGTTTCTAACCAGATTCTTTCTCCTTTATCGTACTTAATTCTGGTTAACACATCTGCTGAATTATGAGCAAATAATGTCCAAATTCCATGATTAAGAAGTTGCTTGTCTACTAATAAGTATTCGCCACTTTGAATTACATTTCCATTTGAGGCTTTTACTTCAACACTATAAATACTTTCTGTTATTTTAGTAATGGTCTTTTCAGGTTCTAGATCTAAAGATACACTTTGACCGTTTATTCCCATTGTAAATAAAAATACAAGTGCCGATAGAAGAATTGATTTTTTCATGATAATAGCCTCTGAGTTGTTTCTGGAGCTATGTTATCAAATTGTTAACACAAAGTAAAGAATTTCTTAACATTAAGTTAACATTGGAAAATTGAGAATACTTGTTAATAATTTTGAAGTTATTAAGAAAACAAACCTAGCCGTTGTTCTACTTTTTCTATTTGTTTAGCTAATTGAATAGCGTCGTAGCTTGAATAAGCTGTTTCTGAATTTAACTGAATAGATTTAAGGAACAGAAGCGCAGCCTTTTCTGCGGCTTGAGCAGGATCAAAAGTTTGCTTACCAAAAAAGAGATGACCGCTCTCATTCAATCGGCCAATTCTGATAGTTTGATTAGGTACATTACAGTCCAAAACTTCGGCTTTACTAGAAGCAAGTCTTTGGTGTTGGTTATCTTGGGAAGAAGTATAAATGATAATGGAAGCTGAACTGCCATTATCAAAGCGAAGAAAAAGATGAATCGAAATAGGGTTATTACTATCTAACCAGCTTGCTTGAGCTTCAATATGATGTATTCCGCTATTTATCCATTTTACACACAGCCCAAGTTCATCAACCCAGATATTTCTGAATTCATTAACCGGATCTACTAAAGTATTTCTGTTTACATATCTGCTGATATGAATAAACTGAGGTCTGTGAATAGAATCCATCATCCATTGAGTGGCAGGAGCTAAGGTAGGCCAATGTGAAAATTGAATTTTAACTCCGGATTCTTTAGCCGCTCGATGAATTTTTTCGAGTTTCTGAATATCTGTGGGCTGTTTTGCGATCAAAAAAGAGCTGTAACCGGCATGTACTGATTCCAGTAGTGTGTCCAGATTTGTAGCAGAATTGTCAAGAATAAGGCATGCATCTACCTCTCCTAAATCAGAAATGGAAGGAACCAAATTTACTTCACTCACAATTCCGTGAGGTCTTAAGTGTTTTTCCCAAGCTACAGTTCTGGTAGCATCGCCTACAATACCAACTTTCATATTTTCAATGTTTGTGTAGCTGTAAGATGCTAATGCAAATCTAATTAAACAAGAAAAGGCTCTTATGATTTACATAAGAACCTTTTGAAAAGATTAAAAACTAAGGATCAGTCGGGCATTACTATAGCAAGAATAAAATAAGCGAAGATGGCGAATCCATAGCTGAAAGCCAGAACTACAAAGAGAATTCTTACTATGGTTGGGTCCCATCCAAGATATTCTGCAAGCCCGGAACATACTCCGGCCAACATTTTATCGCTTCTGGATTTCCTTAATTTTGCTGGCATAACATACAAATTTGGTTATAATCAATGTATTGTTACGCAAGCAAATTAAAGAAGTTTCAAAAAGTTGAAATTATTTTACAGTTATTTCTTTTACAGGTTGTCCGAAGCCAACGTATGAGAAAGCAAATTTATAAGTTCCCTTTTCCAAGCCACTAATAGTTGCAATGCCCTCCTGATTTGTAGCTGTTGCTCTTTTCGTCCCCTCTATTTTGACACTAGCACCTACAAGAGGACCGAAATCACTCGACAATTTTACTTTTACTGTGCCATTCGAAGATTCTAGCGTTTCAACTTTAATGGGTGGAGGTGGAGGCGGAGGAGTTTCGTAATCATTGCTTTGTTGAAATTCAGAATCATTGAGTCTGAAAAGAACAGGTAGGCTCATTTGAACTTCAACATTTTGTCCTCGTTGAACACCTGGTTTGAACTTTGCCTCACTAACTACACGTACTGCTTCTTCATCACAACCGCCACCGATTCCACGAATTACTTTAGGTTCAACTACATTCCCATTCTTGTCAACAATAAATTGAACTGTAACGCGCCCTTGAATACCAGCTCTTTTAGCTGTAGCAGGATATTCGACCTTACTTTGTATTCCAACCTGGCCACCAATAAGTTCCGGCATACTTTCAACAACTATAAATACCTCTTGGTCGGCTGGATTATTTAAGTTTGTAGGAGGGGGTGGAGGTGGTGGCTGATTCGCATCTCCATAAGATGAGAATCCCGGTGCTATTTTTGCATTCGGGAAATGTCTTACCCAAATCATGGCATCAGAATTATTTTCAAGAATTTTTTGGGTTGAAGCAATAGATACATTCAGTTGATTTACTTTGAACTCTGCAATATTATCAGATATTGCACCTGACTGCACAGCTCCATCAAATGGCCTGATTGAGAACTCAAACAATCCATAATCTTTTGGGCTAATTGCGATTGCTCCAAGGCCTTGAGCGCTGACGCTTACTCCAGGCTTATTGGCACTCATGACTTCCTTGCCATTAATTTCCATAACAAATTCAGTTAAAGTCATCTTTTCATTTAGAATCTCTTCATCTGATAGTGTTTCCGGTCCTCTAAGATCAGAGCAGGCAATAGGAGCTATTACCATCAAGGTTATGGAAAGCAAGAGAAAGAGACTTCGTTTATAAGATGTTTTATGCATTTTATGATGTTTCATAGTTTCGATTCTTTGTTTTAAAGTTGATTGCTTAACCGCCATGTTTACAGCGAAGCTTCCATATCCTTTATTAAGGGGAACAAGCTCCAATAACATATTGGCATATTTTTTTGGATGGATATCGGAGGTGTTCAGCACTTCCTGGTCGCAAGAAATCTCCCGGTAAATTTCTATTTCAGTAGCACCAATCTTTACGAGAGGGTGAAACCAAAAAACTGATTCAATTACAGACAAAGCAAGTTGTAATAAGTAGTCTCCTCTACGAATGTGAACCAATTCATGCTGAATAGCCATATTCAGTTTTGTAGAGTCTTCTTTAATTTTTTCAGGAAGAACTATAATAGGGCTTGCCCAGCCGAAAGTGAATGGTACTAAAGGATGATCATGAAAAGCTATTGAAACGGAGCCATCCTTTATACCGGAACTGAGATTCGTATTCGTAAGTGGCTCCCGATTCAACTGCTGATGTAATTTTTTGAGTTGGAAATAACTATATATCAACCTTACCATCATTAGAGCTGCTACAATAAGAACCAAAATAGATACTAAACCTATTAGGAAATTAATTTCCATCCAAGGAATGGAATATTCTGTAGAACCGGAACTAAGGGGAACGGAATAAACTACAGGGAGTGGGTTTTCTACAACAAATACAGATGTACTGAAATTTGAAGAAGAATAGAAGTTATTAAAAACCTGTAGCAGTATTGCAGAGAGTAACCCCATTGGTAGTGCAAATAAAGTAGCAACCCGAATGTGATATTGGTATAGAGGATTTACAGACTTATTAAATCTGAGAAGAAGAAATATGAATGTTGACACACATGTCCAGATAAGCAATGGAAACCAGATTATATCGGCTGAAGATGATCCAAGCCGTTGAATAAGATCAAAGAAATTCTTCATGATTCGTCCTCCATATTGTCAATCATATTCTTGATGGCTTTAAGTTCATCTTCACTTAGATTTTCGCCTTTCACTAATGTTTGAACAAGCGCAGAAGGAGATCCTTTAAATACCTTATTTATCAAATTTGAAATAAGACTTGATTGAACATCTTCAGGCTCAATAGCAGCACTGTAAACATAGGTTACGCCTTGTTTTCGATACTTAAGAAATCCTTTGTCGTTAAGGTTTTTCATGATGGTCATTACTGTTGTGTAGGCTACTTTTCGATTTTTTAAGATCAGTTCCTGTACTTCAGCGACCGTTGCTTCGCCCAACTCCCATACATGATGAAGGATTTCCATTTCACTTTCGCCTAGCGGCGTTAAGGATTTTTTCATATTTCTATTGTTAGTTAAATACTTCTACTAAGATAATAGTATTTAATACTAAGTCAATAGTATTTCAAAAAAAAATATTATTCCCACAAAAAAGGCAGATGGTTAAATCTGCCTTTGAAAGTAAAATAAGATAGTTTTATGCGGCTGGAGCCCATTCAAATTTAGGGTCGCCGAATTTTTTCAATGTTCGATAATGCGAAGCTACGGCTTCACTGAAAGTATCATGACAGTTGTAAGGGATACCAAACTCAGTGGCAACTTCTTCAACAATGGGGCTTATTTTAGGATAATGTATACTGCATACTTTTGGAAAAAGATGGTGTTCGATCTGATAATTCAAACCGCCGATGTACCAAGATAGGACTTTATTTCTCCGAGCAAAGTTATTGGTAGTAAGCATTTCATGAATAGCCCAGTGGTTTTCAATCATGTTCTGTTCATCAGGAATCGGGTGCGTAGTTTCTTCTACTACATGCGCAAGTTGAAAGATAATGCCGAGAATTAATCCGGCTGTTAAATGGAAAGATAAAAAACCAATGATCAGTTGCCACCAAGTGATGTCAAGAATCATTAATGGCAATACGAGAGCGTAACCGTAATAAAATAACTTTGATATAATAAGTGTAACCCATTCTTTAATTGGGTGATTTTTATTTTCATAAGGTCCTAACTCAGGTTTAAAGAAATACCAGTAATCCTTCACAAAAACCCAAAAAATGGTAGCGAAGCTATAAGCAGGAAATGCAAGAATGTGTTGAGCTCTGTGAACAGGTTTGTATTCAGAATGAGGCGATAAACGGATAAATTCAGCTACTTCAAGGTCTTCATCATGCCCATGAATATTTGTATAAGTATGATGAATGATGTTATGAGTTATCTTCCAGATATATCCATTAGCTCCTACTATATCAAACGTTAATCCGATCAGATAATTGATCTTGTTGTTTGACGAGTAAGCTCCATGAAGAGCATCATGAGAAACAGAAAAACCGATCCCGGCCATTCCAAATCCCATAGCTACACATAGTAGCCACATAATACTCAAGGAAAATTGTCCTGAAATTATCAATGCATAGGAACCAAAATATATCCCTAAAATGATTATCGTTTTGATAACCATAGAAGCATTGGCATTTTTAGAAAGATTGTTTTCCTCAAAATATTTATTAACCCTAGCTTTTACTGTTTTACTGAATTCCCGATCAATTTTATTGTTAAAAGTTACCTTGTCAGCCATTACGTAGATTTTATTACGAAGTAATTTTGAAAAACATTTAATACTAATTTAATCTCTAACAATTTAGTTCATTTTTGGGAATTAAAATGCAAAGAAGTTCATAGTATAATTTTAGATGTCAATGTTGGATAAACATTAGATGTTTAGGTGAAAATTTACATGGAAATAGAAAACAGAACACAAATTATTAAACACTAAATAACATATTAAGAAGATGGAATTTCTAACATAAGCAATTGGTTTAACCATAAGATAAAATGCTTATGAAAAATATCAACAGTTACCGAAAGTTTTCCCGAAACAACAATGAGCCAAACAAGAACGGCGATTATGTTCTTTATTGGATGCAAATCAATCGAAGATTCCAGTATAATTACGCTTTGGAATATGCCATAGGCTGGGCAAATAAATTGGGGAAGCCACTACTTATCTACGAAGGACTTTCAATTGAATACCCTTGGGCCTGTGATCGATTTCATGCATTTATAATGCAAGGAATGAAAGAGAATTTAGATTTCGCTAATTCCAATGATCTTAATTATTTCAATTTTGTGGAACCTAAGATCGGAGGGGGGAAAGGACTGTTTTATCGATTGGCTGAAAATGCATGCACTGTTATTTCTGATGAATATCCTGTCTTTATCATAAAAAAACACAATGAACGGGTAGCTGATAAAATTGATGTACCATATACTACGATCGATTCAAATGGAATTATTCCGCTTGGTGTAACTGATAAAGATCCATATTCTGCATATCTGTTCAGAAAGACCATGCAAAAAAAATTCAAGGAAGGTTTTACAAATCCACCTAAGAAAGATCCAATCGAAGAACTAGAGAACAGAGAGAAGGTCGTGTTGCAGAAAGATTTTCTAAAAGACTATCCTAAAGCAGATAAAATGCTCGAAAATATCCAGGAAACTATTTCAGGGTTAGATATAGATCATACTGTTGGCATTATTGATATGACAGGTACTCGGCAAGCCGCTCTGGGAAAACTAGGACATTTTATTGGGCACAGTTTATTGGAATATGACGAGAAACGAAATCATCCGGATGAAAAGAAGACAAGCGGTTTAAGTCCATGGCTTCATTTTGGAAAGATCAGTGAATATGAGATCGTAAAAGCTGCTCTTGATCATCAGCTTGAAAATTGGACGTTGGAAGATCTAACTCCCAATGGAGGGAAAAACAGTGGATTCTTTAACGGAAATGAAAACATCGAAAGCTTTCTCGACGAAGTAATTACCTGGCGGGAAGTTGGATTTCATTTTGCACATCATGTAGATAATTATGATGAATTTGAGTCGCTGCCAAACTGGGCAAAAACAACTATGGAAGAACATAAAGATGACGTTAGGGAATATGTGTATAGCCTGGAAGAATTTGAACTTTCCAAAACACAGGACGAAATTTGGAATGCAGCTCAAACTCAGCTGAGAGAGGAGGGAATCATTCATAATTACTTACGAATGTTGTGGGGGAAAAAGATCATAGAATGGACTCCGGATCATCGTACTGCCTTAGAATACATGATCGAGTTAAATAACAAATATGCGATCGATGGGAGAGACCCAAACAGCTACTCCGGAATATTCTGGTGTTTTGGTCGCTTTGACCGGGCATGGCAAGAGAGAGATATTTTCGGTAAGCTCCGCTACATGACCAGCGAGAGTACCAGAAAAAAAGTGAAGTTAGATCAGTATCTTGCGAAATACGGAAATCAAAAAAGTTTGATATAAATGTACTTCAGTACTTTTTTCTATCACAAAAAATATTATTGGTTCAAAGATTGGAAGATCTACACTTTGTTGGCTTATAGCTTTATGGTAATAACTTTACTATTGGGCTTATTAAAAGTATTTGAAAATTCTTACGAGATAAGCATATTTTTAATGGTTGTTATTATAGGTTCTGCATCATTCATTTCATATCGTAGCAAAGAAGCATTAATGGGTTCGATAATAGGTAAATTGGAGTTTGATGAAGTTGGTATTAAAGCCGGAAATGAAGAATACCTTTACAATGAAATAGAGGTTCTTAAGTTCAGTGCAGAAAATGTTGATGGAGAAGAATATTCTCCAATATTCAGGATGAAATTGACATATAAGCCAAATATTAAGAATGGATCAGATAATTATTTTGTATTTAAATATGACGATAAGATCATTAAGTATAGATTTTTATTAAACTCACTAAAGAAGAAAAAAGAATTTTATTCAGCAATTGGTTTATTAGTTAAAAAAGGTCATTTAAGTAGTGAAATAGCTTTGAAAAATCTAAAGTTCTATTCATATGAAAAAGCTCAGAAATTCAAAGCCACATATTATCAAGAGTGAGATTTGTCGTTTGAAAATTGTGATTTTTGCCCCGCAATAACATATATTGCACATGTTTAATTAATCCAACTCAATGGATCTCTTTCAAGATAAAAATGCATCTTCATTTCAGGTAAACGATTCAGGTCAAAGCTATTCAGATGAGCCATTAGCAACCAGAATGCGTCCCCAATCACTAGAAGAATTTGCAGGTCAGGAGCATTTGGTGGGTGAAGGCAAGATGCTTCAGCGAATGATCGAGAGTGGAATCATTGGCTCGTTAATATTTTATGGTCCGCCCAGCTCCGGAAAAACTACCTTAGCTCATGTTATTTCAAAAGAGATCAAAGCCAGTTTTAAAGTTATCAATGCTGTTCTGGATGGAATCAAAGAACTGCGGACTGTTGTAGAGCAGGCAGAGAAATTGAAAAAGTTGAATGGACGCAAAACCATTCTTTTTGTGGATGAAATTCACAGATGGAATAAAGCTCAGCAAGACGCTTTGCTTCCTCATCTTGAATCCGGGATCATCACTTTGGTTGGTGCTACCACTGAAAACCCCTTTTACTCATTAGTAAATCCATTGCTTTCTCGATGTCAGCTGTTCGAGTTGTTTCCTTTAACGGTTCCTGATGTAAGAAGAATGTTGGACAGAGCTCTTGCCGACGAAGAAAGAGGTTTAGGAGATAAAGCCATACAAGCAGATAAAGAAGCATTAGATCATTTAGCTGATTATGCTGGAGGTGATGTTCGAAATGCGTTGAATGCGTTGGAAGTAGCTGTTTTATCGAGTAAGAAAAATGACCAAGGTGAAATCCATATCACCAAAGAAATTGCTGAAGAAAGTATACAAAGAAGAAATGTACGTTACGATCGTACCGGAGATGAGCATTACCATTATGCATCTGCATTTATCAAGTCTATGAGAGGTTCTGATGCCGATGCAGCTTTATACTGGATGAATGCTATGCTGGAGGGAGGAGATGATCCAAACTTTATATTCAGGAGATTGCTCATTTTTGCCAGCGAAGATGTTGGAATGGCTGAACCAAATGCGATTACGATAGTGAATTCATGTCAGGAGGCGTTTATAAAAACAGGAATGCCTGAAGGTATGTATTTCTTATCACACGCTTGTACGTACTTAAGTATTTGCCCAAAAAGTAACAGCACCAAAGGTATTTTTGAAGCGAGTAAAGAAGTTCGGGAAAAGGGAGTGGGAGCTATTCCTCCTTATTTAAAAGACAGAACTGCTAATCGTCTTTCATCTAAATATCTGGATACAGAAAATGCCTCAAAAGATTATAAGTATCCACATAGTTTTGATGGGAATTGGGTTGAGCAAGAATATCTACCGGAAATAGTAAAAGGGAAAAAATTCTATGAGCCCGGAAAAGAAGGTAGAGAAGGTTTGTTAATGAAAAGGCTTAATGAGATAAAAAAGAGGTTTTAATCTTTTTGAACTGTATTTAAATCTGGAAGTGAAAAGTGAAAAACGCTTCCCTGACCAAGTTCACTTTCTGCCCATATTTTGCCGTTATGCCTGGCTATCATTTCTCTACAGAGACTTAATCCGATTCCGGTGCCTTGTTCTTGGTCTGTGCCTTCAGTACTGATATAACTATCCATTTTAAAGATCATAGGGATCAAATCGCTCTTAATACCAACGCCTGAATCGGATATGGATACAACTACTTCATCTTTATTCTTTTTAGCCGAAATTTTAATTTTTCCATCATTAGGAGTGAATTTAAGAGCATTGGAAATCAAGTTTCTGAGAACTGTTTTAAGAGCGTTTGGATCTGCACTAAATTCGATATTAGTATTGTTCCTTTGAATTGTAATATTCTTCCTCTGTTGATGGTCTTGGAGTAAAGCAATAGTTTCATCCAAACATTCATCTAAGTTATTGATAGTATGTTTCATTTCCAGTTCACCTGTTTGGCTTGCTGCCCAGTCGAGTATGTTAGTAAAAAGCGTACTGGTTCTTTTAGTAGTATCAGCGATCATCTTACTATATTCAATTACTTCATCCGTATTCCCTTTCTCTGCATTTTTTTTGATCATATCGCTTAACCCTGATATACCCATGAAAGGAGATTGAAGATCATGAGCAAGAACAGAGAAAAGTTTGTCTTTAGTTTTAACCAGCGAACTTAATTCTTCTCTCTTATTAATTAGCTCATTGTTATTATTACGTAGTTCGGTAATTAGTTTTTCTGTTTTTTGGGCAGCTTCTTCAAGCATACGAAGTAAAAATAATATGATGTAGAGGTATCCGATAAGAACCAAAAAAATTGTAGCAGAGGAGTTTACTAGGAAAGGATTTTTGCTGACCAATAGTATTACTCCAAACTGAACGAGGTATAATACGGCACTTATAATGAACATATTCTTATGGATAGTTAATCCTAAAAGAGGCATTATTACCCAAAAGAAGAGTGTGTTTCTGATATAGAATGCAGAAAAATCAGGTTCAGAGATTTGAAAAAAAGGAGCTAACAAGAGATTTATTAATAATATCAGCGCAAAAAGGGAAAGGCTTAGTTCAATTCTCGGCTTTTTTACTATATGAAAGATCAAAGCCAGAGAAGTAAAGAAACTGCAGACAATATTCATCAGAGCAAGCTCATACGAGACAGGAAAAAGGAGGGCATCAATTATATAACCCACTAAACCTACAAGCCCAACTAGAGATACAATTCTAGGATCTTTTAAAGAAATATTAGCCATTTTAGTAGTATAGTGCTGCTCTTTTCAGCACATTGAAAAATTCGAAAACCAAGATAATTACCTTTATTATCGTAATTTAAAGCCTAAATTGAAAATCAAATGATAGTAGGCTGTTACTATCTTTGCGTAAAAAGTGAATGATTCTCTGACAAAAGTGTTGTGTGATTAATAATCTTTAAAAAAATTTATGAACTTAAGTATTATCAGTAGTACTGATCGACCTAATTCATGGTCACTAAAGCTGTCAAACTATATTTCAAGGTTGTATGCTGAGCGTAATGTAAAAGCTAAAGTAGTAAGCCTCGAAGACTTTCCTTTAGCAGACGTTGTTGGCGGAAAATATGGCAAGGAGATAACATCAATTAAAAAATTCAGAGAGCCTATCTTAGAAGCAGATGGAATTATTTTTGTGATTCCTGAGTATAATGGGGGTTTCCCCGGAATCTTAAAGATGTTTATAGATTATTTACCCTTTCCCGGTGCTTTTGAAAAAATGCCTATGGCTTTTGTAGGAGAGGCATCTGGAGCTTTTGGAGCATTGAGACCTGTGGAGCAATTTCAAATGATCGCTAACTACAGGAATGCACTTCAGTTCCCGGAACGAGTATTTATACCCAGAGTATCAAAAGAATTTGATCCTGAAACGGGACTAGTTGATGATTTCAAGCAAAAGCTGTTAGATTCTCAGGTTGAGAATTTCATTAAATTTGTTCGGGATAATTCTTAATTCGACTTTAGCATGTATCCGACTCCATGCAATGTAATCAGATAGCGAGGGTCATCAGGGTGAACTTCAATTTTAGCTCTTAGTTTTGAAATATGAACATCAACAGTTCGGGTGTTAGTGCTGTATTCATATCTCCATACTTTTTCCAATAGTTCATCTCTGGAGACGGGATTATTAGCATGAGATAATAAATACCTGATCAATTCTACTTCTCGGGCAGTGAGTTCGATTATTTTGTTGCCGGGATGAATGGCTTCACTTTCTGCAAGATCTAGTTTTACTTCACCAAGCTGAAGAATATCTACTTCGCCGGCATTGGAATAAGTTCCGGCTCTTCTTAAACGAGCTTTAATTCTTGCCAACAATTCTTTAACCCCAAAAGGCTTTGTAAGGTAGTCATCAGCACCCAATTCCAAACCTTTTACTTTGTCAGTTTCCTGATCTTTAGCAGTAAGCATAATAATGGGAAAAGTATATTTAAGCTCACGTACATCTTTACAAATATCATAACCGCTTTTACCGGGAAGCATGATATCCAGAATCATTAGGTCGGGGTTATGCTCTTTAACCATCTCAACAGCGCTTTCTCCGTCCTCACTTACAAACACGGTAAAACCTTCTCCCTCAAGAGTATCTTGAAGTGTAAAAATTAGACTTGGTTCATCCTCTACAATCAGGATCTTAGAACTCTTTTCTGCCATATCTTATTAGTTTGAAATTGTAAATTGGGATTATACTACTTTTTTATGAGTAGTTTTTGATTTCTTCAGGATTTAGTTTTGGAAAAGAGAGAGTAAATGTTGTTCCTGAGCCATATTCGCTATCCACAGATATATCTCCTCCATTTAGTAACACCAAATTTCTAACAATGCTTAACCCTAAACCATGTCCTTTTGTTTTGGCAACTAATGTTTCTTCAACCCGGTAGAATTTTTTAAATATATTTTTTAACTCACTTTTTTTGATTCCAACACCATAATCTCTGACAGATAGTTTAACCTGCGATTCATCTTCAAAAAGCTTGATCTCCATTTTTTTGGTGTCGGCACTGTATTTGATGGCGTTTTCAACAAGATTACCTAAAATGGTTTCAATGCTATCACCATCTGCTTCTATCACAAACTCAGTTTCATCTTCAAAAGTATACTCTAAGTCGAACCCCTTATTTTCTATGAATTCCTTATTTTCTTCTAAATAATTATCAACCAGTTCTTTAAGATCTTGAGGTTTTGCATTCACAAGTGTTTGACCGGCGTCATATTTTGCTACATCAAGCAGTTTTTCGATCATTTTTCTCAGACGTATTGATTCATCATAAATATGTGAACCATATTTTTTAAGCCTTTCAGGCTCAGTTACACGTCCGTCAGATATATTTTCTCCGGCAGCCTGCATAACTGCTAGCGGAGTTTTAAGTTCATGAGTTACATTAGCTAAAAATCCGGCTTGTCTCATTGAGAGCTCTCTTTCTTTTTGAGCAGTGTAGAACATGAAAAGAAGCGATCCTACTAAAAAAAGAACAGCAAACCCAAGTACAATTATATTTTTGCGGAAAGTATCCTGATAAGCAGAAGTAATAGGCGGGTTTAAAAAAGCGACTTTAAGGATCCAATCACTAAAGAAACGCGGAAAACGAACTCTGTTGTCTACCAGATCAACACTGAAATCAACTGAGGAATTGTTGGTAGCCAAAACAATGTCACGCCGATGGTCATGTAACCAAACAATGGTTCCTTCATTTTCTACCCCTCCAAAGTAATCATAAATAAGAGGAGCGATCAGCTTTTCGACTATGGCTTCTTGATTTAAGATAAAAGTAAAATATCCAATTACTCTGTTTTCGGTTAAATTAATTAGTCCAATATTCATACTTCTGTGCGCGTCAAACTCTATCATTGAGCGCCATCTCAGATCAAAATTATTGATCTGAATTCTGGTTGCAGATCGAATTAGACCAACACCATCACAAACCAGGTTGCTATAATCTTCAGTAGTTTCCATTTTTCTATCACTTTGGTTGAAGTAATAAATAGCTGAGCCGGTATCACAAGGATCTACTGAAGCAGGTGTGTAATAAATGGAAGAGGTGTATGGATTATCAGCGAGATCGATAAAGATCTTTTCAAGTGTTTTGGGGAGTTTGCCATCATCCTGAAGAGAAGCCTCTGCCTGATTATCAATATTTAAAAGCTTTGTAAAGGGCTGATATATTTCGCTTTGAACGAGTGCAGTTATTTCTTCTGCTTTTTTAAGTTGGCGTTCACTTTCACTTTCTGTAACTCTTTCCCGAATATCATAAAGGCTGAAAACATTCATTCCTGTTAAGGCAATAATGGCAACGAGACCAAGCATGAGCAGGATCCAGCGCAAAAGCCGGTTACGCCCTATTTTTTTTGCGGTAATAAAATTCATAGCTGTAAAATAGCAGAAACTTTACAAGCATCCATTTAATGGAAGTAAAAAATGATGAACAGAAATGAAGTGAGCGAAGTGTTAGAGCTTTTCGAAGTTTTTCTCTAGAGATTCTTTAAGTACATCAAATTCAATAGGTTTTACTAAATAATCCAGATAATTTGTTTCTTTAGCTCTTTCAACGTGGTAAGGATCTGAGTTACCGGTAATATAAATTACAGGCACATCGGAAAACTTTCTGATCTCAGTCATAGCATCAATGCCATCCATTTCGCCTTCTAACGAAATATCCATTAAAATCAGATCTGGTTTTATTCTTTTAGCTATTTCTATAGCTGTTTTACCGTACACAAGTTCACCCTCGGCATCGTAGCCCAGTTTTTCTAAATAGCTTTCGTAAAGCAGATTAAGGATCAAATCGTCCTCAACGATCATTACCGTTTTCTGTTGGTTGTCCATAGTATTAGCTCTTCTTTAATCAGCTTATATAATAAGGGGATTAATGGATAAAGAAAATTCTTATTAAAAAAAGAATTTCAGATTAAAAATTTTAAAAAACCCTGCTAATTAAGTCGTTTTAATAGTTAAGACTCTTTATGTTGCCTCGTTCAACTTAATATAGTATTCTCTGTAGATTGCTAGGAATTTTTATTTGTGGTATTGGGTGGTGGTTATATAAATAAATAATGAAGGACATAAAAAATCTGATCAAAAAAAGTTCTATCAACAAATTAAATGTTGACAAGAAAGTTGTAAGTATATTACTTGTATTTTTAATACTGGTATCTACTTTACTTATCTCTATTGTTGTATCAACCAATTCTCTTTCAGCATTGCGTGGCTTTGCTTCTTTCCAAACCAACTGGACTAGCGCCCGAAAAGATGTGACCTTTCAACTGGTAAATTATCTTCGCACTCAGGATCACACGTTCAAAGAGAATATGGATAGTTCTATTTTTCTTATTCAAGAGATGGAACACATCAGGGTTGAGCTGATGAAGGTTAATACTGATAGAGAATTGGTTGTAGAGCTGTTGGAAAAGACGCACTCCGTACCGGATGATATCGGGAGAATGATCACCACATTCGAAAACTTCCACGAGTTTAGTGAGTTCAGGGAAACGATTGCATTATGGATCGAATCTGATTCAATAATTATTGATATGGAGATTCTTGGCAATACTGCTGAGAGAATTATTAATGAAGGTAAGTTAACTCCCGAGGTTCAAGAAAGCTTAATTAGTGAAGTAATAGCATTAGACGATAAACTCACTCAAATGCAATTTAGGTTATCCAGATCTTTGGCTATCGGCACGGATCTGTTAAATATGGTTATCGTTATTGTAATCATATCCTTGGTTATCATAAGCATAGTAATTGGAGCGATCTTTTCATTAAGATTTTTAAGAAGCGTTAGAAAATGGAGCGAAGAAATTGAGTTAAGTGAGCAGAAATATCGTTCTCTATTCGATCAAAATCCGAATGCCGTATTTTCAGTTTCACCTGTTGGTAAATTAATTAATGCAAACAAAGTGCTTGAGGGATTGATCGGATACACAGCCGAAGAGATGAAGAATTCGACCTTTCGTAGGTTTGTAGATAAATCTCAGGTAAAGCGTGTACGAAATTATTTTCTATTAGCCTTAAGGGGACGTTCTTTAACTTATGAAACAAACATCTTAAAAAATGACGGCAGCTATCTGTATGCTGAAGTTACTAACCTTCCTATTATTGTTGATGGCGAGATTACCGGTATTTATGGGGTAATAAATGATATCACACATCGAAAAGAAGCTGAACAAAGAATAAAAGACCAGTTAGTAGAAAAGACATATCTCTTATCTGAAGTACACGACCGTGTTAAAAATAATTTAGCCTTAGTTTCAACGCTGGTACAGCTGCAGCAAAATGAAATGGAAAAAGAAAGCAGGAGTAATGGTTTTGTAAGTACTGTTTCCAGGATCAGATCAATGGCGCTGGTACATGAGCGATTATATCAAAATGAGACGTTTTCGAGTATCAGAATGGACGAATACATTCAGGATCTAATAGAGAACATACAGAGTAAAGGCTATCAGAAAACAAGTAAACCAGAGGTGGAGTTAAACACAAGTCCGGTAAGTCTGAGTATTGAACAAGCCATCCCAACAGGACTACTTTTGAACGAGGTATTAATAAATGCATTTAAATACGGATCTGATTCTTTAAAACCGGTTATAATAGTAAGTTTG
Organism: Balneolaceae bacterium UBA3186; assembly: GCA_002364085.1. Classification (GTDB taxonomy): domain Bacteria; phylum Bacteroidota; class Rhodothermia; order Balneolales; family Balneolaceae; genus Balneola. The sequence continues at coordinate 641,985 of DEXK01000011.1, read as the reverse complement.
ACAGAGCATGAGGGAGAGGTAACCATAAAAGTAGCTGATAATGGCCCCGGACTACCCAAAAACTTTGAACTGGATAGACCAGAAACACTGGGCTTTAAATTGGTTTCGGTTCTATTAAAGCAATTAAAAGCAGGCTTTACTATCAATAATGACAACGGAGCTACCTTTATTTTCAGATATAAGATACAAAATCCCGTTACCTCAAAAAGATCAATGAAACAACGCCTTGCCAATTAAGAGCCCAAGATCTAAACTATAGTAGAATGTAGTTTGAAGTCACAGGCTTATTAGAGCTGTGGAATGAGGAAAAATGCAGCTTATGAAAAGTGATTATATATTTTATTTAATTTTGGGGATTATAATTTCAGGTATATGTTTGACGGTAATTTTTTTTGAAAATAAAAGCCGTAAAAAAAATCGTTTTAATCATAACAGGTTCAAGGTTGTTAATTCGGACATATCAGGTGCTTTTTTTACTGGAATACGTTTTGTATTAATCCTAGGAATAATGTTGATGTTCTATTCTATATTAATGCTATTAAGCTAATAAAAAGAGCAGAAGTCCAGCAAGTTTGTAACTTGCATTACAGGCAATGCTTTTTAAATTATGGGATGCCATTCACGACCAACAATTTTAGTAAAGATGGAAGTCACCTTTTTTTTGCAAATGCTTTCAAGTTGAAAATTTGAAAGAGCATTAGGAGCGTTAAAAATGATAATTAGAGAAATTCTATTAATCTGTTTTGTCAGCTTAACACTGATGAGTTGTTCAAAAGAGAATGGATTAATTAAACTAAGGGATAATAATTCAGAGTTACTTATTAATTCTTCAGATGATTTTAATTCGATACGAAAACTGATGATCGAAAATGAAGGTGAAATAAAGAAGCTAATGATATTAGGATCTGACCCTTCAAAGATTCTAAGCATGGTTTCTAATAAATCGAATATTGAAAAGATTCATATATCGAGTTCAAATGGACCTTCTATAAGAATTAGTGAGTTTACAAACCTTCAAGAATTACTTTTATATAACGAAAGAATAGATTTGAATCTAGTTAATGATATCCAAAAGCTGGATATATCTGTTCTACTAGTATCAGAACCTAAAGAAAAATCAGAAATTGATCTTTTACTGAAAAGTATGAACGGCACATCAATTAAAGAATTTTCTTGTATAAGATGCGATCTAGATACTTTGAGTCATGCCTTCGAAAACAATAGAAAGCTTAGAAAATTAAATCTATCAGATAATAACTTAAAATCATTTATAGTATCCGATCTTTCAGGTTTAGATTCTCTGGAGTTGATCCTAAGTGGTAATATGTTGGATACAATTGAGATAAAAGATCAAATAAAAATTCAGGTTTTAGACCTCTCCTATAATAGAATCTCTAGTATTCCGAGCAACATTAATCAAATTTCACAGTTAGAGTTTTTATTTATCAATGGAAATCCAATAAAAGATGGTTACCAATATTTGCTTGATCTTGATGACTTGTTTTATGTCTCAGTAGATGATTCCATAGATAATAAAATTATAGAAAGCCTGAAAGACTCTATAAAAATAGTAAGAAAGGCTACAGAAAAAATAGCAAGAATAGCTTGTTAATACCCAAGCTCTCTTAAGTCTCTGACTTAAAGAGCAGAAGTCCAGCAAGGATGTGTTAAATGCGAGAAGCAAGCTTATTGAGGTTGCTATTGGAGCTACTGAATTTGAGGATTAATGATGATTAATTTTTTTAACTATATTTTTAAAGAAGATGTAACAAAAATGAAAGACGGTGAGTTACTGACTCGTTTAGTTTTTTTTTCTCTGAAGTTATTCATGGTGTTATGCATAGTATTTATACCATTAGTTATGACATCCATTGTTGAAGTATCTATAAATGGACGCACTTATACAGGGGCAATAGAAGTGTTTTATGCTATACTTATTATTATTATTCCATGTATCACTCTTCCCATTTTATTGTTAGGTGAAATTCGATTCAAATCATATGAATAAATTAATTTTATTTCTTCTTTTTAGTAGACTTTTTAATCTCGTTCCGTAGCTCTGCTGCGGAATGCTAATGGGGAGCTCGGCTCCCATTACTTTATCTATTAAATACACAAATTGGAATAAGCCCATCTAATCCTTCATAATTACAAGCAGAAGAATATCTCCAATCAATCTCTCTGTTCACAAAACCGGCTTTCACAGGGTTGTAATGGATATAAGATATTTTCTGAATCATCATTTCAGTAGTTCTAATTTGTTTAGGGTGAAAGCCTTCCTGCCAGACTTTATACTCTGAGTTTTCTTTATTAACTCCATTTTTAAGTCTTTTCAAATAGTATGTTCTATTCGTTTCTTTTAAATAATCAATAATAGCTCTTGCTGTATATGATTTAAATGTTCTGAGTTTATCAGAAAGGTTATTTCCTTCCATAATACAATGAAGGTGATCGTGCATAAGCACATATGCATATATAGTTACCAATCTTTCTTTCTGCAAAAATTGCAAGGAATCAAGAACTATTTTAGCTACTTCTTGATCTGCAAATAATGAAAGCTGTTCATTAAATGTGCTTGTTATGAAGTATGGATAATGCTCTTCGTAGATTTTGTATCTGCTTCTTCCCATGTATAGTTAGACTATTTGGGAAGGGATTCCTTACAAAATATTTTTGAAGCAGAGCTTCTGGTTGACGTTCCGCAGCGGAGCTACGGAACGAGGAAAAGAGAGTTATATATATTATTATATTACTTCTGATGGTTCATTTTTGAACTATGAGCAATGAATCCCCAACCAAATACAAGGGTTAATAAATATGAAAAACTATATTTTAATTTTGATTGCTCTACTTACTCAGAATGTATTTTCACAGAGTAAGGATTTCGATTTAAACTTAATATTATCAGTAGATGATGAATTGTTAGCAACAAATTTTTTTGACATGAAACTTATTCAAAATAAGAATAATTCTGATGTCAAGTGTGAAGCAATGTATGTACCCGGGAGTTTGAAGCTGGATGCTAAATGCAAAGAAGAATTTGAAGACGGACCTTTATATTTAGTATTTACATATTCTAAATATGAACCATCAGGCGAAAAATTCGTAAGAGAATATAAACTCAAGTTGTATAACTCGTGGTTAGCTAATTCTTATACGATATTTGAAGTCTTTAACATGGATAAAGAATTAAACCGATCTAGATTTCCTTCTCAAATTAATAAGGAATACATTTATGAATATTCTGTACCAGGAACAACATTTGTATGGGAACTTGATAATGAGTAAACCCAACCTAGCCCAAATTTTTGAAGCAGAGCTTCAGGTGGTCATTCCGCAGCGGAGCTATGAATGAGGAAAAGTGCACTCGGAATTTTTGTTGCCCCTCTGTTACCCCCAAGAAGCTATAAGTAATTCCTAGCATAAATTTTTTGAAGCAGAGCTTCCGGTTATCATTCCGCAGCGGAGCTACGGAGCGAGGAAGCCAACAAAATCCAAACAAAAAACGCCTTGCAAATTAGTTTTACAAGGCGTTTTGTACCCGAGGCCGGACTCGAACCGGCACTCCAATTTAATTAGAATTGGATTTTAAGTCCAACGTGTCTACCAATTCCACCACTCGGGCATGGTTTTTAAGAGCCTCAAATATACGGGTATAGTTTATTCTTATACAAAGAGTATTTAAGATTTTTTTTTGATTCCCCATCATTTGATAAAGTCTGTTAACCCGGATTGATTTTCTACAGATATGAATTAAGTTCCTAAATAACTTTTTAGCAAGAGTTTATACAATTAACTAACTACAAAAATTCGCCAGCTATGAAGAAACTCAATTTAATTACGCTAGTAATTTTCTTGATCGCGAGTACATTTACGGTATTTGCTCAGGAAAAAACAAAGGTAGCATCCACAAATTATAACGCACTCGAACTCAGAAATGTGAGTACCGGTTTCGCTTCGGGACGTATAGCAGATATCGCTATTCATCCTGAGAACGAAAATGTATGGTACGTTGCAGTCGGTTCCGGTGGTGTATGGAAAACGGAGAATGCTTCCATCACATGGAAACCAATTTTTGACAACCAATCTTCTTATTCAATAGGTAGCATTGCCATTGATCCAAGTACACCTTCTACCGTTTGGGTAGGAACAGGTGAGAATGTAGGTGGACGTCATGTCGGTTTTGGAGACGGAATTTATAAAAGTACTGATGACGGGAATTCATGGAAGAATATGGGATTAAAAGAATCGGAGCATATTTCTACCATCATTATTCATCCTACGAATTCTGACATTGTTTGGGTAGCTGCTCAAGGTCCACTTTGGAAAAAAGGAGGAGAAAGAGGTTTATACATGACCGAAGACGGTGGTGAAACCTGGACTAAAACATTAGGAGATGAAGAGTGGACAGGAGTAACAGATATTGTGATCGATCCGAGAGATCCGAATGTATTGTATGCAGCAACCTGGCAAAGACACAGAACAGTGGCTGCTTATTTAGGCGGTGGACCGGGAAGTGGTTTGCATAAATCTACTGATGGTGGTAAAACCTGGATGGAATTGAAAAACGGGATTCCGGGATCTAATCTTGGAAAGATCGGTTTAGCGATTTCACCACAAAATCCTGACATCGTATATGCAGCAATTGAGCTGGATCATACCAAAGGTGGTTTGTTTATGACGGAAAACAACGGCGCCAGTTGGAAAAAGATGTCTGATATGGTTTCTGGAGGAACAGGGCCACATTATTATCAGGAACTGTATGCGTCACCACATCATTTTGGCAGACTGTATTTGATGAACGTAAGAACTATAGTTTCTAACGATCATGGAAGAACATATCAAACTATTTCGGAGCGAAATAAGCACTCTGATAACCATGCATTAGCTTTCCGTTCAGACGATCCTGATTATCTGTTGATGGGATCAGATGGTGGTATTTATGAAAGTTATGATCATGGTGATAATTGGAGATACATCCCGAATCTTCCACTTACTCAGTATTACAAAGTTGCTGTTGATAATGAAAAGCCGTTTTACAATATGTATGGCGGAACTCAGGATAATGGTACCCATGAAGGTCCATCCAGAACAGATCTGAATGAAGGGATCAGAAACGCAGACTGGAAGCATATTTTATTTGCTGATGGTCATGATACAGCAACAGAGCCCGGAAATCCTGATATCGTTTATGGTGAAACACAGCAAGGTGGACTTCACAGAATCGACAGAAAAACAGGAGAAGTTATCTATATTCAGCCTCAAGCTAGAGAAGGCGAAGAGTTCGAAAGATTTAACTGGGATGCTCCGATCTTAGTAAGTCCGCACAGCCCAACAAGATTATATTTCGCTTCTCATAGAGTGTGGAGATCGGATGATCGTGGCGACAGCTGGACTCCAATTTCAGGGGATCTAACCAATGATCAGGTAAGAATCACCTTACCGATAATGGGCAAGCAACAAAGTTGGGATAATGCCTGGGATGTTGGTGCGATGTCGGTATACAATACTATTACTTCGCTAGGTGAATCTCCACTGGTAGAAGGATTACTTTATGCCGGAACCGATGATGGTATCATTCAGGTTTCTGAAAACGGGGGCGAAAGCTGGACGAAAGTAAATGTAGGCGATATCAGAGGTATTCCTGAAACTGCTTTTGTAAATGATGTTCGTGCTGATCTTCATGATGCAAATACCGTTTATGCAGCTTTAGATAATCACAAATATGGTGACTTCAGTCCTTATCTGATCAAAAGTACGAACAGAGGAAAGTCATGGACTTCAATCTCCGGCAATCTGCCTGACAGGCATTTAGTATGGAGAATGGTGCAGGATCATGTAGATAAAGACCTGCTTTTTGCGGCAACTGAGTTCGGAGTATTCTTTACTACAGATGGTGGAAAAGAATGGGTTCAATTGAAAGGTGGAGCGCCAACAATCTCATTCAGAGATATCACCATTCAGAGAGAGCATAATGATCTTGTAGTCGCTTCTTTTGGTAGAGGATTCTTTGTGCTGGATGATATAAGTCCGCTACGAAATATAGATGAAGAGACATTGAATATGGACGCTGTACTGTTCCAAAGCAGAGATGCATTTTGGTATCAACCAAGAAGTGTGGAAGTAGATCCGGGAGCTTCTTTCTATACAGCTGACAATCCGCCTCATGGAGCAGTGTTTACGTATTACCTGAAAGATGGGTATTCAACTTTAGAAGCTGAAAGAAAGAAACGAGAGCGTGGATTAGCAAAAGATGCTGACGTTACGTTCCCGGGCTGGGATGCTCTTGAAAGCGAAATGAGAGAAGAAAAGCCAACCATTAAGATCACGATCAGAGATGCTAATGGAAATATAGTGAACCATGTAGATGGTCCTGCTTCAAAAGGAATACATCGTGTAAACTGGGAGATGACATATATGTCGAAAAGTGTTGTTCCATTAGAACGCCCGAGAGGTGGCGGTGGCGGATTCTTTGGTGGAGGGTTTCCTGTAGTTCCAGGTACTTACACAGCAACATTGTCTGTAGTTGAAAATGGAGAGTATAAAGAACTATCTGACCCAATGGAGTTTGATCTTGTGCCACTTAGAGAGCCAACCTTAGAAAGAGTTTCTGATGACGTAAGATTAAAATTTCAAGATGATCTGATTTCGTTTCAAAATGATATGACTCAATTTTCTAATAAGTTGGAAAAGCATATGGATAAAGTAGACGCAATGAGAAGAGCTTTGGCAAACGCAACCAACGCGCATCCTGATCTTATGAAAGAACTTCATGACGCACGTATGAAGTTGTTGGATTTCAGAAAGCAGATGCAAGGCAGTGAAGCTAAAAGTGTGATCGGCGAAAGAAGTGAGCCTACACCGGGTAGCAGAATGTTTACCGGTATACGAGCTATGTATTCAATGTACGGGCCTACACCGTTGCACATGAGTACAGTTGAAGCCGGAAAAGCTGAGTTTGAAGTTATCAATAACAACTTTGAGCAGTTTGAAAATTCTACGCTTGTTCAATTGGAGAGAAAGGTGAAAGCAACAGATGCACCACCGATTGAAGAATAATAATAAGCTTTAAGTTTTGAGAAGCCTTGTTGATAATTTCAACAAGGCTTTTTTTATAGAATTAAAAAGTGGGATTCTTTTTTCTGTTTTGTACATTTAAGCAGAAATTAATTCGAAAAAATATCATGATCAGAAAAGTAATTCCGGTTATTCTTTGCTTTGTATTTTCTACAGCAACATTTGCTCAGATCGAAGTAGGCGCTTCATTCGAACTTAGAGACGAAGAGCCACAAAGTGGATTTGGAGTGCGCCTTCAATCAAGTTTTTTAAACCAAGTACCTGTTGTGAATTTTGGTCTGCGTGCACATTTCAGCTACTTCAGCGAAACAAACAATATTGACGAAACCACATTCACCTACGATAAGAATATCGAGAATTATGATTTTGGTCTCGCAACCTATGTGGGAATAACGTTAGGATTATTGGAGCCTTATGTAGGCGCAGGCTTAGGCTCTGAAACAGTTGATTTAAGTGCAGAAGATTTTTCAAATACGCCACCTCCGGGATCAGAACCGAGTGAAGAAGAAGAATCAAATATCTATTGGAATACCTTTGCAGGTGCTAAAGTTACTGTTATTCCATTGGTTAAGCCATTTGTTGAGTACAGATTTTCAAGTAGAGATCTGGAAGTGCCCGACCTCAATGATAAGACCGGAAGAATAATATTTGGGGTTGTACTTAGTTTCTAATTTTAGTTAACTACTAGCAGCGGTTTTGTATTTGCATGACCGCTTTTTTTATACGTTTTATTTTCAGCTTTGATGAAATCGTAACCATGTGGTAAAAGAGAAAGTTTGTTATAAAAAATGAGTGGAATAAAAGAAATATCACGTTCATCTCTGGACGGCCTCAAATTGAAGAAGGCTCAGAAACAAGATCTCAACCAACTTCTGGATGAATGCAGAGAGTTTATTGGTGATGTGGATGAAAAACAGATAGAAAAAGCGTTCAAACTATGCTATTTATCTCATGATGGGATGACAAGAGCATCAGGAGAGCCTTACTATTACCATCCTGTTGAAGTGGCTAAAATAGTAGCTCGGGAAATCAATATTGACGAAATTTCTGTTATTGCAGCTCTTTTACATGATACGGTAGAAGATACATCCGTTACACTCTCTGATATTGAGTATTGGTTTGGTAAAGAAGTAGCCGTGATAATTAACGGAGTTACGAAAATAGAGGGCGTTTTCAAAAGCAGAGACAGCAAGCAGGCGGAAACATTTATGAAGTTGCTTCTTTCAATGGCAGAAGATATTCGCGTAGTGCTTATTAAGTTTGCTGACAGGCTTCATAATATGCGAACGATCCATCACCTGAAGAGAGAAAAACAGCTGAAGATCGCGAACGAGACGATGGAACTTTACGCTCCATTGGCGCATCGCTTTGGTTTGTTCAAGATCAAAAATGAATTAGAAGATCTTTGCTTTAAAGCAATTGATCCTACTTCTTTTAAGTTTGTTGCCAGAAAACTAAAAGAAAAGAAAGAATCGAGAGAAAAATTTATAAAAGAGTTTATGACTCCGATTCGTAACCAATTAAAAGATTTGAAGCTCAAGTTTGAGATCAAAGGAAGACCGAAGCATATTTATTCCATATATAAAAAAATGCAACGGCAACAGAAACCTTTCGAAGAAATCTATGACCTTTTTGCGATTCGGGTAATTCTTGAAACTCCACATACCAAAGAAGATTGTTGGAGAGTGTACTCCATTTTTACCGACTGGTATACTCCAATCCCGGAACGATTCAGAGATTTTATTTCCGTTCCAAAAGCAAATGGGTATCAATCGTTACATACTACTGTAATCACAAATAAAGGGAAAAAAGTAGAGGTTCAGATAAGAACCAGAAAAATGGATGATATTGCGGAGAAGGGGCTTGCGGCGCATTGGAAATATAAAGAAGGAGAGCAAGAAGGATCAGAAAGTCTGGATAAATTCGTGAATTGGGTCAGGGATGTGTTGGATAATCCACGTCCTGATGCAGCTACAGATTTCGTAAAGGATTTTCAACTTAATTTGTATCAGGAGGAGTTATATGTGTTTACGCCCAAGGGTGAATTGATAACACTCCCGAATGGAGCTACTGCCATTGATTTCGCATTCGATATTCACAGTGAAGTAGGTGAACGGGCAATGGCAGCAAAAGTAAATGGCAAAATGGTTCCTTTACGCCAAAAACTAAATAACGGAGATCAAGTAGAGGTTTTAACCGGAAACAAAATCAATTTAAATGTAGATTGGATTGATGATGTGGTAACCCATAAAGCCAAGTCCAGGATAAGGCAGTTTATCAAGCAAAAGGAACGAGCTGTTTCTGATGAAGGTAAATTGATCTGGGATAAGAGGGCAGAAAGAGGAAAGATTGAAATTAGTGATCAAGAGCTGACAAAGATCGCTAAGATGTATGATTTTACCACTACTCAGGATTTATTTTATGCCATCGGAATTGGTTCTTTTGATGTAAATAAACTTTTTAAGGAAGTAAAAAAGTATAAGAGTACCGGCCGGATTGAAGAAGAACAAACCGAGACAACTAAAATTACTGAAGACGAGATTCAGAAAAAGTATATAAATGAAGCTCGCTCAGTTGGGGATGGTAAATCGCTGATTATAAATGGCGAACTCAGCAACGTAAAGTATTCTTACGCAAATTGTTGCAACCCTATTCCCGGAGATGATGTAATTGGCTTTATCAGCAGAACTGGGGATATTAAAATTCATAGATCTATGTGTAACAATGCGCTTCATTTGATAAAGACGGAAGGCGAAAGAATTGTAGATGTTGATTGGGCAAAGAATATTGATAATAAGTTTCTGGGAGCTGTAAAAGTTATTGGTGAAGATCGTGTTGGAATGATCAATGATATCACTGATGTACTGTCTAAATCGCTTTCAACCAATATGAAAAGTATAAACGTAAATAGTGATAGTGGTATGTTTGAAGGAATTATATCACTGTATGTTGATGGCTTACCTCATCTTAAGAAGATTATGACAAGACTGGAAAGAGTAGAAGGTGTAAAAAACGTTTTGAGATATGAATAACTTTAACATTATTAATTTTTGAGAAACTATACTTGTAAGTATATTAACACCAATGATTAAAATCGCTTTTAGGTTTCAAAATAAGCAAAGTCACTAGCGAAGTGATCAGGAAGGACAATGTGGATAAATAAATCCGCCTAAATTTAACAACTATACTATGATGACATATACAAAACGTGATGTAGTACGTCGTGTGGCAGAAGCACAAGACGAAGCAATGATCAATGCTGAACCGTGGGTTGATGCAGTAATTGTTGCACTAAGAGAAATAATGATGTCTGCCGATACAGAATGCAGAATCGAAATTCGGGACTTCGGAGTACTTGAGGTAAAAGAAACTAAAGCTAAGCCTAAGGCTAGAAATCCTAAAACAAATGAAGTTATTTACGTACCGGCACACCGTAAAACTCATTTCAAGCCTAGTAAGCTCATGAAATCATTTTTACGCCAGCCTCTGGAAGACGTAAAAAAGTAATAACTTTGCAAAATTATGCACGTCTGATCGGTATTGATGTTGGCAGGAAACGCTGCGGACTCGCTCAAACCGATCTTTTGCAAACTATCGCCTCACCAGTAGGGACTTTTTCACCGGATGAGATTATCGAAAAAATAGCTCATATAGTGGAAGAGTCTCCTGTTGAGGGTTTTATAGTAGGATGGCCTTTAACTCCAAACGGAGAGGAAGGTTCTGCCACACAAATGGTTCAGGAATTCATAAACCGGTTAAAGAAACTATATCCTGAAATGCCCATACATAAAGTTGATGAAAGGTACACATCAAATCAGGCCGTAGATGTAATGTTAGAGATCGGAATTCCAAAAAAGAAGAGAAGAAAAAAAGAACGTGTGGATAGAATTGCTGCAGCCCTTATCTTACAGAGTTTTTTAGATTCAAAAGATTAACTCTATGTCAATTTTACCCATTGTAACTTACAATGATCCCGTTTTAAGGAAAAAAACAGAATCAATTTCTGAGTTAACGGAAGAAATATCAGAATTGATCAATAACATGATCGAAACTATGTACAATTCGGATGGTGTAGGACTTGCAGCACCACAAATTGGTACATCGTTAAAACTATTTGTTGTTGATGGAGACCCTGTACTCGAAGAGGATGAGGAAAAGTACGGAGTAATGGTTTTCATAAATCCGGAAATTGTTGAGAAGAAAGGAAAGAATATACCTATGGATGAAGGCTGCCTTAGTATTCCGGACATAAGAGAAAAAGTATTTCGCCCTGAAACTATTGTAATTCGTTACAAAGACGAACATTTTGAAGAAAGAGAGCAAGAGTTTTCAGGTTGGATGGCTCGCATTATTCAGCATGAATTCGATCATTTAAATGGGGTGTTGTTTATCGATTACTTAAGCTCGTTTAGAAAAAGAATGGTTAAGGCTGATCTTCAGGAAATTGATTCCGGGAATATTGAAGTAGAATATCCAATTGTAGCAAGAGGGTAGACCATGAATATTGTTTTTATGGGTTCGCCGGATTTCGCGGTTCCTAGTCTGGAAAAAATTTACAACTCTGACCACACTATCAAAGCGGTAGTAAGTAATGTAGATAAAAGAAGAGGAAGAGGGTCTGAGACTACTCCAACTCCCGTAAAAGCTAAAGCAATAGAACTAGGACTGAAAGTAGTTGAAGTTGAAGACCTGAGATCAAAAGAATTTGAAGAGCAGTTAAAAGACTTTGATGTAGACTTGTTTGTGGTGGTAGCTTTTAGAATTCTACCAAAGAATATCTTAGAGATCCCAAAAATTGGAAGTATTAATTTACATGCCTCACTACTTCCAAAATACAGAGGAGCAGCTCCGATTCACTGGGCAATAATAAACGGAGAAGAAGAAACTGGTTGCTCTATTTTCTTTTTGGATGAAAAAGTTGATACAGGAAATATCGTACTACAACATAAAGTCTCAATAAAAGACAATGAAACAACCGGTGAGTTATACTCGAAGTTAATGAGCACAGGTAGTACTCAATTACTTAAAGCCATAGATATTATTGATTCAGGAAATTACAAGCTGGAGTCTCAAGATGATTCAAAAGCAACTCCTGCTCCTAAGTTGTTTAATGAAAATACTTACATTGATTTTAACCTACCGGCAAAAGAAGTTCATAACTTTATAAGGGGATTAAATCCTTTTCCTGTTGCATGGACTACTTTGAATGATGAAAAAGTTAAAATATTCCGGTCACAGATGGGGCCTTTAAAAAATATTGATGCTGGAGAGTTGGTAGCGCTAGACGGAAAATTGTTGGTAGGGTGTAGAGAAGGAACTATCGAAGTGTTAGAATTACAAATGCCTGGCAAGAAAAGAATGAGTGCTATAGACTTTATAAACAGTAACAAAGTGGAAGGCGCTTTCGGTTAATTCAAATTTTATTATTAATTAATTTGAGAATACGAACACGTTTTTTATCATCGGGAAAATTAACACGCTAATTAACTCACTTCATGGATCAACCGGAAATAATTATTGCTTCAAAATCAGGTGATGAAGCCGAAGTTGCAAGACTCATTAAAGCTAAAGCTGATGTAAATGAATCTACATCGAGTGGAGCAAATGCGCTTATTATTGCCGCTGAAAAAAATCATTTTAACATCGTTAAGTTATTAATAAACGCAGGAGCAGACTTAAACTCCGAAACAAAGATGGGAGGAACTGCTCTCAACAAAGCAGCTGAGAATGGTAATACCGAGTTGATGAAACTTCTGTTTGACGGAGGAGTTAAGATTGGTGATATGGCCGTAATTGTTGCATCGCGGGCTGGGGAACTGGAAGCTGTTAAAATGTTGGTTGAGAAAGGAGCTAATGTAAATGCACAACAAAGATGGGGGCATACAGCTTTAATGCTTGCTGCAAAAAACGGGAATTATGAAGTAGTAAAGTACCTGATATCAGTTGGCGCAGATGTTAAGATCAGGGATAAAAACGGTGATACAGCTATGATGATAGCCGTTGAAAATGAACAGGATGATATTGCAGTTTTATTACGAAGAGCCGGAGCAGTTACAGAAAAGAAACCGGAAAAGGAAAAACCCGCTCCAATTGAAATTGAAGACGAAGATGATGACGACGATATGATTGACGATTCAGACGTTGATGATCTTATCTCTGATGACGATGCACCGGATGAAATTGAATTAGACGATTAAACTAAAAAGTTGATCCAGTTCAGCTTTTGTATTAAACAAATTTGGTGAAATTCTTATAGTTGAATGGGCATCAAAAGGGCGAAACACAAAGCCTTGGGTTTCATATACATGTTTTGCAAATTCTGATGTTTTCGTGTTCTTTATTTCAACAACAAATAAAGATCCTGAAAGCTCCCAATCCGTAGGCGAGCGCCAAACAGTTTTGGGGTTTTCTTTAGTAAGTTTCTGAGCGTGTTCCCATAAAGCTTTCAAATAGTCATTTTTGTCCTTTTCATTGATCATATTTTGAAAATCAATTGCATGGCCTAAAGTGAGTACTTCAGGTAAGTTTCTTGTTCCGTAATCTTCGTATTTACGAGCTGAATCTTTCCATCGTTCTTGTCCCCAGGTAACCCACATTGGATCTAAATCTGACTGTATTTTTTTACTGAAGTAAGCCACACTAACACCTTTTGGAGCTTGTAACCACTTATGGGCACTGGTTCCTATTACATCAATATCCAGATCTTTAACATCTATTGAGATCATTCCCATTGTTTGGGCAGTATCAATTGAAATGTATTTAACTCCTTTTGATCTAGCCAGTTCTGTTATTTCTTTCACGGGTTGGCGAAGTCCAAATGTATTATCAATATGTGGAATTACAACCAATTTCGTATTGCTGTTTATATTTTGGTCATACAGTTTTAAAATCTCTTGTTTAGTAAGCGAAGCTAGATTATCAGTTGGTATATCAAAAACCTTTACTTTAAATCCCCTTTTTTTAGAGTGAATATGAAATGGAATACTTGCTCCTGAATGATTCAGATTACAGAACAAAACTTCATCATTAGTGCTAAGTGGTAATCCCAATGCCAAAAGATTATATACTTCTGTAGTGTTGTGAGGAAAACTTATTTCATCTGAACCTGCATTTAAAAAATCAGCAGTCTTTTCCCGAACTTTTTGAACAGGTTGGTCCCACTCGCCGCTCCACATATAAAACCAAGGATTGGATTCACAAACAGACAAATAATTTTGATGAGCTTCCTGAACGATCTTAGGTATTGTCCCAATAGAACCATGATTTAAATACTTAACACCTTTACTTAGTGTGTAATCGTTTTTAGTAGGAAGTTTATTATTAGGAAACGTATTCGTCAGCTTTTCTTGAAACACAGCTTCTATCGGTGTTAACATTGAAAGTACGGAAACAGTAGAGCCTGTTGCTAAAGTCTTTAGAAAATCTCTTCTGGATGTGTTCATTTGATATTATTTTGCTGTTAATACGTTCACTAAAGTAGCTAGATCGTTTGTATCATTATAAACATTCGGAGACACTCTTATGGCATCGCCTCTATAGGAAACAAAAACGTTTGCTTCAGAAAGATCAGATTTTATTTTATCCATATTATGTTGAGCTCCTAGCCTGATCCCAAATAGGTTTGAAGCTCGGTATTGAGTTTCTTCAATTATAAATCCTGCACTTCTTAGCTTTGAGATTGGTTCTTCAACAAGCTCAACAAGGTATGTGTAGATATTTTCAGGATTCCATTCGTTTAGTTTTTTCAGAGCTTCCAACATCATTGGAACTAAGATGAAATTACTATGCTCGCCAACTTCGTATCGTAATGCTCCCGGTTGGTAATTAGCGTTATAATTTACAAGATTAGCAAAATTTTCGCTTTCGAATCGGTTTATCCAATTCTGTTCAATAGGCGTTCCAGAGTCAAATTCAGAGCTGTAGTAAGCCATTCCAATACTATAAGGACCCATTAAAGATTTATATCCTGCTGCAATTAATGCATCGGGTTTTAGATGCTGAACATCGAAAGGCAAAGCCCCAAGAGATTGAGTGGCGTCTACTGCTAACCATGCACCTACTTCATAAGTTTTCTGTCTAATTGAGCGTAAATCGAAAATTGTGCCGTCTGCCCAATGAATATGACCACATGCCACAAGTTGAGTGCGTTCATTGATTGCATTAAGGATTTTCTCGTTCCACAGTTTGCCTCTTTCTGAAATTGATTTAGGAGGAGTGATAGTAATGATTTCCGCTTCTGCATTTTGGGCGACTTCCATCCATGGATACACATTACTGGGAAACTGTTCACCCACAACTATAATGTTATCTCCTCTATCGAGTTTTAAATTTTTTGCTACATTAGCCATACCATAAGAAACAGATGGAATAATTACACATTGGTTGTTATGTTCCGCGTTAATGAGCTTAGAGAATTCATGTCTTAGTTCATCTGATTCTGAGAAAAAATCACTTCCGGAAATAACGTTTGGCTGTCTTTTCTTTCTTATTCCACGTATTCCTGCATCCTCAACACAACGCATAACAGGAGACATATAAGCGCAGTTTAAATATGTAACAGTAGTATCAAGGTTAAACTCTGATTTTTTACAATTCATAAATTTGTTTTTATTTGAATATAGGTCTTGAAATGAACTCTTTGTGTAAAATTTGTCTTAAACAATGAAAGTGGAAAAGTTTTAAATTGATTTGAATATTTATCATAACTAGTGCCCTTTTTAATAAAACTATCGTACTATTCAGTAGGTGTATAGTTATGGCTTATAAGAGAAGATGAGAATTAGAAAAGCGAATACAAAAGATATTTCTGAGATACGGAAATTGAATGAAGCTGAGGTACCCCATGTTGGCAGTATCAAGAGAAAGGACTTTCTGAGATTTTTAGAGATTTCTTCCCACTTTGTAGTAATTGAAGAAGGGGGAGAAATTGCAGGTTTTATGATTGTTTTGCGCGAAGGTATGGAATATGAAAGCCCTAATTATGGATTCTTTGTCAATCATTTTCCCAAGTTTGAATATGTTGATCGAATTGTAATAAAAGAAGAGTTTCAAGGCCAGGGACTTGGAAAAAAACTATATAATTATCTTTTTAAAGCCAATGAAACACCAATGGTTTGTTGTGAAGTTAATGTAAAACCTGAAAACCCTACTTCTATGGCTTTTCACAAAAAAATGGGCTTCAAAGAAAAGGGTAAGTTAATTACAGATAGTGGAAATAAAGTGGTAAGTATGTTGGTCAGAAATTTTTGAAAGCCAATACTATCCCATTAAAAAGCTTTTAAATTCATTAAAATCATTTTCCATACTAGTACTCACTTTCGGCTTACTCATCAAGTCTGAAACAAAATCAGGGTGCTTAATTGATGAATCCAGTGCTTTTTCAACGGTAGATATAAACTTACTATAATGTGCTGTCTCCAGGAATAATCCGATCTCATCTTCTCTAAGAGTATCTTTCAGTGCCCTATATCCAATAGCTCCATGTGGATCTATTAAATATGAATTTTGATTATAGCAGCTTTTAATGCTTTCAAGAGTTTGAGCATCATCTAACGAACATCCGGAAACCATGTTCTTTAGTTCTGACACGCTTCCTCCCATTAATTCCATAAGCCGGGGATAATTACTTGGATCACTTACATCCATAGCGTTAGACAAAGTAGGTATAGTTTTTAATGGATTGTATTGCTCGTTATCTAAAAATCTGGGGATTACATCATTTTGATTTGAAGCAGCAATAAATCGTTTTACAGGCAATCCCATTTTATGAGCCAATATACCTGCTGTTATATTACCATAATTCCCTGAAGGCACCGAGAAAACTGGTTCTGTTTGATGTTCTAATTGTTTAAATGCTTCAAAGTAGTAAACAGATTGAGGTAACCATCTCGCAATATTAATTGAGTTTGCAGAACTGAGATTTAAATAATCGTTTAATTGCTGATCTAAAAAAGCTTGTTTTACCAAATTTTGGCAATCATCGAAAGTGCCATTAACTTCTAAAGCGGTTATATTTTTTCCAAGAGTAGTTAATTGCTTTTCTTGCAACTCGCTTACCTTACCACTTGGATATAAAATCACGACATTAACTCCTTCAACTTCGTAGAATCCGGATGCCACAGCTCCACCCGTATCTCCTGAGGTAGCGACTAAAATGGTTACTTCTTGACTATTTGACTCGTTAAAAAAAGCCAGGCAACGAGCTAGAAATCGAGCTCCCATATCTTTAAAAGCATAAGTTGGTCCATGAAACAATTCAAGGCTATAAATTGAATCTTCAACTTCTATTAGTGGAATCTTAAAGTTGAACGCCTCCGTTACAATATCCTGAAGTTTTCTAGTAGGAACACTTTCCTGAGTAAATGGAGTAAGTATTTTGTGTCCAATTTCAGGAAGTGAATATGATCTTAACTCTTTTAAGAAGGCATTGTCTAGTACTGGAATCTTTTCAGGAAAATAAAGTCCACGGTCAGCAGGTAGGCTATGTATAACGGCCTCTCTAAAAGAAAGAGGAGCTACTTTTCCATTTGTAGAATAGAATTTCATAGAATTTTACACCCTTCTGTATTTATTTTTGAAACGTGAAGTTTTACAGGAAGTCCAATTGAAGTATAAAAAGCTTCTACTTTGTCCATGCATGAATTAGCATAACGTTGGTTTGTAAATAGTGAAAACATGGAAGGTCCTGAGCCTGAAATATTAAAACCGACAGACTGATTTTCTGATGCAATTTCTTTCACTTTATCATAACCCGGGATAAGTCGTTTACGAGCTGGTTCAGCAATACGATCTGTAATCGATCTATTTAACAATTCGTAATCTTTGGTATGTAGCGAATGAATTAATGCCGATATATTTCCCCATTGCTCACGGGCATCTTTTATTGAAAGCGTTGTTGGTAATAGTTCCTTTGCTTCTGCTGTCTTGATTTGAACATCAGGAAAAATAATAAGTACAATAATATCGTCTAAACCGGTAACACTAAAAATATCTAGAGGTTCGTAGCTTCTCACAGACTGGAAACCACCTAAAAGGGAAGGGGCAACATTATCAGCATGGTAGCATTTAGAAGCCAAAGCTTCTCCATCCAATGCAAAGGGGAGAAGTTCTTTAGTAGAGCAGGGATAGCCAAGTAAAGCGTTAACTGCAAAAACACTACCTGCAGCACTCGAAGCACTGCTCCCAAGTCCACTGCCGGGTCTAAACATTTTTTCAATAGTTATATCAAAGCCTTGAGTTGAGTTCAGTTTATCTAATAATGACTGGATTGCAACACCGGCAACATTTTCTTTAGGTTCAGAAGGTAAGTTGGCGCCTATTGAAGGTAAAAAGTTTAATTTCTGATCGCTCCTTTTGGAAACTTTGATAATATCTCCAAGGCCTTCGATAGCAAAACCAAAAGTATCATATCCGGGACCAACATTAGCCACTGAAGCGGGCGCAAAAACTTTTATTTCCTTCATTATAGATCAGATTGAGCAATCCTGAGTACGTCAGCAAAGATCCCCGATGCAGTTACATCAGCTCCGGCTCCGGCTCCTTTAATTACCATAGGTTGTTCTTTGTACCTGTTAGTATAAAATAAAACAATATTATCTTTACCATCTAAATTATAAAATGGGTGATTGGAATCAATAGCTTTTAGTTTAACCGATCCCTTTCCATTTTTAAAAGTAGCTACAACCTTAAGTCGTGCATTATTTGATTGGGCACTTTTATATAGATTTAAGAAATGTTCTTCTTCATTTTCAACCTGAGCATAAAATTCTTCTAATGAAGAGGTTTTTAAACAACTTTTAGGTAAAAAAGACTCAAGTGATATATCGTCATATTCAAATTGATAACCACTTTCCCGTATTAGGATCAGAATTTTCCGCTTTACATCCGAACCAAACAAATCGAGTCTTGGATCAGGTTCAGTATATCCTAATTCCTTCGCTTTTTTAATAACATCTACAAATTTCGAGGAACCATCATACTCGTTAAACAGAAAAACAAGTGTTCCCGAAAGAACTGCGTCAATTTGGTTTATCTGATCACCGCTACGCACCAAATCGTTGAGTGTTGATATTACCGGTAATCCTGCACATACATTGGTCTCAAAAAAGAACTTACTTCCAAATTTCTTGCTTGAGGCTTTTAGAGCCAAGTAATCTGAATAAGATCCTGTAGCTGCAATTTTGTTTGGCGTAACTACGGAAATGCTTTTCTGCAGGACCTGCTGATACAAAGAAGCTATACTATCAGATGCTGTTATATCAATAAAAATGCTGTTTCTTAGATTCATCGCATACATATTATCAAGAAACCCTTGCTTGCTGAATGTTTGACCACTGTCTAACGCAGTGCTCCATTCCGAAAGTTTAATTCCATCTTCATTGAACTTCATTTTTCTGGAATTAGCTACACCTATGATCTTAATGTTAAGCTGATGGCTCTTCTTTAAAAATGAAAATTGCTTAGCTAATTGATCAATAAAAGCTTTACCAACGTTACCTGTACCTATGATAAATAGGTTTATGCGTCGTGTTACAAATTGGAAAAAGCTTTCATGAAGTACATTAAGCGCTTTATCTAGATCTGTTTGATTAATTACTGCTGAGATATTTCGCTCGGAAGAACCCTGAGCAATTGCTTTAATACTTACACCATTCTTTCCTAGTACATTGAACATTTGACCACTTACACCAACTTGATTTCTCATGTTCGATCCAACAAGCGCTAGAATGGATAAATCATTTTCAACTTCTATGGGGTCGATTTTTTTTGACCTAATGGATTCACTGAATTCATCAGTAAGTACCAGTTCAGCTTTTTTAGCGTCTTTTGTATCAATAGAAACACTTATTGAATGTTCTGAACTTGATTGAGTTATAAGTATCACGTTTATCTTTGCAAGAGAAAGAGCTTTAAATAGTCGGGAGGAAAACCGGGGAATACCAACCATACTACTCCCACTCAATGTAACCAGTGACACAGATTTTATACTAGAAATACCTCTAATGAGCTCCTTATTTTCATCCCATTCTTTTGTAATCAGGGTGCCATGATGATCGGGATTAAAAGTATTTTTTATCCTAATTGGAATGCCTTTACTAAGAGCAGGGTGGATACTTGGCGGATAAATTACCTTTGCACCAAAATGAGAAAGTTCCATGGCTTCTTCATAAGAAACATGTTCTATAACTTTGGAATTTTTTACGATTCTTGGATCTGCAGTCATTAATCCATCTACATCAGTCCAGATCTCAAACTCATCAACATCTAATGCTGCGGCCAGTATTGCAGCTGTGTAATCTGATCCGCCTCTTCCCAAAGTTGTAGTAACTGAATCATTGTTAGAGGCTATAAAGCCGGGAAACAGATTTATCTTTGTAAATGACTTTTGAGCTTTTTTAATTCTCAAATTAGTCTCTTGGAAATTTACATTAGCATTACCGAAATTATCATCGGTTTTTATGATAGATCGGCTGTCTGATAATTGTATGTCTTGTCCCATTGATTTGAAAAAGTCATGTATTATCAGAGAAGAAAGACGTTCGCCAATACTTAAAATATAGTCAAAACTACGAGGGGTAAGTTCCTTTATTAATTCAATACCTTTACTAATTTCCTTTAACTCAATGATTATTTGATGGAAATTTTCATCCGGGTTTTTTCCGGTTAAGCTTAGGTACAATTCTTTATGCAGTGTTACCAATTTCGATAACAAAATTTCATAACGATCATCAGCTTTGGCAGCTAGCTCCCCAATTTTAACTAATTGGTCAGTTACTCCACCTATTGCTGAAGTAATGATAACAACTTGTTGTTCTTGTCTGCTTACAATTTCAGAAACTTTTCTGATTGCTTTTTCGGAGCCAACAGATGTGCCTCCAAACTTTAATATTTTCATTAATCGATTTCTTAACTATTAAGCCTTAGTTACAGGTTATATCATATAACTAAACAGGTCAGGTTTTTTATTAATGTACTCCCCAAAGAAGTTTTTCATTTTCATTTTTTCTATCAATGGGTTAAGATCTTCTCTTGATTGCAATTCGATTCCTACAAGGGCTGGACCTCGTTCTCGGGATGTTTTTTTGATGTATTCAAAATGAACTATATCATCATGTTCTCCCAGTATATCTTCTACAAATTCTTTTAGTGCTCCGGCTCTTTGAGGAAAACGAATGATAAAATAATGCATCAAGCCTTCATACAAGAGTGATCGCTCACGTATTTCTTCAGTTCGGGTAATATCATTATTGCCACCAGAGAGGATACAAACTACATTTTTTCCATTTATTTCTTCTTTAAACTGGTCTAGTATGGCAATTGAAAGTGCTCCGGCAGGCTCTAATACAATTCCATTTTCATTATACATTTGAATAATGGTAGAGCATAATTTTCCTTCATCTGCTAGGGCTATTTCATCTAAATTTTCTTTACATACCGGAAAATTCAGTTCGCCCACTTTTTTTACAGATGCACCATCCACGAATTTATCAATTTCTTTTAATTCACAAATTTCTCCATTTTTAAAAGCTTCGTACATGGCAGGAGCCCCTTTAGGTTCAACGCCAATAATTTTAGTTTTCGGGCTTAAAGTTTTAAAAACACTGGAAACTCCGGCAGAAAGTCCACCACCGCCAACTGGTAGAAATAAGTAATCAATTTCAAAATCAGCGTCGTTACATATTTCCAATCCAACAGTTGCTTGGCCTTCAATTACTAATTCATCATTAAAAGGATGCACATAAATTCCATTGTGTTCTTCACAGTATTTTTTTGCCAACTTAGAAGAATCATCGAATGTATCTCCTTCAATAATAATCTCAACTTTATCTTTTCCAAACATATTTACCTGTTGTATTTTTTGTTTGGGAGTGGTTGCAGGCATAAAAATAACTCCTTTTATGCCAAGCCTGTAGCAAGATAAAGCAACCCCTTGTGCATGATTTCCAGCACTCGCACATACAACACATCGTTCAGAACCTTCTAAAGAACGTATCTTGTTATAGGCTCCTCTTATTTTATAGGAACGAACTATCTGAGTGTCTTCTCTTTTTAAGAAAATGTTAGAATTAAACCTTTCTGAAAGAGTAAAGCTTTGTTGTAAAGGCGTTTGATAAACTTCCGAACGTAAGAGTTCAGCAGCTTTTTTAACATCCTCTAAAGCTGGATAATAGGTTGTACGAACTTTCACGAAATCAAGAGTGTATTTATTCTGTTGTGTTTAATTATTTTCAGGACGCAGCGTACGCACTGTTGCGCCTGCCTTCCACATTTCTGACTCTCTGAGTTCTTTGAGTTCTTCTTCGAGCTTTTCTCTGTAATCATCCTGACTATTGGAATCAATTGATCGTTGAGCTTCGTTACCGGCGGCTACCTCAGAATATAATTCTTCAAAAACAGGCTTTGAGGCATCTCGGAATTTTTTCCACCAATCAAGAGCACCTCTTTGAGCGGTAGTTGAGCAGTTAGCATACATCCAATCCATTCCATTTTCTGCAACTAAAGGCATCAATGACTGTGTTAATTCTTCAACTGTTTCATTAAACGCTTCAGAAGGGGAGTGGCCATTAGAACGCAATACTTCATATTGTGCGGCAAAAATTCCTTGAATCGCACCCATTAATGTGCCACGTTCACCAGTTAGATCACTGAATACTTCTTTTTTGAAATCAGTTTGGAATAGATAACCTGATCCTACACCAATCCCTAAAGCTGAAACTCTATCTACTGCATTACCTGTAGCATCCTGAAAAATAGCATAACTGGAATTGAGACCTCTACCTTCAAGAAACATTCTTCTTAGGGATGTTCCGGATCCTTTTGGAGCGACAAGAATTACATCTACATCTTCGGGAGGTATAATTCCGGTGCGTTCTTTATAAGTGATTCCAAAACCATGAGAAAAATAGAGTGCTTTACCTTTTGTAAGATGTTTTTTTACGGTAGGCCACAAAGAAATCTGTCCGGCATCGGATAATAGATATTGAATGATGCTTCCCTTTTCGCAAGCTTCTTCTATCTCAAAGAGTGTTTCACCGGGCACCCAACCATCATTCTTGGCTTTTTCCCAAGTTTTAGAATTTTTACGTTGTCCTACTATTACATTAAAGCCATTATCTCTCAGATTTAAGGCTTGTCCGGGGCCTTGAACTCCATATCCGACAACAGCTATCACTTCATCTTTTAAAACCTCCTGAGCTTTTTTAAGAGGAAATTCTTCTCTGGTAATAACTTGTTCTTCAACTCCGCCAAAATTTAAAAGTGCCATTTATTTGTTTTTTTTATTTAGATAATTAATTGATGATGATTTTAGCATTAATTTTGTGCTAATAATTTCTCTACTGCTTCTCCAATGCCATGTTCTTCTCGGGCCACAGCTACCCGACCAGACCTTACAAATTCATTTATTCCAAACGGTTTCAGATCATCGAACAAAGCTTTAGTTTCTCGTCGAAAACCCGCTTTCTCTATAACAAGGAAATCTTTTTCTATAGTAAGAAAGCGAGCATTATGCTGCCTCACAATGCGTTCAACTTCAATTCCATTTGTTAATGACTTAGTAGGAATCTTATAAAGAGCGACTTCTTGCTGTACTACCTCTTTATTTTTGTAGAAATCTGCTTTTAAAACCTCTACTTGTTTTTCTATTTGTTTCACAATTTTTTCAACAACAACCTCAGTTTCCGTTATAGCAATTGTAAATCTGTGAATACCTTCTTTTTCACTTTCAGAAGTTGTTAGGCTTTCGATATTAACTTTCCTTTTGGTAAAAATGATAGTAATACGATGCAGTAATCCTACTTGGTTTTCTGTATACGCCGTTATTGTAAATTCTTCTTTTTCCATTTTATCACTCCAACCTTATTTCAGAAACTCCGGCACCGCTAGGAACCATAGGGAATACATTATTTTCTTTGCCAACCATAACTTCCAAAAAATAGGCTCCATCGTAGTTTATAAATTCCTCAATTGCTTTTTCAAGGTGTTCTCTTTCCGTTACTTTTTTGGTGGGGATGTAGTAGCCTTTAACAATAGTTTGAAAATCAGGATTGATTAACTCTGTAGACGAATATCTTTTATCAAAAAACAGTTGTTGCCACTGCCTAACCATTCCTAAAAACTCATTATTGAGTAGTAGTAATTTTACTTTAGCTTTGGTTTGATAAATTGTAGCGAGCTCCTGAATAGTCATTTGAAAACCTCCATCACCAATTATTGCAATAACTGTTCGGTCTGGAACACCAAGTTTGGCTCCTAGTGCTGCAGGAAGGCCAAAACCCATAGTTCCTAATCCTCCTGATGTAATATTGCTTTTAGATTTCGAAAATTTAGAGTACCTGCAAGCAACCATTTGATGTTGCCCTACATCTGACACTATTATGGCATCACCTTTTGTATATTTATTAATAATATTGATGACTTCACCCATAGAAAGAGACCCGGTATCAGGATGAAGTTCTCTATTAATCACTTTTTCTTGTTCAATTTTTGCACATTCCTGAAATCTTTGAAACCAGTTCTCATGGCTATTTGGTTTTACTAGTTTAAGCAGGTGAGAAATTGTTTCTTTGGCATCTCCTAAAACGGGAATGTCTGCTTTAACATTTTTATTGATTTCAGCAGGATCGATTTCAAAGTGTATTACTTTCGCTTGTTTCGCGTATTTAGTAAGGTTTCCGGTTACTCGGTCGTCAAACCTCATTCCGATTGCAATTAATACATCGCACTCGTTAGTAAGCAAATTGGGACCGTAATTCCCATGCATGCCTAACATTCCAACATTTAAAGGATGGTCTGTTTCAAGTGCTGATAAACCAAGGATGGTCCACGCTGATGGAATTCCGGTTTTTTCGACTAATTTTTTAAATTCTTTTTCCGCATTTGCAAGAATAACTCCTTGTCCAAATAGTATTAGCGGGCGTTTTGCATTATTTATTTCTACAGCGGCTTTTTCAATACTTGATAAATCAATTTCAGGTTTTGGAACGTAGCTCCTTATTTTTTTATATGGGGTATAGCTATAATCAAATTTTTGGAACTGGGCATCTTTAGTGATATCAACTAAAACTGGTCCGGGCCGACCTGATTTTGCTATATAAAATGCTTTTGCAAGTGCTTCAGGTATTTCAGTGGCATCAGTAATTTGACAATTCCATTTAGTAACAGGCATTGAAATCCCAATTACATCAGTTTCTTGAAAGGCATCACTTCCAAGTAGTGAAGAGGGCACTTGTCCCGTAATACAGACCAAAGGAGTTGAATCAATTTGTGCGTCAGCAATACCTGTTATCAGATTGGTAGCTCCCGGGCCTGATGTTGCAAAACAAACACCTGGTTTAGAAGTAGCACGAGCATAACCTTGAGCAGCATGTATTGCTCCTTGTTCGTGGCGTGCCAGCACATGCTGAATACGATCTTGTTCATCATAAAGAGCATCGTAAACCGGCATTATTGCTCCACCGGGATACCCAAAAGCTACTTGTATCTGTTCTTCAATCAGAATCTTTACTATAGCTTCAGCTCCGCTCATAACCTGAGTGACGGTTTGTTCTTTTTGCTTAGTAACTGTTTGTGATCCCATAATTTGTATCTGTATTTGTGGAATTAAAATTCATCTGTAACACAACCTTGAGAGGCAGAGGCAACGGTTCTGGCGTATTTATATAATTGCCCGCTCTTTTCTTTCATTGTGGGCTGGGTCCATTTTTCTTTACGAGCGAGTAGTTCTTCATCAGTTAACTGAACATCTATTGAATTATTAACTGCATCGATTTTTATAACATCACCATCTTTAAGTAAAGCAATAGCGCCACCAATTTGAGCTTCAGGGGTAATATGCCCAACTACAAAACCGTGTGAGCCACCGGAAAATCTGCCATCAGTAATTAATGCAACGTCTTTCCCTAATCCTGCTCCCATTATTGCAGAAGTCGGTTTTAACATTTCAGGCATTCCGGGACCACCTTTAGGCCCAACATATCGTATTACAACTACATTACCTTTTTTTACTAATCCATCCCGGATTCCGGTATTAGCTTCTTCTTCACTATTAAATACTATGGCTTTTCCGGAGAAGTAGAGTCCTTCTTTTCCAGTAATTTTTGCAACCGCACCTTCTTCAGCAAGATTACCAAAGAGGATCTGAATATGTCCGCTTTCTTTTATTGGATCTTCTAAGGGTTTGATCACTTTTTGATCTTTTAAAAGTGGAGGGACTTCAGCTAGATTTTCAGATAAAGTTTTCCCTGTTACAGTTAAACAATCTCCGTGAAGTAAACCGGCTTCTAAAAGGTACTTCATTACACAGGGAACACCTCCAATTTCATGAAGATCCTCCATTACATAAGACCCACTTGGCTTTAGATCGGCTAAAAAAGGAGTCTCATCACTAATTCTTTGAAAGTCAGAAATTGTGAAATCAATTTGAGCAGCTTTTGCTATAGCAAGTAAATGCAGAACTGCATTTGTAGAGCCTCCCAATACAGTTACAACTCTAAATGCATTTTCTAATGATTTTTTTGAAAGAATATCCTTTGGCTTTATATCCTTTTCCAGAAGATTTTTTAAATGATGCCCAGCTTCTTCACATTCAATAACTTTTGCACTATTTGTAGCCGGTGTTGAAGAATTATAAGGGAGAGTCAAACCCAATGCTTCAATTGCAGATGACATTGTATTGGCTGTATACATCCCTCCACATGCCCCCGCTCCCGGACAAGCATGTTCTATAATTTTCTTAAACTCGGAATCATCTATTTTGCCTGCTACTTTTTGTCCCCAAGCTTCAAAGGCAGATACAACATCCAATTTTTTTCCATTATGATACCCTGCAGCAATTGTGCCTCCGTAAATCATTATTGATGGCCTGTTAACCCGAAGCATAGCCATGACTGCTCCCGGCATATTTTTATCGCAGCCTACAATTGCGATAAAACCGTCGTAGCTCATTCCTTTAACAACAGATTCCATAGAATCAGCAATAAGATCACGCGAGGGTAATGAATATCTCATTCCCGGAGTGCCCATTGAAATTCCGTCACTGATACCTATTGTGTTAAAAATCAAAGGAGTAAGTTCCGCTTTTTGAGCGCCTCTTTTTACATGAACCGCCAGATCATTTAAATGCATATTGCAAGGATTGCCTTCATATCCAGTACTTGCAATTCCAATCATAGGTTTTTTTAGGTCTTCATCATCTAAACCAATAGCATGTAACATTGCTTGAGCAGCCGGTTGTGAACCGTCTTGGGTAATCAATTTGCTATACTTGTTTAATTCGGTCATTCTTTAAATTTATTGTAAAAAAAAAGCCTTCCGGAATGGGAAGGCTGTTAAGTTGAGTATGTAGAAATACAACATTACTTCCCCGGTCGGTATTGAACGCCTATGACTTGAATAATGACCGTGATAATAATGGGTGTAATCATAATTGAATTTGTTTGGTTGGCACAAAGAAATGCCTAATTCATTCAAATATCAAAAATTAAGCATTCAATTATTATGCTTTTGTGGGATATCCAAACAAAGATGAAGTCAATTATCTTGACTTAAATTTACTTTTAATGATCTCCTGAACCGATTTATTATATATTTTGGACTCAAGCCATGATACGATGTCCAAATATAAAAATGGTCTTTTTTGATAAGGCATTTTATTTATTTGAAGGAGTTTATTTCGTAAATCAAGAAATGCTTCTTTGGTTTGATCCTCTTTCAGGTTTCCTATATTCTTAATAAAAGTAAGGATCTCTTGCTGTACAAGATTTAGATCATTCATTTTTCGCAAAAAGCGATACACAGATCGAATTTGGTAATCTACCAGTGTTTGATTTCCTAGTTCAAAATGAGCTATTAAATTTAGAATCCGAGCAAAGCAGTGAATGTCTTCCCGAAGTCTGGAATCAGGATAATTGATAATCCTATTGAGAAAGTTGATAGATCGTTCATTATTTCCAGCGCCAAAATAAAGACAAGCAATTTTGTAATAAAAAATGAGGATACGGTGAGGGTCAACTTGATCGGCAAATTTATCTAGTTTTTTTAACAAATCTGGAACTAATTTTATACCCTCTGAAAAGCTTCCATCAATAAAATGCACATTAATTTTAGAAGTATAAGAATATATAAAGCCCACTGTTTCAAGGTTTTCATCTATTCTACAAGGAGGGTTTGCAAGAAATTCGTCCAGTTTTTTAATTTCTTCTGAATGCTTTTTTGAATGGCCAAGAACAAAAAGAGCTTCGAGAAGCACATGCATTCCTTTTAAATACCAGATTGGTTCCAATGCAAGCATTTCAGGATTTTTTCTGAACAATTGAACCCAGTTAGTGGCATGCCTGTATTGAAGAATAAAATCTTGTACAATCAAACTATACCATGCATATGAAACATTTAAGTAATGTTTGCCAAAGAAATCAAGTTTTGAAACATCGATGCTGTTGATCGATTTAGAGAAAAAAGTAGAAATAGACTCATAATCTTCTTTATTGCGTACATGTCCGGCTTTTATGTAAATACCATACAACCTCAGAGCTAGATTACTGAGGGCGGTGTATTCATTCATTGAACTGAGAGTTACATGAGTTTCATCAATAAGTTCATCAGCTCTGTTCTTTAAACTACGGGTTATATATTGTGATTCAATGATTTTTTCAAACACCAGTACTTCATAGCGTAAAGTAGCTCGATAATGTTGAGTAGCCACTTCTTTCGTTTTTTCAAGAATCTTTAAACTTTGTTGATAAAGTCCTTTAGTATATAATATTCGGGCATAATCAAGTTGCTCACGTAGTTGAATATCAATGTTATGATTGATGTTGATCAACCTTAAGCTGGTTAAAATTTGTTTATAGAGATGTGCTTTTAGATTAGACAGTTGTCTCTTATGAATGCCTTTTACTTTATTAATAATTGCATTTTCGTCATAAGACGTAGCTTTATCTATTGCATCAAATAACTTGATAAACTTGGCACCTTCATTACCTGAGCGAGTAGCATAAATCTTAAAACCTCTTTTTTCTGCTTTAGTTAGTGACTTTATTAATTGATAAAGATGATCATTTGGTTGGTTAGCCATTGTAAAAAAGCAAATCTAAAATAATAATTAAATACTTGTTAAAATTGTGTTTAATAAAATCAATAAATTCCTTGGGTGTCGTAATTAAACATAAATCTTGTTTTATAAGATTATAAGGACAAAGTACTTTCAGCGAATAATTAAAGCATCATCAATTACGCTTTAGAATATTCAGTTAAGTTAGAAATCCCAAGTTTAATGCCAAACAACCGAATACAAATTTTTGATACTACGCTTAGAGACGGGGAACAGGTGCCCGGATGTCAATTAAATTCGAAAGAAAAAATTGAAATTGCTCTGGCGTTGGAAGCTCTTGGGGTTGATGTAATGGAAGTCGGTTTTCCGGTTTCAAGTCCCGGGGATTTTAAGTCCGTACAGCAAATTTCAAAAATAATCAAAAATACAACTGTTTGTGCTTTATCAAGAGCAGTAAAAAATGATATAAAAGTTGCTGCAGAAGCAATTCAATACGCTAAATTAGGAAGGATACATACCGGAATAGGTACTTCAGACAGTCATATTTTTGATAAGCTAAAAACAACAAGGGATAAAGTGATTGAAAGAGGTGTTGCGGCAGTGGAGTACGCCAAGACCTTTGTAGAAGATGTTGAGTTTTATGCTGAAGATGCAGGAAGAACTGACAATGAATTTTTGGCTAAAATTCTAGAAAAAGTGATAAAAGCTGGAGCTACTGTTCTCAATATTCCTGATACCACAGGATATTGTATGCCTTGGGTTTATGGCGAAAAAATTAAATACTTATCTGAGAATGTGAAAGGAATACATAATGTCACAATTTCTACGCATTGTCATAATGATCTTGGTTTAGCAACTGCAAATTCAATATCAGGAGTGGTGAATGGAGCTACACAAGTTGAATGTACAGTGAATGGAATTGGAGAAAGAGCAGGAAATGCATCATTGGAAGAAGTTGTTATGATTCTAAGGCAACAAAAAGACTTAGAATATGATACAGGTATAAATACAAGATGTTTGAAATCGGTTAGTGAATTGGTATCTGAAAAAATGAAGATGCCCGTTCAACCAAATAAAGCAATTGTAGGGTCAAATGCTTTTTCTCATTCATCAGGAATTCATCAGGATGGAGTTATTAAGAACAGAGAGACCTATGAAATTATAGATCCTTTGGAAGTAGGTGTAGAAGAATCTTCTATTGTACTTACTGCCAGAAGTGGAAGAGCAGCTCTTAAATTCAGGGGTAAGCGGCTTGGCTTTGAAGTAAGTAAAACTGAATTAGAAGATCATTATCAAAAATTTCTATCTATAGCTGATACAAAAAAAGTAGTATCAGATAAGGACTTGATTCAGATATTCTCTAAAACTTCGAATTCTCTAACCGCTTAAAAATTATATAATGAGCAAAACGCTTTTCGAGAAAGTTTGGGATAGTCATATTGTAGATTCTGTAGAAAGTGGGCAGGAAATACTATATATAGATCGGCATTTTATTCACGAAGTAACAAGTCCACAAGCTTTTGATGGTATTAGAAGGAGAGGAACAGGGCTATTTAGAAAGAATAGAATAGTGGCAACCGCTGATCATAATGTGCCCACCAAAGATCAACATCTTCCGATCAAAGATTTATTATCTAAACTTCAAGTAGATACACTTATCCAAAATTGTGATGACTTTGATATTGAATTATACGGATTAGGACATCCATACCAAGGAATAGTTCATGTGATAGGTCCGGAACTGGGTATTACAAAACCAGGGATGACCATAGTATGCGGAGATAGTCACACTTCTACCCACGGAGCTTTCGGAGCAATCGCATTTGGAATAGGTACTTCTCAGGTTGAGCAGGTTATGGCAACACAATGTCTATTGCTAGAACGGCCAAAAACAATGCGTATAACCATTAATGGAAATTTGGCTGATGGAGTTTCATCAAAAGACATAATCCTGTATATAATTTCAAAGCTGGGTACAGCAGGAGGAACCGGCTATTTTGTTGAATATGCTGGCTCCGCTATAACAGCTCTTTCTATGGAAGCCAGGATGACTATTTGTAACATGAGCATAGAAATGGGAGCGCGAGGTGGGATGATAGCTCCCGATGAAATTACATACGACTATGTTAAGGGTAGAGAATTTTCTCCAAAAGGCGACTCTTTCGATAAAGCCATTTGCCATTGGAATACTTTGTATTCAGATGAAGATGCTCAATTCGATAAAGAATATGCTTTTGAAGCGGAGGAAATTCCTCCAATGATTACCTATGGAACCAACCCGGGAATGGGGATAGGGATTAGTGATAAAATACCAAAAAGTAATTCTGAATCATTTAAAAAATCATTGAAATACATGGGTTTAGAAATGGATATGTCATTACTTGGAAAGAGAATTGACCATGTATTCATCGGAAGTTGCACTAATAGCAGAATTGAGGATCTTAGGATTGTAGCAGACTATGTAAAGGGTAAACAAAAAGCTGAGCATGTAAAAGCTATGATCGTTCCTGGCTCAAAGCAGGTAGAGAAACAAGCCGAAGAAGAAGGTATTCATGAGGTGCTTAAGGAAGCCGGTTTCGAACTTAGAGAACCGGGATGTTCAGCTTGTTTGGGAATGAACGAAGACAAAATACCAGAAGGGGAATATTGTATTTCTACGTCAAACAGGAACTTTGAAGGGCGCCAAGGCCCGGGAGCCAGAACGATGTTGGTTAGCCCGTTAACGGCTGCAATTATAGCCATTGAAGGAAAGATAGTAGATACAAGAAATTTTGTAAATGAAGTTGTAACGGCATAATGGAAAAGTTTAATACACTTACAAGTACAGTTATCCCTCTTCCAAATGAAGATGTAGATACAGACCAAATAATCCCTGCTCGATTTTTAAAGTCGACAACTCGACAAGGATTCGGCGAAAACTTATTCAAAGATTGGAGATTTGATTCTGATAGGAAAATGAAGGATGGTTTTATTTTAAACGATCCGTCATATTCCGGAAGCATTTTGGTAGCAGGAAAGAATTTCGGATGTGGTTCAAGTAGGGAACACGCAGCATGGGCTCTCTATGATTACGGTTTTAGAGCTATTATTTCGAGTTATTTTGCAGATATCTTTAAGGGTAATGCACTCAACAACGGTCTCTTACCAGTGCAGGTAAGTGATGATTTTCTGGAAATCATTTTTGAATTGGTAGAAAGCGAAAAGAATACGGAATTGAAAATTGATTTAGTCGACCAGCAGCTTTCAATTCCCGGAACAATTTATAGTGAGAAATTCAACATCAGCGCATATAAAAAAACTTGCTTATTGAATGGATATGACGATATCGACTATCTGATTAGTAAAAAAAGCCAGATTGAACAGTTTGAACAAACACATATAGAATTTTAGATCATGAAGAAGAGGATAGCAGTTTTACCGGGAGACGGTATTGGACCGGAAGTAATAAAGCAAGCAAAAAAAGTACTTGAAGGAGTTGCTATGAAATTTAGCCACGAATTTGAGTATGAATACGCTTTAGTTGGAGCTGAGGCAATCGATAAAACAGGAAGTCCTTTGCCAGAAGAAACCATCGAAATATGCAGAAGAGCAGACGCTGTTCTTTTTGGAGCAATAGGTCATCCTTCATACGATAACAATCCTAAAGCGACTGTAAGACCTGAGCAAGGTTTATTACAATTGAGAAAAAGCTTAGGATTGTATGCAAATATTCGTCCTGTAAAATTATTTGATTCATTAATTAAACATTCTCCATTAAAAGAGGAAAGGATTAAGGGAACTGATTTAATTGTGTACCGTGAACTTACCGGCGGGATCTATTTTGGAGATAAAGGAAGAGATGAAGACGGTTTATCTGCTTATGATGTCTGCAAGTATAGTGTCAATGAAATTGAAAGAGTTGCAGTTATGGCTTTTGATGCAGCTATGAGAAGACGGAAAAAAGTAACTTTGGTAGATAAAGCGAATGTCTTAGAAACATCAAGGTTGTGGAGAGAGACGGTTCAGGCTTTAGCAGAAAAATATCCTGAGGTGGAAGTAGAATATCTTTATGTTGATAATGCAGCAATGCAAATAATTCAACGCCCAAATCAATTTGACGTAATTTTGACCGAAAATATGTTTGGAGATATAATTTCTGATGAAGCAAGTGTTATAACAGGTTCAATTGGCTTATTATCATCGGCTTCGATGGGTGATCAGTCTTCTTTATTTGAACCGATACATGGTAGTTATCCGGAAGCCGCAGGTAAGGATATTGCTAATCCTATTGCGACTATACTTTCTGTTGCTTTGATGCTCGAAAGCTTTGGGTTGCATAAAGAGGCGAAGTCTATAAGAACTGCAGTTGATCGATCAATTGAACAAGGACTAGTAACTCCTGATTTAGATCCGGTTAGTCATATAACTTGTTCCAAAGCAGGTGATGTAATCAGTTTGTTTATTGAAGCTGAAGAACCCAAGGAAGTGAACTTCGAAAATATGTTTGAGGGTAGTTTGCCGGTAATCTAATGAGAGATGAAAAATAGATCACTTACTACCGGAGGCAATATTTTCGAAGTACCAGAAACCATCAATAATATCCAGATAAACACCGTCAAAACCGGCATTTAGTATTATTTGAGTATAGGAATTACTTTCTCCTAGAATAATTTTTTTCCAGTCATCATTCCAGTACCGCACTTTAAAATTGCCGGGCCAGTTTGGATTTTCTGAGTCTATCCAGTTTAATTCTTTCTTATCCCATTCATCTTGCCAGTAAAACCTGTAATCTTCTGCCTCGCCAATACTCATGTAACTAATGAGTAAGCGTTTACCTCCGTCTTCTTTTATTCTGATCTGTTCCAGGTTTTCTTTAGTGAATGGCTCTCCCCAGAAAAAGGCATCCATTATAAAAACGTCAAAATTGGTTTTACTTAACGCTGAAAGTAGCTCTTCTTTTGATTCATAGTTTTCATAGTTAAGCAGGTAAAGAAAATTCTTGGCATCCGAAAGCGACTTAATATCATTTTTATTCTCATTTTTTATAAAGTCTGTTGACTCAGGCACAACGGTAAGCTCTCTTTCGGGAGCCGGAAAAGAGATAAATCCATTTAAAGTATTGCGCTCATAAGATCGCTTAATTTTTTGATCTTCATCAGTATAGTCGGTAACAAGTACCGTTTTACCTTCCCGCTTAGCTGTTCTTAAAAGCTCAAGAAGATATTCTCTGCTGTCTTGAGGGGTCACCGTATTATCACCATAGTATCCGAAGATGAGACTTTCTTGTCCTAATCCGTCAATAGCAGATACATACTCATCGGCAATTTCACCATCAGCATTTAACAGGAGCTCATGCCCGTTTTGCGGAATAACAATAAAATCAGGATCTTGCTCCCTTGAAAATTTTGCTATTTCGATCACAAAATTTCTCATCTCCTCCCTGTAATTAATTTTTTCTTTTGGGGATGATGTGGCGCAGCTTAGAAATACAGAAAAAGTGAGGATGTAAAAAAATAGCTTCATGTTTTTATTTGATGAACAGATGGATATCAATACTTTTGGATAAATAAAGTTAAGGCTGAAATTGCAGGAACAATTTAATCAGGCATTAGAACATTTAAAAGAATTTTGGGGATACGAATCTTTTCGTGAAGGGCAGGATATTGCAGTAAAGTCTGTCTTTTCAAAAAATGAAACTCTAGTGCTATTTCCAACGGGTGGTGGGAAATCACTTTGTTATCAAGTACCTGCAACTGTTTATGACGGAATGACTTTGGTAATATCACCTCTTGTTGCACTTATGCAAGATCAGGTTCAACAGCTCGAAGATCTGGGTATTTCAGCTACATTTATAAATAACACAATTCCATTTTATGAGGTGGAACAACGGTTAGTGAACGCTAGAAATGGTATGTATAAGCTGCTGTATTGTGCGCCTGAACGTTTGGGAACGGAGCTATTTCAGAACGAGATGCTTAACCTGAATATTGACCTTGTTGCTATTGATGAAGCACATTGTATTTCGGAATGGGGCCACGATTTTAGACCGGCTTACAGAGATATAAGAACAAATTTGCAATCTATTTCAAATAATGTTTCTTGGATAGCACTTACAGCTACGGCTACTCCGGAAGTACGAAACGATATTTTAGAAAACTTACAATTTGAAAATCCTGAAATCGTTTCTCTTGGCTTTACTAGGCCTAACTTAAAATGGTGGGTTATAGAAACCTCAAAAACCAGAGAGAAAATGATTCAAGGTGTTGTTCGTGGATCCAAAAAGGGTGATGGATTGATCTATGGTGGAACTCGGAAAAATTGTGAGTATTGGGCTGAATTTTTCACAAAAAAAGGCTTAAAATCAGAAGCTTATCACGCCGGAATAGAAAGTGAGAAAAGAAAACAAATTCAAAATCGCTGGATAGCAGGAGAAACTCCTTTAGTTGTTGCTACTAATGCTTTTGGAATGGGAATAGATAAACCGGATTGTCGGTATGTAATCCATGAAACGATGCCTTTTTCTATAGAAGCTTATTATCAGGAAGCCGGACGAGCTGGAAGAGACGGAAAAGAGGCGTACCCAATATTGTATTATAAACCATCTGATTATTCACAGGCTAAAAGTAGAATTGAGCAAAATTATCCCACTCGCGATCAATTGGAAAAAATATACCAGACATTATGTGATAGCTTTGAACTAGCTGAGGGTTCAATAATGATAGAATCTGGTGAACTTGAGATGAATGCACTTCAAAAAAGAGCAAAGGAATCTATCGGAATTATCAGATCATCGTTACGACTTCTGGAACAGTTTGGTGTTATTGCATGGCTACAGGATGTGAAACCGGCATTCTCAATTCAATTTACTTTAAACAGGGACATGCTTGGCAAGTTTAAAGAGCGTTGTAACAACCCAGAAAAAGCAGAGTTTGTTGATAGGTTGGAAAGAACACTGAACTCACATGCTTTCAATGATATGATTGATGTAGAAGAAGAAAGTTTATTATCTGCATTGGATATAAACAGAAACGGCTTGATCAAAGCTCTGAATGTGCTAATGCAAAACGATCATATTCTGGTTTTTACTGTAATTGATTCCAGAGATTTGATTAGAGTTTTAGAGCCAAGATCATCACGATTACCTTTAAATAAGGAAAGTGTAGAAAAGCACCGAGATGTGATGCTGGCTAAGCTCGAAAAAATGAACTTATTCATAAACTCAGATACTTGTCGCGAAGTATTTCTCAGAAATTATTTTGGCGAAACCGGTAATAAACCATGTGGCCATTGCGACAACTGCCTTAAAAACATTACACTAACGAGTAAAGGCATTTTGGATAAAGAGTACATTGAAAAGACGTTAGCAATTCTATCCTCAGGAGATGCTTCGCTAAAACAAATTGCAGAGGAATTGTCTGTAAACCAAGAGACAGTAAAGGAATTAATATCTTATTTGATCAAAGAAAATGTTATACAGATAAGCAAAGAAGAGCTAAATCAATATTCGTTAATTCATTCCAAGTGATTCCGAAGTGAGTCTAACTTATTGATAGGAACCAGCTCTTTCTCAATTCTAGTAATTACACTATCAACTCTAATTAATTGTTCGGTTATCTGCGATTGATAGAATTTATGGCTTTCTAAAAACTGTAATGTATCAGTATTGTACTTGTCAAATATAACCCGATGTAAAGAATCTATAGTTTTACCAGAGGCACCTTCTTCCTGATAAATATTAAGGAGCTCCAATTCGAAAAACAGATCCACATAAAGGTCTTCAGCTAGAATGTTTTCCGGTTTTTGAACTGTAGGACGAGAACCGCAGCTTATACAGAGTAATATTGTAAGAATTAAAGTGCTTTTCCTCACTTATTAACCCGGACTTTTAGGATTTAAAGGGCGCATAATAATTTCATTGATCAAAAAATTATCCGGAGTT
The DNA here is from genome assembly GCA_002364085.1 of Balneolaceae bacterium UBA3186. Lineage (GTDB taxonomy): Bacteria > Bacteroidota > Rhodothermia > Balneolales > Balneolaceae > Balneola. The sequence goes on along the minus strand of DEXK01000011.1, from coordinate 604,942 downwards.
TCCAGAACATGCATCAATGTATTAGAAACATCCGAAGCGCTCATCATATTCGGGTGTTGATCTACCTCATCAATGGCGTCAAAGAAATTAGTAGCAATAGAACCCGGAAAGAAACAAGAAACTTTTATACCATCATATCTGAGCTCTTTAAAAAGAGCATCACTTAAACCTCTTAATCCATATTTAGTAGCATTATAAGCAGATATTTGAGGGTTACCCATTAGACCTGCAATAGAAGAAATATTTACTATATGGCATACATTTTCATTCTGTTTCATGAAAGGAACGATTAACCGGGTTAGATAGAACACTCCTGAGAGATTTACATTCATCATTTTATCCCACTCAGAGATTTTAAGGTCATCCACATTTGCAAAATACCCAAGACCCGCATTATTAATTAAGATATCAGGTGTGTGGTCATCTGAAAATGTTCCTTCTACCCAATTTTCTAACGCTTCACTATTGGTTATATCTTGTTGTACAGGTATAAAGTTCTCACCTAATTTTTCTTTAATGCTGTTTAGCTTATCCAAACTACGGGCTAAACCATACACTTTTGCTCCCTTACTAACTAAATCTTTTGAGAATTCTGCTCCAATTCCACTACTTGCACCTGTTACTATCGCAATCTTTGATTTTAAATTCATACTATCCGTTAGATTGATTATTCTCTTTATCTCCTAAATGTAATACAAATTCATGAGCAAAAACGATTCATCTAATTCAAAAAAAACACTTTTTCTTGATATTGGTAATTCGTCAATCAAAGTAGCCTACTGGGAAAATGGTGAATGGCAGAAAACCAAAGACAGTTTTAAATCTGTGACTTACCTGATCTCATGGCTAAATAATCATATCGATTTAATAAATAATTTGATTGTTGCCAGCGTAAGAAAGGATCACTTCAAGTTGCTTCAATCTCAGGTTACAGACCTTGATATACAAAGCATAACTATTGATAATATCGATCCCGAAGTATTAGATTATGATACGCCCAAAACGCTTGGTATTGATAGATTTTTGGTATGTTTAGGAGCGTATCAACGAAATAAAGGTAATGTAGTAGTGGTTGATGCAGGAAGTGCTTGCACCATTGATATGATGGATGAAAACAGAATATACAGAGGCGGTGTTATAATGCCAGGGCTACAAAGTATTTTAAATATTTTTAAGCAAACGGCACCAGAGTTGCCTGATATTGAGGTCGAATTTCCTGGAAGGTGGCCGGGGAAAAGTACTTCAGAATCTCTTCAATGGGGGCAAGTGGCTTTTTTTATTGATGGAATAGAATCAGCATTAAACAGATTCAAACAACTAAATGGAGAATTTGATCTCTTTATGACAGGAGGGGATGCGCATAAATTATCAAATCTGATCTCTGAAAAATCTATTCAAGATGAGTTTTTGATTTTTAAGGGGATGAAGGCGTTTATTGACGCGTAGATAATTTTTCATTTATCAATGCGAGAACCATATCAAGAGCTACCTTATTTTTTCCACCTCTTGGTATAATTACATCAGCATATCTCTTGCTTGGTTGAACAAACTCCAAATGCATTGGCCGTACAAACTTTTGGTATTGTTCCATAACACTTTCCACAGAACGTCCTCGTTCATTTATATCCCGTTTTAATCTTCTTAGTAAACGAATGTCATCGTCTGTATCAACAAAGATCTTCACATCCATCAATTCCAGAAGCTCTGGTTCACTGAAGATCAGGATCCCATCGATCAGAATAACTTCTTTTGGTGTTACAGAAGTAGTTTCTTCTTTTCTTATATGATTTGCGAAATCATACCGAGGTACTTCAATTGGGTATCCTTCCACCAAAGCATTTATATGGCGAATAAGAAGCTCGGTTTCTAGTGAGGCCGGGTGATCAAAGTTATGTTTTATGCGTTCCTCAAAGGGAAGATGTTTTAGATCACGGTAATAAGAATCGTGCTGTAAAAGCAGGTGTTTGTTTGCACCAAGTGTTTTGGAGATAGTGCTTACAACCGTAGTTTTACCCGAGCCACTACCTCCGGCAACTCCGATGATCAAAGGTTTAGTCATTAGCAGAAGTCGCTTTTAAAGAATAGCTCTCGTCTTGTTCTTGTTTGTATTGCTTAATAGCTCTGTATATAGCTGATGCGATTAAACTTTGTCCCCAATCACTTGTTAAATATCTTTTTTCAGCAGGGTTGGTAAGAAATCCGGTTTCAACTAAAATTGCCGGCATAGTTGATTGATATAATACAACAAGTCCCTTCTGACGAACCCCTCGTGATTTTCTCTGTGCTCGGTTTTTAAGTTGGTCTTCCACCATGTATGCAATACGTTCACTATTTGCAATGTTACCGCTATGTGCTAATTCATAAACAATTAGATCTTCTTCCGATAAATCTTGAACTACTTCATGATCTGCATAAATTTGATTTTCTTCTTTCATTACTTCAAAAGAACGGTCACTTCTATCAAGCCCTAAGAAAAACACTGATGCTCCACGTACTGAAGAACTTGTGAAAGCATCTGCATGAATTGAAACGAAAAGATCGGCTTCAGCTCGATTAGCAATACTGCCTCGTTCCCAAAGATCTACGAATTCATCCGTTTCTCGGGTATAAATTACTTCTACGTCCGGTAAATTTTCTTCAATATATTTACCCAGTTTTTTTGCTATTGAAAGTACTACATCCTTTTCTTGTGCACTCTTTTTGTATCCGAGATTACCCGGGTCATGCCCTCCGTGACCTGCATCGATAACAATTTTATCAAACTTAAGTTTATCACGTACGGGATTGTAGGAATCAGTAATTGTTGTTGTGGAGCCTGTTTCTGTAATTGAAACAGGGTCCGGAAGTTCTTGAGGTTCAAAATTTTCATACCAGTTTTTTGCAATAAACTGTTGAGAATAAGCGTCTAGTTCATTGTAATCTGTTTCTGTAAGCCCAACCAAAAGATGCGTTTGGTTTTGGTCGGGGTAAGCATCAGCTATATATGAAAAATCCTGACTGAGATAGATGTCAACTCCGAACCCATAATCTTGTTTGTATAAAATAACCTGATTGACTTTCTCTCCATATCCGGGCATTTGAATTCCTGTAGTATCAATATCTCCATATAATACCATTTGAACCAGATCAGGAGCAGGTTGTATAACCTCAAATGAATCAACTGCCTCCGAAAAATGATATCGTATTACAACTCCTTTTCCATCACTACGATCAACTGTGGAAATTCTGGAAAGGCTGTTTTGTGCAGGTAGTGAACTACTTATTGCTAGAAATGAGCATAGAAAAACAAAAGAAAACGTACACCAAGAATGAGTTTTAAACATTCTTTTCAGGGTATTTTTGTTAAACATAATTTTGTAGATGATTATCTCAATTTAAGACATTCTGAGATGCATAAAAAGCGCGATTTTAAATACGTAACGAGAAATGAAAAAATTAATTTTTCGCACATCTATGGAAGATTTTACAAAAATGGTACATTGGTGTAATAAAATTTAATTCTACAGAAATCATCAAGCGATCTAAACTTTATAAACTAAGGCTTAAGCGTTGGGCGGGAAGAGTTAAAAACCTCTCAATTGCCTATTGGGCGAAGACCGTAGACGCTACTGCAATTTTTCTTCGATTTGCCAGTAGAAAACTGCGCCAGATTATTATTCCTATACAAACTATTTTCGGCTTTAAGATCATTGATGATATGTCGGCTCAAAAAAGTGTTGGATTAAGTACATTTTTGACTGAAACGGACCAAAAGATCCGGGAATTACCAAAATCATACAGAGACTTATTTGATCTATCCAAACAAATAGATCTCGAAATGTATGTTAATGCATCAGACAATATAAGAGCGGTTGGTAAAGCATTTGATGCATGGAATGAAGGGTTCCCAAGCAGTGTAGCTTTAATTGGTGAGAAAGGTAGCGGCAAATCAACTCTCTCAAATTTACTGAAAGAGGAGGTCTTTAAAGATCAGAAAATAATAAATGTAGAAATAAAACAATCTACCTGGAAAATAGAACAGATCTTAAGCTTGTTCGGTAGTGCTTTTGAGATCAAAGATGTTAACAGACCTGAACATATCGTTAATGCATTAAATGCACTCGAAGAAAGAATCGTTGTGAATTTGGAAGGTTTGCAAAAACTCTATCTTAGAAATATAAACGGGTTTGATGCTCTCGATGCCTTGTGGTTAATTATATCCGAAACAAAGGAAAAAGTATTCTGGATCACCACCTGTTCAAGATATGCATGGGAATTTTTAAATAAAGTTGAGGGCGTTGAAACCCATTTTACACACGTATTTTTTACAGATGCACTAAGTGATGGACATATTCAGTCGGTTATAATGAATCGTCACAATAAAAGTGTATACCGATTAAATTTTGAAGCTGATGAATCGATCAGAAAATCTCGTAATTATAAAAAGAGATTGAACGATCCTAAAGCAATTCAGGAATATCTTAAAGAAATATACTTTGATAGATTAGGGGATATTACGGAAGGAAATACTTCTGTAGCTACTATTCTTTGGCTTCGTTCTATCAAAAAGGTGGAAGGTAGAACGCTGATTATAGCTCCGTTTCAGCCTGTGAATATAGAAACACTGGAGATATTGAAAACAGAGACTTTGTTTACATTAGCAGCAATTGTACTTCATGACACCTTAAAAGTGGCTGAGCTTTGCAGAGTTCTTAATTTAACATTAGCACAAAGCAGAGTGTTACTAACAAGATTAAAGTCGCGCGGGGTTTTGATCGAAGAAGAAAGTGGATACTACTTGAACCAATTGGTGTATCGTCAAGTACTCCGTTTACTGAAACGCAGAAATATTATTCATTGATATGAAAAGAATAGCCACATATTTCATGTTTCTGGTTTTCAGCTTGAGTTCTTTTGCTCTGAGTGCTCAGGATTCGCTCAGTACCGTTCAGGCAGATTCAGCTTTAACAGACTCATCTAATGTCATAAACCTTAAGCCAAAGATCGTCCCTTTTGAAGAGCTCTTTTCTACAGGCAAGATCATTTCTTCGTTCATTGTACTGATATTTGCGTTCTTACTAAACAGATTCATAACGTTCTTACTTGGTAAACTCGCCGAAAATCAGGCTTCGTATCGATTACTTATAAAGAGATTGATCCCATTTCTGAATGTGATCCTGTGGTCAGTTGCTCTGTTTATTGTTATTGGAGGAATTATAAACCCACCTGTTGAAACCATTCTGACAGTTGGAGCTTCCATCGGGATAGCAGTTGGTTTTGCAGCTCAGGATATTCTGAAGAATATTTTTGGTGGATTTATCATCATATTAGACAGCCCGTTTCAGGTTGGTGATAAGATCGAAATTGATGGATATTATGGAGAAGTAACAGGAATAGGTTTACGATCTACCAGAATTGTAACTCCTGATGATTCTCTGGTAACAATACCAAATGCGGATATCGTTAATAACTCAGTTTCAAACTCGAATACCGGGGCACTCGATTGTCAGGTTGTAGCATCGATCTATTTACCGGCTGATACAAATATTGATACCGTAAAAGAAGTAGCCTATAAAGCAGCGATCACTTCCAGATATGTGTACTTGAATAAACCGGTGGTTGTGATCACGGAAAATCAGGTGATCGATAAAAATTACATTATCCATCTGAAAGTAAAGGCATACGTTTTAGATATCCGCTACGAATTTCTGCTAAAAGGAGAGATTACGGAACTTATTCTTACAGAACTTAACAGAAGACAGTTACTGCCGAGTAGTGTTCCTTTTAAGCCTGTAGAAAGTTAATCTGTATCAGTTATAGGAAAACAAGTTAGAAATATTTCCATAATTATCGTTTCTATATTTAGTGGAGTTGTTATTTCTTCACTAAGAATTCCAGATGGAAGCGGACTTGGAGGGCTAATGTATATTTACGTTCCGATACTTATTGGAATTATTACGATGTGCATCTATGGTTTTTGGGTTTCATTCACAAAAAAGTATACTAAGCAGCTGATAACAGGTTTATTTATAATAAATGTACTATCTGGATTCTTGTTTAATGAATGAATATGTCGTTTCTCTAGGGGTTAGACAATTCGTTGACAAAATTGATTTATGTCAAACTCTATGAATAAATATAAAATTGCCGGAATAACTTTCGTTTCTTTGATTTTATCAATTATACCGGGAGCTATCATAGTTCATTCATTAATGATTTTAGGAATTAATTTCTTCCTTTTTGCAGCTTTCCGTGGTAATGAATTACCAGTACTAATTATAAATGCTATAATATTCCTAGTTGTTTCAAGCTTAGTTTTTATAAAAACTCGCTCTTTTTTGATGACAAAATTTGATTCTGAGCAATAATTCTAACTCTTTCCCAAGCTCCTGCTTGGTAAATTAGTATGGAGCTCGTGCTCCAATTTTTGCTTTCGTTCGGAACGTAGATTTGAGGCTCTTCCTCAATGAAAGCAGAGCTTTCAAACTTAGTTCCGCAGTGGAGCTACGAAACTAGTTGAATGGAATTCATGTTCGGGGTTCGTTTCCATAGGGAGCAGGAGCTCCCCGTTGTCATCCCAAGCAGGAGCTTGGGAGGGAGAAATAAACTCTCATAAAAATAATTCTCTGTGCCCTCTGTGGTTAACCTAAATCACTTAGCGTAAATAGAAAAAATGGTAGGTCTTTTATGCAGATCAGGTTTTTCTACTGATTTCCACTCTGAAACCGTTTTTGTAGCAATTTCTTCGGTTTCCAGTGTAATATCAGTGGCAACACTTAACCAGGTTTGCGGAGTACAGGTTTCCAGAATAGCCTTAAACAATTCATTATTTCTATGCGGTGCTTCCATGAACAGCTGAGTTCGGTCATGTCTGCGTGATTCCCCTTCCAACTGGATGAGCATTTGTTTTCGTTTGTTTGAATCGATAGGAAGGTAACCATGAAAAGAGAACGCTTGTCCGTTGAAACCCGTAGCCATCAGCGCTAATAATATAGAAGAAGGTCCAACCAAAGGAACTACTTTAATTCCATTCTGATGTGCCATTTTCACCAGTTTTGAACCCGGATCGGCCACAGCAGGAGCTCCTGCTTCGGATAACAATCCAACATCCTTTCCTGCTTTCAGTGGCTTCATAAAAGAAAATATCTCCGTATCAGGAGTATTCTTATTCAGCTGATAGAAATCGATCTTGTATTCCGGGATGGTATCACCAACCCATTGCAGAAATTTTACAGAAGTCTGAATATTTTCTACCACTAAAGATTCCAATCCCCGAAGAATTGAAAGTGTGTATTCAGGAATGGCATTGTTTTCGGGAGTTTTGCCCAGCGTTGTGGGTATTAAATACAGTGTTCCTTTCATGGATCAACTCGTTCTATGTTAAAATCATCGCCGGTTTCATCAGCGCTTTTTCTGTTTATATACTTTTGAACCCGAACACCTGCAATTAAAGTCACGATCAATCCCAAAAATGCTACGGCTCCATTGAATAGCGATGTTTTAACCTGAAGTTCATAGGTTGGGAGAAGCACGATTTCAGGGTAACCACCTTTTCTATAACTGAGTTTTACCTTAGAGCTTTCAAGAAGTTTTTGTGCCATTTGGATAGACAATGTCATTTTCCTCTCGATTCTTGTACCTGAATTCGTTTCAAAAGCGATCACGATGTATCCATTACTTTGAGCAGCGATCTGCTTTACTTCCATATCAAGAACGTCAGCTTCGTAGTGAATTCCTTCTTCAACGGTGTCTTTAGCACCAACATACACCATAGCTTGTTGTGATACCAGAAAGAAAAGATACATAGGTATCAACCAATAAAAAGTGAGTAATCTGTATTTCGACATCAGTTATTTTTTTCGATTTCATTCACAGTTGTTTCATACAAAGCCGGATCCCAAATAAGACGTTGTTGATAGTCTTCTTGCATATGGTTTGCGGACAGATGAATAAAAAATGCTACCGGAAGTTGGTCAAAAAATACGGCTTGAGCTGAAGTATGTCCGTCATAGATAGAAGTTCCAAAATCAATTCCACTCAGCATTCCCATTCGGTTATCATAAATAGCTCCATAGTTGCTGAAACTACGTTGTATGGCTTCACCTCCAAATACCCATTTCATTTTTTCTTTTACTGCTTGTGAAACTTCAACAGATATCAGATCATCTTTTTGAAGTTGAGCCATCAACGTAGCCATTTCCATTGCTGTAGTTTGAGGGAATTCAGCCAATGCATTTTTTTCCTGTATGAAACTCAGGTTCAATCGTTCTTCTCTGAAAAGTTCTTTGGTTTCTGAATTAAAAGTATCATCAGAATTAAAACGTGATGCCAGTTCAATGATCTTGTCGTATGATTTTGTTGTATTAGTATCTGAGATGGTTGGCTGGATTGCCAGATAAAGTCCGGAAAAGGGAAGAGGAGCTTCGGTGACTTCCAATTGTAGCTCTTCAATCAGATTAAAGATATTCTCTCTTCCTAATTTGAACCAGACATAGTCTGCAATAGCTAATCCGTTTGATGCGATCATCGTAGCAACTGCTTCATCCAAAGTAAGAACACCATCTTCTGATTTAGCCTCAAGAAGCTCAACACTGGAATTATATGCGTTTTCACTGATCTGCGGAAGGAAAAAACGGTCAATATCTGAAATCTGCACAGGCTCATCAGGATCAATTTTTCCTTCCATAACTTGTCGTTCATATTCTATAAGAAGAAAAAGATTCGAAATAGCTCCCTGTGCACGTGGGATGTCTGCACCATAATAAATGCCAGAATCAGGTTCATCAACATTAAAACTTACTACCGACATATACTCGGGATGCTCGCCAATGAATTCTGTCAATCCTCGGAGCGAGAATGTCTTTTCTACATATTCATAACCTTCTCTCATACCGTCAGTATTAGAGAAAAGTGTTTTAAAAGCTGAGTAATTTGGAATTCCGGCAGCGAGTACGATTACAATGGTAGCTGCTATAAAAACGAGGAGGAACTTGAAGGCTCTCTTCACAACAAAAAATGATTAATTATTTAAATTCTGGTATCTGTAAAGATACGAATTACCTGTAACCATATTTGAAAAAGGATCGTTGATTTTGGAGGAGAGTTTTTTGTCACTAAATCACGGAAGTATAATAGAGAATTAGCTCTCGTTCGGAATGCGGTTTTGAGGCTCTGCCTCAATGAAAGCAGAGCTTTCAAAACTTAGGTTCCGCAGCGGAGCTACGGAACTAGTTAAACATGGAGGGTGTGGAACCAGATCAAGAAACTACCCTCATGATCTGAGCACATAGCCATGCACCAAATGTTCCCACTCCGTAACCAAGCACGGCGAGCAATACACCAACAGGAGCAAGAGAAGGAGAAAATGCGGATGCTACGATCGGGGCTGAAGCCGCGCCTCCAACATTGGCTTGACTTCCTACTGCTGTAAAGAAGAAAGGTGCTTTAATAAGCTTTCCAACTCCAAGCAGAACGATCACATGAATGATGATCCAAACAAAACCGATGGCAAAAAATCCGGGAACTTCAGTGAAAGCACCTAGATCCATTTTCATACCAATGGTCATTACAAGAATGTACAGAAATAAACTTCCGATCTTGGAAGCTCCGGCACCCTCAAGTTCACGGGCTTTAGTAAATGAAAGCGCGAAACCACCAAGTGTTGCTACTACGATGATCCAAAAGAAAGAAGAGTTAAAGCTCAATCGGCTTAACATTGGAGCATTTTCAGAAACCCAAGGGCCAACCGAATCTCCAACTAGATGTCCGATTGCAGTTATTACAAAAGCAATGGCAGCAATCTTCGTGAGATCAACCAAAGTTGCAACCTTAGCAATGCTAGCTTGATAGTCAGCAACACTTTTCTTGAGTGCTTCAATAGCTGATGAATCCGCTTTAAACCATTTGTCGACCTTATCACTTATTCCGGCACCATATAGTAAAAAAGCCATCCAGATGTTCGCCACAATGATATCTACAGTGATCATTGCGCTGAAGAGTGTGTCGCTGGGTTCAAAGATCTCATACATCGCAGTCTGATTTGCACCACCACCGATCCAGCTTCCTGCTACAGTGGAGAGTCCACGCCAAACTTCCTCAGGACCCGCTCCACCAACTATATCAGGATTAATTGCTCCTATAATAATTAAAGCCAGGGGACCACCAATGATGATTCCTATAGTTCCTGCAAAGAACATAACCACAGCTTTCCATCCCAGATTAGCAATGGCTTTTAGATCGATACTCAGAGTTAGTAAGATCAAACTGGCTGGTAAAAGATATCTGGAAGCAACATAATAAAGACTGGATCCATCCGGCGAAATTACTCCAAGCGTGGTAAAAACAGAAGGCACGAAATAGCAAAGTAGGAGCGAGGGAACAAATTTGTAGAATTTTTGCCAGCCCGGTTTGTCGCTATGCGAAGTAGTGAAAATTACAGCGAGTATTGCCATCAGTAATCCAAAAACTACAGCATCATTGGTAATCAGTGGTGTTTCCATAAATAGATTAGTTCTGTTTTATTATTTCTTAAAAAATTGAATGAGAATATCGTCCATTTGAGCACTCCAGGCTCCCCAAGAGTGACCTTCATTTACTTCCAAATAATTCATGTTAAGATCAAGTCGCTCAAACTCTTGTTTCATCAGTCTGGCGTCGGGCATGTTATCATTAATGGTACCTACACTCATAAAAATATCAAAATCTGCTTCTTTAGTATTTCTAACCAATCCAAAGATCTCTTTTTCTTTATACCAATACGCAGGTGCTTGTATTGCTAGTTTTCCAAATTTCTCCGGATTTAAAAATCCAAGGTAAGTAGTGTTTAATCCCCCTAAAGAAGTACCTAAAAGAGCAGTGTCTTTTTTCTTTGTTGAGATCTTGTAATCAGATTCGATTTTTGGCATTAATTCTTTGGTGAAGAAGTCATTATAATCTTCATTGGTACCAAATTCGTCTCCTCTGCGATTAGCGTCCGGATCATTAGGGTCTCTTGGATCTATAAAGACCGCTAAAACGGGTTTAATTTTTTTTAAGTGGATGAGATTATCCAGCATAACTACTGTTCCACCAAGCTTGTTGTCAGAATATTCTTGTCCATCCAGAATATAAATTACAGGTAGATTTTCGAGACTTTCATAACCTACAGGTGTATAGACCTGATACTGAACGTAATAACCCAGATGAGTGCTTTTGACCAAGATATTTTCGGTTAGTGATCCTTCTTGAGCTTCAGGAATTCTTTCAAGTAAAGGTTCAGGATTCCATTCGGGCATTCTGAGCTCGGAATTCGGCCCAAAACCACTCCACTGATAATGAGGATTTACAGGATCCAAAATCCAGCTTTCATCAATAGTGACTTTATAGTCAATACGTGCATCAACAGGAAAAACTGCTTTCAACATCCAGATATTAGTTCCTTCAATTCTGCTGCCTTCGTTATCAAAGCTCTTATCTCCGCTCCATGAATTGAAATCACCATTCCAGCTTACTTGGTCAGCTTCACCTTTAAATAGAAAGACAACAATAGAATCTTGTTTGAAAGGAATTTGATCTTCAAGAGTAAGTTTTTTCCAAAGGGAGTCTGCTTCCGCTTTTCGCTGAGAATCATCCTGTATAGCTGAAATATCTTCCAGATGTTTCTCTAACTCAGTAATTGAAATTCTGTCTTTAGTTGACTTAGAAGAACAGGAAATACCAAAGATCAGTACTAATATTAAAAAGGTGATTCTATTTTGTTGCACAAGATTTTTCTTAAATGGTTAACTCAGAGAGAATAACACATTTTAGGGACGATTTGAAAGAACTCCATAAAAAAAGCGAAGTTTAAAAAAGTAAATATTTCTTCATTTCTTAATCTGTTAGGTTCTTATTTTGACTTTCAACTTAAGAAGTAAATTATGATAGTTTCAAAATTTGGAGGTACAAGTGTTGGTACCTTCCAAGCCATGCAAAAAAGTGCAGAAATAGTATCTGAAGATGTCGACAGATCTTTTATTGTAATAAGTGCCACTTCGGGTACAACCAATGATCTAGTGGCATTAATGTCACCTGAATTAGATTCAACAGCACGTGAAGCAATCATCATTAGAATAAAAGAAAGACATCTTTCAATTATTCAGAAACTGGGCAGCCCTGAAAAGGCTGAAATATCATTTAAAGAAGAGTTAACACAATTACGTCAACATCTAGATCAAGTAGCAAGAGATAAGAGATGGAAAGATCGTTTGGTTTCTTTTGGTGAGCTAATGTCTACTAAGATATTTATCGAAGTTTTGAAGGAAAGTGGAGTTGATGCAGAATGGATTGATGCAAGAGAGATCCTTAAAACAGATTCCACTTTTGGTAACGCAACGCCGGATAGGGGCATGCTTAAAAAAAACCTGCAGAAGAGAATTGAAACAGATAAAGTATACCTCACACAAGGCTTTATAGGTTCAGATGTATTTGGAAACACTACTACTTTAGGAAGAGGAGGAAGTGACTTTTCAGCTGCTCTATTTGCCGAAGCAATAAATGCCGATCTTCTGGAAATATGGACGGATGTAGCAGGTATATATTCTACAGATCCCAGAGTTGTAAAAGCAGCGAGACCTATCAAAGAAATTACTTTTGACGAAGCTGCTGAGCTTTCTGTATTTGGTGGTAAGGTTTTACACCCGGCAACTCTTAAACCTGCCATAAGAGGCAAAATTGATGTACGAGTTAGTTCTACAAGTGAACCTGAAAAACCAGGGACTTTAATCGTTCATGAATCAACTGAAAAACCTGTTGTACGGGCATTATCGCTTAGGAAGAATCAGACATTGTTGACAGTCAGAAGTCTGGATATGCTCCATCAGTATGGGTTTCTGGCAAAGCTGTTTCAAGTGTTATCTGATAATAAAATATCAGTAGATCTTGTAAGCACTAGTGAGGTAAGTGTTTCTTTAACATTGGATACTGCTGTAAATGCTTCAAATAAAGTTGAACTTACTATAGAAGTATTAGAAGAGTTAAGAGAGTTTTGTGAGGTTGAAATAGAGAAAGATTATTGTCTTATAGCTTTGATCGGTAATAGCTTGACCAAAACAGCAGGAATAAGTGGAAAACTTTTCAATAAGTTGAAGGATTATAACATCAGGATGGTTTGCCATGGAGCAAGTGAGAATAATATCTGCTTTTTGGCAAATGAATCGGATGGTGAATCAATTGTAAAATTGCTTCATAAGGAGTTTATTGAACTATGAAAATTTCAGTAATTGGAACAGGTAAAACGGGTAGTAAAGTAGTTGAAATGCTGGGCGAAAATCTGGCTTATGCGTTCGATGAATCCAGCCCACCTACGATAGAAAAGCTAAAAGAAAGTGATGCTGTTATCATTTTTGTTCCGGGAGATGCAGTAGCAGAAATACTTCCTGTGGTCTTAGAATCCGGCATTCCTGCTGCCTGGGGAAGTACGGGATTTTCCTGGCCGGAAGATCTGGAAAATAAAGTCCAAAAAATGGAAACCAAATGGGTGTTGGCTACCAATTTTAGTTTAGGGATGAATATTATCCGAAATGCAATTGAAGCTATTTCAGCGGGATCCGAGATTCTAAAAGATCCAATATTCAAAATTCATGAAGTACATCACGTTAACAAAAAAGACGCACCCAGCGGAACTGCTCTTTCCTGGAAAGAATGGTTAGACAAAGATGCTGAAGTGACTTCGGAAAGAGAAGGAGATGTGAACGGTATTCATGAACTTAAAATCAGTACACAAACCGAAGAGATCACGCTTAAACATGAAGCTTTAGATCGTGGTTTATTTGCCGAAGGAGCAATTTGGGCAGCGGAACAATTGATCAAAAATCAGAATTTAATGAACGGTATTTATACCTTTGGACAATTGTTTGATTTCATCACAAAAAATAATGACTAGATTAGAATTTCCAGTTTTTACCGCAATGATAACTCCTATGAACGAAGATGGGAGTGTTGATTATGGAAGTTTGGAGTACTTATTGCTAAAACAGCAGGAAGCTAAGGTTGGTACGTTAGTTCTTGGAAGTACGGGCGAAGGTCTGAATCTTAATGCACAAGAAAAGAGATCGATCGTTAAGTTCGCTAAGGAAATGAATCTAGATGTTCCATTGATGGTAGGAATTGGTGGACATAGTATTGAAGCTCAAAAAGAATTTATCAACTATTGTGATGCGGTTGGGGTTGATCTCTTACTTTTAGTAACTCCTTTGTATTCAAAACCGGGGAAAGAAGGTCAATTTGAATGGTTTTCTGAATTACTATCAACTACTGAAACTCCGTGTATTTTATATAATGTACCTTCGAGAACAGGAGTGAAGTTGCATCCGGAAGTACCTGACAGACTTTTAGAAAAATTTACTCATGTTGTTGGAGTTAAAGAGGCTAGCGGAAGTGTAGAAGAATTTAAAGAATTCAGAAAGCAAAGCCCGGAACTTGATTTCTATTCCGGAGATGATGTTTTAACTGAAGCATTTGTGAAAGAAGGAGGAGTTGGATTGATTTCAGTGGCTTCAAATGTCTGGCCGGCTCAAACAAGAAAAATGGTAGACTTAATGTTGAGTGAAAATTTTGATGAGCTTTTTGAAGGCTGGGAAGAATCCGCGAATGCACTTTTTTCAGCATCAAATCCTGTTCCCACAAAAGTGTTGTTACAGCATAAAGGCTGGATCACACACACGAATGTACGATTACCACTTTCATTAAAAGATTTAACTCATGAAGGTGAAGAGGCTCTTTTAGAAGCAGACAGAAAAATAAATAATTGGTATAGAAAGAAGTGAAGAAGTAACATCAACGCTGCGCGTTTAGTAACAGAGTAACAAAGTAGGAGAAACCACTCTGTTACTTTGCTACTTCTTTCACTCTGTAACTTTGATAAAAAATGAACTACGAAGAAATTTTAGACAAACTCGAAACCGGCGAATTAAGATCAGCAACTATTAACAACGGAAAATGGGAAGCTAACATTGACGTTAAAAAAGCAATCTTAGAATCTTTTAAAAATGGCGAGAATGCTTCCTATCAAGGAATCTACGAAGGCTTTGTTGATAAGCATAATCTTCCACCAAGATACTTTGAACCTGAAGACGGAGTTCGATTAGTTCCAGGTGGTTCCTCAGTTCGACGTGGAGCTTACGTTGCTCCGGGAGTGATCATCATGCCACCGGCTTATGTGAATGTAGGCGCTTATGTAGATGAAGGCTCCATGGTAGACAGCCATGCTCTGGTTGGCTCCTGTGCGCAAATAGGAAAGAATGTGCACTTGTCGGCAGGAGTACAAATTGGTGGAGTACTTGAACCTGTTGGAATGAATCCGGTCATTATTGAAGATGATTGTTTTATCGGGGCAGGAGTAGTGATCGTTGAAGGAATCCTAGTCCGTTCAAAAGCAGTAATTGCTCCCGGTGTAGTACTTTCAAAATCTATACCGGTTTATGATGCAGTGAATGAAGAAATTCGTGAACGAGGTTCTGAAATTCCGGAAGGTGCTGTAGTGATTCCAGGATCCAGACCTGTAAACTCTGATTGGGCAAAAGAACAAGGTCTAAGCATGGATTGCCCGATTATAGTGAAGTACCGCGATGAAGGAAGTAATGCTTCATTAGAATTAGAAAAAGCATTGAGATAAATAAAAAAAGGAGTTGTTTAACAACTCCTTTTAACATTTTAACTAAAAAATTTTTTATTAAAGAGGGGTAGGGACATCATCATCGTCGTCTGAACATTCCACTACGTATTCAAAGTAACCCCACCAAGCTCCTTTTTGAGAAGAAAAACCTGATCCGCCGGCATAAGCTGTCTCTCCGGCATTAGATTGTGATGCGATAACTTTGAAGTCGGGATCGTTTGAACCATCATCATCATCGTTTCCGTCATCATCATTATCACCTTCGTCTCCGCCTCCGTCTTCATCCTCATCCTCCGATTCTTCAGTTCGGTTGGTCACTAATGCGGTATGAGTAGAAATGTAAAACGTGTTACCACAAGCAATTTCTTCAGGTACTAAAAAAGAGTAAGTATCAGCATTTAAATTTTCTGCAGCATATGGAGCTTGTCCGGGAGCAGGTCTTTTTCTTGGAATGTCACTTTCATCAGTCCAAATGTAAACATGCACTTCCCCAAGGTCTGCACTTGCATCTGTATCATATGTGATACTTAACATTTGATCGTTATTAGAAACGATAACTTCACCAGCGTAAGAATCTTGTCCGGCCCATAGAGAATGAGAGTAAACCGAGTAGGAGTTATTATCATCTTCAGTTACTGTATCCAGTTTTGTCCCTGTTCCGGTATTATTGGAATTGGTATTACTATTTGCTGAGGATTGCCCCTTTCCTCCTTTCTTAGCAAGTGCATCATCACTAACAGAAGTTTCTACATTATTGATAGATAAAGAATCTTCCGAACAGTTAGAAAGTGTAACTAATAAAAATGAACATAGAAGAAAATATAGTACCCGTAAATTTTTCATGACCCCTAGAATGTATTATAATTCGTATCCAAAATAACTATTAGAGCTTTTTATAGATAATTAGTATTTGTTAATTTTTATAAATTGATATTTCTGATATTAAAACAATATCAAAATGAGGCCATGAAAATTTATTAAAAGTCGGACTATTGGCAAAAACAAGCCTAATCAACCTCTTCCCACCATCTCTCAAATATTCTATTTGAATCATCTAAATTTACTTTTTCTCCGATCTGAGGTGTAAATAGTGAAATAGGATTAGAGTTCTGCTGATTAAGTCGAGAAACTTCATTCAAAGGTTCGTCCCATGGATGCATAGCCAATACAAATTTTGAAGAATGAACAGGGAAGAGACGCCTGGCTTTTAAATCATGAGCTGCTTGTAGAACCTGATCAGGATGCATATGGATTTCTTTCCAAGCATTATTGTATTGTCCGTTATCAAGAATAACTAAGTCCATTTCTCCAATGCGATTCCTGATTTCAGTAAAAAATTCACCATACCCGCTATCTCCACCAATATAAATTTTATGAGAAGGTGCTTCAATTACAAAAGAAGCCCATAGCGTGTTCTTTCGTGAAAAGCCACGACCTGAGAAATGACGAGTAGGGGTTGTATGAATTGTATAACCTGAATCTACTTCAATCTTATCAAACCAATCTTGTTCAAGGATTTGACTGGTATCATAGCCCCACTTATGGAAATGAGAGCCAACTCCAAGTCCACAAATAACTGTACTTACTTTTTCTTTTAAACCTTTTATGGTTTTGTAATCCAGATGATCATAATGATCGTGACTGATAAGCAAATAATCGATTTCGGGGATGTCTTCAACAGTGTAAATATCTGTCCCTGGAAAAGATTTTACAGTTCCGGGAACCGGAGAGGCATTTCCACTAAAAACGGGATCGACGAGTATCTTCTTTTCATCCAGTTGTATGAAATAGGAAGAATGTCCGAACCAAACAAGTATATTCTCGTCTTCAGGAATAGAGAAAAGATCAGTTTTCTCAGAAGGAATAACATTTCGAGGTTTAGTTCTTGGATGGTTTCCAAAAAATTGATCGTATAAAATACCAAGATAAGAATAGCCTTCCGTGAGGTCAGGAGTATATTCTAAATTTTTAAACATACCATCTTTAAAGTTGGATGATCGAGATATTTGTTCCAGATGTTTAGCGGTAGGTGCTTGTCCGAATTTAGCCTGACGCATATAGAAAAAAGTAGCAATTACCAGAACAACTGCTAATACTAAAAATGTTGTCATTATATACTTTAAGATTTTTATCAATTGTGCTGCTAGGATAAGATGAAGGAGTAAGAGTTCAAGGAGTAGATATAAAAAAGGTTTTAAGGTGTTTAGTGTTAAGATTAAAGTTTTACACTAAACACGTTAATACTTTAAACCAATATTTATACTGCCAGCGCTTTATTTGCTATTGCTAACCCATTTACAAAGGCTTGAATTAATGCCTCTAAGGTATCGGGAGATGCAGCTTTCGCTACAAATTCATGACCTTCTTTTTCAAGAGTTAAAGTCACAATTACTAATGAGTCTGTATCCGGGCTGAGAATTTCAACTTCGTGATTTAAAATTTGCAATGCCAAAAATGAATCAGTTTCAGCTTTCATAGCAGCAAGAACAGCGTCCATTGGTCCAACTCCTTGCTCCAGAGAAACTACTTCTTCTCCGCCGTTGATCTTCATTTTTACTGCAGCAGCCACCAATCCATGTTTTCGCATAGTGATTTTGTAATCAACTACTTCAACGGGATATTCCAAATCTGCATCCGTTGTTGAAACCATAGATTTAAGTGCTTTTATCTCCGCTTCTTTTAGGGTTTTCCCTTTTTTATTAATTCCGTTAACATATTCTGAATAGAGTTTTTCGTGATTTTCATCAAGAGTTACATTACCTGAGAAAAGATCTCTGGATTGTCCCCAGCTGTTCTTTTGCATATCAGGAAATCCGGATTCTATATATTGTTGGATACGTTCCAATTTTGGAGAGAGAATCGGGGATGAAAGAGAATATTTAGCAACAATATGAGCTGCTTTCAATCCGGTACCTGTTAAAACGAATAGACATTTTTTTCCTTTAAAAATATCCAGATTGTTTTTGAAACAAGCTAAAGGAATTGCACAAGCCGGCTCAGTAAAAATCCCTTCTTCTACTGTCATCTCCTTCATGGAAGTTAACAACTCATTCTCGGTTGCTGTAAAAGCATGTCCGTTTGTCTTATCAATTCCTTCCAAAACTTTGTAGAAATCAAATGGATCAGCAACAGCTACAGCATCAGCCATAGTATTAACCTGGTCTTTGACGATCTTTTCTTTTTTGAAAATTCCTTCCACAACAGGAGAACTTTGTTCAGGCTGGACAGCAACAAAACTTGGAATCTTATTGATTCTTCCTGCTGCTTTAAGTTCGATCAATCCCTTATATATTGCAGCAAAATTAGTTCCTGCTCCAATTGGTACAAAGATATAATCATAATCCATTTCGCCTTGTTCAAGCAATTCATAGGAAAAGGATTTTTGACCTTCCTGCCTGAAAACATAGTCACCGGCTAAATAATAATTTCCAGATTTCGCAAATTCACGACAAAGCAGTTCACAAGTTCTGAAATCACCTTTTATTCTAATAATGGTAGCATCATAAATAGTAGACTGAGCTAGTTTTGCATCGGGAGTTTGTTCGGGTACAAATACAAAACAAGGAATCTTAAAATAGCATGCATAAGCAGCAACAGATGCCGCCATATTTCCGGTTGATGCTAAACAAATAGCATCTGCACCCAATTCAATTGCTTTCAAAACTTCAACATAACTTCCCCGATCTTTAAAACATCCTGTAGGATTTTCAAGTTCAAGTTTAGCATACAGATCTGCTTCATAAATATCAGAAAGGCGTTCTAGTCTTTTTAAAGAAGTATAATCCGTTTTTAAAGGATCTGGAATAATATTCTTTAGAGGATATTGAATTTCTTCACGAGCCTCTTTGTAATCAACGGTTAGAACACCTCCACAGTTTGTACAGTACGTGCTGGTGATACGCTCGTCATTTACTGTATCACAAATAATACATCGAACAGTATAGCCGGAATTAGAACTCTTCATGAAAAATAATTTTGAAATTTATCCAAAATACAAAGCTTTTAAATAGGAATGAAGGATGGAAAACCGCTTTTTTGAGCTATCAGCTAAAGCGGTAACAAAATGATCTCATCAAAATCTAAATCAAGAATTTCAAAGATCGGAGTTGCAATCTCTTCAATTTCTTCTTCAGGATATTCATCCAGACCTTCCAGTTTTACATACAAAGTATCGTTGTGATCATCCACAAAATATTGAACATCTGTTGATTCAAAACTTTCTTTTAATGTTTTAATTAGAAATTGAAGATCTTCTTCAAAGGACTGATGTTCGGCTTCTTCTATATTATTCATGTAGATGGATTTGATTTGATGCAAAAATACTCCGAGTTTGAGACATGAACAAGCAACTTCTTCGACTTACTGAAATAGCCCAAAAACCTCAGCGTAAAATTATTGGGTTAATGTCCGGAACTTCACTGGACGGACTGGATATTGCTCTGTGTAATTTCAAGTGGAAGAAGCCTCATTTATTGAATTTCAAAACCATAGAATATTCCCAAGACTTAAGAAATAGGATAAGAGCTGTTCAGTCTCAGATACAGGTCAATCTTCAGGAAATTTGTGTTTTGCATACAGAGTTAGCTCAGTTATACGCTGATCTGGTTTTAGAATCTCTCGAAGAATGGGGAGTTGAGGCACATCAAGTAGACTTGATTGCCAGTCACGGGCAAACGATCTATCACCATCCCAATAAAAAGATGAACAGTACGCTCCAGATCGTTGATGGTGATCATATTGCGGAAAAAACCGGAATTGTTACTATCTCTGATTTTCGACAAAAACATGTGGCCAAAGGAGGTGAAGGAGCTCCATTAGCGGGAATTATGGACGAGTCATTATTCAGATCAGAAACAAAGCATCGATTGCTTTTAAATCTTGGTGGGATATCTAACTTTACCTGGCTACCAAGTAAGGAAAGTGGTGCAGAGGTATTAACTTCAGATATTGGTCCGGCAAATACGCTTATCAATGAAGCGATGAAAAAGCATTTCAACAAACCTTTTGATGAGGATGGAAAAATTGCTTCAAAAGGAAAAGTACATTCCGGAGTGCTGAAGTATTTATTACTGGAACCTTTTTTTAGAAAATCTTTTCCAAAAACAACGGGACAAGAAGATTTTAATCTGGATCTGGTGGAAGAACTAATGACCGGATTCAAGATCGAACTGCAACCCGAAGATCTTGTAGCAACACTTACTCATTTAACAATTCAAAGTATTACACGAGCTTTTGAAGAAGTTATTAGAAACAAGCCTTTTGAAATTTTTGTATCTGGTGGGGGAGTGCATAACTCAACCGTTATGAATGGACTGAAAGAGAGGCTTGGTAATGCTGAATTCAAAGATTTTGAAGAATCAGGAATAACTGCAGATTCCAAAGAGGCAGTGTTGATGGCATTTCTTGCAAACGAGTGTGTTGTTGGCGGAGAATGGGAGTTGGGTAAAGTAAGTTTTTAGAAAAAAGGATTCCTGAATTGCTGTTCTTGCCTTTGAATATCTACAACATATAAACAATTCCTTTCTAATCTGTAAAAAATTCTGCAGGGTATAACTATAATTTCTCTATAAATAGAAGTTTCTAACTCAGGAATTTGTTTACCTAATTCAGGTTGATTTTTAAGCAACTCAACTCTATCAAAAACCTTTTCTACTAATGCTTGTGCTGCTTTAAGATTATCAAGAGAAATATAATCAGCTATCTCATCAAGTGATTGTAAGGCTGGTTCTGTCCAAACTATTTCAACCATCTGTTCATGCGTTTCTTCGCATCTTCGTTTGAAATAATTCTTCCTTCCTGAATAGCCTTTTCACCTCTCGCCAAACCTTCTAATAAAGCTAGTTTTTTATTCAGTTTTTCAAAATGTTCAACATCAACCAAATACGCAGAAGGTTTCCCGTGTTCAGTAATAAGAACAGGTTCTTTTTTATCCTTTAGTTCTTTAAGTACTTGGGTTGCTTGTCTTTTTAAAGTTGTTACCAATTCTGTTTTCATAGTGATACTAAAGTATCACATATTGGAATTTATTCAAACAGAAAAGTTTTTGAGCAAACTTCTATAATCAGTAATTAATTTATCTCGTACAGGCTTCCCTTTCTCAAAAATAGCTTCCTGAAGCGCTTTGTATTCTTTTCTGCCTTCTTCTGTTTCGATTTTGATCGGTTCTAAGCCATGATCTCGTAAATCATACGGACTAGCTTTCATGTCAATGGTTCGGGCTTCTAATGCCAGTTCAAATGCATCCAGAATAAGATCGCTGCTTACCCATGGATATAATTTGAACGACCATTTATACAGATCCATATTAGAATGAATACAACCCGGTTGTTCGGTTTCCGAGAACGACTCTCTGGAAAGCTCAAAGCGATTCATGGGCTGTGCAGGTTTTGTAAAAAAGCGGAAAGCATCAAAATGTGTACAAAGCAGTGGACGTGATTCCACAAATTCAGCAAGCTCATCTGGTTCCATTCGTAAGGGAACCTGATCATGTCTTGGTTTTTCGGCTTTGTAGACCATAGCCCATTCATGCATACCAAAACATCCAAAAGACGGGCGACTGTTTTGAGTGTTTTTCAGCATTTCCAGAATCCAGGTAGCAGACCGAATTCTTCTTTCCGGAAAAAGATCCATATCGATCCACGCTTTATTATCTGAGATCTTCAGCTCCTCAAAATCGGGGAGAGTTTCCACGTCAGAAAACTCAAGAGCGGTTCCAAATCCGGGCGACCATCTCTTCAGCATTGAAGGACGAAAGGCGTAATATTGAAACAAGAAATCCATTACCGGATTCTTTTTGTGTTGAGAACGCTCGATCAAATATTGACCGACTAAATTATCTACTTTAGATTCGTGATCTGTTTGGCTGGATTTCCATTCTTCTTCCGAAAGAACCACGTCTATATTTATGTCAGGTATAACTGCTTGCATATGCAAAGATAAGGAATTAGATTTAACCCTTTCAGGGTTTTTAGGGAAATATCTTATATAGAACTATTGATATTCAATCCCTTCGGGATTAATCAGAAATTATAGGCTTGGTAAATTTCGATTCAGTTTGTCTCAATAAAATAGACTATCAATCTTATCACATATATCAATCAATTGTGATAGAAATAGTTTTTAAGTTTGGTGAAATTTCAAATGAGACAACGAATGATGAAGTCATTAGCCATTACCAACGAAGTTCTGACCAAAGCCCTTGACTATGACAGTTATACGAAGCTGATAGGAGATCTTTTTTCTGAAAACAGAACAACCAATGACGATAATTCTGAAAGTCAGCTTAATTATACCAAGCTGAATATTCAGCGGGCTTCTAGGTGGGAAAAGAGAGCTAAACTAAATGAAAATCTGAAAGAAGTAGTCAATAAGATTAATAACGATCAGATCTGGTTAGTGATCACAGAAGGGTGGTGCGGAGACGCTGCTCAGATACTTCCTTTTATAAATAAAATATCAGAGCTTAATGAGAAAATTGAGCTGAAACTCATACTCAGAGATCAACATCCCGAAGTAATGGATGAATTTTTAACAGACGGAAGTAGGTCGATTCCGAAAGTTGTTGTCCTGAATAAAGAAAACCTTGATGTATTGGGGAGCTGGGGACCACGTCCGAAAGCCGTTCACGAAGATTATGTCAAAAAAAGGAGAGATCCTGATTATGATAATAAAAAAGCAGCCGAAGAATTACATCTTTGGTACGCCAGAGATAAAGGCAAAACCATTCAGGCAGAGTTCAAAGAGTTTTTAGAGAGTTTGAATTAATACTCAAAGAAATTCCATGGCTGGAGATTTGGAACAGGTGCTTCAAAAGTCATTTTCTTATTAAGCGTTGGATGTTCGATACTCAAACGAACGGCTCTTAATCCAATATCTTTGCCATCTTTAGTACCTTCTTCTCCGTATCGATAATCGCCCCATAAAGGATGCCCTTCTTTTGCCATTTGTACTCTTATCTGATGAGGTCGACCCGTAAATAAGTCTATTTCAACCAAGCTGTAATTGGAATTTTGTTTGATGGTTTCAAAGCTGAGCTTAGATTCTTTGGCTTTGCCTCTGGGCTTTTTATATGCGGAAACGTTATTCGAACGATTATCTTTCTCCAGGTAATGAACCATAGTGGCATTTGGGGGAGTCATGCCTTCTACCATTGCCCAGTAAGTTTTGTCCATTTTATTATTTCTAATCTGTTCAGATAGTCGAGACGCTGCTTTTGAGGTTCTGGCCAAAACCATTACTCCACTTACAGGCCTGTCTAATCGGTGAACCAAACCCATCCAAACATCTCCCGGTTTGTTATATTTCTTCTTGATGTACTTCTTACAAAGCGTAAGTACATCAGGATCTCCGGTATGATCTTCCTGCGAAAGTACACCTGCGGGTTTATCAATCACTAATAAATGATTGTCTTCATAAATAATGGGAATATCGGGATTGGTACGCGTGGTGTGTTTTTTCATTTCTATTCTCAGATTAATTAGAAAAATACATCTTTTTAAATCTACAATTCTAATTGCTTTTTGATTAATTCATTGACATTCAATGAATTATAATATCAATTCTCAGTTCTTATAAATATTTAATATTAAAAGACTGAAAGGTTAGTGAATATAAATTTCCTTATTTTTTGATTGCAAGCAAATAAAAGTATATAAAGCCCGTTCAGTGCAAATGTAACATAGAGTGATCTATTTACTCCTTTATTAAAGAGTATGAATAAAGAGATTTATACAGAGAAGATTCATCAAATGAATAGATATGTTTAATTGGTTTAAGAGAAAAGAAGTATTCAGAGAGATTTGTATTCCAAAAGTATTTTTGGATAATAATATTGATTTCAGTTATCAACATTCTATCGAGATTGCAACAATAGACTATAAGGGTAAAAGGGTTTTAGAAGATGTTGCTCATCTGATACAAGAATATGATATTAAATCATTGAAAGAGCTTTCAAATCCGGATTTAAAAAAAGATTCAATAAAGGTGTATAATTTGATTGGGTCTCAGGAAACAAAACGAATGTTAATAGCTATCCTGGATCCAGTTAAAAAAGGTCAAGATCCTAAACTAATTGCTTATAATTTGATCGACACCGGAAATCAAAGAAGTGTAATGAAGTTGGTTAATTTTTAAAAAAGTAGCAGCTATTTCAACAATAGTATAATACCTGCTTTTTAAAGAATATTAGCTCTTAACTAAGTACAACATCGTTCAATCGCTCAAGTATCATGGTCCAACCACCGATGTGATTTTCTACTTGTTGATCATTTGGCATAAACTCATGCATTAATTTAACTTCTGTTCCGCCACCAACCTCTGAAAGAGTGATTGTTACCAGAGCATTGGCAACCACTATTTGAATTCCAACAGAATATTATCTTATCTGTTGGAGAGGCCTCTTTATATTCACCCGTATGTGAATAAGTTTCACCTTCGTACTTATGAATATTAATTTTGAAAATGACTTGCCAGTAATGATCTTGATATAATGTAAAATTACTAAATATCTCTTTTTTTGATATGGACAAAGAAAATTATAAAAATGGTAAGCTGAAGTACGAAGTATATGCTGAAGAACTTGCCAAACTACAGTCAGAATTACTGAAACTGCAATATTGGGTAAAAGAAAAGCAGCTAAAAGTGTGCGTGATCTTTGAAGGAAGAGATGCTGCTGGAAAGGGTGGAGTCATAAAAAGGATAACTGCTCCATTGAATCCCAGAACCGTTCGTGTGGCAGCACTTGCAAAGCCAACTGAAAAGGAGCAAACACAATGGTATTTTCAGAGATATGTACAACATCTTCCTTCAGCAGGCGAGATCGTGATTTTTGACCGAAGTTGGTATAATAGAGCAGGAGTAGAGCGAGTAATGGGTTTTTGCTCTGATGAAGAGTATTGGGAATTCCTTAGAACGTGTCCGGACTTTGAGAAAATGCTCATCGGATCAGGTATTATTCTTATAAAATATTGGTTTGCGATCAGTGACGGCGTTCAGGATAAACGTTTTCAGGATAGAAATAATGATCCTCTCAAGCGATGGAAACTCAGTGATATGGATCTCTTGGCAAGAAGTAAATGGGTGGAATATTCTAAAGCTAAAGATGTAATGTTAGAACATACCGATACACCTGAATCTCCTTGGTATGTGGTAAATGCTGACGTTAAAAGACATGCCCGCTTAAACTGTATGACCCATCTTTTGAGTAAAATCGATTATCAGGATCTAACTCCAGACCCAATCGAGTTGCCACCATTAATTGTTGATACAGATTATGAAAGACCTTCCATAAAAAGTCAAAACTGGGTTCCGGCGATCTATGGAGAAAATCCTGTTGACAGTTAATTATCTTGAATTGAATTTACAGAATTACTAAAATTTATTGTCCTTGAAAGTAACGTATTTTCAAGCTCCCAAAAGCAACAAATGCTTCACTTTGTGATAAGTGAGAGCAAGTTTTATACAATGCTTAAGCTCTTTGTCGGGGATTTTTTCATCCAGCTTGAATACGATGGCGCGGTCTCCCTCAAATGTGAATACATCCTGATAGAGTTCTTTGAAAGTGGGAACCAATTTTGAAGTGCATTTGAAATACATAGCATATTGATCCGGATTCTTTTCTTTCCAGTCCATACGTACCGTGCTTCCGTGTTTGGTAAGATAACTGGGCTCTCCCCATTTCAGTGTTTCCTCCAAATTTTCCAAGCCATCAACTTCTGAAGCTATTTCCAGCACCAATTTTCTGAGCTTCTCCATTTGAGACCGAACGGAATCAGGATAATTCTCGAAAACTTCGGTGGTTTTTGGGTTTGAAGTTAAATTCATAAGGAGGGTTTCGTGAAATATTGACTAAAAAGTTATAAATCAATGATAATATTAAGAGTCATATAGATAGATTTATTTTTTTCCTTCAAGTTCATCAGTATCAAAAACAGTTAGGTTTGCAAGTTGAGCTTTGTTCTGTAAGTTGATATCGGATGTCACCAAAATAACATTGTCACTTGGGTGGTTGAGTTGTAACTCGAGGACATTAGCTATAATCCGATCATCGTTATTTTTAGAATCTATCCAACCTAAAGTTTTATTAAAGTTTGGCTCAGTTGCAATCATTTTAACAGTTATAGTTTTATCAACTTTGACACCTACCAAGACATTTCCTTGATTTCGATACCCTTTCAGTCTAGAAATAACTGATTTCACTTTTTTTCTAAAATCATCATTTCGATGGGTAGTTTTAAGTTTATCAAGTTCAGAAAGTACTGTAGGTAAGATTACAAAATTAAATTTTTCACTCGATGCTATAGATCTGTAAGAAATTGGGTTTGGAAATTGAATTATTGAATTTGTATCAGGTACAATAACATTCTTTTTGACTTCAGAAGTCAATAACTGTAAATAATCCCTAAAATTTTTTGTCTCATTTCTAAAAATTGACTTTCCTAAATCTGTAGATGATGGGGCATCATTCTGTTCGATTAAGTTTAATATTTCCTTATCAGATTCTTCAATTTTTTTAAGTGTATTAGGGTGTGCATTCTCGAGAAGTAATTCAAAGTTTTCGTAGAACTTTCGATAGAGAGTTTTAGCTAAAATTTGATTTTTCTCGTCCTTGTCCCCCCAATGATAAACATTAGCTCCTATGAAAAAAACACCAGAATTATCTGCATTAATGTCATAATAATAAATCGAAGAGTTATCCATCATAATATCAATGACCGGCTCTAAATCCTGCAATTGTTTTTCCAGCCTCGCAATATATGATAATGAATCATTCATGATTATATACAAAACAAAGTGAACTCTGCCACTTTATCTCTAATGTGATATTTAGATTATTCATTTTCAAAGCTCCGTATACCTCACAATCCGCTCTCTGTCCTCAGGCTCAGTTGCTAAGCTAATTCCTATCAATAAAGCCAGGTTTACAATTAACCCATAAATTCCCTCATGCATAGGAAGTGGTTTGAATTCGGGATTGTACAGGAAGAACAGCGTGACCACAATCCCACCGATCAATCCTGCCAGTGCACCTTTTCCGTTAGCCCGAGGCCAGTAGAACATGGCAAATACCAACGGGAACATCTGAGCAATTCCGCCATAAGCTCCCAGCAATAGAGAAACAATATCCGTTTCTGAAAACACTGCGAAGTAATAGGCGATCAAACTAATGACGACTACTAAAATTCGTATCAAAGTTCGTTCATTGCCTTCTACTTTCATCCAGTTCGCAAGTGATGGGGATTTCGAAAGTCCATCCCGAACGGCAACCGAAGCCGCTGCATGAACAATAGCATCACCCGAAGACATGGAAGCTGCCAAAGTCCCGGCACAAACCAAACCGATCAGAATTACCGGCAGATCCATTTGAAGCAATACATGTGGCAGAATGGAATCAGCCGGGGTTACATTTGGAAAAGCAAGAACAGCAGCAAAACCGATGATCAATATCGGAACCAAAAAGATCTGAAAAGTAGGATAGAGGACAACCGTTAGTTTAATAGTACGATCACTTTTTGCAGCAAATGCTTTCATAAAGAAATGTGGCCACATGGAAAACCCAATGGCAGAGATCAACACTGCAGAACTGAATCCCCACCAATCCCAGGCGGCTCCGCTACTGGTTAACCCGGGAGCAGTTAAAGCGTCACCAAAATCGGAAGCAATTAATTCCTCAAACATCGGCCCGATTCCTCCATAAATTTTCTCTGGGAGATATATTCCCAAAAACCAGGCAATGATCAGCATAAAAATTCCCTGAAAAGTGTTCGTCCATCCCACGCCCATCACTCCACTAAAAAACACGTACACAAGCACGACTCCGTACGCAATTCCGGCGCCTAACCATTCAGGTATAGTCCCTTCACTTATAGTGTTCAGTACTAATCCGGCGCCTTTCATTTGAAGGGTTAAATAGGGAATTAAAACTACTACAGTTAGGATTGCTAAAAGAGCTGAAAGTACTTTACTGTTGTAGCGATCCTGAAGCAATTCTGCTTGAGTTACAAAACCGTGTTTAGCTCCAAGTTTTCTGGCTTTAGGACCAAAGAAATAAAAGGGAACCATTCCCAAAGCTCCGTAAGCGATAATGTAGAAAGCGGCTGCTCCACGGGAATACGCCCAACCCGGTCCACCCAAAAATGCAAAAGACGAAAAGATGGAAGCGCCCAGCACAAAGTAAAGAATGAACACATTCATGGAGCGATCACCGGCTACATATCCGGCGGCACTGTTACTCACTTTTCTTCCCGGGATGATTCCCATCACCAAAGTGATCACCAAATAGATCCCACAAATTCCGAGAATAATGATCCAGTCAGCCAACTAGTCTTCCTCCTCAGTATCTTTTCTGAAAAAGAGAAAGAGTGCTGTAAAGGAGCAACAGACCATCAGAATAACCCAGAAAAAGGAA
Organism: Balneolaceae bacterium UBA3186; assembly: GCA_002364085.1. Taxonomy (GTDB): domain Bacteria; phylum Bacteroidota; class Rhodothermia; order Balneolales; family Balneolaceae; genus Balneola. Next base: position 575,927 of record DEXK01000011.1, on the reverse strand, counting down.
AGTGGCAGCCCAAGAACTAATGGCTTTGCCGAACTCATCAGTGGATAAACCGGCCAGATCAAACAGATCTGAATCAGTACCAGAATCGGAACTAAAATAAATGCACGTTTTCTTCGCTTGGGAGATCGCGATGAAAAAACTAAGCCGTTTGGGATCTTGTTGTTCATATCAAAAATATTTCGCTATAAATACGAAAAGAAGTTTTGAATCAAAAGAACTTTAAGAAAACCATCAGAGGAATCAGTGTTCCAAAACCACTACCTTTAAACCGTGAGCAATCCCAAGATCAACATAGAAGTTTCTGAAAAAGTAGCGAATCTACCGCTTTTACCCGGAGTGTATATCTACAGAGATAAAAGTGGAAGTGTGCTGTATGTAGGAAAAGCCAAAAAGCTCAGAAACAGAGTTCGCTCTTATTTTCAGGAATCCCGCAATGTAGATGGGCGAATCAAAACCATGGTTTCTAAGATCGATGATCTGGAAGTAGTAGTTACCGATTCGGAAGCGGAAGCTCTGATCTTGGAGAATAATTTCATTAAGCAGTATCAGCCTCGCTATAATATTATGTATCGGGATGACAAGTCGTATCCTTACATCTGCATTACAAAAGATGATAAACCAAGAGTGTTTCCAACTCGAACTATCGTGAAAGACGGAAGTAAATATTATGGTCCGTACGACAGCGTCATAAACATGAAGCGAATGCTGGAAACCATTCGTAAAGCTTTTGATCTTTGTACATGCGCGGTTTCAATCAAGAATATTGATCGAACTCGCGGAATTCCAAAGTGGCATTCCTGTTTTGATGACTATTTAGAGAACTGCTCTGGCGATTGGGATAATGAACGCTATAATGTTGTTGTATCTAAAGTAGAGCGTTTGCTGAATGGACAAACGGAAATGTTGATCCGTGAACTGAAAGAAGAGATGGAAATAGCATCTTCCGCTTTAGCATTTGAAGAAGCGGCTAAACTTCGGGATAGTCTTATTGCCGTGGAGCGCTACAGCAAGAAAATGAAAATGGTCGCGGATAAAAAAGTAGACAGAGATGTTTTTGCTTTAACTATAGATCAAGAATTAAGCGAAGCTTGTGGTGTACTATTTAAAGTACGAGAAGGAAAGTTGATAGGTAAATTCCACCGCTTCTTGAAAAATATTGATGGACTGTCTGAAGGTGTTCTGCTTCAATCGTTTGTGGAAGATTATTACACCGGACAATATACTGCTGCCATTCCGGATGAGGTGTATATCAGCAAAGAAATGGAAGATGATGAAGCATTGGTACAGTACTTATATCAGGAAAAAGGGAAAAAAGTACCGGTTCATGTACCACAGATTGGAGAAAAGGCTCAACTTATCAAAATGGCCAAAGCGAATGCGAAGCTTCATTTAAATGAAAGAAGATTAGAAAAAGAAAAAGCAGAACGCGATCGCATTCCTCATGCCGTAAAAGAGTTAAAAGAACATTTGGGACTTCAAAGACTTCCCAGAAGAATTGAGTGCTTTGATAATTCAAATTTACAGGGATCAGATCCTGTTGCTTCCATGGTTTGTTTTGTAGATGCAAAACCCAGAAAAAGTGAGTATAAGAGATTCAATATTAAAACGGTTGTCGGTCCTGATGACTTTGCTTCTATGAAAGAGATTTTGACTCGAAGATATACTGCTGTTATGAAAGACGGTCTTCACATTCCGGATCTTATTATTGTTGATGGTGGGAAAGGACAACTTAGTTCTGCAGTGGAAGCGCTTAAAGAAATTGGCTTCTATGGAGAATGTGAAATTATCGGTTTGGCTAAAAGATTAGAAGAAGTGTTTTTACCGGGAAAATCAGAATCAATAATGATCCCTAAAAAATCGACTGCGCTTAAACTTATTCAACAAGTAAGAGATGAAGCACACCGATTCGCGATCACATTTCACCGTCAAAAAAGGTCTAAAAGAATTCTAATTACAGAGCTTACAGACATAGAAGGGGTTGGGCAAAAAACATCCCAATCTTTATTGAAGGAATTCGGTTCCGTAAAGCAAATCAAGCAAGCAGAATTAGATGAAATTCAAAAAGTGGTTGGTAAAAAAAACGGAGAGAAAGTTTACAACCATTTTAATAATTAGATCGTCTGTACATATAATGTGATGTGAGAGCTAACATCATCATGTGATATGAAGGTTGAGCGTCATCAATTAAAATAGAACCAAGCCACTTGACTTAGCTCTTCGTACAATAGAATAAGGCAAGAGGTAAAATGCTCTTTGTGTTAATTAATGTTATTGATTGAATTGAATAATAATAACCACTGTTCAATTAATACTTTGACAAAGAGTTAATCCCAAAATACACGGGTGAACACAATGGAACTATTAAAGAGAACTACAAAGGCATCTTATAAAGATCTTCGGGACAGAGATCTGGTACGTTATTTTAGAAAAAAAGCTGATGAAGCAGCATTTAATGAACTAATGAACCGACATCAGGCTAAAATTTATTCATACATTTATAGTATGATCAACAACCCTGAAACCGCTAATGATATTTTTCAGGAAGTATTTACGAAGGTAGTCACAAAAATGGATGACACCTACAACGAACAAGGTAAATGGATTGCTTGGGTGATGAGAATTGCGCACAATGCAACAATTGATCATATAAGAAAACAAAAGCGCTACATCGACGTTAACTCTTGGTACGACGATGAAGATTCTCGCTCAGATTACTTCGATAGAATGACTGACGAGAGTTGGGTAGATGCTGATGAGCAAATGGTTGAGGGCGAAACAAAGTCCAGTTTAATGGCTCATATAGCTAAATTACCTGAGGAACAACGCACCGTTGTACTTTTGAGGCATTATTATGAAATGCCCTTTAAAGAAATAGCAGAATTGACTAACGTATCAATAAATACGGCACTAGGTCGTATGCGTTATGCGTTGATTAATTTGCGCAAGCACTTTGAGGAAGAAAGACAACATGAGTTTAAATATGCAAATAAACGATGAAGACTGTATTCGGTACCTCATGAGGGAGATGGATCCCTCTGAGGAGATCGAATTTGAAAGGGAAATGATGAGTAATGAAAACTTACTCATAGAAGTTGAAAGTTTAAGGAGCACATTTAATAAGGTTAAAAAGTTACCAATAAAACAGGCACCAGCTGATATTCTCAAAAAAGTACGAGAGAGGGCAGTATTAGATCAGCAAAGACAGTTAAGAAGCTCATACAAACTTATAGGGTGGTTTGGCAAAAGTGTAGCAGCGGTTGCTTCGTTGTTACTTTTAATTTCGGCTGTTTTATATTTCTTCAATCTTGAAGTAACCTCGAATCCACACAATTCTACAAATCTGTTAAATACATCTTCAATTCAACCTTGGGTAGATAGAAATGAAATTATAAAAATTTCAGATCGTACAAATACTACACAAGCGGAAAGAATTATAGCTGATTATGAAAAGAGTTTCGAAAAACTGATTCCAATAAACAGGGTAGAAACTACATCAAATCAAAGGCAAGGAGTGCTTTTAACAAGTTCTCCGGTAAATCAATAATCCTAAATGTGGATAACTTTGGTGACGGATGTGCATAAGTATTTTTGTATAGGATGATGCCTCGCTTTATATTGATTTTAATGTCAATGAACCAAAAATAAGCGAGTATTTAATGGGTAAAGTCATCTCTATAGCTAACCAAAAGGGTGGTGTAGGTAAAACAACCACAGCAATAAATTTAGCTGCAAGTTTAGCCGCCATAGAGCATCCTACACTCGTAATTGATATTGATCCGCAGAGTAATACAACCAGCGGGTTGGGAATTGATGTTAAAACGGTTACAAATTCAATCTATGAAGTGATGATAGGGAGTACAGATACTACAGAAACGATTCGTTCTACTGAATTAGATTTCTTAGATCTTGTACCTGCTCATATAAACTTAGTTGGTGCAGAGATTGAAATGATTGACAGAGAGGATCGCGAAAGAATTTTAGATAAAGCAATTGGTGATTTACGAGATAAATATGACTTTATTATTATTGATTGTCCTCCTTCTTTGGGGTTGTTGACTATTAACGCTCTTACCGCTTCTGATTCTATCGTTATTCCGGTTCAGTGTGAATATTTTGCACTAGAAGGCCTTGGTCAATTATTAAATACCATTAAAATTGTAAGACAACATCTGAATCCTGATCTGGATATTGAAGGAGTGTTGTTGACTATGTATGATACCAGAACAAGGCTTTCTAATCAGGTAGCAGAAGAAGTGAAGAGATATTTTGATGACAGAGTATTTAAATCTGTAATTGCAAGAAATATTCGATTAGCCGAGGCACCAAGCTTTGGAAAACCGGCGCTTCTATATGACTCAACGAGTACAGGAAGCAAAAACTATCTTTCATTAGCTCGCGAGATAATAAAGAAAAACAGAAAACTATTTAAAAATAGTCCGGTACTTTCTAATTAAGGAATAATAGAATGGCAAAGAAGGTTTTAGGCAGAGGTTTAGGCGTTTATTTTCCGGAATATCAATCAGATGAAGAAAGTTCTGATGAGAAGAAAAGAGAGTCTATTGCAAAACAAAAAGAAAGCAATCAAGAAAAACCTGTTGAGGTTGATCCTACTGAACTAGTAAATGTTGTTCTTCATATTCCTGTTGATGACATTAGAGCAAATCCCCACCAACCACGAAAAGAATTTGATGAGGAAAGGCTAGACGAACTTGCTGATTCTATTAAAGAACATGGAATTATTCAGCCAATTACGGTTCGTTATATTGGCGAGAGAAAGTTCGAACTAATTAGTGGTGAACGAAGATTAAAAGCTTCTAAATTAGCGGGTTTAAAAGAGGTAGCTGCTTACATTCGTAAAGCTGATGACGAACAAAGCATGGCTTTTGCTCTAATTGAAAATATTCAAAGAGAAGACTTAAATGCTCTTGAAGTAGCAATGGCCTATAAAAGACTATTAGAGGAATTTGATTATACTCAAGCTCAAGTTGCCGAAAGAGTAGGTAAGAACAGAACAACAGTTACAAACATGTTGCGGTTATTAACCTTACCGGATTTCATTCAAACTGCTTTAAAAAAGAATGAAATAGCAATGGGACATGCTCGTTCCTTGATATCCATTGAAAATGTAACAGATCAGCAAAAACTACTGAAAAAGGCAGTTGCAAGTGAATGGTCTGTTCGACAGATGGAAGATGCTGTAAGAGCGTTAAGTACAGCGTCAAAGAAAAAGAATACAGGGTCAAAAAAAGATCAAAATGATCCTTTTTATGATGATATATCTTCAAGACTAAGACAAACTTTCAGTACTAAAGTTCAAGTAAATCCAAAGGCTAAAGGTGGAGAAATCAAAATCGAATATTATTCAGACGATGACCTGGAGCGTATTCTTGGCATTCTTGATTCGATTTAATATTGGATTAACTGTTTTTTTGATGATGGGGTCAGTTTGCTCTCAAGCTCAGTATTTGAAAAGAGCTGATCTTAACAGAGCTTCCTATAATTATTCAATTCAATCAGATAGTACCAAGCCAGAGTATCCAAATCCTAAATCTGTAGTTAGAAAATCGCTTATTATACCTGGCTGGGGTCAGGTAGTTAATAAGCAAGCATGGAAAGTTCCAATTGTATACGGGCTGATTGGTGGGCTTGGATATTACAGTGTCTATCTTACTAAACAATATCACGATTACAGAGCTGCTTATTATAATTCATTTGCTTCTAATACAGATATGCGCTTTGGACCAACCCCTACTTACTTAGAAGGACAAAATGCCAGCGGCCTTAAGAGCAATAGAGACTTTCTTAGGAACAGAAGAGATTTTGTATATGTGACAATCTTTTTGTCGTATGTATTAAATGCCGTTGATGCATACGTTTTTGCTCATTTGCGACCATTTGATGTCTCAGATGATTTATCCATGAATCATAGATTTATACCTTCGAATATCACATCTCCTTTATTAGGTGATGTCCCTTCAATATCACTTTCAATAAAATTTTAAGAATGAATAAATCCAACAAATCAGAAGCTCAAATGCAGAGACAATACGAGGAAGGAAGTAATAAAGACATTTGGAGTGTTTTTAAAATAATGGGGGAATTCGTAGAAGGATTTGATACACTTTATAAAGTGGGGCCTTGTATATCAATCTTTGGATCGGCAAGAACAAAACCAGGAGAAAAATACTATGAACTTGCTGTTGAAACCGGGAAATTAATTACGGAAAAAGGCTTTGGAGTAATAACAGGAGGGGGACCTGGTATTATGGAAGCCGGAAATAAAGGAGCTTCAGTTGGAAATGGTCGTTCAGTTGGATTAGGAATTGAGCTTCCGTTTGAACAAGGTATGAACGAGTTTGTTAACAAAGACTATTCAGTAGATTTCAATTATTTCTTTGTGCGGAAGGTTATGTTCGTAAAATATGCTCAGGGATTTATCGTTTTTCCGGGTGGGTTCGGAACTTTAGATGAACTTTTTGAAAGTCTGACCCTGATTCAAACTCATAAGATTTCAAAGATTCCGATTATTCTTTTCGGATCTGATTATTGGACAGGGTTGGTCGATTGGATCAACAAAACAATGAAAGAAGCAGGTACAATTTCAGAGAAAGATTCTGATTTATTTCATGTTACGGATAGCAAAGAAGAAGCCGTTAAGATAATATGCGACTTTTATGAGAAAAAGGAACCAAAGCCCAATTTCTCATTTTAAATAGAATAAGCATCCATTTTAACTAACATTAATATGTTAGTAATAAAGAGAAGATAAATTCTGTTATTGATTTTAGATATGAAGCTTTTTTACTTAAATTAAAAGCTTTGGAAAAACTAACACAACAATCTTAGAAATATGAAGGTTTTCAACAAAATTTTACTTTTATCTTTAGTGGCTTTATTGAGCACTAACTTGATGGCTCAAAAAACATATGAAGATGCAGTAAATTTATATAATAGTGCTGCAGAACAAGCATCTGCTAAAGAATACGATAAGGCAATAGCCACTTATAAAGAAGCGGCTCAAATCGGAGAAGAGTTAGGAACTCCACAAGGTACCGATATCAAATCTCGTTCAGAACAACAAATTCCAAAAGTTCAATTGAATAAAGCAGGAAATCTGTTCAACGCGTTCAGGTCTTCTAAGCAGATCTCAGACTTAGATATTGCGATAATTGCATTTGAAGAAGCAGTAGAAATTGGCAAACAATATCAGGATACACGTGTAACACAAGCTGCTCAGGGTTATGTGCCGCAATTGTATTACCAGAAAGCTACTATGCTGTTTAAGCGTGAAATGTACGAAGAGACTGACAAAGCTTTAAACAGTGCGATTCAAGCAAATGCTAATTATGCTCAGCCGTACTACACCAAAGGTCTTGTTGCTAAGAAACTATCTGATGATATTAATGACGCTTTAAGATGGTTTGACCAAGCTATTGCTGTAGCTGATAAAACGAATAAAGGTCAAATCGCCAGACAAGCAAAGGGTGCTGCTCACGATGAACTTCTTTTCAGAGGAGCAAAATTGATTGAATCAAAAAATTATAGTGATGCAATTGATTTGCTGAAACTGGCTACTGAATATGATGCAGAATCTGCAGATGTGTATTACAGACTTGCTGAAGCATATAACAAGCAAAGTAAATATGATTTAGCAATATCTAACGCTAAAACAGCTCTAACTCACGAACAAGGTGGTAAAACTGATAAAGCAAAAATTTACTTTGAAATGGGTTTTGCTTACCAAATGAAAGGTAACAAAGCTGAAGCTTGTAGCGCTTATACAGATGCTTCATTCGGATCTTTCAAGGCTCCGGCTGAACATTCGATGGAATTCGAATTAAAGTGTGGAACAACTAACTAATTTTTGTTCTTCAGAATTTAAGCTCAGTGTACTCAAGCACTGAGCTTTTTTTATGTCTTAAATTTTACGAATAGGATTTATCTTTTCTATCTCAAAGTAGCTTTTCCTATCTTTGCATTTTTAATTTCCACAATAAACTAACTTTCCTTTTATGGCTTCTTTAGATCAGCTATGTGTAAATACAATTAGAACTCTTTCAATGGATGCTGTTCAAAAAGCCAACTCAGGTCACCCGGGTATGCCTATGGGAATGGCTGATGTTTCTTACATCCTGTGGACTAAATTTCTTAAGCATAATCCTAAAAATCCTGAATGGTTTGATAGAGACCGCTTCATACTGTCTGCCGGACATGGATCGATGCTTATTTACAGCTTGCTCCACTTAACCGGATATGACCTTAGCCTTGATGAAATAAAGAATTTTCGTCAAATGGGAAGTAAAACAGCAGGACATCCGGAGAAGCATTTAACACCTGGTGTAGAAATGACCACAGGTCCACTAGGTCAGGGATTTGCAACTGGTGTAGGAATGGCTATGGCCGAAAAATTTATGGCCGGAAAGTTTAATACAAGTCAACATAAAATTGTAGATCATTATACTTACGCTATTGTTAGTGATGGAGATTTAATGGAGGGGATTTCTCATGAAGCGGCTTCGCTAGCGGGGCATCTTCAACTAGGCAAAATGATCTACTTATATGATGCAAACTCTATTTCCATTGATGGATCTACAGATCTTTCTTTTACAGAAGACCCAGTGAAGAGATTTGAAGCTTATGGATGGCATGTTCAAGAAATAGATGGCCATGATCATGCTCAGATTGAAGATGCAATAAATAAAGCTCAGTCAGAAGCTTCTAAACCATCAATAGTAATATGTAGAACTCATATAGGTTTTGGAAGTCCTAACAAACAAGATTCTGCTTCTTCACATGGCTCACCATTAGGAGAAGATGAAATAGTACTTACAAAAAAAGGATACGGATGGGATCCTGAAAAAAAATTCTTTATCCCTGAAGAAGCACTTGCTGTATTCAGAGAAGAGGTAGTCAAAGGCGAAGCCAGTGAAAGTACGTGGAATGATTTACTAACAAATTATCAATCTGAACAAAATGCGTTAGCACAAGAATTTAAATCTTGGATCAATAGAGAACTTCCCGAAAATTTAGAGTCTTTACTTCCAGTATTTGAAGCTGATGAAAAAGGTGTAGCATCCAGATCTGCTTCCGGAACAGTATTAAATGCTTTGAAAGATGTAGTAGCTAATCTTTTTGGTGGCTCGGCCGATTTAGAAGGCAGTGTAAAAACGAACCTTAAAGATGAGGGAGTTTTTAATACTTCAAATTCAACCGGAAGAAACGTGCATTACGGAGTTCGTGAGCATGGTATGGCTGCAGCTCTAAATGGTATGGCTTTACATGGTGGTATAATTCCATTCGGAGGTACTTTCTTCGTGTTTACTGATTATTGCAGACCTTCAATTAGGTTGGCCGGACTTATGAAAACCCCTTCTATTTTTGTAATGACACATGACAGCATCGGATTAGGTGAAGATGGACCTACACATCAGCCTGTAGAGCACTTAGCAAGTTTAAGAGCAATGCCAAATGTAAACGTAATTCGCCCCGGAGATGCTAACGAAGTTTCTTATGCGTGGAAAAGTGCAATAGAAAGCCAAGAAACGCCCACAATAATAGTTTTGACTCGGCAAAATATTCCGACCTTTTCTAGGGATGGAGAAAATGCTGCAAAGCTGACACAGAAGGGAGCTTATATTCTTGCGGATTCAAAGAAAGAAACACCTGATGCTATTATTGTTGGAACGGGCTCTGAAGTTCACCTTGCTATGGAAGCTAAAAGTACTTTAGAAACCCAAGGAATAGATGTAAGAGTTGTTAGCATGCCTTGCTGGGAGCTATTTCAAGAACAATCGGATGATTACAAAGAAAAGGTGTTACCAAAAGCGGTAACGAACCGAGTTTCTGTGGAAGCAGGATCAACCTTTGGTTGGCAGAAATGGATAGGAGATAAAGGCACTTCTATAGGAATTGACACATTTGGAGAGTCAGCACCTTTTGAAGAGCTTTATGATCATTTCGGAATTACAACAGAAAAAGTAGTTGATGCCGTAATTTCTCAGATGTAATGGGTTTGAAACTTATTGAGCAAAAAAAAGCCTGATCTAGTAGATCAGGCTTTTTTTTGGGAAAGTAAACTGATCAATTATTTGATCAATGTCATTCTTCTAACTTGTGAGAAAGATTGATTTTGTGAATTAGATTTTGCATCGATCCGATATATGTAAACGCCACTTGCTAAATTTGAAGCGTCAAATCTTACAAGATGATTGCCAGCAGTTTTCGAAACGCCTCTCTCCAAATCAGCAACCTTTCTCCCGTTTACATCATATACAGCAATAGACACAATGCTGTTTGCAGGCAATGAGTATGCAATATTTGTAGAGGGGTTAAAAGGATTAGGATAGTTTTGTTCTAAACTAAATTCCTTAGGTGTGTCAGTAATAGCGATCTCTTCATTAGATACTGACATAGAAACATTTCCTAGAAAAATACCTCTACCATGAGTAGCAATAGCTAATGTCTTATCAGATGGTCGATAATCCAAGTACTCAACAACAGTATTGCCAATTGTTGAAGCTCCTTGCAATTTCCACTCTGTGTTTGCTCCATTAAGGGTGTTAGTTGCATACAAACCTGTACTTGTACCAACATAGTAAGTTTTTTCACCAATCGAAGTTTTAGTAATAGCAGCACTTCTTACGGAAGGGCCATTACCACTAGCCGGTTCAAGATTACCACCTACGCCAGTCCAGTTGTCTCCACCATCGGTTGAGTAATAAATACTTTCTGTACTATAATTCGAAATCACTACCATAATTTCATTTCCATTATCTTCACTTACTGCAATGTCATGTATATATGCACCTTGTGGTGGAATTGAAGTAGAATTATTAGCCGTGAAAGTTTTTTTAGTTCTATCTGCCGAATTTGTACTCGTAGAAGCATTTACAACTCTGAATATTTCTGGAACAAAATTGTCAGAAAAAGAAGCGTAATACAAAACATCTTCCGGATTAGTTGTACTAATCTCTAGAGTCGAAATTAATCTTCCGGTAGGCACAGCAAAACTATTTAGTGCTGTCCAACCCTCAGAAGTTCCACTAGAATTTGATGTATTTCTTTGTAAACTCGTAGCAGAATTATTTCTGTATAGTTTTACTCCAGCAGGATAGAATATTATATCTTCATTATTAGGGTTAACCAAATAAGGGTGAATGAATAATTGTCCACCAGCTGAAAGTGGGGCGATGTAAGAAAATTGAATCGGATCACCAAATACATCATATTGGTATTGAATTAAACGACCTCCTTGAGAAGAAGTAGTTAAATAATTGTTTCCCAAATATGCATAAGCGCCATCACCTGAAGAGATATCATCAGAGCCTGATGTTCCAGTTAAATCGGAATAATAAAAGTAAGGAGAACCATTGTCTTGAGTTCCTCCTAATATTCTATCATCGCCAGCATCAGGATGTAATGTAACTGTATAGAATTGAGTCACATTATACCCATTGTTCAAACTAGTCCAGCTAATACTATTACTTTTGATATTAGATGTTACAGAAATTCCACCGTCATGACTTGAAATTAATCTGTCGGGAGAATTAGGATCGAATACAGCTGCATGTTGATCAGGATGATGATTAAAATATTGAGATACATTATTAGCTGAACTGTAACCTCCAATCCAATACTTATCTTTTTCAGCATCATCAGTATAGCCATCAGAATTGTTATCCAGGGGAACACTTGAAAAACCGTCAACTGATCTAAAAAGATTAGTACCTCCAATAAGCACTATATCTTTATCTAACGGGTGAACTTCACATACCATATTATAACCACCTTGAAGGTTAAGATCGCCAACAGGTCTTTGATTAGAGTCACCTCCAAAATCAGGGATATTATCTGTTAAGTCTGATGTAGTAATATTGTTCAAATCGGTAGCATCAACTTGAAATAAAGCGGCATTGTTAGAATTATCTGCAACGAATACATAAAATATTCCCGGATCTGATTGAGAAGTTCCTATCACTCCTCTTCCCGGAGAGGAAGGATATGATGCAGGAGTAACATCAATCCAGCTTACTCCATCATTTGTAGAAATATATATTCCGGGATCATTTTCAGGAGTAAAGCCACTAAAAGGTTCTGAAATAACTGCAACAACCATCCCGTTGGAGGCAACTTGAACATCACTATGTATATGCTCATTAGGATTTCCAAGAACGCTGGTATTTGTAGTAAAACCATTTGTTGATCTATAAATGCCTAAAGCATTACTAGCAAAGAAACCTGTTCCGGTAGTAGGGCTGATTTCAACTCTTGAAATAAAATCAAATTCAGAATTGAAAGATACGTCTTCATCAGCAGTTGCCTGAATTTGAGCCCAGTTGTCACCGTTATCCGTTGAAATAAATAATCCTGAACCGTAAAGTGTTCCACCACCACCTCGTGCTCTTGAAGAACCGCCTGAAAACTCACCAGTTGCGTAATACCAAGTATCTAAATTGGTAGGATCTTGAACTAATGACGTTACTCCAAGATTTTGACCCAAATCACTTGTTTGAACCCAATTTTGTCCACCATCTGTTGTTTTCCACATCCCTCCGGAAGCTCCGCCTGCTAAAATAATATTCGAATTTCTGGAATCAACACCTAAACCGCGTGTTCTTCCTCCAACATCATTAGGTCCGGCTTCTATAATTTCAATTTCTTCCTGAAGTGTATTGGATTTATAATTAAAGGAATTCTCAAGGCTTTTAGCGTATGCCAATTCAAGAGTTCTAATATTATCAGGAATTGAATTTGTGACTGGATTTCTTGTCAAACGAAAGAAATGATCTCTTCTAGCTTGTGAATTTTCTGCTCTATCTAAGACGCTTTCTTCAATATCAGGTACGAATAAGTTTACAGATTTATTTGGAGTCTGATTTGGCAATAAAAAAACTAAAAGAAACAGCGAAATTGATAGTATAAATACGCTGAAATTAAAGTGTATTCGTTTTGTCATAATTAGTTATTGATAGTTATTAGTTTCCATAAATCTTCGCTTTTCTGATCACCCATCATCATGGGGCCTTCTGATTTTGATAGTACAGCATTGATTTTATTATTTAGGATCAGGTAATCTTTTGTCGTACCAAGAGCATCATTTGTTACATAAAACTTAATACTTGAATTGGCTGGAACTGGTTCAGTAGAACTTCCATATTTCAGAACTTCTAAAACTTCAGCTGTTATAACTTTGCGTTTTTCTTCATCTTTGATAAAAGTGATTTTAAGATCTGCATGAATATGACCGGGTGCTAAGCTTAATTCTGCTTTAGGTTTATCTTCAGATTTTGAGGTTGAATTTTTCTTATTAGCGCAATTCAATGAAACTAGAGCACAAATGAGAAGTAAGAAGCTTGTTTTCATTTAATTAGATAGATTATTAGTTGGAACAATATTGTAATTTACCTTAACTATAGCATAATTAATTTATAATATTTTAGCTTATATCAGTAACGTTGAATAAACTTTTATTTAAAAAGATAATTGCACAAACCAGTGATACTCCTATGGCATTGGAAATTTCTAATGCCGAGGGATGCTACATCAATACTGTTTCGGGAGAATCTTATCTGGATTTTATTTCGGGAATTGCAGTAAGTAGTTTAGGGCACAAGCATCCCAAAGTGATCAGCGCACTGCATGAACAAATTGATAAACATCTTCATGTTATGGTTTACGGGGAGTTTGTTCAAAAGCCTCAGATAGAATTCGCTCAGTTGTTGCTAGAACAATTGCCGGCCTCTATGGAACAAATCTATTTGGTAAATAGCGGTACTGAAGCTACCGAAGGTGCTTTAAAATTGGCAAAGAAATATACACAAAGAACTAAGCTTGTTGCATTTAAGAATAGTTATCATGGCGATACGCATGGCTCACTTAGCGTGACAGGAAGAGATATTTACCGAGATCCATACCTGCCGCTATTACCGGATGTTCATTTTAGTGAATTTAATTCTGAAAGAGTACTTGATTTAATCGATATAAAAACTGCTGCAGTAATTCTTGAACCCATTCAGGGAGAAGGAGGAATCATTCCTGCAGAGAAAAAGTGGCTTCGGTCAATTAGAAAAAGATGCAATGAATGTGGTGTACTTTTAATATTTGATGAGATCCAAAGTGGATTTGGGAGGACAGGTAAGCTTTTTGCGTTCGAACAATATGAAGTAATCCCTGATATTTTATGCATTGCTAAAGCTATGGGTGGAGGTATGCCCATTGGTGGATTTGTTTCTTCTACAAAAATTTTTCAAACCTTTAAATTTGATCCACCTTTGAATCATGTTACAACTTTTGGAGGTCATCCTGTAAGCTGTGCTGCTGCCTACGCCAATTTGAAAGAATTATTAAGCGGAAATTATTTACAAAGAGCTTCCGAGATAGAACAAATTGTCAAAAGTACATTAAAGAGTAGAGGTATTGTTGAGGTAAGAGGAGTAGGCGCTATGCTGGGGTTAGAGATGGAAAACAGGGATGTTACTGAATATGTAGTCAACTATTGTTTTGATAAAGGAATCCTTTTAGGTTGGACACTCCATTCAAATACATTGATTCGTTTAGCACCTCCATTGATTATCACTACTGAGCAGCTAAAATTTGTATTGGAAACTATTTTGGAAAGTATAGAGAGCTATTATTAGATCAGGGTTAATCCTTTAGTAAATAATTTACCATCCATCGTATTCCGAATTTATCCTCTAGCATTCCAAATTTTGCATTCCAGAAGGTAATTTCAAGAGGCATTGTAACAGTTCCGCCAACTGATAATTTTTGAAAGGTTTCTTCAAGCTTAGTTTCCTCATCAAAATTTAAATTTATCTGAATATTATCTCCTTTTATTATTTTTTTATGAGGGGCCCCATCAGAGAACATAATTTTCATTTCGCCAAAAGTAAGCTCTGCATGCATGATCTTATTTTTATAATCATCCTGAACAGGCATTTCAGTTTCTCCAAATCGTCGAACAGATACTTCTCCGCCTAAACACTGTTGATAGAAGTTGATGGCTTCTTCACAGTTTCCCTGAAAGATTAAATATGGACTAATTAAATTCATAGAGCTTAACTTAAAGAGTTGTTAAAGCGTAGACTAATATGTTTGTACCCATTCTAAGAGCCTGTTGACGAACGGAAGCAGGATTATTATGTATTTCTGCATCAGCCCAACCATCTGCTAGATTTGACTCGAATGTATAGAACACGACCATCTTTCCATTTCGGAATAACCCAAAGCCCCTTGGGGATTGATTATCATGTTCATGAATTTTTGGTAAGCCGTTTTCGAAATTAAAAACATTGTTATAAATAGGATGTGAATAAGGCAATTCGATGAATTCTTCATCTGGGTAGACCTGCTTCATCATATTTCTGGCATGTTCGTCGATTCCATAGTCATCGTCAATGTAAAGGAAACCTCCGTTATCAAGATATGTCCTCAGATTATTCGCTTCAGACGAGTTGATATTGATATTCCCATGACCAGTTAAAAAGATAAAAGGATAACTATGTAGATCACTGCTGCCAATGGATACATCTTTATATTCTGTTTTAATTGCGATGGAAAATTGAGCTTTTGCAAAACTAATGAGATTAGAAAGAGCAGAAGGATCATTATACCAATCGCCACCTCCACGGTATTTTGCTCTGGCAATTTCAAATTCTCCGGTAGTTTGAGCAAATGACGAGGTTGTAAATAAAAAGAAGGAAAAAATAACTGCTAATTTTTTCATTTACTGATTAAAATCAATTGAAGATGGTCTTTCAATATAGGTCTGGATAGTATCAGCAGCAAGTGATCCAAACACTCCTATTCCGCCATCCAGTCTATATAGTACATTCGGGATTTCTCCAGGAGATAATGTAGAACCTCCTAATTGTACCGACTGAGAGCGAAGAAAATCGTATATATTATCATCAATAATATTTGCAACAATTTGATTGTCTCCATAAAAAGCTACGGCAAGCCATGGATATTTTAATGTAACAATGCCATTCGGTTTAGTTTCAAAATTAGCTTCATTTACTATTCCGGAACTTGTTTTTACAAAATCGCCAACCTCATCTTCTTGATCATCAAAAAAGTCAGAATACAAAGGAGTAAAATTTTCTTTGCTGGGATTTAAGGCGATAGTTGTAAAGATAAAATAACTTTGCCTTTGTGTATTAAGGCTTGGAGTAATGTCAATTTCGATCTGGTTTTCAGATTGATAGATCACAGTGTCTGGAACCTCACTTACATTACTAAAAGTATCAGGTACGGTTGTATATCCGATAATGGAAGCAGTTGGGTCGTTGGGTAAATCCGTGATTTGAAGCTGGTAGGTTCTGGATGGTAAGACTGTATGTTGAAAAGCAGAACTATAAACTCCTGCGCTGTCAAGTTGATAAGCAAAAGTTTGAACAATGTTAGAATCACCATCATCAGATAAAAGATGAACTCTTACATTTGCTCCTGAGACCGCATAATCTTCAAAACTATAGGCAGAAGTTGCAGGAGCAGTAGTTGAAAGATAAATGGGAGCTAACGGATCTTGTGCGATCAAATAGCTCTCCACTACATAATATTCCTTGTAGTCGTCTTGAGGATAGAGATCACAAGAAATAAAAATTATTGAAAAGAGGGTTAAGGTGATTAATAGAGATCTCATAAACCTAGAAATTTACTGTATAAGATATTGTAGGGAGTAAAGGGAGAAGAGGTACTTCGGTTCTTTCTACAGGATTTTCATCGAAATCGAAATTATAGAACCAGACGTTTCTTCGAGAATAAACATTTATAATTTGAAATTGCCATTCTGCATTTCCAAGCCCAAAGAAAGTGCCCAGTCTGGAAAATGAAATATCCATGCGGTGATAAGGGGGCAATCTGGAAGCGTTTATTTTTCCAACAGTGAATGTATTTAGCTGATCATTAGCCCAGGGAGTGTTATTAGCAGAATATTGTCCAAGAACTTCAGTATATGCTTGCCCCGTTGCATAATTAAATGAAATTGTTGATTTCCATTTTCTGCTGAGTTTATAAGACAGAACCAAGTTCACATCATTCCTTCTATCGTATTTAGGAGGGTATCTTCTGCCTGATCCATCAGGGCTATCTATGCCGTTGTTGTAATCATTAAATTTTTTCCAGGTATAGGCAAAAGTGTACCCTACGAAACCGGTTAAATTTCCGGCTCTTTTTTCAAAAAAGAATTCAGCACCGTAAGCATCGCCATTTCCTATCCTGAATAATTCGGGGTAGTCAAGTCCTGATACATCCTGTAAAAAGGGATCCAGTTCAAAAATATCATTCATGGTTCGATAGTATAGTTCTACATCAAAACCGAAGCCTTCGAATGGAATTGTTTTAGCTCCTATTATGTATTGATCTCCAAAGGAAGGTTTTACACCATCATCTGCTGTTAGCCAAACATCAAAACCGGAAAAGGCTTCATTCGTTATAAGAGTTAGATATTGGTTATAGCGACCATAAGCTGTTTGTAACCGAATTCTATCAGTAGCTTTGTACTCCAGAGAGAGGCGAGGTTCAAGTCTCATGTAGTTTCCATCGGATAAATAGCTGCTTCGTAAACCACTCACAATTTTCCATTTTTCGGTTGGTCGCCAAGTATCGGAAATGTATAGAGAACTATAACGAGAATGACTTCTGGAACTGAAGCTAGGTTCATTATCAAAACGATCATTCAATCTAATAGTTAGTGTTCCTGCCCAAACCCCAATTGCAAGTTCATGCTTTTCATTAGGAAGATATTCAAGATCAGCTTTTATAGAATAGTCATAAATGTTATTTCTTCTTTCTATTGGGGTTCCGCCCAGCTCAAGTTCTGGGTAATTGAAGTATTGAGAACCTGTAAGTACGAAATTCGAAAATAGCTTTTCATTAAATATATGGGTCCAGTTACCGCTTAAAGTTCTGTTTCCGTAATTGAGTTTGAATTCTGCATCGTCTGAAAATGGGAAATTCACTTTATCTTGACCGGAATAAAATGCTAATGAGAGTTTATCATTCTTTGTAGCGTCAAAATTTACTTTGCCATTGTAATCCAAAAAGTAAAAGCTTGAAGGAATATTATCACTGGTACTTCTTAATGCGGCGAGAACCGGTTCCAGAGTGCTTCTTCTTGCAGAAAACATCCATGATCCTTTTTTGTAAGGCCCTTCAATTGAAACACGAGATGCCAACATTCCCAAAGTAGCAGTTCCTTCAGTACGATTTCGGTTACCATCTTTATTATAGATGGTAAGTACAGAGCTTAAACGACCTCCATATTCAGCGGGGTATCCACCTTTATAGAGACGTACATCTTTAATAGCATCCGGATTAAATGTAGAGAAAAAACCGAAAAAGTGACTCGGATTATAAACGGTATTTCTATCGAGAAGGATTAGAGTTTGGTCCGGGCTTCCTCCACGTACATATAAACCACTTGAAAAGTCAGAGGCAGCTTTTACACCCGGCAAAAGTTGAATAGATCTAAAAACATCTGCTTCAAAAACCTTTGGCAACGAAGTTATTAGCTCTGTGTTTATGTCTTGTGTGCCAATATTCTTTTGAGCTTCTATTATACGTTCGCTTGTAACCACTATTTCTTCAGTAGCAACTACATTTGGCTCGAGCTCAATATCTAAGCGGAGAGTTTCATTTTCAGAGAGAGTCACTGTTTTCCTGAATAACTCAAATCCAATATAAGAGCATGCTATCGTATATGTTCCAGGTTCGAGATTAGTGAGGGAAAAATATCCCAATGTGTTTGTTGTAGTACCTCGATTAGTTTCTAACAGAGCGACATTTGCGCTTAGTAGTGTTTCTCTTGAACTTTTGTCGGTAACGTATCCGTTAATGGAAGCCTTTTGGGCAAAAATAGAAATCGGAGTCAATAAGGCTAAAACTAACAGAATCTTTTTTATCATAAATGCGTGGCAATCATTTTTTTGGCTTAGACGATTATTAGAACAAAAAGTTAGCGAATGAACTAGCTTTTTATTGTTAAGAAAATGTGATTTATAGATCCAGTTTTGGGGGCTCAGGATCTTTGTTAGGTAAATCCAGATCTGTGCCAAGAGCTTTATTCAATTTCTCAATGAAATAGGCGGACAGTAAAGGAGATTCCTTCTCTACATTTTGATGAACAAAGAAGTACAGATTTCTCAAACCATGATTCTTCCAGATCTTAAGTCTGTCTACCCATTCGTCCAGTCTGGAATAATCTGTCTGATGGTTTGCTCCTACATATCGGATAAAAGCATCCGGAGTTGTAAGTCGCATATGAAGAAGGTCCCGGCGCCCAGCGGTATCAGTAATGATATTTGACACGTTATGCTCTTCAAACAATTGATAAGTTCGGGTGGCTACGGTATCATCATTGTACCAATCCGTATGACGGAGTTCTATTGCCAATGGGAGATCTTTTGGCCAGATTTCTAAAAATCGTTCAACACGATCAAAATCTTTGGGTTTAAAATCATCTCTCAATTGCAGAAAGATCATCCCTAATTTCT
This sequence comes from Balneolaceae bacterium UBA3186, assembly GCA_002364085.1. Taxonomy (GTDB): domain Bacteria; phylum Bacteroidota; class Rhodothermia; order Balneolales; family Balneolaceae; genus Balneola. The sequence goes on along the minus strand of DEXK01000011.1, from coordinate 556,434 downwards.
CTTCAAAAGCTCTGATCGGGAGTGTGTATTCTTCAACTAATGCTTCCACACCCTTTAATCTTTTAAAATGACTAATACTGTTCACCACTTTTGGGAAGAACTTAAAATTATCTCCGGATTTTTCTCTCCACCCGGAAATTACATCCTCACCATATATTTTGTAATGTGTGGCATTTAATTCAATAGAGTTGAATTGTTTGGCGTAATATTCTAGTTCATCTTTTGTGCCCCGTGGGTAAAACCCTTTCAGATCTTTCTTATTCCATTTTGCACAGCCCACATATATTCCTTCCAGCTGTCCCTGTTTATTTGATTCCAACACTTTATAGGTATCGGGATGGTCCTGTGGGAGTGAAAGGTCTAAATTTCCAGGGTCGTCAACGCTTCCGAATTTCATTTTTCTACAATTAAAGATGTAAGATTAAAAATTAAAGATTCATTGAACCAACTTAAAACAAAGAATCCTTTAAATTACAAAGTTAAGTTACAAGCTAATCATTCAATTTTTTATAATCTTACATCTTTAATTTTTAATTCCGGCAAAGCCGGTAAAATAATGTCTCAAATTATTCGTATTTTAGATGAGCAACAAAGATGGGGGTGTTCTGGCTTCGACGGGACGCGTAATATCGCAGGTTGCATGTCGAGATTGTCCAATGGATCTCGTAATAATAACCATTATGGAAATTAATGTAATTGACAATAATTACTCATACCGATTAGCAGCGTAAGCTGACTAGTCTGTTCCCCCGGTTAGCGTGCCTATCAGTGCCGGGCTGAACATCATACAAGATAGGATAGCGTATTGGTGTTTTCTGTCTACAATGCGTGAAACTTAAACAGAATAGCTTGAAGTCGCTTTGTTACTGGGCTCGGCTTCTCGCGAAATTTAATCAGTAACTAAACATGTAGATGTTTGTAGGTTTACTGTTTCGGACCGGGGTTCGACTCCCCGCACCTCCACAAAATTAAAGCCAATTCGAGAAATCGGGTTGGCTTTTTTTGATCGCTGATTTTCTGATTGCAAGTGATTTAACTGATTATCTCTGATGGAGAATCAGCATAAAATCATAAAAAAAATAAAATCACTCGGTAATTCTTACTCCGGCCTGTGCACACACGTAAAAGTCACATCATCAAGAGGGGCTTCCTGACCGATGAAGGCTTCTAAAGAGCTTTGGAGTTTTTTAACTATGGTTTTAGCATGAAGGGAGCCATAGATCTCCATTAAGGACTGAATACGTTCTTCACCGTATTCTTCACCGCGATGGTTTCGGGATTCGTTTAACCCATCAGTATAGAAAAGAACAGAATCGCCGGGTTTGAAGTGGAATTTCTTTACTTCCAGATGTTTTGCAAGCAGGGCACTGTTGGTCATGCCTAAAGCGAATCCATCGGCTTTTAAGTTAAATGTAGTATCTCTTTCTCTGCTGTAATAGATCGGGATATTATGTCCGGCGCGAACATATTCGAATTCTTCTTTGTCATTTGGGAAAAAACCCACACAACCGGTTACAAAGGTTTTATCACGACTGTTACTTTTTACGTAATCATTTAGTTGAATGAACAGATCTTTTGGTGAAGGATGTTCTTTGGTGACCAACATATTTACTAAGGCCTGCATCCTGACCATATACAGAGCTGCCGAAAGTCCTTTTCCGGAAACATCAGCAATAATTACATACGTGCCTTTTTCAGTATCGATCACATCCAGATAATCGCCGCCTACTTCTTTAGCAGTGTGTGCAAAGGAATAGACTTCTAAATTCTTCTTATTAAGTGATGTGCTTGGCAACAGACTTAACTGAATATCTCTGGCAAGATCGATCTCTTTTTGTACATCAGATTTTTCGAGTAACTCTACCAATAGCAGCAGGAACATAGATACAAAACCAAAGGGGAGAAGTAACTCAGAAAAGAAAACAATTCCTTCCAGTCCAAAAATGTTCACTAAATAATGAGATACAAATCCAACAGAGCCTAACCCGAATGCTAACCTTCTTGTAGGATTAAGGCGTTGAGTCAGATCAGAAAATACACGAAGGAATTTAACATGTCCGGGAAGATTTTGACCTTGTTGGCGTTCAATATCTTCAACAGCTTCTTTATATAACAGTTTTAAACGATCGGTATCGGCAGTAAGCTCTTTGGAAATACGGTCTTTGGACATCCCGGAAACGTATTCCTGATAGAATTTCTTGGTTCCATAACCCGACTGTGCTTCGTTTTTTAAACTCAAAGTATGTGCTTGTGATTATTTATTTGTGCCTTGTTCGTAATAATAGTCAAAAAGTTTTGAATTGGCTTGATTAATCTTTCGTTTAGCTGATAGCTGATAGCTGATA